>CAMWKH010000030.1 GCA_947174805.1 uncultured Roseburia sp. | reverse complement strand
GATAGAGCAACGGCCTTCTAAGCCGTGGGTCGGGGGTTCGAATCCCTTCGAGCACATTTTGTTGCTGTTTGCAGTGACAGTTTTCTTTTGGAAATAAATATATGGTGGGTATAGCGCAGTTGGTTAGCGCGCCAGATTGTGGCTCTGGAGGCCCAGGGTTCGAATCCCTGTATCCACCTTCGCTGGTAACGGCGGAAGGACAAGTTAATGGGCTATCGCCAAGCGGTAAGGCACAGGACTTTGACTCCTGCATTCACCAGTTCGAATCTGGTTAGCCCAGTTTCAATAAGTATGGGATATTAGCTCAGTTGGTAGAGCACTTGACTTTTAATCAAGTTGTCCGGGGTTCGAATCCCCGATGTCTCATGAGTGGAAAATAGCGGAAGAGCCTTTAAAATTAAGGTTTTCCGCTATTTTTGTATTTAGTTATGGACAGTAATAGAAAGAGGAGGAATTCGATGCTGCATTTTGACAGTGACTACATGGAGGGTGCGCACCCGGAAATATTAAAGAGGCTTTCGGAAATTAATTTTCATAAGTATTCTGGTTATGGGACGGATGCCATCTGTGAATCTGCAAGGGAAAAGATTCGGGGGGCCTGCGGCTGCCCGGAGGCAACAATTCATTTTTTAGTGGGGGGAACCCAGACAAATGCAACCGTTATCCGGGGGCTTTTACGTCCCTTTCAGGGAGTGCTTGCACCGGACAGCGGCCATATCAGCCTTCATGAGGCAGGTGCAGTGGAAGCCGGGGGACACAAGGTAATTGCCATTGGGAATCGGGACGGAAAGCTCTATGCCGGGGATGTGAGAGAATATCTTTTGGGTTTTTACGGCGATGAAAATCACCCTCATATGGTGAAGCCTGGAATGGTGTATATTTCCCATCCCACCGAGTACGGGACGCTGTATACAAGACAGGAACTGGAAGAGCTTTCTAAGGTGTGCCGGGAATATAAGATTCCTCTGTACCTGGACGGGGCAAGGCTTTCTTATGCCTTGGCGGCAAAAGGTACAGATGTAACCCTTAAAGTGATTGCAGAAAACTGTGATGTTTTTTATATCGGCGGGACGAAGACAGGGGCAATGATGGGGGAGGCCGTGGTTTTTCCCAGATTTGTGCCGGAAGACTTTTTTACCATTGTAAAACAGAGCGGGGCTCTGATGGCAAAGGGTTGGATGCTGGGTGTCCAGTTTGACGTGCTGTTTACAGAGGGCTTGTATTTAGAGTGCGGCAAGAACGGAATCAAGACAGCCGGAATGCTTCGGGAGGGGCTTAGAAATATGGGATATTCTTTTTATATAGACTCTCCCACGAATCAGTTATTCGTGGTTTTGGAAAACAGAAAGATGGAAGAACTTAAGGAGGAGGTTTCCTTTAGTTTCTGGGAAGCTTTGGATAAAAGCCATACGGTTGTGCGGTTTGCCACAAGCTGGGCCACACAGGAGGATGAGGTGGAAAAGCTGCTTTCTTTTCTGTAAGGGAAAACAGGGGAGAACCATAAAGTTAATGAACAGTATTCCAGCGGAAGCAAATATCCATGAGCATGTTTTTCCCATTGCTCCCAGGAATAAAGAGGCAGGATATGAAAGGTTATTTGATTGAAAAATATACAGATATGGGAAACGCCTACACCACCGCAAGACTTTTAGAGGAGGCAAAAAAGGCAGGGCTTACATTATTCCCTGTAGGGGTGGAAGATACGGCGGTTGTGGACGGTACTTTGATTCACCGGAGGAAAAAATTAGAGGATGTGGACTTTGTTATCAACAGATATAAGTTCGGGGTAATCAAAGACTGCATCAACGGGCTGGCAAAGCGGCAGTACAACAAACTGGAGGGGCTGAACCGGTTTGTCAATAAGGCCAATGAACTTATCAGCCTGGCAGGGGGAAGCCTTTGTTTTCCCAGGTATGTTCTGGGCAGGCAGGGGATTTCCTACGAAGAGATTGCAGATTTTGTGGGGGTCCCCTTTGTGGCAAAAGGGCTTTTAAGTTCCCAGGGACGGGAAGTTTATCTGATTTCCGGAAAGAGGGAATACGAAGAAATCAAAGGAAAATACAGGGAAGGGGAACTTTTGTTTCAGGAGTTTATAAAAAGCAGTTATGGAAGGGACGTGCGTTTTTTTCTGATGAAGGGGGAAGTCTTAGCCTGCATGGAGCGCAGGGCAAAAGAGGGATTCCGGGCTAATTTTGCCCTGGGGGGCAGTGTGGCGGAGTATGAGATCAATGACAGGATTCGGGAAATCGGAAAGGAAATCTATGAGAAGACAGAGTTAGATTTGCTGGGGGTGGATTTGCTTTTTGGGGAGGACGATTACATGTTTTGTGAGATAAATGTGACGCCGGGGATTGAGGGCATGGAGAGGGCCTGCAGAGTGAATCTGGCAGGAAAAATAATTGCATATGCAGGGAGCCGGTAACATGTTTCATACAAAACAGGAAGCTATAGATTTTATTTATGAGTCGTATTTAAAAGCTCAGCCCTATTTAAATTACAATGACCCGGATAGGAAAAAAAGAAATCCGGTATTGACAAAAAAAATCCTGGAAGATTTGTGTTTTGGGACAAATATTTTAGTCACAGGCAGCAAGGGAAAAGGCTCTGTAAGCCACATGCTCTCTCTTTTCCTGCAGTCCGGGGGGATGAAGACCGGCCTTGTCACAAGCCCCCATATTACAGATTTCTGTGAGAGAATCCGGGTGAATCAAACCGTGATTAACGAGGAAAAGTTTCTAAAATATGCGGGAAAAATAGAGGAGCGGTTTCGCAATATCCCTACAGGGCAGGGGGAATATGTAAGCCCTGTGGGAATTATTCTGGCCCTGGCATTTTCCTGGTTTCGGGAGGAACATACAAAGGTTCATGTGCTGGAGTGCGGAAAAGGAGTCCGCTATGATGATACCAGAAATATTAAGCATGACTACAGTATTGTCACTCCGATATTTAAGGAGCATACCAGGGAACTGGGAAAGACTATAGAGGAAATCGCCGGGGATAAGAGCCGGGCAATACAGCCGGGACAAAAATTTGTGTTTTTAGCGGAGCAGCAGGAGAGCGTAAACCGGATTTTTTTGAAGAGGGCTAAGGAATGCGGGGTAAAGGTCAGACAGTACGGAAAGGATTTTTTCTGCCAAAATATAGCTTTTACAAGTGAGGGAATGGAGTTTGATGTGATTACTCCAAAAGCAAGGTATGAGGCCATGAAAATTCCTCTCTTTGGAACCCATCAGGCAAAAAACTGTGCCCTTGCGCTGGCTTTGGGGGAAGAAATCTGCGGAACTTTAGAATGCGGCAGGGGAAGGGAATTTTTGGGAAAGATCAATTACCCTGGGAGAATGGAAATCGTGAACAGACAGCCTTTAACCTTGTTAGATGCCTGTATTCATCCTGCCAGCGTTCCCATGTTAAGGGAGGTAATTGCCAAAGTCCCCCACAAAAAGCTGGCGGTTATTCTGGCAATTCCGAAAGACAAGGATTATCTTGGTGTGGCATCGGCCTTACAGGAGGATGCGGCTCTAATGGTGTTTACCTCCACCCAAAACCCACATTATCATTTTTCTGAAAATCAGGCCAAAAGGGCAGGGGGATATTGTTATATAGAGGGGGTAAAAAAAGCATATGAATATGTAATAAAACAGGAGGCAGATTTTATCTGCATCCTGGGAACCACCTCTCTTATTACGGACTTTAAGAAGTAGTTCTTTTTCTTAATGTCCATTTGTAGACGGCGCATCCGATAATTATAATATAGCCAATTACGCTGTAAACATCTGGTATCTGGTCTAAAAAGAAAAATCCTAATAGTGCAGCAAATATCACCTGGGTATAGTCGAACACGGAGATTTCTTTTGCCGGGGCAAATGTGTAGGCTCGGGTGATACAGAGCTGGCCTCCCGTGGCAGATATACCGGCCAAAAGGAGTGTGGCAAACTGGGCAGAACTCATGGGTTTGAACTGAATAATTAAACCAGGAAGAGTGACAAGGCAGGAAAAAGTGGAAAAGAACATGACAATCACAGGGCCTCTCTCCCCCATTTTTCCCAGTTTCCGCACAAAGGTGTAGGCAATTCCCGCACCAAGCCCTCCTAAGGCCCCTATGAGCGCATAGACAGATGTGAGTTCAAAAGAGGGTTTTATAATAAACAGTGAGCCTGCAAAAGCTATGGCCACGGCAGCCCACTCTTTTGCCGATGCCTTCTCCTTTAAGATGAAATAGGAGGCGATAATGGCAAAAAAGGGGGAGAGTTTATTTAGCATATTGGCATCGGAGATATTTAATCGGTCTATGGCATAAAAATTGAAGATTAATCCTGTGGTGCCAAAGAAACTCCGGAGAAAAAGGGAAGGAAGGCTTTCCTTTTTCATGTGAAGGCCCTCACTGCTTCTTAGGAGCATGACAAGGGATACAAGAGAAGCCACGGCATTGCGGAAAAAAGCTTTTTCCATGGTGGGAAGATCTCCTGAAAGCCGTACGAAAAATGTCATCAGTGCAAAAAAGAACCCTGCGCAGATGACAGAGATAATTCCTTTTGTTGTTCTGTTTTTTGTCTGATTCATAGATATTACCGCCTTTTTTGAATGAATTCCTATATAGTATAGCAAATATTTTTAGATGTGGTGAAACTTTTTTCAGGTTTGATTCGTATTATTAGTAGAGAGGAAAATAAGTTATGACTAACAGAGAGTTGGAAAACTATTTTAAAACTTATTATGCCCCATGCTGCCGGATAGCGTTTACACAGATGAAAACAAAGTCAGATGCTGAGGATGTGGTGCAGGAAGTATTTCTGCGCCTGTTAAAGTATCAGCCTGGGTTTGAATCTTTGGACCATGAGAAAGCGTGGATGATAAGGACGACCTTAAATTTGTGCCGGGATGTGTTAAAGAGCAGATGGAGCAGCACCATACGGATGGAAGAGTTATCCTTGGAGGATAAAGACAGTTTTAAAAATCCCTATGTGGATATAGATGAAACGCTGTGGAGTCTGTTGGAGCTGCCCCATATGTACAGAATCTGCCTGTATTTGTTTTATTATGAGGATTACTCTATAAAGGAGATTGCCCAGGCATTGGAAGAACCGGAAAATACCATAAAGACCAGGTTAAAACGGGGCAGGGAAATGTTGAGAAAAAAGCTTCAGGAGGAGAAAACATGACAGTAAACGGAATTGGAAACAGAGCGTTTATGGAAAAGATAGCAGGGAGCCGCCAGAAAGGAAAAGCGGAGGAAGAGAAAAAAAGTTTTGGCAGTGTGGCGGAAGCTCAGGAGAATAAATCCGGTGAATGCCAGGAGGAAAAAGATACCCAGACAAAAAGGGCTGGGAGTGTCCAGGTGGATTACCATTCCGGTAAAATTTCAAGCATACTTGCGGTGAGCGATACCGGGAGAATCCATGCCGAGTCCACGGTGGAGTGTGAGGTGAAACATATTTCATATGCACAGAGTGACCAGGTGAAACTTTATGCCCTTTCCGGTTTTTCCTTGAAAGCAAAGACTATTTTAGACCAGCATAAAGTATATATTGAGCAGAAAAATGAGGACGGAACAGTGCAGGGGTATATGGTGAACCCATTAGAAGTTCCGGAGGATTCCACAAACCCGGTGGAGCTTTTGGCAAAGGAATGCTGGGAGAATACCAGGGAGTTTTTAAATGACGGGACTTTTACGGAGGTTGATTTAGAAAACCCGGAAGATTCAGATTCCCCTGCAGATAAGGGAAAGACCATGGAAGAGGCCCTGCTGGAATTTTATAAATTTGTGGAAGACAGGGTAAAAAACGGGCCGCCGAAAATCCAGACAGGGGGCGGGGAGTTTTCCATTGAAGAGTGGGATAAGCTAATGGAAGATATAGACGATACTTTGGATGCCTTTAAAGAGGAACTGCGGGAGAGAATTGCCAAAGAAAAGGATAAACAGCTTTTGTCCAGTGATTCGGAAAAGACAGCCCTTATCAATGGGGCGGATGACAGTGGAGATGAGAATGTCATAGAGGCAGCCACCCCCCAGCGGGGCAGTACCTTTACGGATATGCTCCAGGGGAAAAAGAAGGCCCCCTATTCCTTCCTTGCAGATGAAAGCGGTGTGATTAATTATAAGGGTGTCATTTTCCATTGTGATGACAAAAAGCAGCAGATTACCCTTGGTGATGTGTCAGATGAGAAAAATGTGATTACCATTCCTTTATCTAAAGGGGGATGCCTGAAAGTAAACAGGGATAATATAGGAGATTTGGCAAAAGCTATCGGCATGTTTTCCCCAGAGGATGTGAATTTGATTTTGCGGGCCATTGCCCAGGACAATAAGGCCAGGGAGATGCAGATGGAGATTGATGAGACAGTGAATGGACTTGGGGCGAAAAAATCCTGAAGATATTTAAGGAGGACACATGGATACACCACACCAATTATATGAGATAAACGATATGGTAAAAGCTGACTGCGGAGACTGCAAAGGGTGTTTTTCCTGCTGCCAGGGCATGGGGGAGTCGATACTTTTAGACCCATACGACGTGCATCTCTTAAAGACTCATCTGCACAAAACCCTGGAGGAACTGTTGGAAAGCCACCTGGAGCTAAACATCTCTGAGGGAATGATTTTGCCCAATTTGAAAATGCAGGGAAAGGAAGAAACCTGCGGGTTTTTGGATGGGGAAAAGAGGTGCAGTATCCATGCTTTCCGGCCGGGGCTGTGCCGCCTGTTTCCACTGGGAAGGCAGTATCAGGATAATCGTCTCTTTTACTTTATGCTAAAAGATGCCTGTGCCAAGGAAAACCGCAGCAAAGTCAAGGTGAAAAAATGGCTGGGAGTGCCGGAAATCAAAGATTACCAGGAATTTTTAATACTGTGGCATGATTTTCGCAGGGACTTTGCCCAGGCGGGAGACGGACCAGGGGAAGAGATGGTTAAAAGCAGAAATCTTTTTGTTTTAAACCAGATGTATGGGAAAGATTTTGAAACCTCGGAGTTTTTCGGAGAGTTTGCCCAAAGGGTGGCGGAGGTACGAAAAGGATTGGGTTAATAATCTTTCCCATGCAGCAGGCGTATAGAGGACGGAGAGAAGCGTTCAGACGGAAAATCCGCTGACGCTTTTTTCCATTTCATTGTAGGTAGCGATTAAGCTTTCAGAAATGTCTATTGTGTCTTTTATCATTTCCCGTACTAAATCCATGGATGCCAGGGTTTCCTGGGTGCCCGCCGCATTGCTTTCGGCAATAAAGGAGAGGCTTTGTACAACCTCCACCACAGCCAGTCTTTCTTTATCCATTTCTTTCACAAAATTATAAATTGCAGTAACTTTTTGGTTAAGAATCTCAAATTCCTGGTATATCTTCATAAACATGTCTTCTGTATGGGAAAGCTGCCGGCTTTGTTCCAGAATAATCTTTTTTGTTTCATTCATGGAAAACACAGTTTTATCAGATTCGCAAAGCAATGTGCTAATAGTGCTGTCTATCTGTTTTGCTGAGTTGTTTGACTGCTCCGCCAGTTTTTGGATTTCTCCGGCCACAACAGCAAAGCCTTTTCCTTGTTCTCCTGCACGGGCAGCCTCAATGGATGCATTGAGAGAAAGCAGATTGGTCTGTTCTGCAATTGTGGCTATCAGTTGGGAAGAATCTTTAATTTTCTGGGCAAACTCATTGGTAGACAAAATCTGTGCGCTGATATCCTCAATAGTTTTTTCCGTACTGTGGTTTACCGTAGACAAAGCTTTTACTGTGTTTCGCATATCATCGCTGGTGTGGCGGATGTTGCCGGCATTTTCATTTAACTGTTCTGTCTCCGCCATGGTTTTTTTTATGATTTCACCCAGATGCAGCACACTTTTTGTTGCCTCCTGGGTTTCGCCGGCCTGCTGAACGGCGCTGTCTGAAATTTCCCCAATAGCTTTTTCCACATTTTCCACTGCATCTTTTGTGACAGTTACTCCTGAGTACAGGGAATCGGAGGTATCTATGAAATCGGTGTTTTTTTCTTTGATAAGCCCTACGGTATGGCTCACCGTTTCCGTTAAGTACAGAGTAGCTTTGGCTATCAGCCCCACTTCGTCTCTGCGGGCAACATAAGGATCCAGTTTGTTTTTAAGCGTCAAATCCAAAGTCCCTATTTCTTCGATGATATGGGATATGTTTACAATATCTTTCGCTATGAGTCGGCCGGCCATCCATACGCAGGCGGAGATAACGGCCAGTATTACGATGCAGATAAGGGACAGTGCAGCTGACAGGTTGTGAATTGGGGCATAGATCTGGGCACAGTCAACCACCGCTGCAAGAACCCAGTGCCTTTCAGGCATATACTGATAAACCGCCATCATTTCTCTGCCATTTTCCATATATTCGTAAAATCCGTCTTTGGATTGTGCTAATTCCATTATCTTTAATATATTTTCCTCTTCTACGGCGGAACCTACGGCTTCTTCTTCGTCACAGAAAATGTATGTATTTTTTTCCGTGTCTAACAATATGTAGTTCATCTGTGTTTCGCCGCTGTCGACTGTCAAGCTGGTTAGGGTTTCCCGCAAATTTTTTGAATAGATAGCTCCGCCCACATAGCCCAGGGGTGTTTCCCCGTCAAAGATGGGATAATACAATGAAACCACCTGTTCTCCTGTGGAAAGAGAGGCCATAATCCCTGTGTTCCATATTTCATGGGAATCAAAAACTTCGTTTCTTAACTGCTGCAGGGCATCTCCTTCCCGGAGGGTCTTGCCCACAGGCCCCTTGACATAAGAAGCCAGAACAGTGGAATTGTAGTCGGCCAGATACACATTTTCCAGATTCTGATTCACCAGGGCATAATTGTCGGTAAATTGCTGCGCTTTTTCTGCTGCCTGGACATTGCCAGGCTCCATTAAAGCTTCCTGAAGTTCCAGAGACTGCCCGTAACCTATGATATATGCCTCGGCAGACCGGACATACTGCTCTGCAATTTCACTTCTGGTTTCCACTGCATCGTTCATTTCCTTTAATATTTCTTCTTTCATAAGAGAAGAAACCCGGGCGTTTATAGCCTGCCATAATATAATAAGTCCCAGTGTCAGAATGATAATGACGATACTGCTGATTTTTACTGCCAGTTTCATATTTCGCATTACTTTTTATCCCCCATTCAGCGTATTGCCTGGATATATTACTTTTCAGGCAGAATCCATTTTAAAATCGTGTTCCGGGACAGTTCCATTACCTGCTTTGTCCCTTCTTCGGTAAAGCCGTGTCCTTCCCCAGGAAAAATCTTAATCTGTGCATGGGAATATACCCTAGCTGCATGCCTGCTGTATTCCGGCGGAACTGCGGCATCCCTGTCACCATGCATAATGAGCACGGGCCCATGGAAATGGCTGATGGAGGAAAAAGTATCCACGTTCCGTAAAGAGGCAAAAAAAACTTTTCCCAGCTTCATGCCCCAGAAATCTTCTTCCGGGGGGATATCCTCATCCCGGGGAAATTTACTGTTCCAGTTATCTGCAATGCACAAAGCAGGGTACAGCAGAATCAGGCCCCGGAGAATAACTTCTGGCTCCGCTGCTGTGAGGGCGCTGACCAGGCCGCCCTGGCTTTCACCAAAGAGGAAGATGTTTTTGGGGTCTGCCCATTCCCAATTTCTGACAGTGCGAATGACGGCCATTAAATCCTCTTTTTCTGTAAAAATAGTCATATCTGTGGTTGCCATACTGCTTCGGGAATGTACCGATCCGCCGCAGAAATCATAGCGGAAGGAGGCAATTCCTTTTTCCAGGAAATATCCGGCATATTTTTCAAAACTGTCTGCGCTCCCATTATAGCCGTGGCTGAAAATTACCACAGGCATCTTTTTATTGTCCGCCAAAATAGAGGCAACGCCATAAATTTTACGGTTCTCACAGCATATCAGAACTTCTTTTTCCATATAACAATGACACCTCTTGTCCCAATTTTATTACATCGATTGTACCAAGCCGTTATTTGTTTTTCAATGCTTTTACGGAGGATAGAGTCATTTCTATGCTGAATGCATATTCTTTGTGATATTTACACATTGTTTAGCCGCTGAGGTTTTATTCTTTTCCAATACTGTTATAATTAAAGAAGGCTTGAAAAACACATCTTATACCTTGGAGGAAAAATCAATGACTTTTGAAGAATTGTCTCAGAGTTTGCATCATGTTGTCCTGGAGTGCAGAAACGCCCTTTGTGATTGTGCGCCGGAGGAGGGGATTTTGTTCCTGCTTCCTCCTCCCGCCGAACCAAAGCGAGGCACGGTTTTTGCAGGTTCCGTTTCTGACTGGAAAGCCGCCTGCACAAGCGGCATGGTGTATGATGAGTGTACATATCTTATATGCAGGGAGGGTGAAATGCCAAAAGACCTTCCCAGCACAGACAGGCGGGTGAATCTGCTTTTTCTCAATACTTCTGTGCAGGCAGCGGTGCAGCTTTTGGCAGACATTCTTTCCGGAAAATCTGCGGTGCAGCAGCCTGCTATGGTGCAGATGTACCAGAATTTTTGGAAGGATATAATGTTTATGCGTATGACAGACTCCGCAGAGATAGGTCTTCGTATGAAAGAGTTTCCCTTTCCTGTACACACGTACATTGCCTGTATTATCCTCCGGCATTCATATCCCCAGCATAATGGCCGTATGCTGGAAATTCAGCAGGCCCTGGAAGAGTTTTTTCCAGATACCAATCTGTTTTTTGACGGAAAGGAATGGATTGTCCTGTACTCACAGGAACAGGAGGCTTATGACATTTTAGACATTTCTTATGGAGATTTTTCAGAGCTGCTTGTTCATTTTGGCATGGAGGCGGGGGTAAGCTATGTGAGCCGTTTTCCGGAAATGCTGCGGACGCTTTACCTGACCGCCGCTGCATCCATAGATCTGGGAAACGGGCTGGAGATTCCTCCTTCCCTCAAAAGGCTTTACACTTACCGGCAGTATAATGCCTACTATGTAATTCATCTGTGTGCCCAGAACTATGTGGAAACACATAACACGGATAACTTTCTTTATCTGACGCATCCGGATATTATCAGGCTGTATTATTATGACAGGGAAAACAACAATAATCTTCTGGAGTTTTTATTTACATATCTTTCCTGTGAGAAAAATGTGAAACATACAGCCAGGATTCTGTATGTTCACCGGAATACGGTATTAAATAAACTGAATAAGATAGAATCTGTTTTAAGCCATAATCTGGACTATGATTCGGATCATTTTCTGCTTTTGCTGTCATGTATGATTATGAAATACCAGAATACTTATACAAAACGGGATGTGAATGATTTTTTTGATACCTCTGTTCCCGAAGGAGGATTTGATAAATAAAATTGATTTGGCATTCAAAGGTTTTCGGGGGGGTCTTCCATGGATATGGCAGATTCACTGTATAAGGAGAAAAAGTTTAAAATTTTAAACCAGTAATGCTCCAATACTTCTGCGCCTGCATTAAAAATTTCATGTTTTACTCCGGGAACCAGGACAAGTTTTGCTCCGCTCTTTTTTTGCCGGTTTATTTTTTTCACAAAACGCACCTGCTCTTTATTTGAGACAAAGGATTCCTGTCCTGCCTGAAATACCAAAACGGGACAGGTAATGTTTTTCCAGGCTTTTTTCATAAGATGCCGATTCAGTCCTGCCGTCTGCAAAAGCCAGCCGTAGGAGGCGCCGTTCATTTGAAAGTAAGGCTGGTTTTGCCGTATTTTTTGATAATAATGAAATCTTGCCTCTGACACAGAGGCGCTGTCCTTAAACGCTTCCAGGCCGTCATAGGGATGCTGTCCCATGATATACGCTTCGCTTTTTCCCAAGGTGCAGAGGGCCTTTGCTATAAGGCAGGCCAGTCTCCAGGGCACGGGTTTGCTGCTTGGGCGAATCATGGGGGAGGACAATACTATTTTAAAAAACAGTTCCGGCTCTTTGGCGGCGGCAGCCCCGGCAATTCCCCCGCCCATGGAATGGCCGTAAAGGCACAGGGGGAAATTTGGATAGGCTTTTTTTGCCATATGGCTTACAAACAGTAAATCTTCTATGTATCTGCGGTAATCATCTACGTGGACCAGGGATAAATCCTCCACATCGCGGCACATCCGGTAACTCCTTCCATGGCCGCAGTGTTCCGGCATAAAAACATGATAACCATTCTTTAGAAAATAGTAAATGTTTTCCAGATGTTTCTCTATGGTTTCTGTGTAACCGTGGGAGAGAATGACCACGCCCTTTGGCTGGTCACTAAGGCAGCGGGCATAGAATATCTTTTTCCCAGGCTCACGTTCACAGTATTCTGTTGTCATTCGCGCTGAGAGATAGGGCTTTACAACAGTTTCCATCTGATTACAATATTCTTCTTCCAGCAGCAGTATGTCCTGCAGGGTTCCTTTTTCCATTTCCGGGTTCTCCTATAAAATATCCTGGTTAATTTTGTTTTCATTGTAAAAAAGGAATAAAATTCCTCCAAGGAGGCAGAAAGCTGCGGCAAGAAATGCGGCAATACGGTAGCCCGTCCCGGCTGTGCCGCCTATGGTGGAAATGGCTGTAAATAACAGCATGGACAGGCTTTGCCCCAGTTTAAAGGCAAAAGTTCTTGCAGCATAAAACATGCCTTCCCGGTTGCTCCCAGTGCGTTTGGCGTCGCTTTGGGCAATGTCGGCGACAACAGCCTGGGGGAGAATCCCAAACACCGCCATGGGCAGGGATGCCGTTACCATAAGAATAAGCCCCTGCACATTGGGGGAAATCACAGAAATTTTTCCTAAAAATCCGGTGTATAAGTAGGACAGTGCAAATATTCCAAAAGCGCCTAATATCAGTTTCCTTTTTCCAAACTTTGGGGCAAGTTTGTTTATGGGAATATAAAATACCAGGGAGAGCCCGGTCATACCTACAAAATACAGGGTGGTCATGGTTTCCGGAAGTTTTAACAGGCTTGTGACAAAAAAGGGAAGTCCAGTCTGGAACATGGTAATGGCAATCCAGTAGAGAATATCCGAGCCCACAAATTTGCGGAATTCCCCGTTTTTAAAGGTGGAGGCAAGGGAGGAAAACGCTGTATCCTTTGAGGGGACGGTGTTGACGTAATCTTTTTCATGGATAGACCACACCGGAATCTGCATACACACAAAGGCAATCACCGCCATAATGGCAAAAGTTATGCGGACGGCATTTACCCGCCCAAAGGCAGGGATGAACAGGCCCCAAATGACAGGGGCAAGATAAGCCACCGCTGTGCCTGCGATAAAGGTGAAAGAGATTACGGTAGAGATATTCAGCCGCTCTGTCTGGTTGTGCCCCAGTTCCGGAATCAGGGCGTTGTAGGGGGTGCAGTAAGCTGTGATGGACAGATAGTATGCCATGACCATAACAAACAAAAAGACGGCATTTAACTGGCTGTTCTCATTTACCGGAGACCAGAAAACAAGTACGGTGGAAATTGCCAGGGGAAGGGATGCCCATTTTAAAAAGGGAATGCGCCTGCCTTTTTCGGAAGTGCACCGGTCGGAGAGTGAAGCAATCCACGGGTCTGTAATTGCATCAAAAAGCCGTCCAAAAGCGGTGATGCCTCCAATTACGGTAAAAATTCCCAAAACCACCAGCCCCTGGGGGATAAATATAGTCTGTCCCTGGGCGATAGACGCTTCGTCCGGCTGATAAAAATAGACCAGCCAGTTTGAAATTAATCCCGACAGTAAAGACCAGCCGAACTGTCCTGCCGCAAAAAGCCATATTTTTCCTGTAGATAACGATTTCATGCCATACCCTCCGATTTTTCTTTTTTAACAGTTCCTGAGACCTTTTAAAAGCAATTCTCCTGCGATTTTTACCTGCAATGACAAATCAATGTGCTGGTCGGAGGACAGGATACTGCCGTTGTAGGCAAGTTTCTGCATCAGGCTAAGCACCATGTGCATAACGGTAAAATACACTTCGTCAACGGTATAGGAGAAAGAAAGGCTTTTATCTTTCAACCCTTTTTCCAGGGCTTTTGTCACATAAGGTTTCAGGTTTAAAATTTCTTCCTCATACTCTGCCAGCCGTTTTTGTGGAATCTTATATTTCCGCACAAAAATATCAAATTCCTGTAAGAATTTCAAAAACAGGGTTTCATTTCTGAAAATTTCCTCAAAAAGGTGGAAAATACACTGCATCTGGCTGTCTCCTGTCATTTCCTGATAGATTTCCCCGGATAGAGTCCCTGCATATTTGTGTGCAATTCTTTGCCAGTAGGAGGTGCCTGCCGAAATGGCAAGTTCTGCTTTGGTCTCAAAATAGCGGTATATTGTGGCCGGCCCCACGCCGGCTTTTTTTGCCACCGCCTCAATGGATGTATCTTCAATTCCCCTTTCACAAAAAAGTTCTAAAGCGGCATGAAGAATTTTTTCGGTGCGTTTTTGCATTTGCTGTTTTCGGATTTCAGATTCTCCCATGGAATCCCCCCTTTATTCCTGCAAGCAATGAAGAAAATAGCTAGGCGTGATGTAGATATTTATTTTGTGATAGTAATACTATCACAAAAGTTCGGGGGTGTCAAGTGGAAAGTTCAATTTCTATTGTGAAATACGGTTGTGCCTGTAGAAGTATATAAACAGTCAGTAAATGAAGGGACGTTTTTCGTTGAACTAGATGTTTAGAAACTGTAGAAATCTTTATAAATTCTTTATTTTTTCTTGTTATGCTTTTTTCACAAAAACTAGAAAGAAGGGATGATAAGTATGGAGATGATGCTTCAAACTGCAGAACTCTGCAAGTCATTTAAGAAACAGAAGGCGGTAAATAAAGTCTCACTCAATATAGTAAAGGGGAAAGTCTATGGGCTGCTTGGGCCAAACGGAGCTGGAAAGTCTACGATTTTAAAAATGGTTACCGGTATTTTAAAGCCTGATGAAGGGGAGATTTACTTTAATGGAAAACCATGGAGCAGAGATATGTTGTCGGAGATTGGGGCACTGATTGAACATCCGCCGATTTATGAAAATTTATCTGCAAGGGAAAATCTGAAAGTCAGATCGTTACTGCTTGGGACGGATGAAAAAAGGATAGATGAGGTATTACAAATTGTCTCCCTTGGAAATACAGGGAAAAAGAAAGCAGGGCAGTTTTCTTTGGGGATGAAACAGAGACTTGGCATTGCCATGGCATTATTGGGAGAACCGAAGCTTTTAATATTAGATGAGCCTATGAATGGGTTAGACCCAATGGGAATAGAAGAACTTCGGGAACTGATACGTTCCTTTTCGGCACAGGGAATTACGGTCATACTTTCCAGCCATATTCTATCGGAAGTGCAGTTAATGGCAGATTATGTGGGTATTATTTCAAGTGGTATTTTAGGATACGAAGGTCCCTTTAAACAAGGGCAGAATCTGGAAGAACTCTTTATGGATGTTGTGAGACAAAATAAAAAGGCTGGTGAAATTTATGATTAATATTGTGAAGGCGGAATATCTGAAAACAAGAAAGTCCATGGGCAGGGTATTTATCTGGGGGTTCCCCATAGTTACATTTGCTTTGGCATTTGTGCTTACATTAGGAATGACAAATGCATATGCGGAAAGTGTATGGAACTGGTGGTATACACTGCTGCTGCCCGGAATGATTGCCATTATCTGCTATCTTTCTGTGACGCAGGAGAAAAAAACAGGCTATTATAATTTGATGACACTTCCTGCAGGCAAAAGAAAATTGATGCTGGGTAAAATTATCTATATGGCATGTGTGATTCTGGCGTCAAATTGTATTATATTTTTAGGAGCTTTTTTAGGAGGATTTCTGCTCACAACTTGTGTTCCCTTAGGCGGGGCAATTATTGCAGTATTCGTACTTACGGTTGCACAGTTGTGGGAGATACCATTATTTTTATTTTTCAGTGAGCGCTTTGGAATGATTACGGAAGTATTAATTTCCCTGTTTCTTACGGTTGGCGGTACAATCCTTGCACCAACAGGAAAATGGTATCTGTTTGCCTCATCCATTCCGATGCGGATTCTCTGCCCGCTTCTTCATATATTGCCAAATGGAATCAGGGCGGAAGCCGGCAATTCGCTGTTGGATACAAAGGTAGTCCTTCCGGGCATTTGTATATCTTTTATATGGTTTGTTTTTGCTGCAATTCTATTTTTAAATTGGTTTGACAAGAGAGAGGTGAAATAGAAATGTTTAGAAAGAATCTTCACGCAGACCTGTTAAAAATGAAAGGGATTCCGATTATATTTGCCCATGTTCTGATTCCGATTTTAACTTGCGGGTTGTTTTTCCTGTATTATTCATTTTCTTTCTGGAATGAGAATACAAAAATAATTGCATTCTATCAGACAATTGGAGCAGGATTTCCCGTTCTCATTGGTATTTTTACTGCAAGTATCATGGAGCAGGAACAAAATGCCGGAGGGTGCCAGAATCTGCTTACCTTACAAAAAAAGACAGCGGCATTTCTGTCAAAGATTTTGCTTCTTCTGATATTTAGCCTGTTTTCCATATTATTGACAACAGTACTGTTTTGGTTTTCTTTTTCTAAAATCCTTGGGGGAAGTACAGTGAGCATAGGAATATATATGATGGCCGCCTTTCTCATGTGGTGCAGCAGCATCCCCCTTTATATATGGCAGACGGTTTTTGCCTTCCAGTTTGGAAAAGGAGTGTCCATTGGGGCAGGAATTGTTTCCGGACTTGTCTGTGCACTGATGCTTACAAATCTTGGGAAATTTATCTGGAAGTACATACCTGTTTCCTGGACCGGCAGAATACCGTACATGTATTTAAAGACTGCTTTGGGGGAATCCGGTGCAATAAATAAAACGACGCCTGTAATGCCAATATATTGTATCTTTACTGTGATTAGTATGGTATATTATCTCTTGTGGACCTTTCATTGGACGGGAAGTAAAGTATCGGAATAGAGGGAAAATATGGCGAAAATATTAGTGGTGGATGATGATGCGGCAATCCTTGATTTGATCGGGAATATTTTGAATAAAGATGGGCATTTCGTTACAAAAGTGAGCAACCCGCTAAAAATCAATATGGAAAAAATTACTGATTATGATTTGATTTTGCTGGATATTATGATGCCCGGAATAGACGGATTTTATCTGTGCTTAAAAATCAGGGAACTTGTAGACTGTCCCATTTTGTTTCTCACAGCAAAGACGGAAGAAAGCAGTTTAGTAAATGGATTGTCCCTGGGAGCAGATGATTATATCTGTAAGCCATTTGGGGTTATGGAACTCCGTGCAAGAATTGCTGCGCATCTTAGACGGGAACATCGGGAGCATTCTGTCAGAATGGTTCTTGGGCGTGTCTGCTTTCACCTATCTTTAAAACAGATGACGGTTGACAATAAGGAAATTCCCCTCACAAAGACGGAGTATGAAATTTGTGAGTTTCTTGCCAGAAACTGCGGGCAGATTTTTTCAAAAGAGCAGATTTTGGAGCAGGTATTTGGATTTGACAGCGAGAGTAATGACAATACAATTACAACCCATATCAAAAATATTAGGTTAAAGTTTTCAGACTATAATTGTATGCCCATAAAAACAGTTTGGGGGATTGGATATAAATGGGAAAAAGAAGAACATTGAGCAGAATCTTTATGAGATATGTACTGGTTATGCTTTTGGCACTGTTCACTTTGGGGGTATGCACAATTTTTATATTTAACCTTCTTGTAAACACAGGCCGTATTTATCCGGCGAATTACGCAGAACGGAAAATTAATGAGGCATATGATTTGATTCAGGAGGCGGATGAAGTGACGGAGGATATGATACCGCCGCTTTGCCGCTATGTGATTTTTTCTTTGGAAGGTGAGAAACTTAAGGGAAATATGTCGGAAAACTCCCTTGAAATTGCCTGGAATGCGGCAAATCAGGGGGCTGTATCAGGAAGGTATTTTTATAAAGTTATTTACCGTCCGAAGGAGTATGTTGTCCTGCAGTACAGACTGACCCCAATGTATCGGTCGGCATTTTTGAGGGAACACTTCATAGAGCCGCAGAACTTCATGACAATTATGGTTATTCTGTGTGGAATGGTTATTATTTTACTGCCTTCCATGTTTTTTGGAAAAAAGATGAAGGAAAAAATTCAGCCGATAATGAAAGCGGCAGAGAAAATCAAGAATCAGGATTTGGAATATGAGGTATCTTACTGCGGAGTGAAAGAGATTGATGACTGCCTTTTGTCAATAAATGAGATGAGACTTGCTTTGAAAGATTCTCTGGAACGACAATGGCAGACAGAGCAGGATAAAAACAGACAAATGTCTGCGTTGGCCCATGACATTAAAACACCCCTTACTGTCGTAAGAGGTAATGCAGAGCTTCTTTCTGAAACAGACCTTACAGAAGAACAGAAAAATTATATGGAATACGTGATAAGCAGTGCATCCCAGATACAGAATTATGTACAGACGTTGATAGAAGTAACTCAATCTATAGATGGTTATCTATACAATACAAAAAAGGTAGGGACAGCAGATCTTCTTGAGGATATCAGGAAACAGACCCTGGGCTTAGCGGAGGTTTACCGTTTAAAAATTAACTGGAAAGAGAAATGGAGCAGTAAAACGGCAGATGTCGCTTATGATCTGGTTGTAAGAGCTGTTATGAATATTATTATAAATGCGGCAGAACATACAGTGGAAGGCGGAACGATTCATATTTCTATGGAAGAAAAGGATGGGAAGCTGACATTTACGGTGGAAGACATGGGCAGCGGCTTTACAAAAGAAGCATTGCTGCACGGGACAGAACAGTTTTTTATGGATGATGCAAGCAGAAGCGGCGGAAGGCATTATGGCATTGGCCTGTTTTCTGCAAAAACAATAGCCAAATGGCATGGCGGAAGTGTATTGCTTACTAATTCGGAAGAAACCGGCGGGGCAAAAGTGGAGATTTTTTTCTGTTGTCAGTAGGGGGTTTTACGGATATAATAAAGGCAGGATAAGCTGCTGGATGAACAGGAGGGGATTTCTGATGAAAACAATTTGCCAGGTATGTATGCATCACTGTGCACTGGAGCCTGGACAGACGGGGCTGTGCGGGGCAAGGAAAAACGAAGGTGGGGAAATTATCTGCAAAAATTACGGCTGGATTACCGCCTTGGTGCCTGATCCCATTGAAAAGAAGCCTCTGCGGGATTATCATCCAGGAAGTATGGTCTTGTCTGTGGGAAGCTATGGCTGCAACCTCAGATGCCCTTTCTGCCAGAATCACGAGATTTCCATGATGGACAAAGGAGAGATTAATGTGAGGGATGTCTCTCCCGGACAGCTTGCGGAAATAGCGCTAACGTGGAAAAGACAGAAAGAGACAGTGAATATTGGCGTAGCTTATACTTATAACGAGCCTCTGGTGGGCTGGGAGTTTGTCCGTGATACGGCCCGGCTGGTGAGAGAATACGGCATGCTTAATGTTCTTGTGACCAACGGTACTGCTTCCCAGCAAGTGCTTGAGGAACTGCTGCCCTGGATAGATGCCATGAATATTGACCTGAAAGGCTTTCGTGAGGAGTACTATCGGAAGCTTGGGGGAGATCTGGAGACGGTGAAAGCTTTTATTGCGAGAGCGGCGGAAAGCTGCCATGTGGAACTGACTACGCTGATTGTACCTGGAGAAAACGATTCTCCTGAGGATATGGAGGCGCAGGCTGAATGGATTTCCAGTTTACGTCCCTCAATTCCTCTCCACATCACCCGCTTTTTTCCACAGTACCGCATGAAGGACAGAGAAGCCACGGATGTGGAGCATCTGTACCGCCTTGCCAAGACGGCTGGGAGGTATCTGGAAAATGTGTATGTGGGGAACGTGTGATGGACGGAGTTAAACTGCCTGTGGCATTTCTATGCACACAGGCAATTTTTTTAGTCTCCCTTAAATTCTGATGGTCTCTATAATATTCTGCTTTTTTAATGCCCTTGCGGAAATCCGTATCGTTCCCCACATTACAAGAAAAGAGATTAAAATTGTTATTATAATTGCTGCCCATGGCATATGGAAAGAAACGGGAAATAGAATTTTTACACAGCGCATCATAATAAAAACGATACACATACCGGCTGGAAGTCCCACGATCACCGCTTTCCCCCAGCAAAGGATACTTTCTATATTGAGCATCTTTTGTACAGATTCGGATGGCATCCCCACACTCTGCAAAACTGCAAGCTCCCTGGCCCTTAATTTAATCTGGAAACTGACAGTGCTTATGACATTCAGTACGCCAATCAATCCTAAGAGAAATACAAAGGCATAGAGGAAAAAGGCGGCAAGGATAATTGCGATATTCATGATTTTTACAAAGTCCTGTGCGCCATATACTCTGCTTGTGTACCCTGCTTTGTCATAGTCCATGCCGTTTTGGGGGAAATAGCTTTCCAGTACGGCACGGGCATATTCCATAAATCCATCCTCATCCTCCGGGGATGCCATCCAGTTATATCCCCGCAGGGAGATTCCCTCAGAAGGGACAATAAGCCGGATGGGATTTGTATTTGGATACATAAGCTCCTTTGGGATTTCCGAAGCTTTAAGCACGCCGTCAATCGTTATATCATCCAGGCATCCGTCCGCTTTTTCCAATTTCAGTGTGGAAACAGTCATTGACAAAGGAGCAATGTGCCGTTCTGTTCCCTTATCGTTATATTTATAATCGTTAAGCAGGATAATCCCGCCGTACGCTGTTTTGGCCTGCTTGCACACTTCCCTGTAATGTTTGTCATCCAGAATAATTCTCTCCACATCCAAAATAATTTCCGGATTTTCACCGGTTTCCCGGAATAGGACTTTCTGCATATCTTCTGTTAAATCCTGGGGGGTAAGAATAGCAGCGTAGGTGGAATAATCCTGCCCGCTTCCGTAGATGTCTGTGTCCTGGTAACCTTTAAGTTTTTCTGTAATCTCTTCCGCTGTTTTTGCATCAATGGGATAAGCGCATTCCTGCTGCCTACGTCCGGTTTTGGGATGAATCGTATTTTTAAATTTTGCAGTATAATCCGCAATTACCGTACATCCGTAGTCCTGATAGAGATAAGATTGTATCCCCCCTGCAATTTCCTTTAACCCGCTCATAGTGACAAACAGCATGATACTGATGGTAAAAGCCGTAACCGCTGAGTGCATCCGCCTGCGGTTAGTTGACACGTTTTTTTTGGCCAGCTGATATTCGATATTTCTCTTTGCATCAAGGATCATTTTTGTGTGCTTATATCCTTGTGTGTCTGTCTCCCCTCCGTTTCGCAGACAGTCCAGGGCTGAAATGCCCATTGCCTTTCTGGCAGGGAGCATGGCGGCAAAAAGAACTGTTCCCAGGGAAATGACGAGGGAAATCAGCAGGGCAGCAGGGGAAAAAACAAAGGAAAGTTGAAAATTGACCTGCTTCATCATAGAGCGCACCAGGACATTCAGCTCTTCCATATAAAGGTTCACAACCCCGATACCGGCGAAGCTTAAGAGATATCCCAATAAAATACCAAGAGGAATAGCCCCGGTGCACAGCAGGATACACTCATACATTATAGTTTTATATATTTGGTTTTTGGTTGCCCCCACGCATTTTAAAGTGCCGAACTGGGAGATCCGTTCATTTGCACTCATGCGGAATGCATTGGAAATCACAATTACGGACATGGCGATAATCAGTGCTGCCAGAAATGCGGCTGGAATGAGCAGCAGCATCGTATAGGCATTGCCATACAGGCCGTAGTCACTGCCCAGAAAACCGGAGAGCATCCTATTGCCGCTGGCTGCAAAATTAACCACTGCCGTGAGCAACGCGGCGGACAGGGCGATTGCTGCAGCCGTAATCATGGTTCTGCTCTTTTTTCTTTTTAACTGATGGAAAGCAAAGGAACACAAGATATTCATACACGCATCACCTCATCTCTTATCATCCGCCCGTCGCTGATGGTTATGATTCTGTCCGCCTGCAATGCGATATTTTCATCGTGGGTAATCAAAATCAGGGTCTGGTTTGCCTTCCGGTTGGCCGACATAAGAAGTTCTATAATTTCCCTCCCCGCCTTGCTGTCTAGATTTCCTGTGGGCTCGTCGGCTAAAATAAAAGCCGGGTCGTTGATGAGGGCCCTGCCCACGGACACCCTCTGCTGCTGGCCGCCGGAGAGCTCCCCCGGAAGATGGTTTCTGCGGTGGGATAAACCTGTCATTTCCACGATTTTTGACAATTTTCTGGAATCAGGCTTTCGATTGTCCAACAGACAGGGGAGCATAATATTTTCGTCTACGGTGAGATTCGGGATCAAATTATAAAACTGGTAGACAATACCGATATTTCTCCGGCGGAAAATTGCCAGAGAACTTTCGCTCATGGCAAAAATCTGCTTACCGTCCACAATAACATCTCCTGATGTGGGCCGGTCTATGCCCCCCATTAAATTCATAAGGGTAGATTTCCCTGAGCCCGACGCTCCTACAATGGCCACAAATTCGCCTTTTTTTACCTGAAAACTCACATGGTCTAAGGCAATAACCTGGTTATCGCCCTTTCCATATATTTTTGTCAGCTCCTTTACTTCTAAAATTTCCATAGAGCACCTCCTTTTCTTATTTCATAGGATAAGCAAGAAAAGTGACTCCTTCGTGACTATTTGTAAAATTTCATAAAAAATGTAGCGCCATTTCCATTCCCGCCGGGGGAAACCGCTATATCCCCATTTTGTCCCCGCATGATGGAAAGAGCAAGGGGAAGCCCGATTCCGTAGCCGTTTTCTTTTCCGGAACTTTCAAATCTGCGGAACAGGCGGGAAATTTGTTCTTTTTTAAGCCCTTCTCCTGCGTCTGTAACGGATATCCAGTCATAAAGGGGATTTTCACCGCAGTCTACAAGAATTTCGCTGTTTTCCCCGGAACATTCCGAGGCATTTTTCAAAAGATTAATCATGGCCTCCCCGGTCCATTTTTTATCACAATAGAGGCACTGGTCATGATTCAGACGTACGGACTGATTTCTGATATCCAGTATAATTTCCATGGACTTAAGAGCCTCTTTCAGCAGACTGCCCACCCATATTTTTTCTTTCTTAAAATCAGCAATGGATGAATCCAGCTTAGCCATTTTTAAGAGTGCGGTAACTAACCACTCCATATGGCGGATTTCTTTTTTTATGCTCCGAAGAAATTCCTGTTTCGTCTTTTCAGGAGCGTCAGTCATTAACTCCGTCATAAGAAGAATGGAGGAAATCGGGGTTTTTAACTGGTGGGAGATATCGGATAAATACTTTGCCAAAAGTTCTTTTTCTTTTGCCAAAACATTTCTTTGCTCCTGTTCCATATGTGTTAAGGTATAGATATCGTTTTTTAAAATACTAAAGGTGCCCTCCTTATTATCCCGGGGGTCAAAGGGCTCTCCGTCAAGCGCCCTGCGGATCCCCTGGGAGAGGGATACAAGTTCTTTTTTATTTATCCACACGATATCCAATCCCCCTTACTGTTGTAATATTTACCGCATCTCCCAATTTTTCACGCAGCCGTTTCACATATACGGTCAGCGTGTTGTCCTCCACGAAATTACCGCTGATATCCCATATGTGTTCCAAAATCTGCTCCCTTTTCAAAAGAATCGATTTATTCTGTGCAAAAATAAGCAAAAGCCGGTATTCCAAAGCGGTGAGAGGTATTACCTGGTCTTTTATGAAGACTCTGCCCGCCTCATCGTCGATAATTGCCTCTCCGATACGTAATATGCTGCCGTTTTCTTTTTCATGGTGCAGGGCTTTTTTTATCCGTGCAAGAAGCTCCCGCATTCGAAAGGGCTTGGTAACATAATCTTTGGCCCCCTCCTCTAGAGATGTGACAATTTCATCCTCGTCGTCCACAACGGTTAAATATATAATTGGAGTGTTATAAGGATTTAGTTTTAGGGCAATCTCCCTGCCCAGGCCGTCGGGAAGCTGCATGTCCAAAAGGGCAAGGTCAAAATGAAGCTGGGCTGTTATTTTAAGCGCATCGGCAGCATTTTTGCAATGTGTGACGTGATATCCTTCCTTTTCCAGGGCATAGGTAAGCCCGGAAGATAGGGAAACATCGTCTTCCACGACTAAAATATTTGTCATATGAATAACCACCTTCTGTATAGGAATCCTTTTGCTAATATATTTTATGGCATAAGTATATGGTTATTATATTTCTGTAGTGAAAAGAACGCAAGCAAAGTTTAACCTGAAATTGTATCCACGGTAATTGACTTATAGAAAAATTTATAGTATAGTAAATAGAAATGCATTATAATACGAACGGAGAGGAGAAAAGTCCATGTTTTTGGCTGGTTTAGGGATGTTGCTATTTTCAATTTCTGCCTATGTTTTTTGTTTGTTACCTTTACTTCTGGCAGGAAATATCTATATAGGAATGCGCAGTTATTTGACGCCATTTTTTGCAGTGCTTTTTATCATTGCAGTGGTGGGAATTGTTCTTATGGTTGTTGGGCTTTGTGTGAAGCGGAAAATAAAGCGGACCACGGTAAAGGTGGCGTGTTCACAGATAGAAGAAACACAGCGTAAAGTATCAGAGTTTCTTAGGAAAAAAGGCTATAAAAGCATAACGGAACATGGGGAAAATGTCTGGAAGTGCGGGAGAGGCCTTTTGACGGCGATGAAATACATAAAGATTGAATTTGAGAAAAATAATACCATGTTTGTTTCCGGATGGGTTCGGGTGATAGGCGGGAACGAGCAGGATTTATCAGGAACTTTTGTTTGTGTGGTTCCCAAAAAACAGGTGATGAAAGTCCTTACAGAATTACAATCTTGTGTATGTTAATTTCCAAAATAAGACAGACGGAGATGCTTTTTAGGCTCTCCGTCTTTGTTTTTCTACAGTAACATTGGTTTTAGATTCATAGAAGGAGTTTTTATGAAAGCAGAAAGCAGAGCATTTTACCGTTCTTTAGCAGCTTTAGTAATTCCCATTACCATTCAGAATTTCATAACAAACGCAGTGAATTCTGCGGATGTTTTAATGCTGGGATATGTGGGGCAGACGGAACTTTCGGCGGTTTCCCTGGCAAATCAGTTCCAGTTTCTCTTGTCGGGGTTATTTTTTGGGATTTCCTCGGGAGTTACCATGCTCTCCTCCCAGTACTGGGGGAAAAAAGATACGGATTCCATCCAGTCGGTTATGGGAATCGCCATAAAAATTGCCGTGGTGATTACCACAGTGATTGCTCTTGGGGCAATTTTTATCCCGGAAGTGCTGATGAGGATTTATACAGGGGATGATACATTGATTTCCATTGGGGCAGGGTATTTAAGGGTGATAGGAATCTCCTATGTGATGATGAGTTTTTCCCAGGTGTATCTGTGTGCCCTAAGGAGTATGGAGCGGGCCCAAATCAGCACGATAATAAGCGCCATTGCGCTAGGCCTTAATGTGGTGTTAAATGCAGTGTTTATTTTCGGGCTGTTGGGAGCTCCCAAACTGGGTGTGATTGGCGTGGCGCTGGCCACAGTGATTGCCAGGACAGTGGAAATACTTTTGTGTTTGATAGACGCACTTCGGGGAAAAACATTTCGGATTCGCTTAAACGTTATGTTTGGCAGGAATAAACTTTTATTCCAGGATTTTTTGAAATATTCCATTCCGGCATTGATAAACGATTGTGCCTGGACCGTGGCGTTTTCCATGTACTCGGTGATTATGGGACATATGAATGCGGATATGGTGGCGGCAAGCTCCGTGGTGACAACGGTGAGGGATTTGTGTACAATTTTATGTTTTGCATTAGGTGCAGGGGCCTCTGTGCTTCTTGGCATTGAAATTGGAGAGGGACGCCTTGAGGATGCCAGAAAAGATGCTTCCAGGGCATGCCATGTCACCCTTTTGGTGGGGATTGTAACCGGTCTTGTTGTGATAAGCCTGCGCCCCATTGTCTTTTCCTGTTTTTCCCTTACGGACAGGGCTCAGGATTACCTGGGGGTTATGCTTTGGATTAGCGGGTACTATGTGATTGGACAGGCTATGAACACTTTAATTATAGCCGGCATTTTTCGGGCAGGTGGAGACTCCAGGTTTGGCATGATATGTGATATTATCGTGATGTGGTGTATCAGTGTGCCCCTGGGATTTCTAAGCGCATTTGTGTGGAATCTGCCCCCTATGGTGGTGTACTTTATCTTATGTCTGGATGAGTTTTGGAAAATACCGGTGGTGTATAAGCATTATATGAGTTATGGGTGGCTTAAGGATATCACCAGAACCAGGAAGGAGTAATGGAAAAATGAGAGGGAAAAAAAGATATGTACTGGCAGGGGCTTTATTTTGCATGGGACTTGCCCTGGCAAATGGCTGCAGTACAAGTGAGGAGCGGTTAGAAAAAGAGGAGGCGTACCGGCAAATCGGGTTAAATGCCATGGAGGAAGGAGATTATGGGGCGGCTGTAGAAGCCTTTAACAATGCATTGGATGAGGCAAGGGGCTTGGGGGCAAATGAGGTGGATATCTGCTATTATAAAGCGGCAGCCCAATTTGCAGCGGGAAGCCTTGACGGGGCCATTGAGACTTATGATGCACTTCTTGAGTACGATAAAAAAAATGCAGATGCATGGTTTTTACGTGGATGCGTATACTTAAAGAATAACGAGAGCGATAAGGCAAAAGAAGATTTTGACAAAGCGATTCAATATGCCTCCGACGACGAGATGTATCTCCATATTTATAACAGTCTGGAGGGAGCCGGTTATACAGATGAGGCGGAAAAATATCTTGCCCAGGCCCTTGAGAAAAGGGCTGGGAGAACTGCCAGAAATTATACGGTAAAGGGGCAGATTTATCTTTTAAAGGAGGATCTGCCTTCAGCCGAAGAGCAGCTTTTAAAAGCTGTGGACAAAGGGGACGTGGAGGGGAACCTCTATCTTGCCCAGGTGTACCAGAGACAGGGAAAAACAGAGGAAGCCGAGGCGTGCATAGGGGCTTATATTAAAGAGTACCCCGAGAGCAGTGTGGCCTATAATGAAAAAGGGTTAAAGGAGATGGAGCAGGGGAATTATGACAAGGCTTTGGAACTTTTTAACCAGGGGTTAAATCTCCAGAAGGTGACAAATGTCCAGGAACTGCGCAGTAATCAGATAGCGGCTTACGAGTACAGCGGTGATTATGAGAGCGCAAAGGAGGCTATGGAAAGCTACCTAAAGGATTACCCTGAGGATGAGGCGGCAAAGCGGGAATACCTGTTCCTGGGAAAAAACCGGCAGGAGACAGAGACGGAAAGTGAATTGGATTCGGAATCTGAGGCAGAGACGGAGACGGAGAGCGGCACGGAGGCTATGACGGATACGGAGGAAAGATGAAAGATTTTACCAGGATAGAAAAGCAGCAGGAAAAAGTAATTTTAGTGGGAGTCAGTGAACAGGAGGGGGATGACGCTAAGGATTCCCTGGAGGAACTCTCTGAACTTGCGGAGACGGCGGGAGCCGAGACCGTAGGTATGCTGATTCAAAACAGGGAGGGCGTCCATCCCGGCACTTACGTGGGAAAAGGGAAAGTGGAGGAAGTAAAGGAGCTTATTTTTGAGACGGGGGCTACAGGGATTGTGTGTGATGATGAGTTATCCCCAGCCCAGATAAAAAATCTATCGGGATTATTGGATGTTAAAATTATGGACAGGACACTATTAATTCTGGATATTTTTGCCCTGCACTCCTTTACCAGGGAGGGAAAAATCCAGGTGGAGCTTGCCCAGTTAAAATACCGCCTAAGCCGTCTTACGGGTCTGGGAAGGTCCATGTCCCGCTTAGGCGGAGGGATTGGAACCAGAGGGCCGGGTGAGAAGAAACTGGAGGTGGACAGACGGCTGATCGGCAAGCGTATTTCCCAGCTAAAGCGGGAGTTAGAAGAGGTGACAAGGCATCGGGAGATTACAAGGGGCAGCAGGGTGAAAAAGGGATTTCCGGTAGCCGCCATTGTGGGATACACCAATGCAGGGAAATCCACCCTTTTAAACGCTATGACAAATGGGGATGTGTTGGAGGCGGATATGCTTTTTGCCACATTAGACCCCACCACCAGGCTTTTGGAACTTTCCGGCAAACAGCAGATACTTCTCACGGATACAGTGGGATTTATCCGGAAACTTCCCCATCACTTAATCGAGGCGTTTCAAAGTACTTTAGAGGAGGCAAAATACGCAGACTATATTATCCATGTGGTGGATGCCTCAAATCCCCAGGCGGAGAAGCAGATGCATATTGTATATGAGACTTTGCGGAGCCTGGGAATCGAAAACAAAAAAGTACTCACCCTTTTTAACAAACAGGATCTGCGGCAGGGCTTAGAGCCGCTCCATGATTTTTCTGCGGATAAGTCCATAAATATTTCTGCCAAATTGGGACAGGGCTTAGAGGAAGTCAAAGAGGTTTTGGAAGAATTTCTCCGGGAGGATAAGATTCTTGTGGAGCGGGTATTTCCCTATGACAAGGCAGGTATCCTACAGTTTATCCGCAGCAAAGGGGAGCTTTTAGAGGAGGAATACCGGCCGGAGGGGATTTATGTAAAGGCATATGTGCCCGGGGACGTGTATGGAAAGTTGGATTGATTCTGGAGGGCAGAGCATAAGATGTACCGCATTTTTATGGTGGAGGACGATAAGGGAATCCTAGACGAAGTAAAGGCAAAGGGAGCGAAATGGGAATTTAAAATTTACGGCGTAAAAAACTTTCGGAAAATACCGGAGGAGTTTGCCGAGACAGAGCCGCATTTAGTGCTGATGGATATCGGCCTTCCTGTTTTTGACGGATATCACTGGTGCAGGGAAATCCGAAAGCTTTCTAATGTCCCTATTATTTTCCTCTCCTCTGCCTCTGACAATATGAATATGATTATGGCCATGAATATGGGAGGGGATGACTTTGTGGCAAAGCCCTTTGACATGGACGTATTGATCGCGAAGATACAGGCCCTCTTGCGCCGGAGTTATGATTTTGCCCAGACTATGCCTGTTTTAGAACATAAAGGTGCATTTCTTAAATCAGAAAACAGTACGCTGAATTATCAGGACACCGTCATTGAACTCACCAAAAACGAAAACAGAATTTTATCTCTTTTGATGGAAAACAAAGGGACGATTGTGAGCAGGGAACGTCTCATGGACGCTTTGTGGGAGTCAGACTGCTACATAGACGACAACACCCTGACGGTGAACATTGGCCGTCTCCGTAAAAAGCTGGAAGAACATGGTTTGAAAGATTTTATTCTCACAAAGTTTGGCGCAGGGTATTACATGGAGGAGGAGAGAAAATGACCTTTGCAGGGCGTTATCTAAGGGAGCATCTGTCAGTTATTTGCATAGAGATTTTGTTTGTGTGTATTTTTGCCGTGGTGTTTTCTTTGTACCACCTTCCCCTGGCGGCTGTTTTGTACCCGGCCTTTCTTTGTTTTCTGGCAGGGGCTGTCTTTTTTTGTTTCAGGATGCATCGGGCATATGTGGGACATAAAAGACTGGTTTTGCTGCAGTCCCTAAAGGGCACAAAAGTGTGGGAGGTTTTGGAAAAAGATTTTCCGGGGAAAGGAAATATTCAGGAGAAGGACTACCGGCGGATTATCGAAAATCTGTGCGGGGAACTGCGGGGGAGGGAGGAGGAAACTGCTGCAGCTTACCGGGAGATGAAAGACTATTTTACCGTGTGGGTGCATCAGATAAAAACGCCAATCGCCTCTATACGCCTTTCTTTAAGCGGGGAGGATACCTTGCTGTCCAGGAAAATGGCGTCGGATATTCTGCACATGGAACAGTATGTGGACATGGTTTTAACCTATTTTAAAATGGGGGGCCATTCTTCCGATTATGTGTTTTCCGATGTGAATCTGGATGAAGTTATCCGGGAAAATATAAGAAAGCTCCGGGGGGACTTTATTATGAAAAAGCTTGCCCTTATCTACGAACCCATAAAAGAGACCGTGGTTTCCGATGAAAAGTGGCTTTCTTTTGTAATTGAGCAGGTTTTATCCAATGCCTTAAAATATACCCAGGAAGGCTCTGTGACTATATTTTTGGAAAAGCCGGGGATACTTTGTATCCGTGACACGGGCATTGGCATTGCCCCACAGGAGCTCCCGAGAATTTTTGAAAAAGGATTTACCGGGGAAAAGGGCAGGGAGGATAAGCGGGCCACAGGGATTGGGCTTTATCTCTGCAGACAGATTTGTGACAAAATCGGGGCGAAGATATGGGCGGAATCCAGGGAGGAAAGTGGAACTACCGTTAAAATTGACTTAAGGGGCGGAAAAGAAATTGTTACAAAACTGTAAGAAGTAAGGGAGAAATGTAAGGAGATTCCATGGAATGCATTTCTCTCTTTTTATTATAATGATGTCACAAAAAAGAAATAAGGAGGCATCGATTATGAGTATTTTAGAAGTGAAAACTTTAAAAAAAGTATATACCACACGGTTTGGGGCAAATCAGGTAACAGCCCTTCGTAATGTAAATTTTTCTGTGGAGAAGGGGGAATATGTGGCCATTATGGGAGAGTCCGGCTCAGGGAAAACCACTCTGTTAAATATTCTTGCGGCGTTAGATAAGCCCACAGGGGGTGCGGTAATGTTAAATGGGAAAAATCTTACCACGATTTCCGAAAATGAGATCGCAGGATTCCGCCGGGAGAATCTGGGGTTTGTATTCCAGGATTTTAACCTGTTGGACAATTTTACTTTGGAGGATAATATTTATCTTCCCCTGGTGTTAGCGGGATTGCCCCACAGAGAAATGTACAGAAGGATACTGCCCATTGCAGCCATGCTTGGGATAAAGGAGCTGCTGCACAAATATCCCTATGAGGTTTCCGGGGGACAAAAACAGAGGGCCGCCGTGGCCAGGGCGCTGATTACAAAACCCCATCTGATTTTAGCGGACGAACCCACCGGGGCCTTAGATTCCCGGTCCTCCGATGAACTTCTGAGGCTTTTTGCCGCCGTGAATAAGTCAGGGCAGACCATACTTATGGTGACGCATTCCACAGCGGCGGCAAGCAGGGCAAACCGGGTGCTGTTTATTAAAGACGGGGAAGTATTCCATCAGATTTACCGTGGGGAGGACAGCGATGAGAAGCTGTACGAGAAAATATCAAACACACTTACCGTGCTTATGACGGGAGGTGAGAAAAGATGAACAAAGGTTTTTACACAAAGCTTGCATGGACGGGGATAAAAAAGAATAAGCAGCTTTACTATCCCTATTTACTGGCAGGGGCCGCTATGGTAATGGTGTTTTATATTTTTAGTTTTCTGGGAGAATCTCAGGTGGTGAAAAGCCTGCCGGGAAAAGAAGTTCTGCCCTTCTTGTTTCACTACGGTGCATGGGCGGTGGGCCTGTTTTCCGTCCCCTTTCTCTTTTATGCAAACGCTTCTCTGATTAAAAAGAGAAAAAGGGAGCTGGGGCTTTATAATATTCTGGGGATGAATAAGAAAAATATATTTCAGATTCTGTTTCAGGAAGCATTCCTTACCTACTGCATTGCAGTATTTGGGGGAGTTTTTGCAGGGATTGTTTTTTCTAAAATTGCGGAACTTGGCCTTGTGAATATTATGGATAAGGAGGTGAATTACCGTATTTACGTGGAGTGGAAATCCGTAATTTACTCTTTGGGTATGTTTGCAGTGGTGTTTATTTTGATTCTGATTTCCATGATGTACCAGGTAGGGAAAAATAATCCCATAGAGCTTTTGCACAGTGAATCCTCCGGGGAGCGTCCGCCAAAGAGACGTTTTCTTCCCACGGTTTTAAGCTTTGTGTTCCTTGTCATTGGCTATGTCATTGCAGCAGGGATAAAAATGCCCATATCTTTTTTCAAACTGCTATTGGCGGCAGGAAGCATTACCCTGGGTTCATTTTTACTGTTTATCTGTGCTTCTGTATATCTCTGCAAGATACTGCAGAACAACAAGGGGTATTACTATAAGACTTCACATTTTGTCACAGTATCCACCATGTCTTTCCGCATGAAACGAAACGGGGCAAGCCTGGCGGCAATCTGCGTTTTGGTGACGTTTATCCTTGTGTCCCTGACGTTTTCCATGTCTTTTTATAAAGGTTCTGTGGATGTGGTAGACAGCCATTATCCCAATGATATGGGAGTCAGGCTGGAAATTCCCGGGGAGAGGGTAAAAGAGGAAATTATAAACGGCTCCTATACAAAAGAATACCGGCTGGGAATAGAAAAAGCCCTGGCAGAAAAGAAGGTTTCCGGTTTGGAGTCGATGCAGTTTTATTCCGCCAATATGCTGGCTGTTATCCGAAAAGGATGTCTGGATTTCGGCATAGATATGCGGGATACATGGTTTACGCCGGGAGGTTACGGCGAGTGGGAGAGAGGGGAGGATAAAATTGTAAATGTCCGGGTGATTTTTTTAGACACCTACAATAAAATCTGCAATACTTCTTTTACCTTACAGGAGGGCGAGGTTTTTACGGCGTCCCGGGAAATAGCCTATTCTTCCGATTCGGTGCGGTTAAAAAACGGGAAGGAAGCCAAGGTAAAAAGTGTGGAGAGAAAGACGCCGGGTTTGGCGGAGGCAAGGATTTTGGGGGATTCTATGGATGCCCATGGATGTGAGGAGATGTTTCTTGTGGTGCCTGATTTAAATGGTTTTATAGAAAACGGTGAGAGTATTGAGCGTTTTACCAGGGAAAATTACCTGAATTACCAGTGGGAATGCGGGATTTCCATGGAGAAAAATGAGGCCGCACAGCAGGCAGTCTATGAGGCAGTATCACAGAGTATGGACCGGGTGTGTAAAGCATTGGACAGCCAATATGACGGGGAGGATATCTGTTACTGGAAGGTGGCGAAGGGAGAGCGGTTTTATGCCCTGGCAGGAGGACTTTTGTTTCTTGCGGTTATTATGAATATTCTCTTTGTCTTTGTGGTGGCGCTTATTATGTATTATAAACAGATTTCGGAGGGGTATGAGGACGTGAGAAGGTTTGAGATTATGGGAAAAATCGGTATGACGGCGGGAGAGATGAAAAACAGTGTCCGTTCCCAGATGCTTACCGTATTTGCCCTTCCTCTTTTGGCGGCAGGGGTTCATATGGTTTTCACGTATAATATTCCCTACCGGATGCTTAGAATGGCCGTGATTGACGACAGGGGGCTTGTGATAAAAGTTATGTGGATTTGTTATTTTATTTTTGGAGCGGTGTATACCCTGGTCTATGGAATCACCTCCCGGGTGTACTACAATATTGTAAAGAATCCAGAGGAGAAATAGGAAAAACAGAATATTTCAGAAAGAAATTATGAAGGATTCCTTAATATCTTCCCCGGTATATTGACAACATGTGGAAAGAGGCGTACACTTGTTCTGTAAGAAATTACCAGTAGAACAGAAAGGCAGGAGAGTGAAAACATGAGAAGAGAGAAACGCAGCAGGAAAATGATATGCCAGGTAATTGCTTTGTGCCTTATGGTATGTACTCTGATTGTGCCCGTACCGGCTTCGGCCAATGTGATTCAGGGACAGACAGGAGTAGGCCAGGTGCAGGGGTTAAAGGCAGGCATATGCAAGGCGAACAGTATTAATATCCGCTGGCATCAGGTTTCCGGGGCATCAGGGTATCAGGTTTACCGGTGTGAAGCCCGGAACGGAAAGTATGTAAGGCTCAGGGAAATAGGGCCTGGGGGCTATGCTTTTTTGAACAACAAAAATGTTGCCATGGGAACGGAATATTTTTATAAAGTGAGGGCTTTTAAAAAGACTTCCAAGGGAAGGGTTTACGGGAAGTACTCTAAGATTTTAAGAGTCAATTCCCTTCAGACACGCAGCATGAAAGTGAGGGCAAAGTTTAACGTAAATGTCCGGAAATATGCGGGAACCAGTTATGACAGATTGATTACGGTGCCCAAAGGCACAAAAATGACAGTGCTTTGTACTTCTAAAGACAAAACGGGGGCAAAGTGGTATCGTGTGAAAGTAAGCCTTAACAAAAAAAGTTACAAAGGTTATGTGAGAAGCGATTTGGTGAGATAAAAATAAGGGGCTGTGTGCCCCTTATTTTTTATTCTAATAAATCTGTTCTGTTTATCGCTGCAATTAAGGCGTTGACAGAGGCTTTGATAATATCCTCGTCCATGCCTATGCCCCAGTGGAGCTTTTCATGGACCGTGATGCCCACATAGGCCAGGGCCCTTGAGGATGAGCCTTTGGACAGGGAGTGCTCTGTGTACTCCGTGAGCTCATAACTGAACCCAAAATATTTTTTGATGGCCTTGCTTATGGAGTCTAACCGTCCGTTTCCGTTGCTGGTTACAGTGGAAGTGTCGTCTCTGTAGGAGATGGTAACTTCTGCCTCAATGCCGTTGTTCTGCTTAAAATGGTATTCCGGTATATGGAAGGCAAAATTCACATCCCGGTAGGTTGCTTTAAAGATATCGTAAATCCTCTCCGGGGTCAGTTCGCTGTGCTCTTTGTCGGAGACATCTTTTACAATATATCCGAATTCCTCTTTCATCCGGTCAGGAAGATGGATGCCGTAAGCCTGTTTTAACACATAACTTACGCCGCCCTTTCCGGACTGGCTGTTGATGCGGATGACGTCGGAATCATAGGTGCGTCCTACGTCTTTCGGGTCAATGGGAAGATAGGGCACGGTCCAGTACGGGTCTTCCCCGGAATCGTGGCATGCCATTCCCTTGGAGATTGCGTCCTGGTGTGAGCCGGAAAAAGCGGTAAATACCAAGTCCCCTGCATAGGGCTGGCGCATGGAAACTTCCATATTAGTAAGCCTCTCGTAGGTCTCCCGCAGATGTTTCATATCGTGGAAATTAAGTTTGGGGTCTACCCCGTGGGAGTACAGGTTCATGCCCAGGGTGACGATATCCACATTTCCCGTGCGCTCCCCGTTGCCGAACAAGGTTCCCTCAATGCGGTCTGCCCCGGCCAAAAGACCCAGCTCCGCATCGCAGATTCCGCTTCCCCTGTCGTTGTGGGGATGGAGGGAAATGATTACGTTTTCCCTGTATTTTAAATGTTTGTGGAAATATTCTATCTGGCTGGCAAACACATGGGGCATGGAGTGCTGCACCGTGGAGGGCAGGTTGATAATCGCCTTTCTCTCCGGGGTGGGCTGCCATA
>CAMWKH010000029.1 GCA_947174805.1 uncultured Roseburia sp. | reverse complement strand
ATGCCGTTTCTCTTCATTTTCCAGATACATTTTCAGCTTCTGAGGCAATGTCTTTAACTCATCCAACCGAAAAACAATTAAATCCTCATCCGATGCATATCTGCCATGTAAATACGAGGTATCATCTGTTACCAACACTGTTTTACAAAGCATAATATTGGCCATCCGCTCAGTAAATCCCCCTTTATGCCCAGACATTATGTTAAGAGACATCTTCGACTGCTGCCAAATCCGTACGGCTTCCTCATATCTAACATTTGGATGGCATACCAAATTCGGGTACACACTTAAAGGAGACATTTGCCACGTTTCTCCAAAAACGTCCACCCGTAATCCTGCATCCAACAAACTTTTAATAACACAATGCCTGTAATAATACACAGCACAAAAATATGGCCTGTAAAGCTCCCAAAGCATTTCCAAAAATTCTTCATTCGTTGGCTCATACCCCTTTTTGCGATAAACCTCCGCCAATGCCTCTTCTGCTGTAAAATTTGTATTTTTCCGCAATTCCAGCAAAAAACGATTTGCAATAAAACGGATTTCCCTTGGCATTTGATGGATAAGTAATACCTGATTCCAGTAATCACCATAGGTTCCGATAAAAGATATATCATATATTTTCGTTAAGTTTTCTATTGTTACCATTTGTCCGGCCGGCGGCAACAGATAAGTTTTATGGTGATAATATTGTTGTGTAAATTGTACATAATTTATATCATGGGTAATAACATAAAAGTTCTTAGGTACATTTGTTAAATGATGCCTCATCCAAACCGGATGATCAAATATGAAATTAAATTTAGGTCCAATCATATAATCATGCAGATAACTTCCGTCCATCATCCTCACCCCAAAAAGGTAGGTTTGCATTCCAATTACTGCCCGAAAATGTCTGCCCCTAAATCTGTTTAACTCATTGATTTCTTCTGCTTCCGTATCAAAATATTCAACTTCCTGACCCGCTCTTTCAAATGCAGCACCCAGCTGCTCTGCAAAAATATTCAGCACATTATGACAAACATCATCACTTTTATACAGCAATACAGGACAGCTCGCCTCCTCAATCCACAAGTATTCCTCAGAACGAAGCAACATTTGTTCCATCAATGCCACTGCCTCCTGTTTTCTATTACAAATTTCTGCTTTTTCCAGTATATTTTCAATCAAAAAATTAAACCTATCCCATTTTAAAAGAACATTTTTGTATCTGGAAACAAGATAACATTCTTCATAGACTTCTTTCCACAAATCATCCACAACGCCTGCTTTTGCCTTATCAGGATTGATTGGCTGCAAACACAAAATCCCCTTACATTTTTCAAAATCCAAATTATTTTTTTCTGCCTGATAAAAAAGCGCTTCATCCTCTTGCCTTACCTTTAACCTACAATTTACCCTTGTCATTAACAAAATACTCTCCTTAAACTTCACATCATCAAATTTTATACTATTTGCATAAATAGAAAGATTAAAACAGTGCTTCTTCTATTTCCCGTGCCCTTACATCCCATGTATGCTGTTTCTTTGCCCGCTGGTAACCGTGTTCTGCAATTCTCTGGGCTTCTTTCAAATGTCCCAACAAATACTTCACCTTTTCTTCCAGTTCCTGAATTTTATCCAGTTCAAAAAACACTATCTCAGCATCTGCGGTAGAATATCCTGATCCATCCGACAATTTCTCAATTTCTCTAAAGTTCTCAACCATATATTTTGATGTGTCTGTAACCACCGCCGCTCCTGCCAGCATTCCATCAAATACACTGCTTTGTGTCCCATCCTTAAACCATCTTAAAATATTTAAAATAATTTTGGCATCATTCATTTCTTCCAACACTTTTTTTGCCGGCATTGCGCCTTCATAGGTTAAATTAGGATGGTTTATCCAATCACATTTCTCCCATCCTTTTCCATATACAGTAATTTTCACTCCAGAATCAACCAAACTTTTTAGTACCTGTTCACAAAAACAGGACACCGCTGTTTTTTCCATATCATGGATATCTGCCATGAGAAGGCAAAAATCTTCACCTGTCAAATGCACATCATGTCCGCCTAACCATTTTAACACAATCTCTTCTGTTGTATAAGATGGATTTTCCAGTAAATCCTGCAATATTTCCTTCGACATTTTTTTTGCATTAATGACAGGATGTGTAAAAAGACTAATTTGTGTTTTTTCATTTTCAGGCACAAATAAATCTCCTGCAAAAAGTACATCAATTTTTCGTTCTTCCATATTTTTATATGGAGTTATCTGAATACAGCCTGCATTTGGCAAAAATCCTGTTACAGAAATATTTGGATAATTCATCCCGACATACTTCATGTGATTTTGGTCTGCACATAAAACAACAGCGTTAAAAGGTGCCTTCAATAAAGCGCCGTGATAACAGCAGGGATGTTCCACTAATATGTTAATACATGGTATATTTAACTGTTCCCATATATTTTGTCCTTCCACCAATTCCATGTTAAAGCCAAGGCTGTTAAAGGTGATTGCAGCTATGACCGGCTCTTTGATAAACTGTGCCAGTCTTGCCCAGTCATCATGCAAATTTCTCACATCTAATTTTAGTGTTTCATACCCCAGCTGCACAAATGCATGATTTAATTCCTCTGTAAATAAATCTAAAGTTTCATCCAGGCCGGACAAAAACAGTAATCTTTTTGGCGGCCGAACAGCTTCTTCTCCTGACCTTTTCAACTCTTTCAACCTTTTTTTCTTCCACAACACATCAATTTCTGTTAATTCTACTTTTTCTTCCCGAATGTTTTCCTGCTGCATCAATAACCAGACACGGAACAGCCTTTCAGAAAGAAATCCAAACACTCTCTGCTGATAAGAATCATATCCTATCATATCCAGCCTCTTCTCAACCTCAAAAAGAATATCAAAAAGCCATTGGCAATATCTGTCGTATACATCCTTTCTGGTAATCCACATATTGCCCATAGAAACTAAGATAGAATCCATGGAGAAATCAAAAGCATCCAAATATTCCGGATAATTTTCCTGAATTACCTCACGGCACAAATCCAAATCTTTTCCGTAATGCCGGGAAGCATAATGTTCGTAAACCCTGCTGCCCTTAGGCACGCAGGCACTGTCAGGGACAATAACAGAGTAATTTTTCATCAACATTTCTATATAAGATTTGCTTAACAATTCATCTTCTTTTACAAAAAAACGTCTGTAATGGCAGATTCCCACAATATCACATGTAACGTTTTTCCAAATCCAATACATCCCCGTCAATTCACAGTAATAGGGATTTTTCTCAGAAATCTCTTCTCCTGTATCATCTCCCGGATACCCTAAATCCATTTTTCCTTTCTTTCCCACATGAAAAGGGATATACGTATCATCAGGAAGCTTTTGTATACTTTTATGCGTCATAACATACATTCTGGTATCCATTATCTGCTCCTATAGTCTATGAAATAATAGACTTCCCCTTCTACTGTTATTTCCTGTACATTTACACCGGACAATTTTTTCACATTTTCTTTCAAATAGGAATCAACCAAAAGTCCGGATACCCTGCTGCCCATCCATGAAAGTAACTCTTCACACGATACTATGCCCTTTAATGAATCACTCCCCAGCAAAATACCCAGTTCATAATTGGTCACCACTTGTATCTCAGAAAGTCTCTCCCCCTGATATATTTCATTATATATAGTTTTCCAAACCGGGAGTTGCAGCTCCGGAAAAAAATCAATTCCATCCAGACGGACATCTTCTGAAATTCCACAGCCCATCATCTGCCTGGACACACTGCCGACACGTTTTAAAAACATTCCTGCATCCAGCATGGAATCCGGCTGTAATTCATTTATCATATGAAAATATAGGTACATACTATTTTGATTATTGATTATCATCCACTAAATATTCTCCTCAAATACTGTTACAAATCATAGTCCCTGCAGATACTCCATAAAATTCTTCTTATTTTCCAATGGGGTTGTGGTAGGCCGTCCCAAATCCTCCCTGGCACCAACGGCGCATTTTACTTCAATGAAGCTTAAAGCATTTCTCTGTTTTGCCTTTACAAGCTCTTTATCCAAATCTTCAAAATTATCCACACAGACTCCAAATGGATATCCGCAGGATTTTGCAATGCCAACCAAGTCAATCTGCTGTGCCACTGTGGGCATCCCCCCCACGGTTTCATGGGCTCCGTTGTTAATTACCACATGCACCAGATTTTTGGGCCCATTGGCCCCCAAAACAGCCATAGCCCCCATGTGCATTAACACTGCCCCGTCCCCGTCAATACACCATACTTTTGTATTCGGCTTGTGAGCGGCAACCCCAAGGGCGATTGAAGAACTGTGTCCCATAGAGCCCACTGTGAGAAAATCATATTTATGGCTCTGTCCTTTTTCTTCCCGGATTTCAAACAATTCCCGGCTGGCCTTTCCTGTTGTGGATACCACAGGGTCGCTGCCTGATACTTCCACAATATGCCGAATAATCTCTTCCCTTTTCATGCAGTTCTCATTTTCATATTTAACCTTACCTTCATAGGTTAATGCGCCTTTTCGGATGACAAAAGCAGCGTCTTTCCCGGAGGAAAGCACATCCCGAAACTCATCCATTGCCGCCCTCACCTGTTCCTCTGTAGTTTCTTTCCCAATGACAAAGGAAGGGATGCCCATATCCTCCAAAAGCTTTACGGTAACTTCCCCCTGGTATATGTGCTGGGGTTCGTCATGGATTCCCGGCTCTCCCCGCCATCCAACGATAAAAAGACAGGGGATGGCATATACCTTCTCATGCAAAAGAGATGCCGCAGGATTTATAATATTCCCTTCCCCGCTGTTTTGCATATAAACCACCGGGGTCTTCCCTGTGGCTAAATGATACCCTGCCGCAAGAGCCGCACAGTTTCCCTCATTTGCCGCAATTACATGATGCTCTGCATCAATTCCAAACCGCTCCATCAAAAAATCGCAGAGGGGCCGTAACTGGGAATCCGGCACCCCTGTGTAAAAATCCGAACCAATAATTTCAAACAATTTTTCTGCTTTCATACCGATATCCCGTCCCCTCTGAAATTTACAATTCATCAATCAAACAAATGATATCCTTGATAGGCATCAGACGAGCGTCCACTTCCTTTGCCCTGTGATATTTTAAAATATCCACCGCAGTCTGCTGCATGGCAGGGAATGCGCTTCTGGTAAGCTGGTTTGCATATATGGCAATATTTACCCCGTGCTTAGCCAGCTCCTCCTCCGTAATCACATTAAAGGAGGTAGGCACTACCACAATAGGCGTCTCCTTATCCTCTTCCCGGAATTTATCGCAAAATTCAAGAATCTCATCCGGCTCTTTTTTCCGGCTGTGAATCATAATCCCGTCCGCCCCGGCATCCCGGAAAGCCCTGGCCCTATTCAGGGCGTCTTCCATACCCTGCTCTAAAATCAGGCTCTCAATTCTTGCAATGATCATAAAGTCTTCCGAGAGCTGTACTTTTTTTCCGGCTTTAATCTTCTCGCAGAAATTTTCTATGGTTTCCTGGGTCTGCTCCACCTCCGTGCCAAATAGAGAATTTTTCTTAAGGCCGGTTTTATCCTCGATAATCACTGCGGAAACCCCCATACGCTCCAGCGTCCTTACCAGATACACAAAATGTTCCGTCAGCCCGCCGGTATCGCCGTCAAAAATAATGGGTTTGGTGGTAACTTCCATTACATCGTCGATGGTCCTGCAGCGGGATGTAATATCCACCAGCTCTATATCCGGTTTCCCTTTCGCAGTGGAATCGCAGAGGGAACTAATCCACATCGCCTGAAACTGGTCATACTCCCCGTCGTGCTCCACCACAGTTTTCTCCACAATCAAGCCTGTAAGGCCGCTGTGCACTTCCATTGCCTTTACTATGGGACATAACTTTAAAAACTGTTTCAATCTTCCACGGCGGTACTCCGGCATAGCCAGCTGCTCATTTTCGCACATGTCTATATGTTTGATTTTTTCACTGCGTGTGTAAGGAACATCTATAATCTGACCACCGTACTCTGTCAAAAGAGATGCCACGTTGTTGCGAATTGCCCGCATAGAGCCTCCCTTCCAGTTATCTCCATGAATGACGTAATCCGGTTTTAATTCATGTATCACGGCATCATACATAATCTCTTTTTGAATAATCACCTTGGAAACGCCTTCAATATTTTTTGCCATCTCCACCCGCTCTTCCAAAGTAACTGTGGGAAATTTATTAAAACGAATCATGGATTCATCACTGAGCACGCCGATAATTACCTGGCCGTATTTTTTTGCCTCATTTATGATATTCAAATGCCCTTCATGAATCACACTTGTACAAAAGCATGTATAAACTGTTTTCATTTGTTTACTCCTTATACATTTTTCTCAATAATATTTTTGACAATAAATTCCGCCACCTCATCTATCTCATGAAAGGCAACCTTTTTTACCAAATCCACCCCAAAGGCTTTCTTTACTTTTTCCAACAGTTCCTCTGTATAGGTCAGGCATCCATTTGAAATATCTTCTATTCCGTCCAGATAAATAGATTCCCTGTTCTTTTGTTCCATAGTTTTAAAGTCGAAATAGTCTTCACATAAATAGGAGGACACCTGCTCTTTGGAGCCGTCGATTATAACCGGATATCCACCGATTTCCCCAAAGACTCCGGGGCAGTGGAGTTTTACTTTCCTTCCATCCCTAACAGCAGATAAAATCCCCTGAATAATCTCAAAATTACTGGAAGCATTCATCATATTCCGCTTTGCGTCCACAGGCATTGGGATTCCGCAGCCTGCCGCAATTTCATTGATATCCACGTCCAGTTTTTTACCCTGGTATCTCACATCCATCAGCATATCCACCCCTTCGGTATGGCCTTCTTTGCTGATGACAACGTCATGAAAATGGGATACCGCAAATGTAATGTCAATATTCCAATAGTCCTCAATTCCGCATTTTTCAGAAATAGCAAATTTAAACCTGGGGATGAGATGATTGATGTTTCCGCTGCCAAAATCAGGATAAGCCTTTCCCGCTGATTTTAACCAGGGAATCACCGCATCGGAATAAGATGTATTTATCACAATGGCACAACAACCTGCCTCCTCATATGCCTCCATAATATTTTTCGTATATTTGATGGAAAGGGGCGTCCAAATTCCGTAGGCCCGCACATTGGCCCAGGAAATACTCCCATATTTAAGCCCCGCATAGGCGCGGCTGCTGTTCACGATTATGTCTGGCTGAAATTCTCTGATGGCATCTGCAATGGAGGGAACATGGTTCAAATCCACCCCGCCAATGACTTTTACCCTGCTTCGGTTCTGCCCCCGGATAAGGGATGCCACACGGACAATATTTACATCCGACTGCATTTTCTCCTCATTGCGTCCCACAACACAAATTTCTAACCCTTCATCACCGGAAGACATGAGATAATCCAGAAGATAATTTCCCACACTGCCCAGGCCAATAATCATAATTCTGGCTTTTCTCCCTTTTAGCTCCTCCCGAATCCTGTTTAATTTATCATCTAAACATATCATTCTCAGTTCTCCTCATTTTCGATTTTCAAAAAATCATCCACAGTGTTGCAGTTAATCCATTTTTTAAACTCTATTAACTCATATCCTTCTCGGTCAATTCCCTCAAAATACCCCTGGACAAATTTGAGGTTCGTCTCTTCCCACTCTTTTTCTGCCAGACTGTCCATAATGCGTAAAACTCTTTCACGGGAAACAAATTTCCATATCTGTCCTGAATTAAAAATCCCCCGGAAAGGTTCGCCAATTTCAAGGAGGGAATGGCTGGTATCAAATATGTAATGGATATGATAATTCCTGTCATAGTAAAAGGCAACGGATTTGCTCGCCAGCACAGGCTCTCTGCTGCAGGTTATCACATCCCTCCTGCAGTCCCATACCCTGGTATAGTCCTCTGCGTCCACCCACAGGTCGCCTTCCGCAAAAACCACTTCGTCAAATTCCATGTTTTTTATGGTTAAAAGCCCCATATAAAGGCTGTATCCTGACCCGTACAAATCATATTTTTCATTTTTTACAAGTAAAATCTTGTCCTGGAACTCACCAAATTTACTGTCAATGGCCTCCTTTAACTCCTCAAACAGAAATCCCCCCACAATCACAAACTTATCCGCCTGGGGACTGCCTTTTAAAATTCGGTATAACAAGGACTCTGTGATATCCTTTTCATGGTAGATACATTTTAAGCAGGAGCGGCCTATAGACTGGCTGAATCTGGTGGATAATCCTGCCACTGTGACAATTAGAACTCTCAATTTCCCAACTCCTTTACACACATTTCAATTCCCGCATCAAGGGTCACTCCCGGAGTCCAGCCTGTCCTCTCCCGGATTTTTTCTGTATTTAATACCCTTCTCTCGGGGTCTGACTCTCTGTAGCCGTTAAAGATAATCTCAGGATTGTCTATCCCCAGTTTTTTTCCGCACAGTTTTACCAAATCAATGATAGAAATTTCCTCCTCTGTGGCCACATTATATACGGAACCATCCAAAGCCCCCTCCGCCTGTGTCAGTGCAATCACCGCCGAACAGCTGTCCTCATTGTACAAAAAGGTTCTCTTGTTCACCTTTGAATTTTCCAAAAGCTCCACACTCCCCTTTTCTTTTAATTCATGGAGAATATGAGGGATAATATGTTTGGGATACAATTCATTTTTGCTGTAAACATTTGCAAAACGGATAGAGCACCCCTTTATTTTATGTTCCATCACAGCGTCTTTCATAAAAAACTCCGTGAGAAGTTTCCCTGTGGCATAGCTGGTGCGCTGGCTGTGCTCCGCATTGGCCATAGTGATAAAATCAGATTCCCTCACCCCGCCGTCTGCGCTCCAGGAATTCATGGAATATACTTCTGATGTGGAACAGTTGATATAAATCTCTGCCCCCACTTCTATGGCCTGGTCCAAAAACCCTTTCATCCCCAAAACATTTGTCTCAAATGTACGGTTTACATAATAAAAATGTTCTGTGTGTACCACAGCCGCACAGTTAATATAAATCACACGGCTGTAATCAGATTTCATCTCTTTTACTTTCGCCTTAAGCCTGTCCATCTGTTCTGCATTGTTGATATCATACTCAAAAAATTCAAAATCCGGCTTGTCCAAAACATCTTCCACCGTATGTAAGGAAGAGGCAAAGAAATTGTCAAACCCAATCACATGATTCTCTTTTCCCACTAACTGTCTGACCAGTTCATTCCCTGTCATGCCTGTCACGCCGCTGATTACATATAAATCTCTCATTTTCTACACTCCTGACTTTAAACGTTCTCTGTAAAAATCATCCACCTGGCCGTGGTAAGATGCTTGTTCTGCTGAAATATCATAGGGAACTTTCCTCATATCTACCTGGCCCGTACTGGTATCTAGGATACAGTACTGTGCCGCAGGATTTAGATTTCTGGGCTGGCCCACGGAGCCCGGGTTAATAAAAACCGTCTTTTTCTTATTCCGCAGGGCTTTATTATCCGCCTGATAAAACACCTCAAAATAGTGGGGCAGATGAGAATGGCCGGAAAAGACATAGTCATATTTCCCATACGCAGGATCCTGCTCTCCGGGAAAAATTGCCTTCCAGAAGATATCCTTTAGGCTTCCGTGAACGGCTGCACATCTCTTTTCCTCTATCATAAACTCTGATATTCCCCAGGGATTTTGTATATTTTTTATATAATTCCAGGTGTTTTCATTTAACACAGAATGCGTATACATAGCGCAATCCTTGCCCCGTTTAGAAGAAAATCTGTCATAACTTTCCGTTATAATTGCCTGTTCATGGTTTCCCCTGAGATTACAGAGAAGAGGATATTTCAGGCTTTGAATCATTTCTATCACTTCGTTGGAATGCATTCCATAGTCAATCAAATCCCCCAGTAAGGCAGCTCCTTCAATATTTTCATTTTTCAGGGAATCCATAACCCTTACAAAGGCTTCTCTGTTGCCATGGACATCCGATATCACCACTATTCTGATATAAATCACCTCATATACTCTAAAACTTCATTAGCTTAAATTATCATAACCTCTTTTTCTTTAAAAGTCAACAAAGGCGGCGGCTCACTGTTTTTTTATGGCAGCAAAAAACTGCCAAAAAACTACTTTTTGCAAGTAATTTTGACAGTTTAAAGCACTCTTATACGACTTAAAACACTACCTTAAATTTCCTTATTCCCATTCTGCAAACAATAATTTAACTGTAGATTCCGGCACTAATTCTTCCAGTTTTTCTATGTCCATTTCCTCTAAACATCTCCGTGCTAAAGAACCGCTGATGTACTTATTATTTTGCTCTTTTCTTGGAATTTCTACCAGTTCAATTCCTTTCTTTGGCAGAATCCTCTTCATTGCAAGGTTATACTCATTTGTCACTGCATCCTCCGGCTCCTCGCCTACAAACCTGTAATTTATATTCAAATGGGGTGCTATCCTCTCTGCAAAACAAGTTATATCATTTTCTACATTCTGGATTATATCCTCGTCGGCTTCTTTTACAAAGTATTCTGGAAAGCTTTTTTTCGACAAAATAAAAGGGCCGCTTGGCACCACCATTACGTGATTTAAATCTTTCGTACCTTCACACACCATAGAAAATCGTTCCTCAAAGGAAAACAGGGATGCATCCTCCTCTACCACAAAAATAATTAAAAATTCTACCAAGGCAAGGGCCTGCTCTATTAAATAACGGTGTCCATATGTAAATGGGTTGCAGTTCATGACAATTGAGCCAATTTTTTTATACGCTTCAGGGGAATAGTCTGCAAAATATCTGTCAATATATACTTTCTTTACAACATCTATCTCTTCCCCGCTCTTTTCCTTATGGCTTTCTGCCTTTGCTGACAACGCATCCTCCAATGCATGAAAAATAGCTTCTGCATAAATTTCATTCACCTTATGGTTGCAATGCCATGCATTATCCAATGCCCAACCCGCTTCTACATTGCTGCCTCCCAAGGCATCCATCAAATTCAGTTCTGAAATACCTGGAATACTTAGGTCATCCAAATACAGAATAACAATATCTCCCCTCTGTAAGGGAAGTTCCTCAATCCGAGGCAGTATATTTTCGATTCTCCGAAAATAAAACAAAGAGCCACAATTCGTTACCCGTACATCATAACCGGCGTCATTGATGCGTTTCTGCAGGAAACTTTCAATTGTGTACTTGTCCTCTACAAAATGTCCATACACAAAACAAGGACCTATGAAATAGACAGTTTTTACATACCATTCAGGCTGCCCCGCTGTATGCCGCTCCCCATTTGTGACATTATAATATTTACTTTTACAATCTTTTAACTTTCCGGAGATATCTGCTGTTACTGATACGGGCAAATGCATAATCTGCTCTGCATACTCAGGAGTATACAATTCACATAAAAATTCTTTCTGCACTTTGCTGTTATCTATCTCTAAGTTCCTGTCCATTGTCTTATTCCGAAAGTTTGCAGGTAATAGCCTGCTATCGGCAGTCTCCCTGAAAACTAAATTCAGAACGGGAACAGATTCATTGATGCTATGCAAATATTCACACATCCAGGAATGCTTTAAGAACTGCTCAAATGTCTTAATCTTATGACTCATGTCAACTTTGTCTGATAGGACTAAAAAGCTGTTTACTGCCCAATATTCATCCCAGTCCACAACAAAAACCTCTTCTGCCTGATCAACGCTGTTCAGAATTTCATTCCAGTTGATACTATAAACAGTCACACCTGCAGACTGTAAGAACGTCTTAAAGTCATAGTATATTTTCTGTTTTTCCTGAAACACACCGCAAGGACAGATAAGATATATGTTTTTTGATGAACAAAACCCCCCCCCCGTATCATGCGTTTCAAATTTAATTTGTCCCAGCGTTTATAATCTCCTAGAAGCACACCTTCCTTATTTATAACGGGAATCACATTTATATTGGCTTTTTCATGAAATATTTCCCTTGCCTTCATGGATTCATTGGGATAAAGCCATGTAAAATTTTTATTTATGGTTACATAGTCCCTTCCTGCAAAATAATCCCTCTCTATATCTCCGCCGCTGATAATTCCATAAATCTTCCCTTCTGCTTCACAGTAGATCACATTGGAAGGATTTTTTTGTATGGCATGGCGGAGGACCTGAAAAGAGACGGTATCCACATGACTTTTGAACTTTATGACATTTAATTTACTGTATTTTGTATATATCATTTTTCCTATCCTCCTGTACCATCCCGCCCCCTTTTACTTTATACGATAATATTATCTTTCACTTCCCCATACCCATTATCTGTTTTAAATAAATATTCCGCTATAATTTCCATCAAGGCAAAATCATTTTCATGGTCCAGGTCCAATACCCCCGTATCCTTCATCTCAATGCATTCACAGTAGCCGTCCAGGACTCCTTTCCCTGTCATCAAATACTCTGGGTTATATGCATAGAGGGATGCATTCATATCAAAAACTTCCGGTGCCTGCTGCCTGGCTGTAAAGTCCGACTCTATCACTTTTTTAAACCCATGTTCTGTGCGTTTTAACTGGTTAAAATAGGGATTCCTTCTTGCATCCGTAACGGAAGTTGTCACATCCGCTTTCGTCTCCCGATGCTTTTTTATGAGATTTTCCATGTCAATTACGGTTCGTAAGGGGGAGGTAAGATCTAAGTCCACAACCATATCATAACTTTTTCCCATACGTTCTTTCATCTGAAAATAGCAGTCTCTGATTACTTCTATTTTTCCAATCACATCATTACAAAGTTCCGGTTTCCGCTCTATAACCTGGACTTTGCGAAGGGGATTTTCCTTCATCATATTTATTAATTCCATGCTGTCCGTATTAACCACTATGTCATAATCAATCTCCAATTCTGTCTTTTTTAAGAAAAGGTCGATTGCAGAAATTGAATAGTAGGGCAGGGGCTTTCCTGCAAAACTCCTGATATTTTTATTTTTAATCCCTTTTGACCCGGCCCTTCCACACATTGTAAATAATATTTTCATATTCTTATCATCCCCCCTGTGTTAATTGTAAAACCTTTATCCCATGAGCAATGCTGTTGTCGTTTTCTGTATTTCCCTCTGTCATGTCCAAAAAATGCTCCCGGTGTCTCAATAATCCCACTGGAAGAATTGCCTAAAACAAACCGGGCATGTTTCATAAGGGACAGATACCTCACCACCCCAAGGGAAGCGTACACATGCATATTTGGAATGAAAGGTTCTGTTTCCTCAAGGATTTTATTGATATATGACCCTCCCTGGTCCGCATTTGCCTTTGTAATAACAAATTCTATTTCTGGAAACATCTGAATTGCTTTGAAAAATTCTTCCATCTGGTTTTGTGTGTTTCCACCCCAAAAAGCGCATGAACAAATACAATCTTTTTCTCCGTAAAACCACAGCTTATGCATCTACCCCCCCCCCGTATCTCGAGTAATTACTGTCGCCATTTAAAAGTTTTAGAATATCCAAATCATATTTGTAGGCTGCTCTGCAGTAATCATAGTAGCAAAAATACTCGACCCTATCCACTTTCTGCTGTCTCCAAATGAATCTATCTGTTTTAAATTTCCCATAAATGTCTTCATCCCCGTTATAAAATAGTATTTTTTTCCAGGGAACTGATTTAAATGCCTCTATCAAAACTTCTTTATTTTTGTCAGAAATAGAAAATCTCATTTTTACAAACATGTTTTCTAAATTGATTCGTTCTTTCCTTCTGTCCCAGTTTTCTTTGCCTTCCGCAAATGTCGCATCATGCACAAGCTACATCATTACCTTGTCGCTTCCCTCGCCCAATGCAGCAATGGGAAAAATACCTTCCCGGAGGTTTCCCTCCCGTACCATGGTTAATTCAGATTTTAAATAAAATTCAATATTCTGAATTAATTTCATATACTCGTCATTTTCAATATAAATACTTATAAAGGGCGTGGAAAAAGGAAGCTTCAGACGATTATATACATACCCGCTCCAACAATCGTCTGATATTATCGTGACGGGATTTTCTATTAAATTAACATATCTCTTAAAGTCGAAAAACGGCAAATAGAGTACGGTTGCGTCAATAATCCGGTTTTCTGAAATTCCTTCGCCCATTGCTTCTTTTTGATTTCTCCATAATAATGGCGGCTCGTAACCAAGACATAATCAAACTCCAGCTCCTTAACGTCTTTTTTCGTGACAATTCGGAAACCGTCTCTTTTAGAGGCAAAAATATCATCTGCTTTACAAACCACAGCTTCCACAATTATATTCCCTTTATGTATTTCAAATATCGAATTTATAAGATTTTCGTATTCATTGCCCATTCCCCATAGTAAAACTTTTCTGGCCATTCCAAAACTTCCTCCTTTATGTCCTTTTAAAGAGCATTAGTATATATTCTTTATAATTCAATCATTTCATCTTCTTTAAAATCCCTGGGTGCAGTTTTTCCAATTACATCATACCATTTCATTGGGCTAATCCCGGTCCCGGGCCTTTTGGTTGTGATATGATCTGCAGTAAAAGGCTCGCCTGCTTTGATATCCTTTTTTGCAATAATGCTCTTTCTTGCCACTGCCACATTTTCCTTTTCTGAGGGCGTCAATTCTTTTTTCCCGTTTCCTATGGCTTTTTCTATGTTTCTGGCCCCACACACCAGCTTTTCTAATTCTCCGGTTTCCAGGCTTGCTTTATGGTCAGGCCCCGGCATATTTTTGTCCAATGTAAAATGCTTTTCTATTACCACCGCCCCCAGTGCAATAGCTGCAAGAGAAACCTCTATTCCCGGGGTGTGATCTGAATATCCGATTTTTTTATGTGAAGCCTCGGCAATACTTTTCATTGCGGAAAGATTCACATCCTCATAAGGCGTGGGATACTGGGTATTGCAATGCAACAAAATAATCTCTTTTGTACCGCAGTTTTCTAAAACCCTGACAGCATTTAAAATTTCTTCCAGATTGCACATGCCTGTAGACATGATAACCTTCCTGCCTGTTTTTCCAATGGCTTCTAAATAGGGAAGATTTGTCACTTCCCCGGAAGGTATTTTCCAAAAATCCATATCAAATTTTTCAAGAAATTCTATACTTCCCAGGTCAAATGGGGTGGAAATAAATTTCATGTCCACTTCATCACAATATTTTTTTATCTCAACAAAATCTTCTTTTGTCAATGCAAGTTTCCGAAGCATCTGAAGCTGCGTCTCATCTTCACCTGTGTTTTTTTTCTGATATTCTGCCTTTCCTGCAAATTTAGATACAAGTTTCTCCGGCTGAAATGTCTGAAATTTTATATAATCTGCCCCGGCAGATTTTGCTGCATCCACCATTTTTTTTGCCAGGGACAAATCGCCGTTATGGTTTACCCCTGCCTCTGCAATAATTGTTACATGCTCCATAAATGCACCATCCTTTTACCGTATCACCGCCCCTGCCGGAACAATCTGATGCGGTTTTATGTTCATACCCTGAATTACTGTTGCATTTGCCCCCACAAAAGCTGCCCTGCCTACAGAAACCTCTCCGCAGAGAACGGCGGAGACCGCTATATGGGAAAAATCCTCCAAAACACATTCATGCTCCACTAAAGCCATAGAATTTATAATTACCATCCTGCCAACCTGGGCCCCGGCATTTACAACAGCTCTTTTCCCGATGAATGTACCTTCTCCAATCCTGGCGGATGAAGAAACAACCGCAGAGGGGTCTTTTACCACAGGCAGTGTAAAACCGATTCCTTTTAGTTTTTCAAATATTTTATCCCGGATACAGCCTTTGCCCAGATATCCCACACAGACTGCCGCATTTTTAATTCCCTTTTCAAAGTAGTTAAAAAGCTCCTGATCCGTTCCCAGATAAGGATACCCACATGACTGTTCCTTATTGTCCGTATAGCCTGCGATTCTAAAAAGTTTTTCTCTTTCAATACAATCTGCCACACTTTTTCCATGGCCGCCAAAACCAACTAATATAATATCTTCCATGTTCCACCCTAATCAGTATCTCTTTTCTATTCCCATTACAATATTTCCCGGAGTGCACAAATTATGCTTTCCAGCTGTATCTCCGTCAAACCCGTAGAAGAAGGTAATGTCAAAATATGTTTCCACATTTTTTCTGTGACATTTATGCTGGATTTTTCCGCATCTTTATATGGCCTCTGCATATACACTGGTTTCCAGAATGGACGTGTCTGAATACCTTTGGCTGCCAATTGTTCGCACACTTCCCTGACATCTTTTGTATTATCCAAAACAACACCAGAAAACCAGCAGGCACTCTTTGCCCACTCTGTTTCCGGAAAAAACTTGATTCCTGGTATCCCTTCCAAATGTTTTTTATAATAATCATTTATATATTGTTTCTTTTCAATAAACTCTTCTAACCGCTCTAACTGTGCGCAACCAACTGCTGCCTGTAAATTTGTCATCCGGTAATTGTAGCCAACCATATCATGGTCATATTCCATACCTACCCGTGCAGTGGTTGCCATATGTTTTGCAAGACTGATAATTTTCTCATTTCCGCTTACAACAGCGCCTCCTCCTCCGCATGTAATGGTCTTATTTCCATTAAAGGAAAACACCGTAGCATCTGCCAATTCCCCAATATTCTTCCCTTTGTATTTGGAACCTATCGCTGCAGCCGCATCCGCAACCAGAGGCAGATGATATCTGTCTGCTATTTTTCTCAGCTTGTCCATGTCCGCAGGCATTCCCATTGTATAGACCGGCATAATAGCTGCAACCCGTTTCCCATTCTCCCTATGAAATATTCGGCCATCTTTTACCCTGGTCTTTGCTTCTAATTCCTCTTCCAGCATTTCAGGATTCATTGTCCATGATTCATCACTGATATCAATCAGCCACGGTTCTGCACCGCAATGTGCCACTGCATTGGCAGAAGCAATAAAAGTAAATGCGGGTATACATACAAGTTCATCCCGCTCTACGCCGCATGCTTTTAATGCCATATGCAAGCCGTCTGTTCCAGAAGATACGGCTGTCGCACACCTTGCCCCTGATTTTTCTGCAACATCCATTTCAAACCGGTTGACAAAATCCCCCACTGTTGATACAAAGGTTGTATCTATACACTCATTTAAGTATTTTCTTTCATTTCCTGTCAAATTAGGTTCTGCTAAATATATCATTTTGCACCCATCTCACTCCCATTAAAAATATGTGTTCTATACCAGTCAAAAGTTCTTCTTATCCCTTCCTCCAGGCTGACTTTAGGCATATAATCCGTACATGCGGTTGTCTTTTGCATATTGGGACACCGCCTTGGGGGTGAACCTGCCGTTACTTCTTTTTCCTCTATGGAATACTGTTTTCCCGTTACCAGCAATATCAGTTCCCCCAGTCTTTTCATTGTAACCTCCGGTTCCTGATTGCCAATATTATAGGCCTGTCCTATGCTCGACTCACTTTCTGCCAGTAAACGCATCATTACAACTGCATCTCCTATATAGCAAAAGGTACGCTTATGGAATGGTGAAAAAACTTCCAATTTCCCTTTCCCCTCATCAAACCATGCTTTGCGCAAAAGTTCCGGAATAACATGGGACATTCCCATTCTTGGCCCATAAAAATTATGCGGACGGACGATTGTAAAAGGAAGCATACTCTGATTCAATACTGCCTCCCCATATATTTTTGACAACATATAGGATGTCCTTGGATGTTCCAGCGGAGTCAAGGCCAGGGGCGTATTCTCCGGCGTAGGGATTTCCATGTCAAAATATTGTAAAGTCCCTGCATATATTTCGCTTGTAGATGCAAAAACAAATCTTTTCAGGTTTTTCTGTTTTTTTGCAAAATCTATGAGGTTAAATAACAGTAAAACATTATCACGCAACACAGCTTCCGGTCTGTTCAGTACATTCGCCACGCCAATAATAGCCGCCAGATGAAAAATTATATCATATTCTTCATCCATTTTTCCATAGCAGCTTTTATCCAATAAATTCAACGATAAGAATTTTACCTTTTCGTTTTCTCCCAGTTCTTTTAAACAGCTATCTTCCACTCCCCTTTCAAAGTTATCCACAAGGGTAATCTCATAATTACTTTTAAGCAGTTCATTTGCCAGGTGATAACCTATAAACCCTGCACCTCCCGTTATTAATGCTTTCATCCAATTCCTCCCATTCCAATCGCTGAAAATCTACATCCGGCTTCTCTTATATCATTTATTTGTTCTCTGGCTAATACATGGTTCGCATCAAATACTAGATTTTTATTGCTTAACCATTTCTTAAAATTAATAGAAGAATATTGTTTATGACCAACAGTAAAAACTATCACATCAAAAAGCTCTGCAGAAGGTATGTCTTTCTCCACTGGCACCCCCATCTCGCTCCATACATTTACCAAAGGATCCTGGTATGTCAGTTCAGCCCCCCGATGCATCGCTTCCCTAGCAAAAATCTCGGTGGGTGAGTAACGGGTATCTCCCACATCCTGCCTGTAACTCACTCCCAGAACCAGTATCCTTTTCCCTTGTAGGCTGCCGCCTAACAAATGCTGTATCTTGTCAAGTGATACAATAGGCATATGATTGTTCATCCGGACTGCCTCATAACAAAACGGAAACTCCAACCCCTGCAGCTTTAAAATATCCTTTGCACCAAGAGCTGCAAAATACGGGTCTTTTGTCAGGCAGTATCCCCCCACTCCAAAACCCGGCTGACGCATATTGGAATGTGTTGGGCGTTTACGGATCGCATCCACTACTTCAAACAAGTCAAACCCCGCATTCTCTGCAAACCTTCCCCATTCTTCCATAAAGGCAATCGTAACTGCCCTGTAAGAATTTTCCAGCACCTTGGCTGCTTCCGATGCCGTTGTACATGACAGTCTCGTCAAAGGAAATTTTTTTGTGTTAATAATATTGCTCAAAAGTTTTTCACACATCTCAGCCGATTTTTCATTTATTCCTGAATATACTCTCCAGTAATTTACAATAGAATTGAAATAATCCGCCCCAGGCATGACCCTTTCATAAGAATGCGCAATTAGAACTTCCTGTTTATCTAAACCACGTTTCCCGAACTCTTCTTCTAAAATTGGTTTAATTACATTTTCACAAGTTCCAGGCGGCACGGTTGTTTCCACAATAAGTAATGTTCCCTTTTTCATTTTGCTGCCTATCATATGTATTGCATTCTTATACATTTCTAAATCAAGGTATGGTTCTCCATTGTCCCGGTAAGAAACATCTAAATTAATATCACTAAGTATGATATCCGCTTTTTGGAACCAGTCTGTATCCACTGTGGCTGATAGGTTTTTATTATCTATACATTCCCTATGTGCCTTCTGCAAATCTTTGTCAACATTCTCAAAAGGAAATTTTCCATTGCAAATCTTCTTTACTATGGCTTTTCCTTTTTCATTGGGCAATTCAATTCCCATAACATTATAAATAGGCTGTCCTTCTTTATCCTTTGCACTGGCCACCGCAACCGCCATTGCTGCGCCTACAAACCCCATACCCTGTATGCATACAAGTTTTTTTTCTTTTTCAAACATTTATTTTCCTCCCTCAAACAATGCTATAAAAGGATTTGATAGTGCTACTGCCTTCTGACAAAAACTTACGGATTTCATATAATATGCTTTCTGAGGGACATACACCTTCATATGGATTTTTCATATTATATAACCCGTTTCCCTCATATAAGGCTTTTGCCCGTTTTATGGCTTCAACTATTTCCAGTGTGCTTTCACCACAATCAATTACTGAATCTGCCTTTACCCTGCCCAACTGCCTGTTTCCAATATTAACAGTTGGTATTTTAAATGATGGTACTTCTATTATTCCGCTTGACGAGTTGCCCACCACCATAACACAATATTTCAGTGCGCTAAGATACCTCACCATTCCAAGTGAACTGGCCACATAAGCACGTTCTGCATTTTTATGAACAAATTCTTCTATTTTATGGTTTATCACCCGTCCATCTGTATCTGAATTTGCTTTAGTAAAAAGAATTTTATATTCTTTGAACTTCTGCAAAGCCTGAAGCAGATTTTCAATCTGATTCTGCGCAGTATTTTTTTCCAGAGTAACCGGATGAAAAGTAACCACCATATATGGCATATCAAGTGGAAATCCAATGCTCTGAGATAATTTGTCTTTATCCATAAGTTTTTCTGTCTTAATATTTTCAATTCCTAATGCGCCAACCCAAAATACCCGTTTCGGTTCTTCACCCAGTTGAATCACACGTTTTTTGTACACTTCCGTTGATGTAAAATGTAAAGCACTCATTTTAGTGATAGAATGTCTGATTGCTTCATCGATCACTGCTTCTGTTGACTCTCCGCCATGAAGATGGGCAATTGGAATCCGATGTACCAGTGCTGCTGTTGCTGCTGCAAGTAATTCATATCTGTCACCAAGCAATACTATGATATCAGGCATGATTCTTGTAAAAATATCTGCAAATCCTATCATCCCTAATCCAATAGACTTTGTAATTCCATTGGGCGTATCAGAACTTAAAATCATTTCGTTTCTCTCTGTTATCTCAAACCCGTCTTCTTCAATCTCTTGATATGTCAGGCCAAATTCAGGCGATAAATGCATCCCTGTTACCACCAGCTGTAGTTGAAATTCCTTATCTTTGTCTATTTTATCTATTAAGGGTTTTAATAAGCCGTATTCTGCCCTGGTTCCTGTAATTACGCACACCTTTTTCATATCTGTACTACCTCGTTAGTTTTATAATTTTATCAATTATTGTGATTATACTTTTTTATGAATTTAAACAGAAACAATATTTAATTTTTCTTCCATGCGGCGCATTTCCCCAAATTCCCCCATATCCAGGAAAGAATCTTCGCTGACAGGATACATTCCCACTTTTCCCTTATCCCTCATGACAGAATCCACTAGGTCCGTCATATGAAACACGGTATTTACGGGAATTTTATCTATCACCGAGGGATTTATGATATACATCCCCGTATTAATGAAATATGATAGCTTCGGTTTTTCTTCTATCCCTGTAAGCTGGCCATTTTCTTTGGAATGGAGCACACCATATGGTATAGTAATGTTCTTTAATGATGATACAATCGTAATATCATTTTCCGCTTTTCTATGATATTGATATATATCAAAATAATCAGCAAAAACCAATGCATCACAATTAACAACAAATAAAGGTTTTTTAAACTTTTCTTTTATCAGTTTAATACTTCCCCCTGTACCTAATGGTTTATCTTCCTCCACATATCGAATATTGTATTCTGGATTTAATTCCCCAAAATAAGACTTTATCATGCTCTTTTTGTAGTTCACTGTCATATAATATTCGTTTATCCCATATTTTAAAAAACAGTTTAGAACCCGCTCCACAATAGGCGTCTCTCCAATGGGGATTAAAGGCTTGGGCAGTATTTTCGTATAAGGATACAACCTAGTACCCATTCCTCCTGCCATAATTACCACAGGAATCCCAGACAAACTCTTATTTGTCTTTGGAACATCACATTCCAAAACATCTGTGGAAAAAAGAATATCTTGCACTGACTTATCCTTTTTTAAAACAGGCAGCACCGAAATTAATTCAGATTTCATAATTTTATCCGCTTTGAAAATTTCTTCCTCAAAAACATATTTTGGATTTGTATGCATTGCCTCTGAAACAGCCCCATTTAAATTGCCAGTCTTTATGAGCCACCTGCGGATATCACCGTCTGTAATACTGCCGAGCAAAACTCCCCCTTCATTTACAATAAACAGAATACCTCTTGCGTTTTTATCTATTTTTTCCATGGCATCTACCACTGACATAGCTTTGTTTCCGAGAAAAATTGGAATTTTTTCTTTATCCATCTACAGATGTCCCTTCCTTGCACTGAACACTTTATGATAAGATTTTAAAACTCATCAATCCTTCCATACCGGATGTTTCAGAACCCACTTGCCCTGAAAATCTTTTTCAAATAATTCCCTGTTATAAAATCCATCCATAATATTCCAGAATTCTGTTTCCGTGTATCCACAAAATTCACAAAAATCCCTTACAGAAAGCGGGTCTAAGGCATGGTCATGTTTCTTAACCAAATCCACGGCTTCCTCTCTGGATATCATTCCGTAACGGACAAACCTAGAAGCATAGTCTGTGGCAAACTGATGCCCAAATTTGGGATATTTCATCCAAGAATGAACTAAATATGCCCGGCTGTCCACCTGGTCAAAATTCTCTACATGATGGGTTCTATCCCACTCATGGGTAAGATCATGAAAACCGTGCTTCTTTGCAAACTCATAGTTTGTCACACTGTTCCAGGGGGTAAAATAAGAAAGATAAATCGGGTCAAGCTTGTCTAACTCCTGGACAGACGGCGCTTTTGTCAACACAAGGTCATTCATCGTAATGCCTGCCTTTTCCACAAGCTCACTATCGCTGAAATCGCTGGCCACTCCGTTATTTACCTGCTCTTTTGCAGAATAGGTCTCCTTTGCATCGGTACCGCCATACTCATAACTTACATTTTCCCCATAAACTAACAAGGGTGTATTAAATTTTAATGCCATAATAAGCGGATATGTATAGATAAGCCTGTCAATATACCAGGTAGGCTTTCCATATGTTTTAAACATATATCTCATTAGCCTCTTCTGCGTACTGATATCTGGCTTTAGACTGATAATATTGCATCCAAATTCCTCGGAAATATTTTTCAGATTATGTTTACCCGCTTCTGTCATGGGAAAATTATCTTCTACTGAAAAAAGAATGGGATTCATATGCATAATATTTTTTAAAAGGTGAACCTGATAATGAGAATCTTTCCCCCCGGAAACAGCCACGGCGCAGTCGGGGTCGCTTCCATTGGAGCCCCGGTACTTGTCGCAGAGTTGTTCAAACTCTTTCCATCTTTTATCCCAGTCAATAAATTTTCTTCTTTCATAAGACTGACAAGCGGAACAGATACCTTCTTCGTTAAAAGTAATTCCTGGTCTTGTATCTGGCATCACACATCTTTTACAATATCTCATATTTTCCTCCCATTTCTGCTTTCATTTTGTACTGCTATTTACTGTTTTGTTATCTTGAGCAAATAAAAGTGATGCACTAACTGCAAACCATTCACAATCATTTTCTCTCCCTCAGGCAAATCAATCGTCCAACTCCTTAAGGGGGCATCCTTGTGTTTCTCGATATCCAGACAGAAATGAAATGGAATCCATTGGTATTTTAAATTACGGTTTTCACAATAATCCTCCATACTTTTCTTAGAAAAATAATTCCAGCCCGATTTCCACACATCTTCTTTTTTTCCTGCCTTACGGGATTTAATTAACACATCAATATCTTCCGGATTAAATATTCCGAAAACCATTACCCCCCTGTATCTAACATGCCCGCCAGGTTTGCTTCCGGAAACTCATTTCTTAAATAGTAAAGAAATCCTCCCGCTGCGCATCATAAATCTCATCCTCCGGGCTACACTTGCCAGATAAGCCAAGCCCTGAGGAAACCAGCTGCAATAAGAGTCATTATCATAAACAACCATTAATATCTTCATTTTCTTTCTCCTGCACTAATTTCTCAAAATCAACTCTCTCAAAAACTTCCAACCGTCCTCCCCTGGTTGCATTTTTCACTATAATGCCTTTTTTATCACAAATTTCCTTGGCTCTTTGGTATGCATAAGTCATGGCATCTAAATAAAAAGGTGCGGATTCGTCTATTTTTGATGTGAGTCTTTCATAAAAATGACTGTTCCCTTTATGCTCAACTTTTGTACCGTCTTCCAAAATTCCTCCATTGTAACTATGATCAAGCCCCAGCAAATATATTTCTGAAAAACCCATATAGACAGCAAGCTGGAATGCAGCATACAAAACAGTGTGCCTGCAGCAGATGCCCTTTTCAATATCCTCCGAAAAAGTCAAGGGTTTATTTTCCACGATCCGGTTGTTTTCTACATGTGTATCCCCCAGTTCCTGGTTAAAATAGGTAACCTCGTCATATACCTTTCCTGCCAGTACTGCATTTTGAAAGGGCACAAAGCGAACCTCTGCCTCCAATCTGCTGACGATTTCATGAATTCCCGGATAAGCCACCGTATCTATGGTAATATAGTAAGTCGGGCGCCAGCTTGTCTGATTAAAGATGTGGTAAATTCCGTTTACGCCAAAAGAAATTTCATTTTTTAAAAGTTCCAGGTCTGCGCTTTTAAGGCTCGGCCCGTTTCCAATAAAGAAACATCTCTGCCCTTTATGTTTGTCTTTCAGATGAAGATCTGCAAGAATCTTGCGCCATTCTTTGTATGGCGCTTTCTCTATTTCTTTTGTAAAAAATTGGTTTAAATCTACATCCCCCGCCCTGCAGACAGTCTTATGGAGATAGCAGTCCATATCCTCAAGATTCTTTACATCTTTTAACTGATGATAAATTTCCACAAAATACTCACATGTAATCAACAATACATAGTCTGCCGCATTCACTGCTTCTAATACTGCCGGGCTTTTTATCTCAAACTCATTGTCTCTGTAATGAAATTTTAATCCCTGCTTATTTGTATCATTGTCAACGAGAAATGCAATGTGCTTTTCCAAATCAATTATCTTCTTAATATCCGTATTTACTTCCGGCTCTATCAAGGTTCCCCCTGCCCCGAAACATATCACTTTTCGTCCCTGCAGTTCACGGATAAACTCATTTACCGGGCAATCTTTAAAATTCATACGTTCCCTCCTGGTGCTCCAATATCCACTCTATAAATTCCCGAACCGCCCCGCTTCCTCCGCATCTGACGCTTATAAAGTCTGCAATTGCTTTTACCTCTTTTGCTGCATCAGTGGGACAGCCCACAAGCCCCCCTGCGCCTTTTATCACTTCCATACAGGGCAGGTCATTGATGTCATCTCCGATATATGCCACATGATCGTATTTGCACCTGGCTTTCGAAAGAAGCTCCTCCAGTTTTTCTGTTTTATTCTCCACTCCCTGGTACACTTCCGAAATTCCCAGTTCCCTGCAGCGGTTTTCCAAAATCCGGGAACTTCTCCCTGTAATAATTACCGGAGTAACCCCGGAAGGAATAAGTAAGTTATGGATTCCACAGCCGTCTTTAATATCAAATGCCTTGAACATTTCCCCCTCTGCGCCCATATAAATTTTTCCGTCCGTCAAGGTTCCGTCCACATCCATTACAAAATATTTTACTTTCATTCTCTATGCACGCCTCATTTATTCCATAGCCTTTACAACCTGTTCTGCACTCAATCCATATTTTTCTTTAATATCTTTTGAAGATCCAGACTCTGCAAACTTATCCAAAAATCCCACAGATTTTATTACCGCCCTGGCCTTTTTTCCGGCCAGGCTTTCACAAATGGTACTGTATAATCCTCCTAAGACAGAATGGTTCTCCACGACCACAATGGTGTCAACAGAATCTGCCAGTTCATGGATACATTCCCTATCGATAGGTTTGATTGTCCTCACAGAAACCAGCTTTCCTTTTTTCCCTCTGGAACAAGCCAGCTCAAAGCCTTCCAGCGCCTGTTTTAGTGCAGACCCCTCAAACACTACTGCAAAGTCATCTCCTGTGTCTTTTAGCACCTCCGCCTTTCCTATAGGAAATGTACAGTTTTCGCTGTGGATCACTGGCTGTTCTTCTCTGGCAACCCTCATATATACAGGACCTGCATGGTGAACCATGGCCTCTATAGCCGCGGCAACTTCGTATTTATCTGACGGAGATAAAACCGTCATTCCAGGTAATACCCTGGATATTGCAATGTCTTCCGTGGCGTGATGCCCGGAACCGTCCTGGCCGTCATCCACCCCGGCATGGGTCCCGATGATCTTAACATTCAAACCTGCATTGCACACCTGGCGCGTCTGGGCCCAAGTCATCCCATTTGAAAATATAGCCAGTGCAACATATACAGGCACAAAGCCTTCCGATGCGAAACCACCGGCAATGCTCATTGTGCTTTGCTCCGCAATTCCCAGTTCAAAAAAGCGTTCCGGATATTCTTTGCGAAACATTTCAACATTAGTAGAGACTGATACATCACTGGACAACACCACGATATTTTGGTTATCCCTGGCTATCTCTATCAGTTTATGCCCTATTACATCCTTCGGAACGCTGTATGGATAATGCTTCATATTGTTTCCTCCCCGGACAATCTCAGTTCTTCACATGCGGCTTTATATTCCTCCTCATTGGGAACGTTTCTGTGCCACTTTCCGTTATTCTCCATAAAACTGATTCCCTTTCCTTTTACCGTATGAGAAATAATACACTTAGGTTTTCCAAATTGGGAATTTAATCCGGACACGCAGGAATGGATTTCCTCCATGCTGTGACCGTTAATTTCCTTTACATTCCATCCAAAAGCTTCCAATCGTGTTCTCAGCGGTTCTATACTTATCACATTTTCCACAGGCTGATGAGAACACAGTCCGTTACGGTCAATAATTAGAATCAGATTATCCAGTTTATAATGACCTGCCTGCATCAAGGCTTCCCAAATCTGCCCCTCATGCATTTCTCCGTCCCCTATCATGACGAAAACATGGTCTCTGCTGTTTTTTAATTTCTTTGCAAAAGCCATACCAACGCCGTAGGAGAGACCCTGCCCCAGCAAACCGGTGGTAATATCCGTCAATGGCATATGATGCAAATTGGTATGCCCCTGAAGCCTTGAGTTGATTTTCCGAAATGTCTGCAGTTCCCCGTCCTCTATATACCCTAAATGATGGAGTTCCGCATAGAGAGCCGGTACGGCATGTCCTTTGGACAAGAGAAACTTATCCCTCTCCCCGCTGTCATAATCAATCACACACTCCCCCAGATATGTAATAACATCAACTGCTGATAGTGCGCCTCCAATATGGCCGGAACCGCCAGAATAAACCATATCGAGAATTTTTTTTCTGTTGTCATGCGCAATCCTCCGCAGACTGTCAAAATCTATTGTGCCTGTCGTCTTCATGTTTTACGCCCCCTTTGCACCCGTTAATCCATTCGATGAAGTTTTAAAGCAGCCTGTGCCATGCGGAAATCCTCCTCATCATCTATGCAGATGCTCTCCTCCCATGTCACAGGCTGAATATAGGGATGTTCTCCAATCCTGCGGCCTAAAACAGTAAACACCTCTTTCTCAAAAACAAAAAGTTCGCCCTCGACATAAACCGGCTGCAATTCCTGTGTCCGTACCACGTCCTTTAAGGAGTAATTTACAGGCTGGCCGCCATACCAGGCAAACTCTTTGATCTCCCTGGCAACAAACCCGGAATCATACACATCCGTCTTTACTTTTTCCACCACTTCATCAATATGGCCTGCTGTCAAAAAAGGCTGTGTCACATGCATCAAAGCATAGATATCCGCTTCAACTTCCCTAATAAACTCATGAAGAATATCCTTGGATTTTACAGTATCCCCATCCAGCCACTCCGGCCGCTTCAGGAAGCGGAGACCCTGGGGCATATAATTTTGTATGCCCTCATCACTGCAGTACACATATATCTCATCAATTTGTTTCACATGGGAAAGAGTCTCAAACAGATATTGGCACAAAACCTTTCCCTCGCCTAATGGTTTTATATTCTTTCCCGGCAGTCTCGTATTGTGCATTTTGATGGGAATAATCCCTACCGTCCTTTTGCCCACTTTCATCCACCATTCTTTCTTTTCATATATGCTTCATAAATTTCATCCAGATAATCATAATCATATCTTTTCTTTTTATGTTCATCCAGCATTTCAAACATGCACTTTAAATCATAACTTGTCACCCCCGGCTTATTTTCCAGGTACGCCGTGGTAAATACATGAACTCCATAAATGCCTGCATACATCATGGCCATGGAATAACCCCATTCGTAATGTTTTTTAAACTCTGTGAGGTAGACATCTATCATATCCAATATGGGTTTCATGTCATATGACTTTATCCCTCTGCGGTTTAAGTATTCCGCAAATAACTCCGTATTTAAGTTTCCGCCCCCTCTTCCCATACCATATAAAGAGGCGTCCACAATAACGGACCGCTCCGGTACAATCTGCTCCAGGAAAAACTCTGCCAAGGCAAAAGAATTCAGCTGGTTGTTATGGGAATGAAAACCAATTTTAATATCCTTAGACAAATGTTCTTCGTATATCTTATATACCCTTGCAATATCATCCTTTGTTGCCAGGGAATACGTGTCCACCATGGACAGTGCTTCCGGGTGCAGCCTGTTTGCCACTTCGATAATTTGTAAAATATTCTTTTCCTCATAGGAAAAAGTGTCCATGGGCTGGATGGAAACCTTATAGCCTTTATCCTTTACTTTCTTAATAAAAGGCTCTACATTGGGCACATCCTTTTCAAAAAAGCTGATTCGTATTAAATCGAAAGTTGTTCCATCATTTTCCTCTAAGCTGTCAACATCATATCTGCCAAAATCCATTAATGCCGCATAAATGGAACTGCCTTTTGAAGCAGGGATATACGGCTTTGCACAGCTGGGCTGGGGATAATACGTCTTTCCCTCTTCATACTCACACTCTTTTAAAAATCCGCACTCAATAATATCCATCTTTGCTGCGGACAGATTATCTATAATATCTTTTATTGCGTTTTTTCCAAAATTCGCTCCATTTGCCTGTGCGCCATCCCGCAATGTACAGTCCAAAACCTGCAATGATTTCATTTATAGAACCTCCCTTCTTAAATCGCCGCCGCATCTGTTATTTTTCTGCATATACCACAATATAATCCGCCAAACCGCACTCTTCACTGTTTAACATCCAGTTTTTGTTCACGCTTTCAGATATATATGGATATGACACGTTTCCCATTGGTTTTTTATTTTTCAGCCAGGAGACAAGGTTGCCCAGGCCATACCGCTGTTTATATTTCACTTCAATGTTCCGAAAACCTGCAAGTTTTGCGGAAAGTTCCAAGCTCTCTTTGTTCAAAACCCACAGATGCTGAGTGGAAAAGAGAAAGCTGTCGTACTCTTCTCCCAATGCCATCCGCATAATGGGATGCTCGGTAGGGGTGCCAACTATCACCCTGCCCCCTTTTGAGCATAGCTGAAAACATTCCTCCATGAATATGCGGGGATTTTCCACATGTTCAATCACATCAAAGGAAGTGACAACATCCACTTTGCCCTCATAATCCTTCAGTGCATCTCCCACATATGTATACATATGGTATCCTTTTTCAGAAAGTTTTTCCCTAAATGCCTGGGTAGGCTCTATCCCTACCACCTGTGAAGCCGCACCTGAAACAAAATCCAGGAAACTTCCACCTCCGCAGCCCACATCTGCAACAGTCTTATCCCTGAAAATATCTGTCCCTGTATAGTTCAGTTTATCCAGCACTTCCTTATCGTGGAGTACCGCATAATCATCCGTTTTCTGCCCCATCTTTTCCCGGTATTCGCTGCTTTCATAAAACTCTTTATCTCTGCTGCATTCATGATATATCGCACCGCATTTTTGGCACTGATGCATTTCTACGTCATGGTTAGTATAGTTTCCAAAAGCCCCGTCCCGGATACGGCCTTTATATACTACCTGAGAGTCCTTATTTCCACATATTCTACATTCCATATTACATGTTCTCCTTCATTTCATCTGCCAGCACATCTTCCAGTGAAACCCGTTCAAACACCTCAAGTTTCCCGCCTCTGGTGGCATTTTTTATAACAATTCCCTTTTCCTCACACTTCTCCTTCGCCTTCTGAAAGGCGGCAATCAAGGCGTACACCGGAGCTACCACTGCAACCGCTTTATCAAACCCTTCATCATACTTCTCATTAAAGTGTTCCTTTTTACTGTTATTTTCTATAACTGTACCATCTTCCAAAACTTCCTGTTTAAAATCACAGTCCACTCCAATCAGATAAATCTCAGAAAATCCCATATAAGCAGCTATCTGCAGGGTGTCATACAAAACGGTCTGCCCCCCGTATGCAACTTTTTCAAAATCATCGGAAAATTCAAACTCTTTCCCTCTGACGATTTCCCCTTCCTTTATGGTGACACAGTTAATTTCCCTGTTATAATATGTAATCTCATCAAATACTGCACCTGCCGCAAGAGCTCTTTGAATCGGGATAAAGCGCAGCTTGGCTTCTACATTATTTATCTCTTTATAATCAAGCCCATACAAAAGATAATCTATGCAAAAGTAATATGTGGGCCTCCACACTGTTTCGTCAAACAATTTGAAAATCCTGTTTACCGCAAAGGTCACTTCATCCTTTAACAAGTCTAAATCTTTCACTGTCAGGCTGGGCCCATTGCCGATGACAAAACATCTCTCCCCCTTATGCTTATCTTTTAAGTTCAGGCTTTTTAATACCGCTTTCCAATCTTTATAAGGGTGTTTTTCTATTTCTTTTGTAAAAAATTGATTGACATCAAGTTCTGGATAGCTGCACACCACATTGTACATATAGCATTCAAGTCCTCCGGCTGCCGGTATATCCCGAAGCTGTTTATAAATCTCAACATAAACTGCACATGTAATCAAAAGCACATAATCCTTTACGTCTATGCCATTCAGCGCATCAACGCTCTTAATGTCATACTCATAACCCCGGTATTTATATTTTAATCCATGTTTATTTGTGTCATTGTCAATAAAAAAGGCAATGTGCTCTTCCAGATGATCAATTTTCAGCACCTCGTAATCCGCCTCAATCAACATGCTTCCGGCGCCAAAACATATAACTTTTCTTCCCTGTAATCTCTCAATAAACTCCTTCGCGCCACAGTTTCTTAATTCCACGGTTTTCATATCTTTTACCGTTCCATGATAAACATCCATTGCTGTGTCTCCTTCTGCTTTTTAATATCATTTTCAAAAAACAGCTCGCTCACCTTAAGCTGAAAACCCTTGTCAAATAACGGTTTAAACATCTTTTTATACTCTTCTTCTGTGCGGTAAATTGCGCTGTAGTTATGGCTTAAGGATTCAGAAAAAAAGGAATCCAATGTCAGCCGTTCCAAAAGTGCAATGGGCTCTGAGAGATATATCTTACTGTTTTTAGCCAGCATTCCTTCCATTTTTTCAATACATTCTTCCACTACATCGTCGTTCATGTACATAAAGACCCCGCCGGATAGAAAGAAGTGTGTAAATTCAGGCAGTTCCATCTGCCTCCGATTGTCTAAGAATGACTTAAAATCTGCATTTAAAAAAATTGCGTTTTCCTTCCTTTTAATATCATCCCGCTCCTGCGCAATCTTTACAAATTCTTCCACATAATCAATTCCTACATACTGCTTCACCAGAGGCACAATGTATTTTGTCATCCGGCCGGTCCCAAATCCAAGCTCAAATACGGTGCTGTCTTCATTTAACAAAAGCTGTGGAAACCACTTTTTTAACTCCCATGATGTCCACAATTCTATATTTTCCACATCCACATCTCCGCTTAATACCACCGGGGAATCTACGTGGACGGTTTTGCTCCTGCCGCTTCTTTCTGCATACAACTGCTTCACTTCATCCGTATTAATCGTTGAAACTTTTCCGTAGATTCTCTTGCTGTCCTCTTTCATATTTTCTCCTTCTAAGCCTTAAATAAGTTTTTGCACCCCTGTGCCTGATTCAAATTCTTCAATAATTTTTACTATCATGCCTGATACATCTTCATTCAGATAATTCTTTCGCTTTCCTGATTCCATAGCCCTTAAAAAGGCAAGAATTTCATACCGGATTCCTTCCCCGTCCAGCTGATAAAAATAGCGCCTGTTATTTTCCTGATTTTCATACCGGACTTCAAAATAATCTGTTTTCCACCAGGGCGCCGGCACATAAATGTAACCCTTCGTTCCTGAGATGACAAGGTCTCCCTCTGATTTCGCCCCCGTCCCAACACGGGCAGATGCCGCCAGGCCCGGAAAAATAAAATCTATTTTTGTATAGGCATCGAATTTTTCTTCTTCACTCAACATATAACTGGTGAGGGTTTTCTTGCGATACCCTGTACCTGCTATTTGAAAAATAGGAAGTAAAGCAGTTGGCCCCCAGGCACAGATGCTGTTCCAGGACTTTCTGATAATACTTTTATCCCATTCATATATATTGCCCAAACTGGTGCAGGTGGAATCTATCGACAGAACTTTCCCGATTTTTCCGCCCTTTACCAAAAGCAAAAGCCTGTTAAAAGCTGTTGAATACGCTGTTTTTATGGCATCCATCAAAACCAGGCCCTTGTCTGAAGCCAAACGAAATAACTCCATACACTCCCCATACTTCACTGTAATGGGAGACTCACACAAAACATGCCTGCCCTTTAGGAGGGCTCTCTTTATATCATCATAATGTCTGGAAGGATGGGTAATAATATATACAGCGTCGCATAAATCCAACAATTCATCATAAGAAGAACATACCGATATGTCCTGCCCCTGTACCTCTCCCATGATTTCTTCATTGTCCGTACAGACAGCGGTCACATCAATCCCATTCACAATCTCCGCTTCCCTTTTATATTTGCAAAGGACAGGAGAATCCCCTATCAGCCCCAAACGAATCCCCTGTCTCCTCCGAATCTCACTGCTTGAGATTCCTTCGGTTCTTTTTAGATAAATAACCTCACAATATTCTTTTAAATAATCAAAATGGCCTTCCCAATCAGAGCCCACGGTAAAAATATCAATATCGTACCGCTTGATATCGTCAATTTTTTGTCCCTCGTATTCTTCCGCTATCACTTCGTCTGCAATCCCAAGATCCTGTAACGCCTCGATTCTCTCCATAAGTGACTGCTGCACATTAATTTTTCCGCGGCTTTTATCAAAATCATCTGTAGTTACTCCTACAATCAGATAGTCCCCCAGGGCTTTTGCCCGCTGAAGCAAACGAATATGGCCATGGTGAAGCAGATCAAATGTTCCATATGTAATTACTTTTATCAATATAATTCACCTGCCGTCTGCATTTATTTTCCCAAATTTTATCTATTGTCCATTGTGGGATTCGTCTGTTTCAAAAAAAGCTTCTACAAATACTTCCATGGCTTTTCTTGAGCCGGTTGATATTCTCAAGTAGTCTTTTAGCAATTCATTGGAAAATGTATGAACCAGAATCTTTTTCCGGCTCCTTAGCGCTTCTGCCACTTCCTGTGCTGGATGGCGGGGTTTTACCAAAAAGTAATTTCCTTCACAGTCCCTGTATTCATATCCTTTTTTCTGCAATTCCTTCAGCGCATATGATTTTCCTGCCTTCTCGGTTTCAATTAACTCTGCAATTAACTCTGGATGGTCCAATATTTTTTCTGCAAACAAAAGAGCAACTGAATTAACATCGAAAGTCAGCTTTGCATTTTTCACATACTGAATGATTCTGGGATTGCTGATGATAACTCCGATTCTGCATGCTGCCAGGGAAAGCAGCTTTGAAAAGGTGCGCAGGATAACCACGTTTTCACCTTTAAGCGCATATTCCATAAATGTGTTTGGATAAAAATAATGATAAGCTTCATCCACGATTACAATAGCGCCTGCATCCCTCGCCCGTGAAACAATAGATTTAAAATCATCTTCAGAATAAACATTACCCACAGGGTTATTCGGATTGACCAAAACTACAATTCTGGTGTCTTCCGAGATTGCATTCACAATATTTTCGGTCTTTATGCTCATATCCGATTCATAAGCCACAGGCACATGTTTCAGTCCCAAAATAGAACAATTCACCCAATACATTTCAAAAGAGGGCGCAACTGTCACCACTTCTTTTCCCTCTTCCCCAAAGGTTTCCAAAAGATAACGAATTGCCATATCGGAACCGTTGGTTGCGAGGACATTTTCATACTGTGCATGTATAAAAGACGCATACTTATTTAAAAATTTGTCAGGCTCCGGATATACGGAAAGAAATTCCGGTGTGATTTCCTGTAGTACAGAATCCACAAATTCTTTGGGCAGACCTTCCGGATTTTCATTCATATCATACCGGAGGTAGTCATATCTTCCCTGGCCGGGAAAAACACGTTTTGTATTTTTAATATGTTCGTCTACATAATAATTCATAAATCAACTGCCTTTCTGCCGGACTGTCTGGCATTAATAGTCACCAAAGCTAAAACTGGAAACCGTCTGCTGAGGAACCCTGCTCTCCATAGGGGGCAGCTCCATATAGTCTCCATACTCAAAGGTTAGCCATCCATCATAATCCGCAATGGTTTTTGCATAAAAGTCTTCAAACCAAATATCCTCTGTTTTTGAAAACCATTCCCGTTTGATCGCACCGACTCCATAATCATAGAGAATACGCTCTCTCAAGGAGGAATTACGATTTAACTGTTTCCTTTTTTTACGAAAGGCTTTTTTACCTATTTTTAGTTTTGCATCTTCCCTAAGTGTCATAAGACCGTAATATTCAAGATACTCCGTATTTTGGGAAGAGGATAGGCTGCAGATAAGCTTTAAGAGCATTTCCGGAATTTTTCTGCCAAAAAGGCTTAGGAATGCAAATCCAAAACCTTTCATGGTCCCCTTCATCCTGACTTTTCCCACCGGGGCGTACAGCATTTTTCTCATAACAAATGCAAGACCTCTCTGTACTTTCCGGATAAACAGATGATCCGATAACGTATCACATGGAATAATATCGATAAACACACCGGTCTGGGCTTTTAAGTGTTCCTGGCCGCACCTGACAAAACTTGTCCCGTTTAAAAGGATTCTCCCATAGGCCCACCTGTACAAACGATCTGTCTCAAGGCTCTGGGCATAATATTTTGCATCTAGTTCTTCTTTACACACAGCGAAAAATCTGTCATAGTCTTCCCGCAGCATTACCACATCAATATCATCATCCCAGGGTATAAACCCTTTATGCCTTACAGCACCAAGCAGGGTGCCTCCGCATATAGAGTATTTAATTTGATTTTTCCGGCAGATACGGTCCACTTCTTTTAAAATATCCAACTCCAAAAGCTGAAGCTTTCGCAACTCCTCAGAAGTCATTTCTTTTGGTATCCCCTGCATGATCTACTCTCCCCTAGAAACCTTGTGAAACATGAATCACTCTTCTATATCATTTAAATTTTTCGCAGATTGGCTTAATCTGTGAATCACTTGCTTTTCCCATTCCGCTAGTGTATGATACAAAAAGAAGCAGGATTTCAGGAGGTGGGCAGATGGCAAGAACAGTGGCAATCGGCATACAGGATTTTGAAACATGTATTGTAAATGATTGTTTTTATATAGACAAAACCTCTTTCATTAAAGAATGGTGGGAAAGCAGAGACAGTGTCACTTTAATCACACGTCCCAGACGTTTTGGAAAAACACTGAATATGAGTATGCTGGAATGCTTTTTCTCTTTGAAATATGCAGATTAAAAAAAACTTTTTGAAAACTTGGAGATTTGGAAAGAGGAAAAATATAGGAATCTGCAGGGGACATACCCGGTAATCAGCTTAAGTTTTGCAAATGTGAAAACGGATACCTTTGAGAAAACGAAAACCAGAATCTGCCAGATACTTACTGATTTATATATTAAATTAGATTTTTTAAAAGAGAGTACCTCTTTCACCCAAAAGGACAGAGAATATTTTGACCGGATTTGTGAAGGTATGCCTGAAACAGATGCAACCATTGCCCTCCATAAACTGTGTGATTATATGCAGCGTTATTATGGGAAAAAACCAATTGTGCTTCTGGACGAATACGATACGCCAATGCAGGAAGCATATGTACATGGCTTTTGGGATGAACTTGTAACATTTACCAGAAATCTGTTTAACGCAACATTTAAGACAAACCCTTACCTGGAAAGGGCGATTATGACTGGTATAACGAGGGTAAGTAAAGAATCAATTTTTTCTGATTTAAATAACATCAAAGTAGTATCTACCACTTCTGACGAATATGCAGAGGCATTTGGATTTACGGAGGAAGAAGTATTTGCCGGAATGGATGAGCAGGGACTTACTAAAAAAATGAGGTAAAGAAATGGTATGACGGCTTTACCTTTGGAAACAAAAAAGATATATATAACCCATGGTCTATATTAAATTACTTGGATACCGGAAAAATTGGAATTTACTGGGCAAATACAAGCTCTAACAGTTTGGTAGAAAAGCTGATCCGGGAAGGCAGTTCCGATGTGAAAATAGTTATGGAAGATCTTTTAAACGGAAAAGCATTTCACGGGGTTATAGACGAGCAAATTGCTTTCAACCAACTGGGACGTAAAACCAGTGCACTGTGGAGCCTGCTTTTAGCAAGCGGATATCTAAAAAATAGAGCGCTATGAATTTAATATCCAAAAAAGGAAAACGGAATATGATTTGGCAATTACCAACATGGAAGTGCAGTGTATGTTTGAACAGATGATATCAGACTGGTTTATGGAATACACGCCTCATTACAACAAGTTTGTCACAGCGCTTTTAAGCGGGAACCTGAAAGAAATGAATGTCTATATGAATAAAGTGGCGTTAAATACCATCAGCTATTTTGACACAGGTAAGCGCCCCTCCGGGAGCGAGCCAGAAAGATTTTATCATGGTTTGGTTCTTGGGCTTTTAGTAGAATTGTATGACAAATATGTGATAACTTCTAACCGTGAAAGCGGATATGGGCGTTACAATGTAATTATGGAACCGCAGAAAGGAGAGAATTCTGCAATTATATTAGAATTTAAAGTCCGTGAGCCGAATGAAGAAAGATTATTGGAGGAAACGGCAGATGCAGCGTTACAACAGATTGAAGAAAAGGAATATGGACAGATTTTGCTGGAAAAAGGAATTTCCCTAGAACATATTCAAAAATATGGATTTGCCTTTGAGGGAAAAAACGTGTTGATTAAAAAGTATGAAAATTAATAATGGAGAAAAATTATGCGCTATTTTAACACAGAAGGATGTTGTAAACCAGATGAACATTATATGGTAAATTTATATGAAAGACTGAATAAAATTAAACAATCCTATGTGGACAGAGGAAAATATTTTGTCATTAATAAAGGCCGGCAGTATGGAAAAACCACAACCCTCACGGCACTGGAGCAATACTTAAAAACAGATTATCTTATCATTTCACTTGACTTTCAGCTAATGGGAACAGAAGATTTCTCTGATGAAACAATATTCTCACGTTCTATGGCGGAAAATATTATTTTTGCTTTAAAAAGTATGGAAGTGCAAAACCAGGAAATAATGATAAATCCTTTTTGCAAACTGGTTTTAAACCAGTGGGATTTTGGTCTAAGGGAATTGTTTATCGCTTTTAGCAGCATGTGCAAAAATAGCCCAAAACCTATTGTGTTAATGATTGATGAAGTGGACAGTGCCAGCAATAATCAGGTTTTTATAGATTTTTTGTCTCAGCTTAGAGGTTATTATTTAAAGCGGGAAAAAATGCCGATTTTTCACTCTGTAATCCTTGCCGGAGTTTATAATATTAAAAATCTGAAATTAAAACTTCGGCCGGATAAAGAGCATCAATATAACAGCCCATGGAACATTGCGGCAAAGTTTAAAATTAATATGAGTTTCTCGTCAAATGAGATTGCAGCTATGTTAAAGGAATATGAAAAAGACTATGATACCGGAATGGATATTCCAATGATAACCAGGGAAATTTATGATTACACATCAGGATACCCTGTTTTAGTTTCTGCCATTTGCAAATATTTAGATGAAGATTTGCCGGAAGAAGAAAAATTAAACGCACCAAGAGAAGCATGGTCAAAAGAAGGAATTACAAAAGCTGTAAAAAAGATTTTAATGGATGACGCACCGCTTTTTGAAAGTATGATTCGCCAGATGAAGGAGTACCCTGATTTGAAAAGAATGTTACAGGCAATTTTATTTCAGGGAAAGCGAATTACCTTTAATACGGATAATCCGATTATTGAACTGGCATCTATGTTTGGATACATTGTAAGTCATGATGGAACTATCCAGGTGGCAAACCGAATTTTTGAGATGAGATTGTACAGCTATTTTTTATCGGAGGAAGAACTGACCAATGCGATATATGATGAAGCCCAGGGAAACAAAAATGATTACTTTCAGGACAACAGGCTTAACATGGATCTGGTTTTAAAGAAATTTGTAGAACACTTTACAGATATTTATGGAGAGAATGATGAAAAATTTCTTGAAACCCATGGACGTAAACTTTTTTTGCTATATCTAAAACCAATTATCAATGGAAAGGGAAACTATTATATTGAAGCCCAGACAAGAGATGCGAGGCGCACCGACGTGATTGTGGATTACCTTGGGGAGCAGTTTATCATTGAACTTAAAATTTGGCGGGGAAATGAGTACAATGAGCGCGGGGAAAAGCAGCTTTCTGATTATCTTGAATATTATCATAAAGATAAAGGATATATGCTTAGTTTTAATTTCCATAAAAAGAAAACCATTGGAATGAAAGAAATAAAAGTCGGAGGAAAAACCATTGTGGAAGCAGTGGTATAACACCTTTATGCTTCCACTTTCAGTATGGCCTTTTAGCCCAGGGAGGAATAGGATGATTTATATACGAACAGATATGAATAGTAAAATAGCTACAGGACATGTAATGCGCTGCCTCGCCATTGCTGATGCAGCGAAAGCCCTTGGTGAGTGTACTACATTTATATTGGCGGATTACCAGGCATGTGAATTAGTGGCAGAAAAAGGTCATAAGGCCATTGTTCTTGAAACACAATGGGACGATATGGATAATGAATTACCGAAATTGCTTCCGATTTTGAAATCAAAAAATATTAAAAAACTGCTTATTGACAGTTATCAGGTAACAGAAAACTATTTAAAAATTTTATCTTCCTATGTTATAACAATTTATATGGATGATAATAATTCTTTTGTTTACCCGGTTCATGCTCTTATTTGTTATGCAAATTACTGGAAAAAATTTAACTATACAAGCTTATATGAAAAAACCAAACTTTTTTTGGGATTAGAGTATGTTCCGCTTCGGAAGGAATTTTATAATTGCAGAGGAAAAATGATAAAAAAAGAGGTAGCGGAAATTCTTCTTTTATCTGGGGGTACAGACCCCTTTGGAATGCTTAAAAACATTTTAAGCGCTATGGATAAAAGTAAATATAAAAAAATAAATGTGATTTGCGGCAGATACGATTCAAGTTATGAAATTTTACAAGAGCAATACAAATTCTTTCACAATATTCATATTTATCAAGCTGTTACAAATATAGAAGATTATATGAATACTGCTGACATAGCCGTTTCAGCCGGAGGTTCTACATTATACGAGTTATGCGTATGCGGCACACCAACTATTTCCTACTCTTTTGCGGATAATCAGTTGGATAATGTATACCAGTTTCAGAAAGATGGAATCATCGAATATGCCGGCGACGCAGGACAGGATAAGACTGTGACAAAAATTATATCTCTCCTGGATGAGTATCAAAGAGATATAATACTGCGCACACAGCGTTCCAAAAAGATGCAGGCTCTAATTGACGGGAAAGGCGCATCAAGAATTGTAAAGGCAATAAATGAAATTTAAATATCCTAGAGGTTCAGGAGAAAAAACTATTGTTTTCTCTCCTGAACCTCTTTTAGGGTAATGGGGATTAATTGAATGGTGGATGCTGCCCCTGCTTCATGGATTCTTTGTTCCACCGGGGGAAGCGTCATGTAATCCCCGTAGAGCAGGGTGAGGTAGGTGTGGT
>CAMWKH010000028.1 GCA_947174805.1 uncultured Roseburia sp. | reverse complement strand
TTGTCGTACTCTTGTCGTACCATACTGTCTTTAAGTCCGCAAACCCTTGATTTTATTGGTCTTTTCCGCCAAGCGTTTTCATCGTGGGGAACAACAAAACATCACGAATAGCCGGTGAATTCGTCATCATCATCACCATTCTGTCTATTCCAAATCCAATCCCCCCAGTAGGCGGCATCCCAATACAAAGTGCATTTAAGAAATCCTCATCCGTATGGTTTGCCTCTTCGTCCCCTGCGGCCAAAAGTTTCTCCTGTGCCTCAAAACGTGCCCTCTGGTCGATGGGGTCATTGAGCTCCGAATATGCATTGGCCATCTCCCAGCCATTCATAAAAAACTCAAAGCGCTCCACATACTCCGGGTTTTCCGGCTTCTTCTTTGTAAGAGGAGAAAGTTCAATGGGATGGTCCATAATAAATGTGGGCTGAATCAAGTGATCTTCCACGTATTCCTCAAAGAACAGGTTCAGTATATCACCCTTCGTATGCCTGTCCTCATACTCCAAGTGATGTTCATCCGCCAATTTCTTCGCATCCTCTGTAGAATGGATATCATTGAAATCTACCTTGGCATATTTCTTAACTGCATCCACCATGGTGAGCCGCTCAAAGGGTTTTGACAAATCCATCTCATGTTCCCCGTATTTAAGTACAAGAGAGCCTGTCACCTCTTTCGCCACATAGCGGTAAAGGTTTTCCGTCAAATCCATCATACCGTGATAATCTGTATATGCCTGGTATAACTCCATAAGGGTAAACTCCGGGTTGTGCCTGGTATCCAGTCCCTCATTTCGGAACACCCGGCCAATCTCATATACACGTTCCATCCCCCCTACAATCAGTCGCTTTAAATATAGTTCCAGGGAAATACGAAGCTTCAAATCTTCGTTTAAAGCGTTAAAATGAGTCTCAAAGGGCCTTGCCGCCGCCCCCCCTGCATTGGAAACCAGCATAGGAGTCTCCACTTCCATAAAACCTTCCCCGTCCAAATACTTGCGGATGCTGCTGATTACTTTGGAACGCTTAATGAAAGTATCCTTCACCTCCGTATTCATAATCAAATCCACATAGCGCTGGCGGTATCTCGTATCAGTATCCGTAAGGCCATGAAACTTCTCCGGCAAAATCTGAAGGCTCTTTGACAATAACGTAACAGAAGATGCATGGACAGAAATTTCTCCGGTTTTCGTTTTAAACACTTCCCCTGTGATTCCCAGAATATCTCCCACATCATATTTTTTAAAATCCTTGTAAGACTCCTCACCGATGCTGTCCCTTGCCACATAGGCCTGAATATTTCCTTGAAGGTCTGTCACATTGCAGAAAGACGCTTTTCCCATGACACGCTTAAACATCATTCGCCCTGCAATGGTAACCTGCTGCCCCTCTAAGGAGTCATAATTATTTTTTATCTCCATGCTGTGATGGGTAACATCAAATTTTGTAATGCGAAAGGGATCTTTTCCGTTTTCCTGCAGCTCCTGCAGCTTTTCACGCCGCACCTTTAAAAGCTGATTAATATCCTGCTCCTGTACATTCTTCTGCTCTGACATTTTATCCTCCTGTTTTACATAGAACGCTGAATTTCCAAAACTTTGTATGACAATTCTCCTACCTGTGTCTCCACCGTCACGGTATCCCCCACTTTGGCTCCCATAAGTGCCCGTCCCACAGGAGACTCATTGGAAATTTTTCCTTTCAAACTGTTTGCCTCTGTGGAACCCACAATTTTGTACTCCAATTCTTCGTCAAACTCACAATCTAAAATGTGGACGGTACAGCCGATGCTGATTTTATCCAGTTCCACTTCTTCTTCCACAACCACTTCCGCATTTTTTAAGATTTTCTCAATCTCCTCGATTCGGGCTTCAATATCCCTCTGCTCATCTTTTGCAGCGTCATACTCTGCATTCTCGGATAAGTCTCCCTGCTCTCTGGCTTCTTTGATTTTCTGAGCAACATCTTTTCTCTTTACTACCTTTAAATCCTGTAATTCATCCTCTAATTTTTTCAGTCCCTGATACGTTAAAATATTTTTCTTATCCATTTTTTCCAACCTTTCCTCATTATTCTTTATCGTAAAATGCCTGCTCAAATTTATCCATAACAGGCCGCTTCTTCTCAAAATCTATTCCTCTGACAATCATTGTATTATACCCGATAGGCAGAGCAATGTCAATATTTCCGGCTCTTTCCCATGGTTTTTTAAATATCGGAATGTAGATTTTCTCTCCCAAGAATGCCCCTGAAACTAAGTGTTCTTCCTTTTCAAAATCAAGAACTACCTGACACCCCTCCCCGCGGCGCAAAAGAGCCAAAAGATTATCCTTCCCTTTTGAAAAAACTTCTATAATCAGCCCCTGCTCCTCATACATCATATCCTTGTAGTTTTCAAAATATTCGGGCCTGTCTGTGAAAATAGCCATGCGGTTTAAATCTGCCCCCAGTTCTTTGGCGGTAAAAAGTGTTTTCTCCGGCTCCTCCCCATCAATCAGAACAGGAAAAAAATCCCGATAGCTGACGTTTTTCTCCAAAAGAACTTTTTCTAAAATCTCCCGTATATAAGGGAGATAGGGATTCTCCTTTTTTTCTTCCGACTCTTCTTTTTGCTGCTCCTCGTTCTCTATTTTAAACAAGTATATAAATTTCTTTTTTAACCGAACAAAAAGGTTTTCTTTCTCCATTCTAGCACCCTAAAATCTTACATCTACGGTGTATTATATGATAAAACCTCTTGAAATAGAGCCTTAAGCTCTGCAAAATTTTCTACTTCGTTTATTTTCCCCCGGAGTTTAGATGAATGGGGATATCCTGCTGTATACCATGCCGCATGTTTCCGCATTTCTCGGATTCCGGTATATTCCCCCTTATACTCCAAGAGCAGTGCGGCATGGCGCAAAAGCATATCCGTCATCTCTTTAAAATCAGGTTTTGCCATTTCCTCCCCTGTTTCAAGGTAGGTAAGTATCTGTTTAAAAATCCAGGGATTACCCTGGGCTCCTCTTGCAATCATAAATCCGTCACATCCGGTAATTTCCTCCATGGCAGCCACATCCGCCCCGGAAAATAGATCTCCGTTTCCAATCACCGGTATAGAGACAGCCTCCTTCACCTGGCGGATAATATCCCAATCTGCCTTCCCAGAATAATACTGCTCCCTTGTCCTTCCATGAACCGCCACCGCCGCTGCCCCGGATTCTTCTGCAATATGGGCCAATTCCACTGCATTTAAGTGATTTTCATCAAAGCCCTTTCGGATTTTCACGGTTACAGGCTTTCTAATGGCTCTCACGGTCTTTTCAATAATTTTTCCCGCCAGAAGCGGATTCTTCATCAGTGCGGAACCATCCCCGTTATTTACCACTTTAGGCACCGGACATCCCATATTAATATCTAAAATATCAAAGGGCCGCTCCTCTATCTGCTTTGCCATCTCACTCATTACTTTGGGGTCTGAACCAAAAAGCTGTAAGGAAACCGGGCGCTCCTTTTCGCTGATTTCCAAAAGCTCTTCCGTATTCTTATTTTTATAGAAAATGGCCTTTGCACTTACCATCTCCATACAGATTAACCCTGCCCCCTGCTCTTTGCACAGCAAGCGAAATGGCAGGTCGGTTACTCCTGCCATAGGTGCCAGAATCAAATTATTTTTGAGAGTTACATTGCCGATTTGTAAGGGTTTCATTGTCTATACCTCTTATTTTTGTTTTTCAAAAATCAGCCGCAGCCCTGATAAAGTAAGTATAGGGTCATAGATATCAATACAGTCCGTCTCATTGGCAATAATTCTCCCTAACCCTCCGGTAGCCACCACTTTTACCTTCTCATATCCAGACTCTTTTATCATATGTTTTACAATATATTCTGTCTGCCCAATCTGCCCATAAACCAGCCCCGCCTGCATACTGCTGATGGTTTCCTGAGCCAAAATGGATGACGGCTTCTTAATTTCAATCTCCGGCAGCTTCGCCGCTTCGTTCCAAAGAGCCTGGGCGCTGGTGCGGATACCGGGAGCTGTAACCCCCGCCACAAAAGCCCCTTTGCCATCCACCAAATCGTAGGTGGTAGCCGTTCCAAAATCAAGCACCAGTGCCGGGCCTCCATATAGATCATAGGCCGCCACTGCGTCCACAATTCTGTCTGCCCCAATTTGCTTGGGATTTTCCGTCATTACCCGGATGCCTGTCTTAATACCGGGTCCCACAATAGTGGGGGTAATATCCAGATACTTAATTACAGCACTGGTGAGGGAATGCATTACATTGGGCACAACTGAGGAAATTATCACTCCCTGCACATCTGATTTTGAAATCTGGTTTCTCTCAAGCATATCAATAATGCTGATGCCATATTCATCTGATGTCCGAAGCTGCTTTGTGGTCATGCGGAATGTAGTCAAAAGATTTTTTCCATCAAAAATTCCAAAAGTAAAATTTGTGTTTCCCACATCTATTGTTAAAAGCATAAGCTTTATTCCTCCTCAAACTCTCCCAAAATAATTATTCTGTAAAACATCTCCAGGGATTCTAACAGTTCTGCTTTCCCGCGCTGCAGATCCTTTACCTTTAAAACACTGCCAATCTCATCATAAAGGTAATCCCCCTCATCTGCCGAGGTGCGAAACTCCAATTCGCCCTCCTCATTAAAAAATACTTCCAGAATCCCCCCTACATCCTCCGTAAAAAGGACGCACATGATTTTCAACTCGTCTTTCACCCTTTGGGGAATCCCCTGAAATGCGGGATTCAAATAAAATTTTTTATCGTACGCACTGGATGCGCACAATACAATTTCCTGCTGTTCCATTTTCACCTTTCCTTATCAAAAAGTCTTTCCGGAAACCTCGTTACACATATCCGTACATTCCCCTCACCGATACTTCCCCGGCAGACACCAGACGCTGCCCTTCTTCTGTCTCGACGATAAGCTCTCCCAAATCGGTAATTCCAACAGCTTTCCCCTCAAAAGATTTCAGCGGGTCTAGTACCTTTACCTGCCTGTCTTTATTCACTAGATATTGATTGTACTCTCCCTTAAGGCCGGAAAGGTCATATGTCTTTAAAAAGATATCGTAGTAATCTTCAAAAGCTTCACACACTGCCTCAATCAATTCCGCCCGCCTGATTTTATCTCTCCCCTCCAGTAAAAGGGAGGTGGCTATAGGGGCAATCTCTTCCGGGAATTCCGTATTCCTCACGTTTATTCCGATTCCCACCACCACATAGTGAATCTCTTCTATTTCTGTACTCAACTCCGCCAAAATTCCGCAGACCTTCTTCCCCTTTATCACAATATCATTGGGCCATTTAATCTGAGGGGAAACTTTGGCATATTCTTTTAACGCTCTTGCCACCGCAAGGCCAGCGATTAAAGTAAGCATAGACGCAGACTGAGGTTTTATCCTGGGTTTTAAGATCAGGGACATATAGACACTTAAACCTGCAGGGGATGTCCAATTTTTTCCTCTCCTCCCCCTGCCCGCATCCTGCCTGTCCGCCGCCACCAAAGTCCCATGGCAGCTTCCCTCCTCCGCAAGCTGTTTTGCCCTGATGTTTGTGGAATCTGCCACCTCAAAAAAATGTATCTCTTCCCCTATCCACCGGGTACGCCTGCAGCTTTTCAGTTCATCTTCATTTAAAATATCCTCTGTCCCGGCAAGGCGGTATCCCTTGTTGGAAACCGCCTCTATCACATAACCTTCCTGCCTGAGTTTTTGAATTCCCTTCCAAACCGCCGTTCTGGAAACACCTAGCTTTTCACACAAAAGCTGCCCTGACAAATAGTCCCCGTTTTCCTTTAAAGCCGCCAAAATTTCTGATTTCAACTCTGCTCTCCTAATGTGGCAAACATAACAGCCTTAATGGTATGCATACGGTTCTCCGCCTCATCAAATACCACAGACTGGCTGCCCTCAAACACTTCATTTGTCACTTCTATCTCACCAAGCCCAAACTTCTCATGGACTTCCCTGCCGATTACTGTTCCCAGGTCGTGAAATGCGGGAAGACAGTGCATAAAGACAGCATCCCTTCCTGCCAATTCCATGACTTTCTGATTTACCTGATAGGGCATTAACTCCTTAATGCGCTCTGCCCATGCCTCCTGAGGTTCTCCCATGGAAACCCACACATCTGTATAAATGACGTCAGCATCTTTTACAGACTGCTCCACGTCTTCGCTCAATGTAATATCTGCCCCTGTGGATTCTGCAATTTTTCTGCACTGAGCCACCAACTTTTCCTCAGGAAAATAATTTTTAGAAGTGCAGGCCACAAATTCCATTCCCAGCTTGGCACATGTCACCATCAGGGAATTTCCCATGTTGTACCGGGCATCTCCCATATAAACCAGCTTAATTCCATTTAATTTGCCAAAATGTTCCCGAATGGTCAGCATATCCGCCAACATCTGGGTGGGGTGGAATTCATTGGTTAATCCGTTCCATACAGGCACGCCTGCATACTCTGCCAACTCTTCCACAATTTCCTGTCCGAATCCCCGATACTCAATGCCGTCAAACATGCGGCCCAAAACTCTTGCCGTATCCGCAATACTTTCTTTTTTCCCGATCTGGGAACCCATGGGGTCTAAATATGTCACATGCATCCCCAGGTCATGAGCCGCCACCTCAAAAGCGCAACGGGTTCTGGTGCTTGTCTTTTCAAAAATCAAGGCAATATTTTTCCCAGCAAGATGTGCGTGGCCCTTCCCCTGTTTTTTTTCATTTTTTAGCTTCTCCGCCAAATCAATGAGATATAAAATCTCCTCCGGTGTGTAGTCCATTAACTTTAAAAAACTTCGTCCTTTTAAATTCATAACTTTTCTCTCCTTTAAAACTTAAGAAAACAGACAGAAGGTTACCCGCCAATGCCTAAACCTCCTGACTGTTTCATTTTTCTGATTTTATACCTAATTATTCTCTTTGCCAACCTCTACAACAGCTTTTGCCAAGCCTGCAATTCCCTGAATCTCTGACGGAATAATAATTTTCGTGGCCTTGCCGTCCGCCGCTTTTGCAAATGCTTCCAAACTCTTTAACTTTAGTACGCCGTCATTGGGGTCCGCCTCTTTCAAAAAGCGAAGTCCGTCTGCGTTGGCCTGCTGAATCTTAAGAATCGCCTCCGCCTGGCCTTCCGCCTCACGGATGGTAGCCTCCTTATGGGCCTCAGCACGTAAAATGGCTGCCTGTTTCTCCGCCTCCGCATCAAGGATGGCAGACTCTTTTTTACCCTCCGCCACAAGTATGGTAGATTTTTTCTCCCCTTCTGCTTTTAAGATAGCTTCCCGGCGCTCACGCTCAGCCTTCATCTGTTTTTCCATGGCATCCTGGATAGCTGCAGGTGGAATAATATTTTTAAGTTCTACACGGTTTACCTTTATCCCCCAGGGATCTGTAGCCACATCAAGGGATGCCCGCATTTTGGTATTAATCGTCTCACGGGAAGTCAGTGTCTCATCCAGTTCCAAATCACCGATAATATTACGAAGTGTGGTAGCTGTAAGATTCTCAATGGCCATAATCGGATTTTCCACGCCGTATGCAAACAGCTTGGGATCTGTAATCTGGAAAAACACAACCGTATCAATCTGCATGGTTACGTTATCCTTAGTGATAACCGGCTGAGGCGGAAAATCCACTACCTGCTCCTTTAAATTAATCTTCTTTGCAATCCTGTCCACAAAGGGCCTGCGGAAATGAATTCCAACTCCCCAGGTAGCCCGGTATGCTCCCAGGCACTCCACAATTGCCGCATGTGCCTGCGGTACAATTTTAATACAGCTGGCCGCTACAATTAAAGCTATAATCAGCAAAATAACAATTACGATAAATGCTCCCATTTTTGTCCTCCATAAAATTTTATATACAGTTCCTGATTAACATAGTACTATAAATGAAAGGAGATTACAAGAAAATCTTGTAATCTCCCAAAATCAACCACTCTAATATAAGTTTAGAAGAACACATTTCCCCCGATAACTGTTCCGCCATAACCGGAGCTTGCGCTCCTAAACTGCAGTGCACCATTGGTATTGTCTGCACCGTTAATCGCTTCCTGAGCTGCCTGAAGACATGCGCTTCTCACGCCCCCTGCCGCAACATTTGCCACACTTCCGCTAAGTGCAGGCGGGAACTGCCCTGCCTGGTAGATAACCCCTGAAATTGTTCCAGGATATCCGCCGCTTCTCACACGGTTCATAACAACAGAACCCACTGCTAACATTCCCTCATAGGAACCGCTTCCAGCCTCACACTGAATCAGCGCTCCAAGAAGAGTTACCTCGTCTGTGCTTGCTGACATGGCCGGTTTTCTTCCTGCTTTTTTTGCTTCCTCTGCAGCCTTTGCTGCCTCTTTCTCTTTTACTTCCTCATTATTTAATGCTGTGCCTAAATTTAAAGCCACTTCCACATAATCTGCGCTGACATAAGCGGTGGAATCAGAAGTTTTTACTGCTACCCAGCCATCCGTCTCCTCTGCCTCTTTGTCCACTTTTAAACGGTCGCCGTTTGAAGCTGTGGTGACAATTCCAGCCTCCTCATTGGGTTCACTTCTTAGACGTAGCCCGTCTGTATTTACAGTTGCATATATGCTGCAGACTTCATTTGCAAGCTGATATGCCTCATCGCCGTATACCAGATATTCGTTTTTTACAAATCCTGTTACGTTTCCAGAAGTAATCTCTGTCCACTCATCGCCCACTGCAACGATTTCTGCCACATCCCCACGGTAAAACTTTCCTGCCAGTTCCGATGTCTCATCCGGTGCGGTACGGATATTCATATCCTCCTCCACATCTGCCATCACCTGGTCAGACCATTCTTCGTTTTCCGTTTCCTTCTGTGCCTCTTCCTGATTTTCCTTGGGCTGTGTTTCCTCTGAGTTTTCTGCATCCTCCTTTGGCTGTGTTTCCTCTGGATTCTCTACATTCTCCTCAGACTGTGACTCTTCCGGGATTTCTGTATTCTCTTCCGGCTGTGCTTCCTCTGAATTTTCTACATCCTCCTCTGGCTGCACATCCTCCTGATTTTCCTCATTTTTCTCCGGCTCAAGCTCCTGGCCGTCTTCAGCATTTTCTTCTGCTTTTGCCGCTGACACGCCGTTTTCCTCCGGCTGAATTTCCTGAACTTTTTCCGGTGCCTCAATATTTTCTTCCGGCAATACTTCATCTGTATCCTCTACAGCTTTAACCGGCTGTTCCTCTGCATCTGCAACTTCCATTGCATCGAACACTACCTGAGAGATACCAGCGGATTCCTCTAAAACTTCCGTGGAATTTTCTGCGGTCTCCAAACTCTCCTGTGCGTTTCCCTCTGCAACAAGATTGCTCTCTGTTCTTACAATGCTGGCTGTCATTAAGCCATTCTGTGCAAGAGCATCTTCTTCCATTTTGTGTAATTCAGCAATAATTCCCGCTGTACCTGTTTTTTCCAAAACAACAATACTTGTCTGCGCTACTGTAACGCTCTCTTCCGTGGAACCTGTCAATGCGGTGAATGTTGACACAACTGCTACTGCTGATACTACTGTCATGCTTTCAATCACTTTTTTGTTTAGTTTCATCTTATAGAACCTCCAATTGCTGTAATTCCCTTTCAAAATGCGTCATCTTATGTACTCTGGTAACACCTAGCGATTTGTCCGGATGTTACTTTTCACATTTCTATTCAGAATTATTACATTTATTACAAAAATGTTACAATGTGATACTAGCATAGACGGAGCACTTTGTCAAGTTTTTGGAAGATTTTCTTAAGAATTTCTTAAAATACTTACAATTACTCTCTTTAAACCCCCGTAACTCAAGGCTTCCCAGCCTTATTCCACCGCTTCTTTCTCTTTAAAAATCCCTGTTTTATACATCATGTATTAATAAAAATACAGAGCCGTTTAGAAAAACAGCTCTGTATTGTAAATATTACAATATTATAATCTCTTTAATAATTCTTCTCTCTGAGCCTCAAATCCAGGTTTGCCAAGGAGTGCGAACATATTTTTCTTATAACTCTCCACGCCTGGCTGGTTAAATGGATTTACTCCCAATAAATATCCACTGATACCTACTGCAAACTCAAAGAAATAGAACAATTCACCCAAATAAAACTCATTCTGCTCTGGAATCTTTACCATCAGGTTAGGCACATTTCCGTCGGTATGCGCAAGTATGGTTCCGTTCATAGCACTTTTATTTACGAAATCCATATCCTTTCCTGCAAGATAATTCAACCCGTCTAAATCCACCGGTTCTTCCTCTATGAGAATATTACCTCTGGAATTTTCCACATTCAGCACCGTCTCAAACATAATCCTTGCACCGTCCTGAATAAACTGTCCCATAGAATGCAAATCAGTGGTCAAATCTACGGATGCAGGGAAAAGTCCCTTCTGGTCCTTGCCCTCGCTTTCTCCATATAACTGTTTCCACCACTCGGATACATAGTGAAGACTAGGCTCATAATTGCAAAGTACCTCCACAGCTTTTCCTTTGCGGAGCAAAATATTCCGCACTGCAGCATATTTCAATGAGTCATTTTCCTCAAATTTCTGCTCTAAGGCCAGTTTCCTGCCCTCTGCCGCACCTTCCATCAACTTGTCCAAATCAGCACCGCTGACTGCTATGGGAAGAAGCCCCACCGCTGTAAGCACGGAGAAACGTCCTCCTACATCATCCGGCACTACAAATGTCTCGTATCCTTCCTCTGTGGCAAGGTTTTTAAGGGCTCCCTTTGCTTTATCTGTAGTGGCATAGATACGTTTTGCAGCTCCGTCCTTACCATATTTTTCTTCCAGTTTTTTCTTAAAAATACGGAAAGCAATAGCAGGCTCTGTGGTAGTTCCTGACTTGGAAATAATATTTACAGAGAAATCTCTATCACCAATCACATCCAAAAGCCCTTCCAGATATGCTCCGCTAATGCTGTTTCCTGCATAGTAAATTTCCGGTGTTTTTCTTGTGTCTTTGGAAATATTATTGTAAAATCCATGTCTTAAAAACTCGATAGCGGCTCTCGCTCCAAGATAAGACCCTCCGATACCGATAACCACCAGTACTTCAGAATCTGACTGAATTTTTACTGCCGCTTTTTTAATCCTTTCAAATTCATCTTTGTCGTAATCTACGGGCAAATCAATCCATCCAAGGAAATCATTTCCAGCCCCGTCCTTTGCAACCAACTGCTTTTTTGCATCCTCAACCAGCCTGCTCATGTAGCCCATTTCTTCTTCACTGATAAAAGAAGCCGCTTTTGAATAATCAAATACTACCTTGCTCATGTGTGAACACTCCTTTGCCTTGTACTGATTTTATTTTAACTAATCATTATTTTAGCAAATCTTGGCATAGGATTCAAGTACCAACTAGAACACATCGGAAATCACTTCCATCAAAAGTTCCGCATCCTTCTGACTCTGCCGCTCCTCCTCTGTCCTCTGGCTCTTTTTCACTGGTTCCAAATCTCTTCTTCTCTGATATGTATGAATCTGTTGCAAATCCAACTCTGCCTCCGGCACATCCTCCTCAATCTCTTCTTCCTCTTCCTCCGTATCTCTCCCCGTATCTTCCGACATTACCACATCCAGGTACCTTCTTACCTGTCTGCAGATCTTACGGACTTCCCTTTTCATCCTGGAGAGCTGAAAAAGCGCCGATAAGAGTATCAGCAATAATACGCCTGCAACTAATATCTCCAGCAAAATATGGTTTTCTCCTATGTAAGTAAGCACCTTTTCCGGAATAATTTCCTTCTGAAACATAACTGCCTCCTTCTTATTATGTAGTTGCCATCAACATAGATGTTGATATCATTATAGGAAAAAATTTCTGCGGTGAAAAGGGGACATGCCCTTGTTTTCACCGCAAGTTTCCCCCTTTTCCCTCATGAAAAACCAGGATTTCCCGAAAAGGTATGACTTCTGACATAAACCGCACTCTCATTAATTTCTTGACTTTTCCCCAATAGGGTATAATATAATGAAAGAAACGTTTAGAGAGAAAGGTAACAGTATCCTATGAAAAAAATTGTTCTTACCGGCGGCGGCACTGCCGGACATGTCACCCCAAACATTGCTTTACTGCCTGCTCTGAAGGCATTATCTTATGAAATTGAGTATATCGGTTCCTATCAGGGAATGGAAAAAGATTTGATTGAGGCTATGGAAATCCCTTACCATGGCATTTCTTCCGGCAAACTCCGGAGATATCTTGATATAAAGAATCTTTCCGACCCTTTTAAAGTAATCAAAGGTTTCGGTCAGGCCTTTCGCCTTCTGGGAAAAATCAAGCCAAATATTGTTTTCTCCAAAGGAGGATTTGTCTCCGTACCAGTGGTTCTTGCCGCCAAAATGCGGGGAATCCCTGTTATTATTCACGAGTCGGATATTACACCCGGCCTTGCCAATAAAATCTCAATTCCTGCCGCCAGAAAAGTATGCTGTAATTTTCCCGAAACCTTAAAATACCTGCCCTCCGAGAAAGCCGTTCTCACAGGCTCCCCCATCCGCCAGGAACTTTTACAGGGAAATCCCGAAGACGCCAGAGCCTACTGCCATTTTACAGCAAATAAACCTGTACTGCTCATCATTGGAGGAAGCTCAGGGGCAAAAGCAATTAACGATGCGATTCGGGCTTTGCTTCCCAAACTCTTAGAATCTTATCAAGTTATTCATCTCTGCGGAAAGGGAAATTTAGATAATGCCTTGATAAACACAAAAGGCTATGCCCAATTTGAATATATCAGCCAACAGCTGAAAGATATGTTTGCCCTCTCAGATATTGTTATCTCCCGAGCCGGGGCCAATGCCATATGTGAGCTTTTGGCGCTGCATAAGCCAAACATCCTGATTCCCCTCTCTGCCGCAGCCAGCAGAGGCGATCAGATTTTAAACGCCAAATCATTTGAAAAACAGGGATTTTCATTTGTTTTATTAGAAGAAGATTTAACAGAATCCACCCTTTTAGCTGCTATCCGACAGGTCGCAGAAAAAAAGGATACCTACATTGCTTCCATGAAAAAAAGCGGACAGATGGACTCCATTCAGACTATAGTGGAATTGATTGAAAATAACGCTAAGAAAAAATAGTATCCTGCCACATTCAAAAAATGAATGTGGCAGTTCTTTTATTTATGACATTTTTAATTCAGCACAGATTTCTTTCGTCTCTTCCTCGGTAAATATCTCTTTGTTCCATCTTAAAATATCATCATTTTTCATATCTTTATACCTAGGGATCAGGTGCAAATGAAAATGAAACACAGTCTGCCCAGCAATCTCACCGTTGTTCTGCACAAGATTAAAACCGTCACATTTTAATTTCTCCGTCATGTGAACTGCCATTTTTTTCGCCAGTTTCATGGCCTCCCCTGCCACTTCCGTATCAATTTCATAAATATTTGCATAATGTTCTTTTGGAATAATAAGGGCATGTCCCTTTGATGCCGGCGCCGCATCTAAAATTACCCGGAACATATCATCCTCATAAATACTGTTGGTTGGAATCACACCGGATGCCAGTTTACAAAAAATACAGTTATCATCTTTCATTTTCTCTCTGCTCCTTTTCTTTATGTAATATACCCAAACTTTTACTCAAAATTAAAGACTGTGTCCAACATTCTCAATGTTTTAAAATTTCCCTTTGCTGTCATCTCACCTGTCATAAATGCCCGCTGGAAAGTCATTCTGCCGCTTACTATATTATTCATCACCTCAGAGCTTAGTTTTGCAAAGACGTCAATGTTATCCTCTTTACCGTAGTGGCAGGACATCTCCCCGTCTTCCACCTGAATGAAAAGTGGCTTTTGTTTTCCTTCTATCATAAGCAGATACGTGGCCTGGAAATCTTCCTGAGGTACAAAATGGCTCTCCAGCTCCTTGATATACATCGTATCTTCTTCCTCTTTACTCTTTCCCAGTATATCCTTAAACATGGAAGCAAGTTCTTCAATATCCTCCTTCTGCTTTTTCACATAGGAATCATCTGACACATATTTGGACAACTGCTCACTTTCCTGAGGTGTCAAATCCATAGACTGCGTTCTAAGGACAGTCTGTTTAACAGCCTGGTTACTGGATGGCAGTGCCTTAATTTTCTGGGAAATGGTGCGGTAAAGGGTTTCCGCCTTTTTCTCAATAATTACGGTATACTCTTCATTGAGCTCAAAGGTCACCAAATCCTCCACATATCCGCACAGGCCCGAGCAGGGCTGTCCGCCCAGCATCTCCCATGCATTTTCCAGGGCCAGGACGCCTTCTCTCTCCCCGTAGGTGGTGGACATAACGATTGGCTGCATATACAACTCGCTCATCAATTCCTTATCTCCATAAAGCCAGCAGGAATCTAAAAACTGCTGCATATAACCGCCGATTCCCAGCCACTCCACCGTAGTCGCCAGAATAATTCCATCCGCCTCCTTAAAAGTGTGGGGCAATGTGGAGATTTCATTTTTGTGTTCGTAGATATTGAATCGTTCCACATTGACACGCAGTTCTTTTAAAACATCCTCCATTTTATTTACCACATACAATGTGGGATCATCCAACAACCCTCTTCCTCCATAGTAAATGTTAATCTTCATATTGTCCTCCGTCTGGTACTTTTCTCATACTTTATCTGCAATATATATAGTATAAAAAATTTTCTGCCTAAAATCAATCTTTTCTATATATTCCCATGAGACAAAAAAGAAAACATAAAAGAAACCCTCCGGCAAAACCTCCGATATGCCCCCAATTATCAACCCCTGCTGTAGTAAAGCCGTTATAAAGATTTAATGCCAGCATAACGAAAAGCCCTTTTAAACTCAGCCCCTCCACCTTTCCATGATTACATATTGCTGCCGCAATTAATCCTCCCAGTACACCGAAAACAGCACCTGAAGCCCCGGCGGAAACCACAATTTCTCCTGCCCTTATTTCAATGAGAAAAGATAATGCGCTTCCTGCAAATCCAGAAAGGAGATACAGCATGGCAAAAGGAAATCTTCCAAGAAATTTTTCCAGGCGCATCCCGGTTAAAACAAATATAAACATATTATTAAGCAAATGTTCGGCTCCAAAATGAAGAAAAGTACAAGACAATAATCTCCACCATTCCCCCCTTTCCAATATAAGAGGGGTGTAAGCGGCCCCCCATCTTATCATAAACTCGCTGTCGTAAGTGCTTCCCACCGCCTCAAGTCCAATCCAAACCAAAATATTTACCGCCGCTATTATTACAGTAATTACCGGAATTTTCCTTATCTGTTCCCTCATACCGCAAATTACCTCTTTTTCTAATTAATCTATAAAAATTATACGGTATTCCTCTGATTTTGCAAGTATTATACAAAACGGTACTTTTCCTCTGCAAACATAATTTTGTCGTTTTTGCTCAGAGGCACTTTTTCTTTATATTCCAGGGTTTCTCCGTTTAAGTATGTTCCGTTGGTGGAATTTAAATCTTCAATATAATAATTTTCTTCTTCTTTGGTTATTAAGGCATGGCGGCGACTGACGGAGGAAGTGAAAATCACGCCATTCGCCTCCCCCTCCTGGCTTCCCACTAAAAACACCGGCGTATCTATTTTAAAATTCTTCCCTCTCCCGTCTCCCTCGTACCGAAGTTCTCCCAAAATCTCTTTTCTCTCACTGCCTAAAAATACGGTGGGATTGGAGACTTCCTCAAAAGACTCCTCCGGCTCAAAGAAAAACTCTTCTTTCTCCTGCCTCTTTTTTCTTTGACGCCATAAATTTGAAAGAAACTGTTTCTTCCCAAAAAATCCTTCCAAGAAAAAACAATGTTTTTCTTTATCTTTCAAACTTTCCTCCAAATTTATAGGACCCTCCCCTATCTCCATAAAATCTGCAGCTTCGCCAATCTTTTCTCCTCCCCTAGAATCCTCCCCTATCAACTCCGCCAGCTCTGAAAAATCTACATGTTCTTCCTGCGTTAATTCATACACTTTATAACAAATTTCTATATCTCTCTGGGTTCCGTGCTCCATATGCTTTAGAAAGAACTCCATAAAATTTCCAAGAGAAGTTTCCAGGCTCTTTTTATTGCCCGGTACATAACAGAAACTGATTTCCTTATTATGCATAAAAATCATGTCCGGCTCAAGGCTTAATTCATCCTCCAAGAGTAAGTATTTTCCCAGATTCTGAGACACACGGTACAGAGAAAAAATAAAATTTTCCAAAAAATCCCTTCCAAGTTTATGAAATCTTGCATACCCCTCCAAATCATGTTTGCCGCTGATATCATACCAAAATTGAACCTCTTCTCCCTCCTGCACCCTATCCGCCGGAAGAAGTCCTTGTACTCTGTTTTCTTTTAACATGGAAAACTGATACCCGTATTCTGGTTTTTCCATCCTCCGTATCATATAACTTTTTCCCTGACACCGCCTGTACTCCATTATCTTATCTCCTCCCATATTTCTTCTGCAAACTGTATTTTCCTGATACTTTCCTCAGGTACAAAATTTTCTTGCCACACGTAAAGAGAATCCTGCTCCACATCTTTATAGAAATCAAATGCTTTAAACACCGGCAAAAACATTGCCAGGAAAATCAAGGGCGCAAGCAGAGTAATTTCTACTGTAAAAGAACCTTCCACTTTCTTCATCATTCACCTCAAATCGCTAAAATCACAAGATATGCAAGAAACAAAAATGGAATGAATGGTATTTTGTCTTTTAAATTTTTATGGAGAATTCCTATTGCGATGAGAGACCAGCCTGCTGCAAACATGAAAGACAAAAACATGAGAGTCAGATTTTTTTCCGCCCCCAGATAAAGCCCGGTAAGCATAAATACCATACCGTCCCCAGGTCCGATTTTTCCTCTGCTAAGGATGCTGAAAAGCAGTATCATCCCTCCAAATACCATTCCCCCCAGCATGTTGTAAATACTATGGCTTTGAAATATTATATGGCAGATCAGACATGCCATAGCAGACCCTAAAGTTACCATCAATGTAATTTCTTTTCTCCTTATGTCCTCCAGGCTGTGAAACCCTAAAGTACCAAGCAATAAACACTGTTCTAACATAATTTTCCCCCTTTTCTTTACCTGCTGCACTTACTGCAGCCGTATCGGTCTCCCACTTCGGATAAAAACACACCGCAGACTGTTCTCAAAATTTTACTGCAGTTCCTTTTACTGTGAAAACGATTTCCGTAATCCGTCACATATACTGTTTTGCCCGTTAAAGCCTTTCCACAACTACCGCATGGATAGTATTTACCTCCATCTGCATTCCGGCTGCTTCCTATCTTATCTGCGGCAAGATTTTTTATTTTCGGTTTTAAATAAGTACAATTTCTGTCTCTGTGATACGCCCTTCCTGTGGATGTGATATAAACAATCTCTTCTTCCCTCCCTGCTTCCCTGGAAGACAAACTTCTCCCTGTCCACTTCCGGCATTTAACCTGCTGGGTCACTTTCATTTTATGATTTCCAAGAATGAGAATTGGAATTTTAATCTGATAGTCTGCAACCAGAGTGACATAGTCTCCCTTAAAATCTGAACGCAGCAGAGAAATCCCCAAATTTCCCCCAGAGATAAACTTTCCTGGTATTCTGTTCCCCAGTAAATTTTTTTGCAGGATAATCCCGGCAGAAACATTGGTCTCTGATATCTTCTTTACAGGGGATTCAAAGGCTGCCACTGATAATTCCCTCCCTGTTTGGACCAAGGCATTATCCACAATCTGCTGCACTTGTAAAACCCGGAAGAAAAACAATAAAATAGTCATAAATGCCACAAAAACCGGCAGAACTATTATAGCCTCCGCCATATAGGAAGATTCCAGTTTTTGACCCCATAGTTCTTTCCTTTTACCTGAATTTTTTCTTCTCAAAATAATGCCTATCGATAACAATAACTGCTCTCCTTTTCAAAACAGTAGCCGCCCACTATATCTTCCCCCAAAAGAGATGAAAATATCGTATCTGTGCTATACTCTGCCTCTATTTTCATACGAAGAATCATACCGTCCATTTTTGCATGTTCATACCCTGCCTTTTTCATGGTAAACTCCATAAGGTCCATACAGCGGTAAGATGTCTTTTTGGTGGAATGTAAATACATAAACGCCTGAAGATAATCCTCGTAAGATTGTCCACGGTCTGTCCCTTTGAAATTTCCTGAAACCACCTCCCCCAGATGAGATAAATCCGTATTCCAGTCACCAGACCTTTTTATTAAGGGCACTTTTCCTCCCGAAAGTAAAATTTTCACATCGCAGATGCTTTCTCCGTAGGCCCATGCTGCCAAAATTCCCTGTTTTACCACTTCTATCAGCGATGGATTCACACTGATGCCCGCCAGGGCAGTTGCAACTGCCAGAGCTTGTGCCTGCTTTGCCTGATCTGTGCATATATAGGTAAAATTTGCGATTTCTCGTACAAGAAGCAGTTCTCTTGCCACATCTTCCAAATTTTCTCTGTCAGATCCCTTCCCCGCAATTACATATTCTTCTCCATAAGACAGGCCTCCAGACTCCACCGGTGAGAGAAAGTTTCCTCCATACCTCTTAATGTACTGCTGCATGAGAATCCGATCCGCTGCCCCTTCTTTCACAGTTTCCCTGTCCGTTCCTTTTCTGCATTTCCTCTTTAAAAGACTGTCTCCTATATCTACAGACTTTTGGGATAACACCATCCCTTGGGGAAGAACCAAAGATAATATCCCCTGGCTTCTCATCCTGCGGTTTGTCTCAAAAGGATTTCCTTCGGATAGTACTGACGTACCGCCTCCTTCATCGGAGGTCATGAGGGAAGGCGGCAGCGCTTTCCCATGGACACCTCCCCCTGTAAAACCGCCTCCCCCCTGCTGTTGTATTTCCTGGGATGCCTGTTGCTGCCGGATACTTTCCAAGGCGGACTCCGCCGGGGCAATCTTATTTTCCGGACTGTCTCCACCGTTTTTTGCATCCTGGATTCCCCGGATATTTCTTCGTATTTCTTCTATTGCTATTTCACCAAATTTTGCTTTATACGCCGCTGCCGCCTGGCTTTGAAATATTTTTCCCTCCCGGTCCGTTGCCAACAGATATGTTTCGGCCTTGACCCCGTCAATGCGCATTTTATAAAAATTTCTCCCTTTGCCTGAAAGATTGTCATAGAGCAGAGCTTCCATTTCCTCCTCCCCTGCTTCTATCCTGAAACTGTCCTCTCCAAAGCACCCGTCCAGCCAGAATATATCATACTCCTGGAGCAAAACCGGTTGATACCCGGCAAATAGAGATTCCTCCGCCAGCTTAGTATACTCTGACGCATGGGAGTCAAGACCAGTAAACCTGGCCATTTCCACCAGGACAAGAATAAAAGTTCCTGTACAGACTACCAAAAGGGTAAAATATATGCTCAAAGATGCCGGACATTTGTTTTTATATTTTTTTGGCATTACTCTCCACCTTTTTTAGTAATTCTTTCATTAAGGGTTCCAGTTTTTCTTTAAACAGCGCCACCAGGGCAATTAAAACCACCAAAATTAATACCACTTCAACTACTCCGTTTGCCTCTTCCTCTTTTAAAAATCTTTTGAGTTCTCTCATACACAATCCTCCTGTAATAAAACATTAGATATTTAGGCTTAATATAGCAGGTACTAGGATAATTCCCATTACTAAAAGCATCATCAGCATCATAGGAAACAACATTTTTGTACCTGCTTCCTCCCCCAATTTTCTTGCCATATGTTTTCTCTCGGAAAATACCCTGTCCGCCTCCTCATTCAGCCGTTCCCTTAATTTACTGTTTCCCATGTGCTGACAGGATAAAAGCAGGGATACCAGCTTCCGGTAAGGCTGCAATTTACAGTATTCTCCAAAAGACTGATATGCTCTTTGCTGACTTTTACCGTTTTCAATATCAATCAGCATCCGGTGCAGAGCAGCATACGCCGGGTGTATTTTTTCAACTTTTCCCTTAGGCAGATTGCCATACAACTGATCCATTCTGGCAAATGCCGTAGAAACTGTCATTCCGGCTCCCAGCAAAAGAGAAAGTTTATTCACAAATTCAGGATATTCCATTAACATTCGTCTCTTTCTTTTCTCCTGCTCCCGTATCCTCTGCTCTCTTTTCATATACCACAGAGCTATTCCTGCAAGCATTCCGCAGCCAAGCAGTTTCAACTCCTGTGCTATCTCCCTTTCCACCAGCCCTGCCTCTGCTGCAAACAGGGTAAATGGAACGAAAACAAGGCATGGAGCACGAATAAGTTCCATGGTTTTTCTGCCTCTGGATTTCATTAAATATCCCGCCGTCAACAAAAAAAATCCTAAACCAATCATTTTACACCTCAATTTCCACAATTTTTGCTCCCCAGGCCATTGCAATTCCATAGAGAATCAACACCACAGTCATCACCAGTATGCCGAAGGGATTTCCGTATAAAATACCAATAAACTCCGGGGAAGAAAACCGAAAAAACAAAAGAACAACTAGAGGAATTACACTCATCACTTTCTCCTCCAAAGCTTTCTGGGCAATCGTAGTTTCTATTTCCTCCGAAATCTCAATTTTATCGCAGATTCTTCGGATGGTTGTCTGGATAATCCCCAGAAAATCTCCTCCACCACGCTTGGCGTAGCAAAAAACCTCAACAAAACTCTGGATATCCTCACAACCGCTTTCCTCCGAGAACTCCCGAAGGATTTTCTCCAAACTTTCCTGCACCCCAAGTCTTCTCTTTAAATTTCCAAGTTCCTGAAGCAGTACAGACTTATCCCCGTAAAGCTCATCTATATCTTTTTGGGATTCAAGAAAAGCATTTTCTACGGAATATCCGGCTAAAAGACTACTGCTCACCCCATACATATAATCTTTAAATTCCAGTATCATGCGTTTTCTCCTCTCACGCTTTCTATGTCTTTTTTCCGCCAGCCAGACAGGATAAAATAAGAAAGGCCATGCCATCATCACCCACATACAGTCATAAAACAGCCAGGCAATTAAGAAACAGATTCCTCCCGATACACCCCCGGCAAGTGCCCCTTCCCGCAGTTTTAATGACCAAACCCTGCATTTTCCCATTTCTCTCTGTGGAGCAGTTCTCCTTCCTTTATCCATATTCCCTGAATCCTCCCTTCCCTCTCCCCGGTTTCTTTAAACCGGTACAAGGGATGCAATTTTATCTCTCCCCCGCACATTCCCGAAAGTTCTGTAATCTCTAAAAGTTTTCGGCTCTTATCTCTCAGCCTTCCCAGATGGATTATGATATCAATCCCGGAACAAATCTGTGCCCTGACGGCTGTTACGGGAATATCCATTCCCATGAGCACCATAGTTTCCAGACGGCTTAACATATCCTTTGCGCTGTTGGCATGTCCCGTTCCAAGGCTGCCGGAATGGCCGGTATTGTTGGCGCTTAAAAGGTCCACTGCCTCTGCACCCCTGCACTCTCCCACAATCAGCCTGTCTCCCCGCATTCTTAGGGCTGTGCGAATTAAATCTCTGATCTCAATCGGCTTTACCCCCTCAAATCCCGCCTGCCTTGTCTCCAGCCGAACCAGATTGGATATTTTATTTAACTGAAGTTCCGCTGAATCTTCTATGGTGATTACCCGTTCGTCTTTGGGAATAAATTCGGAAAGGGCATTTAGAAATGTCGTTTTCCCGGTTCCAGTGCCCCCGGAGACAAAAATGTTGTACCCCGCCTTTACAAGCTTTTCTAAAAACTTCACAATTTCCTGTGACAGGGACTGATATTCCAAGAGCCTTTCCATACTCATTGGCGTTTTGGGAAATTTTCGGATGGAGACAGCGGAACCGTCCAATGACAGTGGACTTAAAACAATATTGACCCGAAAACCTTCCGGCAGCCTGGTGTCCACAATAGGAGATGCCTCATTCACCATACGATTTGCCCCTGCGCAAATTGTCTGAATCAAATCCGCAAGTTCCTCCTGGTCTGAAAAATGTTTGTGGTATGGATACAGCTCTCCGTTTTTTTCATAGAATATCTTTTCCACCCCATTAACCATAATCTCTGTCACCTCCTCATCCTCCAGCAATTCCTGTAAAACACCAAACTTCCGAAAAGAATGAAACATCGTTTTCGCATTACTTTTCCTTTTTTCAAAGGACAATATACTGCCCTTATCCTCTCTTGCCAGCTCTTTTTCAATACATTCCACAACTTCTCCGTCAGACAGCTCCCGGTTAAAATCCATCTGCCCCAATACCGTTTCCTTTACTCTTAAATATAATTCCCTGTCATCCAATCTCCTGCCCTCCCAGACAATTTCTCACATAGTCCCCAAAGGAGCCGTACAGACATTTTTCCAGAGAATAGGGTTCCTCCCCCGCCGATAATCCCTCTGGTAAAAATATATGTTTCAGCCGGGATACCAGTGCCTCATCCTCTTTTTCCAAATATTCAAAAAACTCTTTTATGCGATAACGGTTCAGCCCTCCCTCTTTTTCCAGGCAATAGACATTCTCAAAGACAGAAAGCATCTGGGCAAATCCTAAAAAAATATTTCCGAAGTCCACAATGACAACATCATATCCACTTTGATTTTTCAGTCCGATCAATAATTCTTCATAAAGTTTTTGGGGTATTTCTGACAAATGCTCCGGATTGACAACCGGTGGTATATAATCGAAATTAAGAATTGTTCTGCGAATCCGATGCAGGCCTGCCTGAAAATCCCGGCCTTTCTGCATCATCCCATAGATAAGATCTCCAATATCCTCTGCGGCATCCGTATTGGTAACTCCATAAAAACCGCTGTGCTCCTGTAGATTTATATACAACAATTTTTGGTGTTCCCCTAATATCCGGGCCATGATGAGTGAAAAAAACATCTGTCTTTCCACATGGACAGGGGAATACACACCGATCATTTTAGTACGTTTCCCGAAAGCCCATTCTTCCTGGAAAGTGTTGTCCTGCCATAGAAAAGCACATATCTGAGAAAAAATCTCTTCCGCCGGCTGATATTTGGAAACGGAAGGCAAATGCTGGGCAAACCCAGGTATACAATCTTCCCGAAATAGTATAATTTTCGACTGGATTTCCCCTGTTTCCATATTTTCCAGAAATGCACCTGTGACCAAAAGCGCATCAAACATTTCCGCTTCCGCTGCTCTCTGGTACGTCTCAATATCCCAAAACGTCCAGACTTTAAAAAAACTCTCTCTTTTCTTTACAAGGTACGCTGTGAGCTGTTTTAAATACTCCCGCTCCTTATCCAGAACCGCAACTTTTAACTGTACCAAAATAAACCTCCTGACTTTATAAGGGGTATACAGTAACTGCCAATCCATCCCAGGAAAACAGCAAGTGAAAATGCCATCTTAGATTTTGGTATCCCCTCCGGCAGTTCATAGGATATAACTTTCTGATATTTACACATATGCACAAGATAACTCCATGCATATTTCAGTTTTTCCTCTCTGTAATTATCTGCCAAAATATAGAGCAGAGACAAAATCCCTCCTGCTGCAAGACTGCACCAAATACATAAAAACAATTCCTCAATGGTAAGTATACCGCCTATCATGGAAAATAACTTGATATCGCCTGCCCCAAGGACATGCATAAGAAACAAAAGATAGAATAAGATTACAGGAACCGAAACGTTCCTAAGAAACAAATATATCCCCCTGACCTCATACTCCCGGACTTTACAGAAAAGCCCAATCAGCAATCCCAATAAAATAAGCTTATTGGAAACTCTGCCAGAACGGATATCCTGTGTCACTGCAAGGACAAGCAGGAAAAACAATATTATAATTTTTACTTTTCCAATGTACCACCTCTTTCATCGTTTGTAGTTAGCATTATAAACGCCAGATTCCCTTTTGTCTACTGCTTTCAGATAAATTTCCTAATTTTGTGAAATTGTCACAACATATTATAAAAAACAATGCCGTACAGCAGCCCAAGGCCGCCTGTACCAAGGGTTCCCACTGTCAAAACACTAAAGGGATTAATCCCCACTGCGCAGGCAATTCCCAACTCTGCCAAGGCCATATTACACAGATAAATACCGATAACCCCCAGAAATCCCCTCACAAAAAAATTAAGCAAAAATTCTGCTTTCTGACGAAGGAGACCCATTAAAAGTACCAAGATACAAATTCCGATGATTACCAGCATGCCGGTATTTTTATACATTTCCATATCTTTACCTCGTCCACTCTTTGGTACAATATATACTTTTTTTTCAAAATTATTCCTTTTTTGTATAAACCCATATGAAATTGACTATAATTTAAATATATCATATTTATGAGAAGGCGGGGATACTATGAAGCGTATGCTTAAAAACAGTATTTTTTGTGACAAAAACTATGCTGTGCTTTTGGATGATTTGGACAAAGCCAAGGTAGATTTAGATTCTGCCTACGCCAATCTTGCAAATGTGCTGGACGAGGACCTTATCGATTGCTATATTTATGAACTCCAGTCTGTGCAGATGCGGTATAAGTTTCTCCTTGGCAGGGTAAAGCAAATAGAGGATTCTTATGCAAAGAATCCTCTAGAAGCTTCCGGTACCTGATATGTCTCTGTCAAGTCATGTTTTCCATATGTAATCCCGGCGTAGACCTGCTGGGTATTGCGCATCAATGGCTGTGAGGAATCCTGCTTTGCCGCTTCCTTAAAAGCATCGTGCAGGTTTCCCATAACCATTTTTGCATTGTCCAAATCCTCCAGTCCATTTCTCATCACCGTTTTTGCCAGAGATTCTTTGGCGAAGACATAGAGTGCATAGAGGTCTTTTGATACTGGATATTTAAAATCCAGGGCCCGCATCAATTCGTCAATACACTTCTCTGCCTTCCGCACATTTTCATGAAACCGGTCATCTTCCTGCTGTGAAAATGCATCCTCCGCATCCTTCACGTACGCAAAGAAAATATCATAAATTACCACAATCATACCGCCTCTGTTGCACTGGGAAATTCTTCTGGTAAAATCTTTCACCTGCTCACTTTTCATATCCTATACTCCTACTGCAATAACTGCAATACCATCTGTGGAATATCGTTTGCCTGGGCAAGCACTGATGTACCTGCCTGCTGCAAAACTGTATACTTGGTGTACTCTGTCATTTCTTTTGCCATATCGGTATCCTTGATGTGTGAGAAGGCAGTTGTCACATCCTCCCCTGCCGCATCCAGACTGTCCACTGCGTACTCCAGACGGTTCTGATAAGCTCCGATACGGGAACGGATACTGCTGACAGTTCCGATGGCCTTATCCAAAATGCTGATGGCCTTGCCTCCGCCGTCCACCTTGGTTACATCCACTTCATCCAAATACAAATTCTGGCTGGAAATTTTGGGAATAGTAAATTTCATGGTCTGATGCTCATTCGCCCCAATCTGCAGCGTCATCTTTCCGATATCCGTCACCTCAATATCCACATCTCCTGTCTGACCTGCGCCCACCATAAAATCCATGGAAAATCCAGAAACATCTGATACCATAATCCGATTTCCGTCAGTCAGCACTGTAGTCTGCGGGCCAAAATCTGAAGTCAAATCCGCTGAAATATCAATATTCAACCCTGCTGTGGCCGTACCTGGTACTCCTAAAAACGCCTCCATCTCCGGTGTGCTGCATTTAATTTCAACCTGTGATTCCACTCCGAACTTGTTGCACACAAATGCAAGCTGATCCCCGTATTGAAAAGCATTTCCGGTAGGAGTATATCCCCCGGTCTCCGGGAACTTCTGTAAATCATTGGTACCGTCTGAAGGAAATACATTCACATTTCCCTTTGCCGCACCGTCTCTTAGTTTCTGATAAAACTCATCAGCTGTCTCCTTTCCCGTAAATGAAACTTCATATCCGTTGATGGAAACTTTCCCCTCCGGAACTGTTCCTGTAGTGGTTGTAAGTTCCGTAGACTGGGTAGCTGCCGCATTCACCGTCATCTTGTAATTCCCCGGCTCCACTGCATCCGTCACTGCCATGCGGGTCACATCAATAGGGTTGGCCGGATCAGAAGATGCATAAACCCTTGTATCGGAACTGCCGTCCAACAATTTTTTAGTATTATACTCTGTATCCCTTGCAATGCGGTCTACTTCTTTTCTCAACTCGCCAATCTCTTCCTGCATTGCCTGTCTGTCTGCTACCATGTTGGTATCATTCGCTGCCTGGACAGATAACTCACGGATTCTCTGGAGCATACTAGTAATCTCTCCCACAGCCGTATCTGCTATCTGTAATACACTGATTCCGTTTGACGCATTTTGGGATGCCTGTGCCAGGCCGTCAATCTGAGCCTGCATTTTGTCACTGATTGCCATTCCTGCCGGGTCATCTTTGGCATGGTTGATTTTCAATCCTGAGGATAAGCGCTCCATGGACTGTGCAAGTCCGTTCTCCGAGTGGTGTAAGTGAGCATTTGTAATAACTGCTGACATGTTGTGATTAATTTTCATATACTTCTACCTTCCTGTTTTTTCTAATGTTTCGCTTCCATGCCTTCCTGGTACATCCCTGTAAATCTCTTTGTTCTGCAATCTATATCGGTTTAAAATTCCAGTTCCTTAATGCTTTTCATAAAGCTCTTTGCAATTTCATATAACCTGGCTGTCTGAATTTCATAAGACTCGCTGCCTTTTTCCGGTGCATCTCCCATGGACGCCTGGGAAAACTTGTTGAAATCCAAATCATCTACATAAGCTGCCTGAAGGGTATTCTCCCCCTCTTGGGACCATCTGCCTGTAATTGCCTCTGCATGGGCCTCTATCATATCCCTTGTCTCTTTTCTGTCAGCGGCCACAAAACCTGAGATCCCTTTCTCCTCCGCCCGGATATTGGCTGCAATTCTGCCCGCTTTTTCCGTCTCAAACATGATTTCCACTATGCCTTTCTTTTTGGTTCCCCGAACAATTTTTAAGGACATATTGGTTACTTCATTTCCCACCAGCACAGGGATGGTATAATTTTCCTCCTCCGCCATCTTTCCTGCAATGGAAAGCTGAGCATGCATAAGTTTTAGCTCCCGAATATCCATGCTGGTGATGTGCTCCTTGTCTGCAATCATGGTCTTCATCACATTTTCCGCTGTTTCTGCCAGTACTTCCTGGGCTGCCGCCATCTCCTTGGGAGTCTTCATTGCATTAGCAAATCTTTCAAGAATTTCCTCCTTAATTCCCTCAAAATCCACTTCTCCGCCGGAAAATACTTCATCTTCATTAAACAGCTGGCTAAATACCTGGTTCCGCCTGTTCATCAGACGGTTTGCCGCAAGGACATTGTCCACTGTATTTGGCAAATCAAGTTTGGACAAAAGGCTGTAAACGTGCTCCTCCGTAACGGCAGCCTGGCGCACTTCCTGTGCCTGGGCTTTGTAATACTCCTGATCTGCCTTTGCCTCCTCTGCCTCCGTCTCCTGAGACATCTGCATTAGGGCCTGTTTTAACTGCTCCGGAGTGTAATCCTCCCATCCCGGACTCTCCATCAGCTTCTGCATTTTTACCGGAGTTAGGGTCTCTAAAACATCTCTCATGCAATCAGACTGATATGCTGTCTCAATCTGATCTGTAATTGATTTGTCCACAGTGCTATCCACACCGGAAAATTCGTCATCTACCGTATAGTCCATGCCGCTCTTCTTAGAACTGCGCACAGCCGTCAGAAGATTTCTCATGGTCAGTTCACCGCCCTGGGCTATAAGAGCTCCGATAGCCGCTCCATCCGTCTTCTCCACCTGGTTCATCAGACGGTAAATTCCTATGTAAGACTCTCTCTCCTCCGGGGAAATCTCATTGTTGTGCTCCAATTTCCAGAGATACTCGCTGAATCGCTCATTGTCTGCCTCCGGGCTTTCTACCCGAATTGCCTCCGCCTGTTTATTTAAAGTATCCAAATCTGTGTCCAGGGGATTGATTCCCTGATGAATCATTTCCCTGACAGTTGCAGGGGTCAGATTGGCAAAAGTTCTCTGCACCCGCTCATCCGCCGCTTTCATGGCAAGAACAGACTCCTCATTGATATCCAGGCTGTTATAGGCCAGGATACGCACAGCTCTTTCATTCGCCTCGTTTGCTTCAAGCCCCAAATCTTTTAAAATATCATGGACATTGGCAAATGCCTTCTTGATGGAATCTCCTAAATCGGCCCTGGGTGCTGTCATCAAAGCCTCGTAGCTTTCATTTGCCTTATCCAGGGTATCTTTCAACACAGTTCCCGCTTCATGTAGCCCGTTAATGGTATCTAAGCTGCGTCCCTGAGCACCCAAAAGGTAAGCGGGCATCTGTTTTAAGTCGGAAACTTTCTGAGTTGTCTCTGCAAAAAGTTCCCTCATACCATCCGTATTTTTAACACCGGATTTTTCTCCCAGGAGTGCCTCATAATAATTATTTTCCTGTTGTTTTAGGTTTTCCACAAGTTCCTCCAAAGGCTTGGTATCTATGGAAATCCCTTGTTTTAAAAGAGCACGGTTGGCCTCTGTGGTCATTGCCAGACGGGTTTCTTCCAGAATACGTTTCGCTTTCAGAAACATGTATGCCTCATCAGAAAGCTCCTGCCCTTCCACAGCCCCCTCTGCTTCTGCAATCACATATTTGCCGTCTGTATGATTCAGTTTCCCCTGTTTTCTAAGTTCCGCCGTCTGCTCTAAGCTCTCCACTGTAATTTCTATATTGTTGGCGGTGAGATAAGCCAGGTCTTCGTCTGTTGTGCCCATCACCACTTCCATGGCATGTTCTGCCTGGGCTTTCAAAGTATACTCCGGTAAAAGCATGGCATCTTCCGGCCTTCCCCCCTCTGCCACTGCCTCTGCCACCGCAGAAATGATCTGGGCCTCCTCCATGGGAAGCTCTAATCCCCGCAGCTTCTCCATATAGGAAAAGTTTTCTGCGGTATAGGGAATCTGGCTCTTTATCATCCATTTACTGTCTTCGATCGTCTGCTGGTTTACCTCTGCCCCGGCCTGGGTAATCACCTGTTCCATCCGGCCCATGAGGGAGTCAAAGTCAATTTCTCCATCTTCCGGGGCCACATAACCTGCACTTCCCGAAAACTCCGCAAGAAAAAGATTGGCTATGCTTGGGTCAAGTCCGTTGTCCAATAAATATTTTATGGCTCCGTCAGAAGGTTTCTTCAGTTCTTTTGCCTGATTTAGCGCCTCGAGCCCTTCTGTCATATTCTCCTGGGAATCCGGCAGATCTGCCTGGGCAAATGCCCTCTCCAGCTGATTGGCCGCCGCCACGCTGCCTCCGATTGCCTCCAACTGCTCCCTGGTAAGGGAATCCCCCATAGCGGAGACATCCACCCCGGCTTTTGCAAGCTGTGCTTTTATTTTATCCGTAACCGTTACAATGGTCTTTCCATCTGTCTCGTGAATAGAAAAACCTTCCTCCTGCAGTTTTTTGTAATCCTCCGGAGACAAAGTGTTGGATAAAACTGCCATCTGATTTTTTCTCTCCCCGGCAGACATGCTTTCATTTTCCATTTTTTGCTGCAGTTCCTCTATTGCACTTTTTCCGGTAACTTCCTCTTTGTCGTAACCGCTCTGGCCCACCTTATGGGCCTTATCGTAAGCATCCACCTTCGCCTTTGCCACTTCTGCAAAAGAAGCCCCATAGTTTGCCTTGGCAAAAGGCTGTTCTTTTTGTATATTTGGGTCAAATACACTGTTGTCTATTTTCATATTCAATTCCTCCGATACCCATGGTTTCCATATTTCCATGACAGTGATACAATCTGTATTTTATTTCGGTAATTTGGAACGGAAACTAAAGAGGCAGAGCTGCCTTAAACAATAAAAAGCTGCCGCTTCACGAAATTTTCATCGCAAAGCGGCAGTCTTGTTCTATTAACCGTATTAGTAAGAAAACTTAAACACAGCAACTCCAAAAGGCGGAAGTGAATATTCAAAGGAGTAATCCCTTCCATCACATTCTTCTTTCTTTGCCTTGTAGCTTGCAGGCCGCTTCTCCCCGCTGCCTCCAAACTTTGCATCGTCACTGTTTAATATAAGTTTATATGTTTTTCCCACAGGAACGCCTACCCGGTAATCTTCCCTTGCCACGGGAGTGAAGTTGCAGACAAAGAGCATACAGTCTTTTCCGTTTTTACTTTTTCTGATAAAGCTGAAAATACTTCTGTCCGCATCATTGGCATTTACCCACTCAAAACCATCCCATTTATGGTCCAGTTCATACATGGAGGGATATTTGCGGTAAATGTGTAGCAGCTCTTTTACATATTCCTGCATCTGCTTGTGTTTAGGATTGTCCAAAAGATACCACTCCAACTCTGTCTTTTCCGTCCACTCATGGAGCTGGGCAAATTCCTGTCCCATAAATAAAAGCTTCTTTCCGGGATGTCCCATCATAAAACCGTATCCCACTTTTAAGTTGGCAAATTTGTCCTCCTCATTTCCAGGCATTTTATTTATCATGGAACACTTTAAATGGACCACTTCATCATGGGAAAGCACCAAAATATATTTTTCGCTCTCGTTGTAGGACATAGCAAATGTCATCTTATTGTGATTGTTTTTCCTGAAATAAGGGTCAAGTTTCATGTAATCCAGAAAGTCGTGCATCCAGCCCATATTCCACTTTAAGGAGAAGTTTAAGCCTTCCTCCTCCACGCTTCCCGTTACCTTGGGCCAAGCGGTGGACTCCTCCGCAATCATCACTGCCCCCGGGTTACGCCCGGTAATCAAGGTGTTGATATGTTTAAAAAATTCGATTGCCTCCAGATTCTTGTTATCCCCATATTTATTAGGAACCCACTGTCCGTCCTGTTTACCGTAATCCAGATACAGCATAGAAGCCACCGCATCCACCCTAAGGCCGTCCACATGGTAGTGCTCCACCCAAAGCAATGCACTTCCAATCAGGAAATTTTTCACCTGATTATTGCCGTAATCAAAAATTTTAGTCCCCCAGTCTGGATGCTCCCCTTTTCTGGGGTCTGCGTACTCATACAGCGCCTGGCCGTCAAAATCAGCCAATCCGTGGGCATCTCTCGGGAAGTGCGCCGGAACCCAGTCAAGAATTACACCTATATTGTTTTTGTGGAAATAATTTACAAGCCAGGCAAAATCCTCCGGTGTCCCATACCGGGAAGTGGGCGCATAATACCCTGTCACCTGATAGCCCCAGGAACCGTCAAAAGGATACTCAGAAATTCCCATAAGTTCCACATGGGTATATCCCATTTTCTTTACATAACTGCAGAGTGCTTTCGCAAACTCCCTGTAAGTATAAAATCCGTTATCTTCCTGATGTCCCGGATGGCGCATCCAGGAACCGGGATGCACTTCATAGATACTCATAGGCTGTTCATCCATGGTTTTTGCCGCAGCCCTCTTTTTCATCCACACTTCATCTGTCCATTTAAAGTTGTCTATATCTACAATTCTGGACGCAGTTCCCGGCCTTACCTCCGCAAAATTTGCGTAAGGGTCTGCCTTATAAAGTTTTCTCCCGTCCGGCGTAATAATCAAATACTTATACAGACTTCCACAGCCAATGCCTGGCACAAACAATTCATATATTCCAGTCTCTTTTGGCTCTAACCTTTCCATCTCATGAGAAGTCTCATCCCAGTTATTAAACTCTCCCAAAACAAATACTCTTCCGGCATGGGGTGCATACAATGTAAAACAGATTCCCTCTTTTTTCCGCCTTGTCTGGGGATGGGCACCCATTTTTTTATAGATGTCATAGTGGGTTGCCTGTCCAAACAGATACATGTCTAACTCAGTAAAATTTCCCATTCTCTTTCCTTCTTTCCGGAATACCTTTGGCATCCTTTTTATTCTTCAAAATCTTTCTCCCTAAGAATAATATAATCATCTTCATTATAACGCCTTGAGGTTATAATAGAAAATGCTTTTTTTAAAGATTTTTTTTCTGCCCTCTCTATAGCCTGATCTATAATGTCCTTTACCTCTGTCAATGTGGTTGCATGGTCCAGCCTTTGAATATTGCTAATTCTGTTATACAGAGCTAAAATACCCATTGCATCTATCTCATAATCCAAATCATTGGCATATGCCTTTCCAAAAGCTACCAGTTCATCGCTGGTAAATACAGGAATCACAATTTTTTCCGTAAATTTCTTTGATAGCCCCTCATCTTTGGAGAGAGCCTGGTTTAACCCTACTCTGGTATCCTCCATAATCACCAAAAGCCCGCTGGGTTCATTTTCCAGTAAAAGGGAAAGTTTCACCGCTGTCTCCCGGTTTAACTCCCCTGCCTTTTCAATTATCAAACAGCCCCCCGCTATTTTTTTCAATAAGTCCGGGATATCCTTTCTGTTTAAAGCCTCCGCATCAATTTTTCCAACTTTTCCATTCGGGTGCTGCACTTCCCTCTGAAGGGCTTTGATAAGCGCTGTGGCAAGCACGGTCTTTCCACAGCCGGAGCCTCCCTGTATCAGCACGTTACCTGTGGATGAAGTGGGCTCTCCCATAAATTTTGCCATCACTCCGGACAAAGCTTTACAAATCTGCTGCTCCATGCCATCCACCGGGACAAAATAAGAAAATATTCCCTTCTGCTCTGTACTCAGTTTCGATATCACAGGCCGCATTTCGATTTCTTTCTTATTTGCTGCGCCTTTTTCCTTCTCCTGTCCGCTCTCTATCGCTTTGGCAACATCCTCCGCCTTCATATCCTTTGTATTTTGTTTCACAATATCTTCTGTGACGTCCTCCGGAAGAGGTACCTTTGGAAGCTCTGCTGTCACCGGAAGTATAGGCGCAGTATCTCCCTTTATGGGCCCCTCTGCAAATTCCCTTGCCGCCTGGGCAAGTTCCTCTTCCGTAAACTCCTCCTGCTCTTCCTTTTTTTCAGCCTCAATCATCTTCCTGGCAAGCATCGTCACATCATCCTGCTGTATATCCTCCTGAGAGTCGATGGCGTTTCCTTCCTCCAGAAAAAATTCCTGAGTGTTTTCCAGATTGTTCTGGGGAGGATATTCCATGGTTTCTTCCGTGGAATTCTCCGGCTCAACCTCCATGGGCTCCTCCGTGCCTTTTTCCGCCTCAACCTCCATGGGCTCCTCTGTAGTATTTTCCGTCATATTTGCCGTGGGTTCTTCCACGCTGCCCTCCGGGGCATATCCTGGGACTTCTAAATCACCATTTTCCGTCAATTCCCCTGCCTGACTTTCCTTTGCCCCCGAAGGGTCTTTGGAAAGCTGGTCCGGTACATAGGGCTTTAGTCCAATCTGTTCATCAAAACTGGGCTTTGCCTCTTTTATTTTCCGCATAAGTTCCGGTTCGCCGTAATCTGCCTCTTTCTTCTCCTGCTGCCCCGCCGCCTGAAGCATATCAATCTGTCTCTGAAGAATCTGGTTCATTCCCGCCATAATTCTTCCCGCCCGCTCCGTCTCAGTGAGGGGTTCCTCCGGGGTTTCCCTGGCAAATCCTGCCCCCGCTGCTGCCGCTGCACCCAGCTCCCCCAAATATTCCTCCTTTAAAAGTTCAGAGGGGGTCATCCCCGCATCCAACTTTGGAATCATATCGGAAAGCCGCTCCATGATTTCTCCGGCTTCCTGCAGGGCTTTTGCCTTTGCCGTCTCCAGCCTCTGCTGCTTCGCCATTTCAAGGGCAGCCTCCGCTGCTCTCTTGGTGCGCTCCCATTCACTTAAAACATCTTCAATGCTCATCTGACCGTTAATCTGGGGCTCCTTTGACTGCTCTGTCACCATAAGGCTGATTTGGCCGTCATTGTCTTCCGAGAGCATTTCTTTAAAATTAATTCTTAGAGAAGCGTCGATTTCTTCCACTGTGGTAACTTCCTCCGACACTTCCTCTTTTGTATCAACAGGCATCTGCAGATATGGGATCTCCTCCACCATCTTTTTAATATTATCCATGGTGTCTGTCACTGTCTCTTTTTCCGTTGCATCCATAATCTGCTGCATGCTCTTTGCCAGTTCTTCCTGGAGATTAGATGTGCTGAACCTGCCAGTGTGCTCTTCCACGGCGGGGATGGTAATATGGGTTCTTCCCTCTTCCCTTGGGTAAACTTCCTTCACATCCTCTTTTCTCTGCTGGAAAGAGCGGTACTTATCTTCCTGGGATTTTGTCAGGGGCTGATAGAGCATTTTTAGCTCCAGGGCCCGCTCCACATAAATTCCGTCTCCAAACCACAAAATAAGTTCATCACAGGCCTCGATACACTGGGCACTCATCCCTGCCTGGTGATAGAGATGGGCCAGCTCATAGGCCCACTCTTCCGTATATTCCACATCTTTTAACTCTTCCAGTATACCTATCAACGTCTGGTAATCTGCGCCTTTTGCCTTGTTTATTTTATACCGCAGTATATATTTCAGATTATCGTGAGGTGCAATCTCCACAAACTCTTCGTAATATTCCTCTGCCTCATCAAAATTCTGCATTTTAACTGCAAGCTCCGACAAACGGTATATAATCATCCTTCCAATAGGCGAGCGGTCGTACGCCATTAAATATACTTCTCTCGCTTCATCATAACGTCCTGTCTTGGAATAAATATCTCCTGCTTTAATCAGAAGATTCACATTTTTCACTTTTCGCCAGTTAATGGAATCTGCAAGCTCTGCTGCAGTGCGGTAATTCCCTTCTGCCGCCAGGGTTTTTATCTGATCCAATTTTAATTTGTACTCATATTTATCCAATTTGTGTCACCTCAAAAAGCGCTGTTTCACTTTTTTATCCTGTTACTTATCTTTTCCTGGAAGAACCGTAGCGAAGCTCCCTTGTCTTAAGATCTACATCATTCATCTCTATATAATCCACGGTGGCCTCGGGAAGCTCTCTTTTCCTGAGTATATACGCCACCAGCTCCCGGATTAAATAATAAATTACCGCAAAGGTGGGAACCCCTAAGAGCATTCCCATAAACCCGAAAAGTCCGCCTCCCACCAAAATGGCAAACACCACCCAGAAAGGGGAAAGCCCTGTGGAATCCCCTAAAATTTTAGGTCCGATAAAGTTGCCGTCAAGCTGCTGCAGCACAAGAATGAAAACTAAAAAATACAGCCCCTTTACAGGCTCTGCCAGTGCAATCAGCACAAAGCTGGGAACCGCACCGATATACGGGCCAAAAAAGGGAATAACATTTGTCACGCCTACAATCACCGCTACCAACATACTGTAGGGCATTTTTAACGCCAAAAGCCCCACATAGCACAGCACGCCGATAATAGCGGAGTCCAGTATTTTTCCGCTGATAAAGCCGCCGAAAATCTCATTGCTCACCCGAAGTGTCCTGGTGATGTAATTGCCGATTTTTGAGGGAAAAACAGCATAGACAACTTTTTTCCCCTGGCCGATAAATGTTTCTTTGCTCATTAAAAGATAAATGGCAACCACAAGGCCGATTAAAAAATTAACAATTACTTTTACAAAACTCACCACCCCTGTGGTGATGGACGTAACGTAAATATTCAGCTCCGGGATGAGCTGCTGAACCATATGTTCCACATTATTGCTGAGCTGGGCGAAAATAGTATTTAATGTGGCGGCAAGCTGGTCGTCACCGGTAAATATTTTTTCCACCCATGCCGTCATGGCGTCTATTTCTTCCGGCAGACTCTCCATCATATTCTGGATACTGGAGACTAATTCCGGAATCATCATATTTAACAGAAGAAATATAATAAACAAGAGAAAGAGAATGGCCCCTATAGTAGCCGCCGTGCGGGATATTTTTTTTACCTTTCTGCGGCTTTTTACCCGTTCCTCTAAAAACACCGTAATGTTCCGCTCTAAGAACACCATAACAGGATTCATCAGATATGCAACGATAAATCCTATGATGATAGGCTGGAGGACTTTCATTAATTTCTGCCAGCCCTCCCTGAAGCCATGATAACGGTACAGCACAAAGAAAAATAAGATACAGCAGCAAAATGTAACAAAGGTAATCAGTGCAATTACCAAATATTTCTGCAAATCCCAATCAGGTTTCTGCTTTTTGCCATTTGTTTTACCGGATTCTTCCAAAATATTCCTCCTATACTCTGTTATAATTAATTAAACAGCCTTTTAAAATAATACTCCGCTCATCATCTGTCATCTCTCCCAATGTCATTTTAAATTCTTTTAAACTGTCTCCTTTTACTAAGACAGCCCTAACTTCACTGGATTTTTCCTCCACTGCCTTTTTTATATCCGGCAAGAAAATATAATCACCATTAGAGAAAGGCAGCTCCCCTTCCTCTATCAACAGGGGAAGCATACCCCAGTTAATCAAATTGGAACGATAGCGCTTTGTGGCATACTCATGGGCAATATTTGCCCAGCCTCCCAGAACTTTCTGACAGGATGCCGCCTGCTCCCTTGCAGAGCCGTCCCCAGGTTTTACCGCAAAAATTGTGCTTCCGATTCCAAGGTTTGCCCGTTTCACATCTTCAAAATTAGCATGGATCGTATCCATCACTTCCCTTAACGCCGGAACTGCCTCACAGGGGCAGGTATCCTCCTCAATAGCTTTCTGTGCTTTTTGAATCTCTTTTGCCTTCCCCACATAAGAGGGGTCTTTTCTGGACAGGGCAAATTCTGCCAGCCCCAGAGGATTGGAGCGGTAGGAAGATGTCTCCCCAGAGGGAATCAGTTCGTCTGTGGTAGTAACCGGGTCATGGATTTCCGCCACAACCTGAAGGAGCATATGCTCCGGAAGGGGGCTCATCTTCGGCCAATCCTTAATGTTGGGGCCAAACTGAATCTCCACAGAGGGGTCTGCCTTTCCTTTGCTGTCAAATACCCGGTTTGCATATATATTTTTGTCAAAGAAATACTTTGGCTTTGTAAAGTTCACATCCACATCTGTAGCTGCGGTAAGATATCCTTTATTTGCCGCTGTAGCCGCAATAGAGCGGGCATCCATAAGAGCCACGGAAGCCACCTGGCCGTTTTGTACCTTGGAGCCTTCACGGTTGGGGAAGTTCCTGGTAGAGTGGCGGATGGAAAATGCGTTGTTTGCGGGGGTGTCACCTGCTCCAAAGCAAGGCCCGCAGAATGCGGTTTTCATCACGGCCCCTGTCTCCATCAGCGCTGCCGCCGCACCGTTTTTCACAAGTTCCATATAAATCGGCATGCTGGCAGGATATACGCTTAAAGTAAATTCATCCGGCCCAATGCTGGAACCCCTTAAAATATCCGCTGCATCGCAGATATTCTCAAATCCACCTCCCGCGCAGCCTGCGATAATCCCCTGGTCCACATAAAGTTTCCCGTTTCTCACTTTACTCTTTAAGTCTAGGTCCACCGCACCGTCAAAACTTACCTGGGCACGCTTTTCACAATCATCCAATATGTCTAAAAGATTGGCGTTTAACTCCTCAATGGTATAGGTATTGCTGGGATGGAAGGGCATGGCAATCATAGGACGAACCGCACTTAAATCAATCTCTATCATACCGTCATAATAGGCAACATCACCGGGATTTAACTCTCTGTAATCCTCACCTCTTCCATGGACCTCATAAAACTCTTTCACCAAGTCGTCTGTCCTCCAAATTGAGGATAGACAGGTGGTCTCCGTGGTCATTACATCCACACCGATACGGGTATCCACGCTTAAATTGGAAACTCCGGGCCCTACAAACTCCATAACTTTATTTTTCACATAACCGTTTCCGAAAACTTCACCGATTATGGCGAGGGCAATATCCTGCGGCCCCACACCCTTTACAGGTGTGCCTGTAAGGTAAACCCCAACCACTCCCGGCATATTAATGTCATAGGTCTGGTTTAAAAGCTGTTTTACCAGTTCCGGTCCTCCTTCTCCCATTGCCATAGTGCCCAGTGCACCGTAGCGGGTGTGGGAATCGGAACCTAAAATCATCTTTCCTCCTCCAGAGAGCATTTCCCTGGCAAACTGATGGATAACTGCCTGATGAGGCGGCACGTAGACCCCGCCGTACTTTTTGGCGCAGGTAAGCCCAAACATATGGTCGTCCTCATTGATCGTTCCCCCAACGGCGCAAAGACTGTTGTGGCAGTTTGTCAGCACGTAGGGGATGGGAAACTTTTCCAGTCCCGAAGCTCTGGCTGTCTGAATAATTCCCACAAACGTAATATCATGGGAAGTTAATTTATCAAACTTAATCTGAAGTTTTTCCATATTGCCGGATGTATTGTGAGCGGATAAAATACCGTAGGCGATGGTATTTTTGGCCGCATCCTCTTTTGTGACGGAATTTCCTGTCTTAGATTTGACTGCCTCCACAGCATTCTTTCCGTCTTCCACAAGTTCTGTACCGTTAATTAAATAGACTCCATTTTCATAAAGTTTCATATATATATTCTCCTCTTCTGGTCAAATAGCTGATACACCTAATTGTCCTAAATTATAAAGCTAGCACCCGCAAAAGTCAACAATTTGCCGGAAATCACCTAACAGGAAGCCATAGGCAAAACTGTGGCGAAATCACAGCCCTATGCAGGGAAAGACAATGGAAACTGTGAAAAGGTCCCCGTCCAGATGAATCTCGAAAGTCCCCCCCATAAGATTTGTAAGGCTTCTTGCGATGGAGAGCCCCAGTCCGCTTCCCTCTGTTCCCCTGGATTCATCCCCTCTCACAAACCGCTCGCTTAAATCATCCGGGGCAGTCTCTAACTCCTGTTCTGAAATATCCTTCATGGAAAACTCAGCCCATCCCTCTTCCACTTTCAGTTCCACATAAACCCGGGTATCTTTCAACGCATATTTTGCCGCATTGTTATAGAGATTTTGCACAACCCTCCAGAGACGGCTGCCGTCTGCAAAAATCATTACCGGCTCCTTTGGAAGCCTTGTGATAATGGTAAGCCCCTTCTCCTCAAAAATCTCATTAAACTCTCCTCCGGTCTGATAAATCAACTCTACCATATTAATAGTCTGCATCTCCAGTTCTATGTTCCCGCTGGAAATTTTGGAAACCTCCATCAAATCCTCCGTGAGCTGTTTTAACCGCATGGACTTTTTCTCCAGGATATCCACATAATTTTGTATTTTCTCATTCTGAATATTTTCCATTTTAATAAGGTTTACATAATTTATTATAGAGGTGAGCGGTGTTTTAATGTCATGGGAAACATTTGTGATTAACTCTGTCTTTAATCTCTCGCTTTTTAAATTTTCTTCCACCGCATTGGAGAGCCCCATGCCGATATTATTGATTTTTTCCGCCATAATCCTGCACTCTCCGGTGTAGTCCGACTCCACAAACTTGTAATCCATATTTCCGTTTGTAATTTCCGTAATACCGCTTAAAATCTCCATCCTCTGGTTTTCCTGGCTCAAAATATAAGTTCCCGCCACAATAATCTCCGCCAGAAGCCCTGCATACCCCCACCACTGCCCTCTGCCAAAAGCTTCTCCTGCGAAAAAGAGAGCTGCAGCTATAATAAACGCCATGCGGATTACAGTACCCCTCTTATAAGGCTGCAGCCTCATCCGCTTCTTCACCGTCCTAACTGACCATCCCAAAAGGCTTGTGGATACAAAAATATCCGCCTTAATTTTCCGAACCAGGCTAAGATATATGGTTAAAAGAACTCCATCGGAGATAACCACAAGGGTTCCTGCCAGAATCAGGGAACTGGCTATATCCCATGACCGCTGCCCTAACTTGGCACAGAAGGCGAAAAGGATGGAAATGTAGAGAAGAAACACGGTGAGCAGTATTTCCATGGGCAGATAATCCATGCGGTAAAGCCTTATCTTCTCATCCTCGTCATTTCTTCCTGTGGCCAGTGTAAGATATATGATAAACAACACAAAACACATCGCCGATAAAATGCCCAGAAATACACCGGATTCTATCCAGGGAAAGTAGGTATAATAAGTATCTGCCGCCTCCTTTATCCCGTCATCCTTGGGCAGATGCATGTCCACGGCAACAATCAGGCCCCCGTTCTCCCCGCTGTTTTGAAACAGTCTTAATATATTCCGCTGGAAATAATAACTCTTGCCTTTAATATTCCCTTCAAAAGAGATACGGGAATCATCATAATAGAGATAACTCCCCAGGCTCTTGGCATAATCCAGGATTTCCTTCTTCTGATACTTATTTTCTATCTCTATATTACTGCGGATATTTCCGCTGTTTTCATACCAGTAATAGAGATTGCTGTTCTCCTCATCAAACTGCATTTTATACTGTTTGTACTTTATGGTATCTTTCTCCGACCTCTCCCTGACCCCCTGAAGTTGGAGATAATTCCCCAAATCCACCAGTTCGTTGGAAAGTATATTTGTATAGTAGCTGGAATCAAAAAAGGAGTCGGTTCCCACATCGCTAAGTGTAAACATACTCCTTCCAAATAAATTTACCATCAGGGAAAACACTACAATCACAATTATTAAAAAAACCATCTGCAACAATGCTGCCACTGTTTTAAATGCGTTGCTGTAATGTGTATTGCCCATGCCAATCCTCCACTAAACCTTATCTATTTTGTACCCTACACCCCACACAACTTTTATATACCTGGGTTCTTTGGGATTAATCTCGATTTTTTCCCGAATATGGCGGATATGCACTGCCACCGTATTATCTGCTCCTATTGCCTCTGCGTTCCAAATTTTTTGATATATCTCACTGATGGAGAACACTTTTCCCTGATTTTTCATTAAGAGAAGAAGGATGTTGTATTCAATGGGGGTGAGTTTCACAAGTTCCCCGTCCACTGTAACCTCTTTTAAGTCATCGTTTATCAACAATCCCCCGCTTTGGTATATCACTCCCCCGCTCTCCGCTGCATTTCCAAGTTTTGTGTAGCGGCGCAGCTGGGATTTTACTCTTGCCACAAGTTCCAGGGGATTGAAAGGTTTTGTGAGATAATCATCCGCGCCGATATTTAAACCCAGAATTTTGTCAGAATCCTCTGATTTTGCAGACAACATGATAATGGGAATACTGCTCTTTTCCCGAATTTTTAAGGTGGCATGTATCCCGTCCAAACGGGGCATCATCACATCGATAATCAGCAGGTCCACCTCCCCCTGCTCCAAAATTTGTATGGCTTCCTCCCCGTCAAAGGCCTTTAAAATCTCATATCCCTCCTGCTGCAGATAGATTTCAATGGCCTCAACAATCTCTTTGTCATCATCACATACCAAAATCCGATTCATGGCTTTTCCTCCCAGGTATCACTTAAGTATTTTTTAAAAATCTGGCAAGTCCCTTCTTTTCCTGTTTCTCTTCCGGCTCCTCTTTTCCAACCCACTGGAAGTATTCTGCGTCTAAACTCTCCTTTAAAATGGCCTCCATCTCCGCATCAATGGCTTCATCCTGTTCCTTGGTCAATTTTTCTCCCCGTACC
>CAMWKH010000027.1 GCA_947174805.1 uncultured Roseburia sp. | reverse complement strand
ATCCAGTAAGGGATATTCCTGTTTTTGTATTTCACGTATCGTTACATCCATAGCTGACCTCCAAATTGTGTGTTCTCCATACATTTTAGCATAATTTAAATTATATAGAAATAAAAACGTATTAGAAATGCTAAATCTCCGTGTGGGGAAAAATCCTAGATTGAGAAATGGTGACAAAATTTCGTCGGTGGTTGTTGTGGATAAAACAATTCGTGAAGCGATATGAAAAAATATAACAGTGAAAGATAATATCTGAGATTTCCCTTTTTCTATTATTTTTTTATTCTCAAAATAAAAGCTGCCTGTACCCTATAATAGATAAAGTTTTTCTCTGTCTTTGATAAAGCAGTAATTATTTTATCTTCTTTTACAGTGCCTATGGTAGGCTTAAGAATATTCAAAAGCGTGGAATCCTACATTTCAATGAGTTTCTTTCCACTACTTTTATCAGCTATAATTATATACGGTTAGACGAATAAAAGAGAGGCTCTCTGTGTAATAATATGTCATTTTTTTGCTGATCAATAGAATAGTGTAAACGTATCCAAAAAGACTATTTTTCCCAATCCCAAAACGTTAGCCTGGTCAAAGGGGATAGAGTATTGTTTTTGGAAGAGATCGGTACGATGGTGCACTTTGGGAAACAGTCGTAAGAAACTGGGAGGTTTGTTGAAAAGGAACACGTGTTGTGGTATTCTACAGGGGGTGGAGTTTATTTTTTAAATATTTTGGAGGATGGATGTGAAAGAGAATATAAATAAATTATTTGAAAATTGGGATGAAACAATGATATGGTCATGTTTGGGAGGGATAATGGGAGAAATACACACTAATTTGTCCGGGGATGCTGCAATGGCAATATTAGGAGATTTTGCATTTTTCGCTGGAAATCCAAGTGAGGAATTAATTCGATTTAAACCTGAAAGCTGCAGACAGGACTTTATTATCATGGTTCCACAGAATGCCATGTGGGGTGATTTGATTGAGAAGTGTTACGGGGAAAAAGCGAAGAAAGTGATAAGGTATGCAATTAAGAAAGAAACGGATATATTTGATGTGGAAAAATTGAAGCAGGCAGTAGTTAGCCTGCCGGTTGGTTATGAACTAAAGGTAATAGGAGATGCAGAATATCATATGTGCCGGGAAAATGGCTGGGCGAATGATTTGGTATCCCAGTATAAGGATTATAATACCTATAATGAGTTGGGGTTGGGTGCAGCTGTTTTAAAGGATGGAGAATTGGTAGCTGGTGCCTCATCTTATAGTACATACGATAAAGGTATAGAAATAGAAATTGACACAAGGGAAGATCATCGAAGAAAAGGATTGGCATATGTGTGTGGTGCAAAGCTGATTCTGGAGTGTTTAAAGAAAGGCTTATATCCTAGCTGGGATGCGCAAAATAAATGGTCAGTGGCTTTAGCAGAAAAGTTGGGATATCATTTTAGTCATGAATATGCAGCGTACGAGGTAAAGGATAAACTTGTAATAAGGAGCCAAAAGCATGAGTAAAAAACTTATTTTTATAAATGATTTTTCTAAAGAAGAAATATATGAAATATTCAAACGAGCAGACAAGCTTGTGAAAGCTGCAGGTCAAGCAAAACCGTTAGAAGGAAAGAGTGTTGTATTATTCTTTCCGGAGAGCAGCATCCGTACAAGAGTAACGTTTGAAAAAGGGATTCAGGATTTGGGAGGGAATACAATTCTTTTTCCACCGTCAGCACTGGATAAAAAAGAGAAGATAGAAGATGTAATAGGATATTTGGAGAACTGGGTGGATGCTGTTGTGGTACGCCACAGCGATATTGAGGTTGTAAAAAGTATGGCGGAACATGGGGGGATTCCTGTGATTAATGCGATGACTTCAGAAAATCATCCCTGTGAAATTATTACAGACTTGTATGCATTGTCAAAGATTTATAAGGATCTGGAAAAGAAGAAATTTTTATTTGTGGGGGCAAAAGGCAATATCGGGAATTCATGGAAAGCGGCATCTGAATTAATAGGATTTGAGTTAGAGCAATGTTGTCCCCTTGGATATGAGTTGGATAATATTAAGTTTCATACAAACATTGATGATGCAATTTTAGGCAAAGACATTATATGTACAGACTCTATACCGGACAAGGCGAAGGAAGATTTTAAGGAGTATCAAATTACCTTCCAACATATGGAAAAGGCAAATCGGGGAGCGGTTTTGAATCCGTGTCCGCCTTTCTTTAGAGGAGAGGAGGTTTCACAGGATGTAATAAATAGTGATTACTTTGTGGGTTACGGGTTCAAGAAAGATTTGGTTCCGGTACAGCAGGCAATTTTGTGTTATTTGTTGGATCAGCAGTTATAGATGAATTTTCCACAAGGAGATGTTTTGGATATATGACAATCAGAGAAGCAAATAAAAACGATTTAACTGAAATACTGCATTTATATCTGTATTTACACGAGGACAGCGTTCCAGAAAATACAGAGCATTTACAAGACACATGGGAAAATATTATAAATGATGCAAATCATCATCTGATTGTTGTTGAAGTGGATGGTAAGATTGTAGCATCCTGCGTATGTGTGATTATCCCAAACCTTACAAGAAATGTTCGCCCATATGCATTTGTTGAAAATGTGGTAACGCATGGGGAGTATCGAAAGAAAGGTTATGCTTCCGAGTGTCTAAATTTTGCTAAGAAGATTGCAGAAGAGAATCATTGTTACAAGATGATGCTGCTTACAGGTTCAAAGGAAGAAAGTACATTAAACTTCTACCGAAGAGCAGGGTATAACAGTTCGGATAAGACGGCTTTTATCCAGTGGATTGATCTATAAGATTTGGAGAAAGATTATGGAATATGAATTAGCAACAATAGAAGATTTGAAGGCTGTGTACGATGTCGTGCAGCACACCATAAAATCAATATACCCAAAGTATTATCCAAGGGAAGTAGTTGACTTTTTCTGTGAGCTTCACAGCGGGGATTCTATAGAAAAGGATATTAAAAATGGTTATGTAAGCGTGCTGAAGATAGATGGAAATATCGTAGCAACAGGTTGTTTTGCAGACAATCACATTACAAGGGTATATGTATTGCCGAGATACCAGAAAAAGGGTTATGGCACATTCATTATGAAAAATATTGAAGCTCAGATTAGCAAAAAATACCATAAGGCATACCTGGATGCCTCATTGCCTGCGGCAGCACTTTATGAAAAGCTGGGATTTGCTACTGTAAAGCATGAGCGTTATCCGGTAAATAATGAAGTGATACTTGCGTATGAGATTATGGAAAAGGAACTTCATAAAATCTCGGCAGATATTGATTATGATGGAAGATTAGGAAAATTTATATATAGAAAAGCAGCATTGGGAGATATTGAAGAACTGGTAAGAACAAGAATTATTGTCCTTCGTGCAGCAAATAAGTTGTCAGATGATGAGGATATGAATGTAGTGGAGCAAGAATCTTATGCATATTATAACCGGGCTTTGAAAAACTTTGAGCATATTGCATATCTAGTATATGATAACGAAAAGTTTATTGGAGCAGGGGGCGTGAGTTTTTATCAGGTTATGCCTACCTACCATAATCCAACTGGTAAAAAGGCTTATATTATGAATATGTATACGGCGCCGGAATACCGCAGACAGGGAATTGCATTTCATACCTTGGATTTACTGGTACAGGATGCGAAGAAACAAAATGGTAATTGAAACAGAAAGGCTTATTTTAAGAGAATACAATCGTGATGATTTTAATGCATTATTTGAAATCGTTTCTGATCCGGAAACTATGCAGCATTATCCTGCTCCCTTTGACGAACAAAGAACAAAAGAGTGGATTGCATGGAATTTAGAGAATTACGAAAGGTATGGATTTGGTCTTTGGGCAGTTGTGCGAAAAGAAAGCGGAGAATTTATTGGAGATTGTGGTATTACCATACAGAATATAGATAACGAAATGCTTCCAGAGATTGGATACCACATTCACAAAAAATATTGGCGAAGAGGATTTGCAAAAGAAGCAGCTGGTGCAGTAAGAGATTGGGTGTTTCGTAACACCCAGTATGATACAATCTATTCCTACATGAAATATACAAATGTAGGGTCTTATTCTACCGCAGTTGCAAACGGTATGAAGAAAGTAAAAGAATATCCGGATGAAAAGAACGGTATCTCATATGCATATGCCATAACCCGTGAAGAATGGAAAAAATTAAAGTGAAAATTCTTTTTAACGGAAAGTGCATATAAAAAGCCGGGATTGTGAAAGTGGGAATCAATGAATAAAAAAATCAAAAGTATAGGATATATTTTGTTGTCAGCAGGAATTGGAATTTTTTTATATATTCTTTTGCATGAAATTGGTCATATGATAGTGATACTGTCAGTAGGAGGAACAATAACAGATTTTAGTATATTTACAGCCCATGTGAGTGCAGTTGGCGGCGGTTACACGAATTTATCAGATATGTGTATGAATGCAAACGGTGCTTTATTTCCGTTAATTATTTCTTACTTATACATTTTGTTGTACCAAAAGGATAGTACAAAAGTATTCTATCGAATTTTTTCTTATGTGTTTGTTCTTATCCCGATCGTTTCAATGCTTGCATGGGTAATCATCCCGTTTGCTTATTTACAGGGGAATGCACCAATAAATGATGATGTAACTAAATTTTTGACTGTTTTTTGTGAGAATTATCATCCGTTGATTGTGAGTGTGGCGGCAGTAGTTCTCGTTGGAATGGGTGTTGCTCTGATGATGAAGAAACGAGTGATTCATAATTTTATTCAGGAGATAAAGCAGAAATAGGTTTTTACTGTCCGGCGCTATCGGCGTTGTGCTGTCTGATTTCCAATCTCGGAAAGGATAAGTTGGTGTAAAGCTGGATTTGAAGATATAAGCAGGAGCGGGGATAAGCTAATCATTGAAAAAATCTATGGTTCCGTGTATAATGGAGGAATAAAATCAGGTCGAGAGAGCGGGTATTTGCAGGGGTGTGGTATATGAAAAAGAAACGAAAGATAAGTCTGATTATTGTTTTATCCTTATTGGCTTGTATCATCATTATGTTATTTGTTTTATTTGTTAATGAACTTAAAACTTTAAAAACGATAAAACAAATTGATAACTATGGAATGTATAGAATGACTTATTATGGTGATTATGGTTTTGATGACTTTTTAGAACAAGGTGCTGCAAGTGATAAAGACATAGAAGAATTTGTTACGAAAAGATTATTGAAAGGCATTCCAATTAAATTTAATGTTACAGAGAGTGGATGTACTGCTTTTGTAACAAAAAATGAAAATGGAGATATTATTTTTGCCAGAAACTTTGATTTTACTTATGCACCATCAATGCAATTATATACAAATCCCCCAGATGGATATGCATCTGTATCTACTGTAAATTTATCTTTTGCCGGTTATTCAGAAGATAATTTACCAACGGATGGTGTCAGTTTTAATAATTTTTTAACGCTGGCTGGGCCTTATCTTCCCTTTGATGGAATGAATGAAAAAGGTGTGGCAATAGCTTTACTTGCAGTTCCAGAAGTACAAATTAGAAAAGATGAAAATAAAGTAACACTTAATACAACAACGGCTATAAGATTAGTTTTGGACAAGGCTTCCAATGTTGATGAAGCAATAGAATTATTAAAAAATTATAATATCTATTTTTCCGGAGATATTTACTGCCATTATTTGATAGCAGACAGCACAGGGAAATCGGTAATTGTAGAATATTATGATCATGATTTACAGGTTGTTGAAACGGATAAAGAATATCAAGCTGCTTCTAATTTTGTTGCATACAATGATTTGAATATTGGTGAAGGATTCACGGAATTCCAGCGATATGATAAAGTTGTAAATAAAATAGAAGACAGTAACAATTCACTTAATACGAATGATACGATTCACTTGCTAAATGAAGTAGGAGTTTATGAAGAAGATGGTTTTGATAAATTACAATGGTCTGTTATTTATAATTTAACAGATATGTCAGGAAAAATATGGGCGCATAGAAATGAAAATAATATCATAGATTTTAGAATGAATATGGTTGATTAGCTCAAAAAACCTTGATATGCCCCGGAATCCTGCAAACCCCAATACCAGCACAGTATGAAAAAAGAAAACGGAATATGATGCAGACGCGGCGTTTCTCTATCCCTGCATGGGAGAACAGGAACGCCGCTTTTTATGCCCTCATGTTACCCAGTAGGAACAAATAACAGTTGACAGAGTGCCATGAAATCACTATGATTAAACTCTAAGTTCAATTAAAAGGAGACAGGAAATGGGACGGAGAAAAAAAGAGCCAAAAAGCGTACACCGGGAAAAAATTGCTTCTGCGGCATCGGTACTGTTTATGGAAAGAGGTATCGCGGCAACATCTATGGACGATATAGCAAAGGCAGCCGGATATAGCAAAGCCACTTTATATGTGTATTTTGAGAACAAAGATGAAATTGTTGGTATTTTAGTGCTGGATAGCATGAAAAAACTTTACAATTATATAGCTTCTGCATTAGAGCAGCAGGAAACCACAGAAGAAAGATACTATTTTATTTGTCGTGGGCTAATTCACTACCAAGAAGAATTTCCATATTACTTCAAAATGGTATTGGATAAAATCAATATTGATTTTGAGGGTCAGGATTATCTGCCTGAAGAGAAAGAAACTTTTCAAATAGGGGAAGATATCAACGAAAAGATAAAGGAGTTCTTAATATCTGGAATGGAGAAAGGTGATTTTCGCCATAATTTGGAAATTATGCCGACTATTTTTAATTTTTGGGGTATGCTGTCCGGGATTATTCAGCTTGCGGCAAATAAAGAGGAATATATTAAAAGAACAATGGGATTTTCCAAAATCCAGTTTTTAGAGTATGGCTTTCAGATGCTGTATTGTTCTATTTCTAACGGGGAGAAATGATGATAAGTGAAAGAATTGTATTTGCTATTTTAGGAAGTTCTCATAAAAACGAAATGACTGGGGAAGGTGGAAATTAACTGTGGTGGAGATATATTATATTGAGGATGATCCCAATATTGCATTGGCTGTAAAAGAATATTTGGAACAGAAAAACTTTAAGGTAACCATCTGTGTAACACTTGCACAGGCCAGGAAAATATTAAAAGAGCATGTTCCAACCTTTGTTTTATTAGACTGGAATATGCCCGACGGCCACGGAGACAGTCTGTGTCAGTGGATTCGCAGTAACTGGAAGGAACTGCCCATTATTTTTCTTACGGTTCGTGGAGACTGTGCAGATATTGTTTCGGGTTTTAAGAACGGCGCAGATGATTATGTGGTGAAGCCCTTTGAGTTGGAGGTATTGTATTCACGGATTCTGGCATTATTGCGCAGGTCCGGTAACGTGGCAGAACAATACTTATCCTGCGACGGAATTATGATTGATATAAGACGTCATACCGTTTCTTTTCATTCGGAGGAAATTCCCTTAAGTGAAGTGGAATATCAGCTGCTTTTGTACCTGATGCAGAACAAGGGAAAAACCGTGACCAGAGAAAAGATTTTGGAGCAGGTATGGGATGTAAATGGAAATTATGTAAACAATAATACATTGACAGTTACCATGAAACGGCTGAGGGATAAGCTTTTCCAGCCAAAGTGTCTGAAAACCGTCAGAAGTGTAGGCTATCGCATGGAGGATACCATATGAACGAACAGAAAAATATGTGCTGCACCCTTGGATTTGTATTATCCATTAGCCTGATTGCCTCCGCTGTCTCTGTCCTGCTTGTCTCTTATCATTACAGCCGGCGCCAGTTTGAGCTGTTAAATGTGGTTTGCTGTGAAGTGGTGGAGCAGGAGCCGGCAGCAAAAAAAATAATATCTGCCGCATTAAAAGAATATACAATGGGGAATCCTGACGGCGTGGTGGAAGATGATGTGTTATCTGCACTGGGATACCGTATATCGGATTTTTCAGGTTCCGGTTGTGGGGAAAGTGTCCTATTTGCAGCAATAGGGTTTATGACAGGGGTTTTGATTTTTACATTTACTTTTTTGTATCGGAATAAAATGCAAACCATGCGTATCCGGGCATTAGCGGAGTATCTGGAACAGGTAAATACCGGGAAGGCGGTAATCCTTTCCACTACCGGGGAGGATGAATTTTCAAAACTGGAAGATGAAATATATAAGACGGTTACATTTCTCTATCAGACGAGGGACGGGGCGGTGCAGGCAAAAAATGGCTTTGCGGAAAATCTGTCCAATATTGCCCATCAGTTAAAAACCCCCATCACTGCCATTTCCCTTTCTGTTCAGATGATGGAGCAAAGCACTGCAGATAAACCTGCATTCTGCTCAGACTGCAGGGCAGCGGGCCTTATGGATGCCCATGCTATGGAAGTTGAAAGTATTCACGGCAGGCATCTAAAGAAGGTGAGAAAACAGCTTTTACGGCTGACCCACCTGGAGGAGGCACTGTTGGTCTTATCCCGGATTGATGCCGGGACATTACATTTACAGAGGGATGAGGTAGATGTTTTTACCCTTCTTGTCCTTGCGGCGGATAACCTGCAGGAACTGTTTTTTTGTTCCAGCACTTCGATGGATATACCGGAGCTGGGTGAGATGCTGGTCATTGCAGACCTGGACTGGACCATGGAGGCGATGATGAACCTGATGAAAAACTGTATGGAGCACAGTCCCGGGGGGATGGTACATTGTTCCTATGCACAAAATCCACTCTATACAGAAATTTTGATCTGGGATGATGGCGAAGGGTTTGCAAAAGAAGACATGCCCCATCTCTTTGAACGGTTTTATCGAGGGAAAAATGCAAGTGAGGGCGGCATCGGGATTGGACTTGCTCTGGCAAAAGAGATGATCGAGCGTCAGAACGGAACTATACAGGCAAAAAATAAGCCTGGCGGCGGAGCTCTTTTTGAAGTTCGCTTCTACAGTCACTGAGTTGTAATTTTCATTTGCTATACTGTTTATTGTAAAAGCTGTGGGCTTCGTGTTTATGGAGAACAGAAATACCACAGAAACAGCCATGTAGATGAAAGGAGAAAATCAGAATGGAGATTTTGAAATGTGAGGGAGTCAGGAAGGTATACGGCTCTGGCCAAAATCAGGTGACAGCCCTTAATGGGATAGACCTGTCAGTGAACAAAGGTGAATTTGTGGCGATTGTGGGAGCATCTGGCAGCGGCAAGTCCACTCTGCTGCATATCCTTGGCAGTGTGGATAAGCCCACAGAAGGAAAAGTTATGGTAGACGGGACAGACCTTTCCAAACTGAACCAGACGCAGTCAGCAATTTTCCGCCGCAGAAAGGTGGGGCTTGTATATCAGTTTTATAACCTGATTCCCACCCTCACCGTGGGGAAAAATATTCTTATGCCCCTTGCCCTTGACAAGAAAAAGCCCAATCAGGAATATTTTGACAAGGTGGTGAATTCTCTTGGCATAGCTGAGAAGCTGGAGGCTTTGCCAAACCAGTTGTCCGGCGGACAGCAGCAAAGGGCAGCCATTGCGCGTTCATTAATCTACCGCCCGGCTCTGCTTTTGGCAGACGAGCCCACCGGGAATCTGGACCAGAAAAATTCCAGAGATATCATCGACATGTTAAAGCTCTCCAACCGCAACCTGGGGCAGACGATTCTGCTGATTACCCATGACGAAAAGGCGGCCCTGGAAGCAGAGCGTATCATTACAGTTGAAGATGGGCGTATTGTCAGGGACGAGAAGCGGAGGTAATGGATATGTGGAAAGATTATTCATGGGGTTATATGAAAAACAACCGTTCTTCCAGTTTGTCCGTTATAATAGGTGCGTTTGTTTCGGCTCTTCTTTTATCCTTATTGTGCGGCCTGTTTTATAATGCATGGAAATATGAGGTTGAGAGGATTAAAAGGGAGGAAGGCGGCTGGCACAGCCGGATGATTGGGGAATTTTCCAGGGAGGAGATAGAAGCTGTAAAAAGTTTCGCCAATGTAAGGGAGGCAGCGGTAAATGAAAAGGGAAATAAGGCAGGGGAACCAGCTTTAGATATCTATTTCAATAATATGGGATCTGTTTTTTCTGACACTCCCCGTATTGCTGAACTGGCCGGGGCTGCGCCGGAAAAAATTGTTTACAATTATGAACTTTTGGCAATGTATTTCATCCGCGATTCAGGTGATACAGCCCCAAGGCTGTTATTTCCCATGTTTATGCTGATCATGTTCATGGCATCGTCCTCCCTGATTATCGTTATCCATAATTCTTTTGGGGTATCCATGAACGCAAGAATTCATCAGTTTGGCATTTTCTCAAGTATTGGTGCAACGCCAAAGCAGATTCGTGCGTGTCTTTTGCAGGAAGCAGCGGCTCTCTGCGCATTACCGGTAATCCTTGGAAACCTGTTAGGCATTGCAGGCAGCATGGGACTCTTGGAGATGGTAAATGCTTTGTTGGGCAGCGGTATAAAAGGACGTCATAAAGCGGTTTTTGGTTATCATCCGCTGGTCCTGGCGCTCACGTTGTTGGTAACCATTATAACCATATGGTTCTCCGCATGGCTGCCGGCAAGAAAATTAAGCAGGCTCACCCCCCTTGAAGCAATTAAAAATACCGGGGAATTAAAGTTAAAACGCAGGAAGAATTCTTTTTTGCTTACAGGGTTGTTCGGCGTGGAAGGAGAGTTGGCCGGGAATGGGTTAAAAGCCCAGAGAAAGGCGCTGCGCACAGCGTCTTTATCCCTTATTTTTTCATTCATGGCCTTTACAGTTATGCAGTGCTTTTTCTCTCTGTCCAATATCAGCACAAGGGAAACTTATTTTGAAAGGTATCAGGGGGTATGGGATGTAATGGTTACCCTTAAGGATACCCAGGTGGATAATTTTAAAGAGATAAGGGCTGTACAGGAACTTCATGGAGTGGAAAACGCTATTCTATATCAAAAGGCAGGGGCAAAGAGAATTATTACAGAGGAAGAAATGAGTGAGGATATGAAATCCTTCGGCGGATTTTCCAACGCCTCCCACAGCTATGTCCGGCAGGCTGAGGGAGGCTGGCTGGTAAATGCCCCCATTGTCATACTGGATGATAATAGTTTTCTGGCTTATTGCCAGCAGGTTGGTGCGACACCCCGGCTTGACGGAGCAGTGATCTTAAACCGTATCCGCGAGGTGACAAATCCAGATTTCAGGCATCCTCGTTTTATGCCTTATGTGAGAGGAGAAAATACCGTGAGTGTCTTAAGACAGTGGGGGAATGAAGAAATCACGGCAGAGATACCGGTTCTGTCTTATACAGAAGCCTCCCCTGTTTTAAGAGAAGAGTATGCAAAACTGGATTATTATGAGCTGGTGCATTTTATCCCGGTATCTTTATGGAAAGAGATAAAAGGGCAGTTAGGGGGAACGGAAGAGGATAGCTTTATCTGTGTCCGAGGCAGAGAAAATGTGACATTGGAAGAGCTGAATGCCTTGCAGGATGAGATAAGACGGCTTGTCAGTGAGAACTACACCTCAGTGTATGAAAACCGTATCCAGGAATATGAAACAAATAGTAAGCAGATACAGGGAATGATGGCAATATTTGGAGGCTTTTGCATTTTGCTTGGGATGATTGGTGTCGGCAATGTATTTTCCAATACATTGGGATTTGTGCGCCAGAGGAAAAGGGAATTTGCAAGGTATATGTCGGTTGGGCTGACGCCGAAGGAACTTAGGAAAATGTTTTTCATCGAGGCGCTTGTGATAGGGGTTAGGCCGATTGTGGTCAGTCTTCCCTTTGTAATCATTACAGTGGGGTTTCTTTTGCAGAACAGTTATCTTGAAGTGGGAGTATTTCTGGCGGAGGCGCCGTTTAGGCCAGTCATTCTTTTTATGCTGGCTATTTTAGGCTCTGTGGCACTGGCCTATTACCTGGCCTGGCGGAATGTACGCAAAATTAGTTTGGCAGAAGTGCTAAGAGATGATACAATGATGTAAAAGAATGTATTAGGAAAAGATAGAAGCAAAGACTTTGGAGGAAGAAAAGATGCGTATTGACCATATTGCTTTTAGCGTGGGAAGTAAGGAGGCGGTGGACGTTTCTAGTGCCGGCGGAAAATTGGTATTTGATACGGCAGAATATATGTGATATCATAGAGTCAAGCCTTTTATGGCAGATATTGTATAAGAATTCACGTATAGGAGGAAGAAAATGAGTACACAAATGGAAAACTTGGTATCGGATGACTGGGAGAAGAAGGAAAACCTGCCCCTTGGATTAATCGGTGCAGTGATTGGGATTTTACTGGGGTCGGTTTTATGGGTGTTGATTGGACAGATTGGATTTATCGCCGGAATTGCCGGATATGCCATTGTATTCTGCGGCATGAAAGGCTATGGGATACTGGGAAAAGAACTGTCTAAAACCGGGATTATTCTCTGCATTATCCTCTCTTTTCTGGCTATCATAGGGGCGGAAGTGGTTTCTTTAGGGATTACGGCATACAGGGAGCTTGGGGAATATTATTCCCTTACTGTGGCAGATGCATTTTCCCTGCTTCCAGAACTGTTAAAAGAGCCGGAACTGATGGGAGCGGTGGCAAAGGATTTGGCGATTGGATACATTTTGTCTATCTGGGCAAGTTATTCGTCTATAAAAAACATCTGGAGACGTGTATAGGGAAGAGGGTAAAATAAAGTTATGGAAAAACAGATCAGAAGGAGGAAGTTACATGACAAAAAAATGCAGTGAATTATGGAAGGATTTAAATGTCCCTGTTTTGGTAAACAAAAGAGAACTGGTATTGGGAATTATGGTCTGCGCCATGGCAGGTATTTTGTTTGGGATTCTTTTCAGCCCGAAAAAACACACTACGATAGGGAGCAACAACGGAAATAACTCGGGGAACGTTCTGCCGGAGGAAGAGGAAGAATAACCAGTAACCCTTAACTGGCCTTTTGCATAAGATGAATGGAAAGATGGCAAAAGGCTGGAAATTGAATTCTAATATGTTCAAAGATATTATGGTTGGTCTTTGTGTTCCTTTTTTGGGGACTATGTCAGGCTCTGCTATGGTTTTCTTTATGAAGGGCCAGATGAATTGCAAAATTGAAAAACTGCTTTTGGGGTTTGCCTCCGGAGTTATGGTGGCTGCGTCTGTTTGGTCTTTGCTTTTACCCTCCATAGAGATGGCGGAGGAGCAGGGACAAACGCCGTGGCTTCCGGCTTCGGCAGGCTTTTTGTTTGGTATGGCATTTCTTCTCCTGCTGGGGAGGACGGCATCCTGCCTGGATTTGCTCTCGGGAAAATTTAAGGAGACAGGGCATGGGGCAAAAAAGACGGCTATGCTGGTGTTTGCCGTGACGCTGCACAATATTCCTGAGGGAATGGCGGTGGGGGTGGCATTTGCGGGAGCTATGATAGACAGTCCCAGGATTGCTTTGGCAGGAGCTTTGGCTCTGGCAGTGGGGATTGGGATACAAAACTTCCCGGAGGGGGCTATTATATCCATGCCTCTGCGAAGCCAGGGAACCAGCAGGCCCAAAGCTTTTTTTTACGGCGTTCTCTCCGGTCTGGTGGAACCTGTAAGTGCGGTCTTTACGATTCTACTGGCCCAGCTTGTGGTGCCGGTGCTCCCCTTTCTGTTAGCTTTTGCAGCAGGGGCTATGATGTATGTGGTTGTGGAGGAACTGATACCGGAGTCCCAGGCAGGGGAGGAGTCCCACGGGGCGACACTGGGGGTTGCTGCGGGTTTTGCAATTATGATGATTTTGGATGTGGCATTGGGATAAACAGGAAAAAAATTCTGATTTTATGACAAAAGTGACAAAAATATGGTAAAATCGGTATAATTAGTGCTATTTATATTATATCATGTTACTATATATCTGCGCATAAGGAGAATTTTTATGAAGAAATACAAAGAAAAAAGTTTAAAAGGATTTCGCAAGAAGAGTATCTGGCCGTCCCTAATACTGTTTTTTGTTTTTCTCGTGTTTTGTATTGGCCTCATTGTGATGATAATGAGCGTGTTTGAAGAGTACATTATGGATTCAAAAATTGCCGGGGTGTATGAGGATGCGGAGGATTTGGGAAGGCTGGTGAAGGCCAATAAGGAGGAAAATATAATGGAGTCCCTCTCCTTTGTGGGGAGGAATCTGAAAAAAGAAAACGGCATCTGCCTTACGGACAGGGACAATCAAATTAAAATAATTTACGGAAAGTCACGGCCGGACTTTAACCGCAGGGAGGAGATAGACCTTTTTGATACCTATATGGTGATGCCGGACCAAGGTGCACAGCAGATGGATTGGGACAACATGCTGATGATTCCTGTGCAGGAGCTTTGGGAGCGGACTATGGATGGGCCCATAAGGTTGAATAACGATTCCAAGCAGATGTGGGAGATGTGGCTCAGGGAAGAAATTTTTACCGTAAACTGCTGGCTGGAGGTTCCCTTAAATTTTGAGGAGTATCATCTGTATTACAGGGACTGTGTGAGATTGGTGCGAAAAGATATCCTGTATCTTATTGTAGTGGGTATTATAGCCATATCGGCACTGAGTCTTCCTATTATTCTGCTCCTTATCAATGTTCTCTCTTCCATAGTGATACAGAGGCGTATGGTAAAGCTGTTGTATCTGGATACCATCACAGGGGGGAAGAACTGGACATATTTTATCCATCACAGTAAAAAGATTCTCAACAGGGTGTCGGGCAGTAAGAATACATATGCCATGGTGAACCTGCATATGGACCGATATCAGGATTTTTGTGCCTGTTACGGAAACAAGTCGGGGGAGGAGCTTCTGGAACATATATCCGGCTTTTTACAGGCAAAAGTGGGAAAAGGGGAGACCTTTGCCCGGTTTGCCACAGCTGATTTTGGCCTTTTGTTAAAGTGCCAGTCCAGGGAACAGTGTGAGATGCGGCTGCGGAAAATGTTAGCTGAGCTGAAAGGTATCAGAAAAGACAAAAAGCTGAATTACCATGTGGGAATCTATATGATTGATCCTCTGACCCATCAGAAGGGAGATAAAAAACATTACCGCAGACAGGTGGATGTGGACCAGATTTATCATTATGCCAGTGCGGCAAGGCAGGAGGTAATGGGAAACGAAGGTCAATATATCAAAGTTTTTGACCAGCAGATTTTAGAGGAGCAGCTTTGGAAACGAAAAGTGGAGGATTCCATGGAATCCGCCCTGTTAAATAAAGAGTTCCAAATTTATCTTCAGCCTAAATACAGTCCCGTTTCGGGAAAATTGGTAGGGGCAGAGGCTTTGGTCCGGTGGATTTCTCCCACAGACGGCCTGATAACCCCAGGACGTTTTATTCCTATATTTGAAGAAAACGGGTTTATCACCCAGCTTGACGATTATATGATTTCCGGCGTGGCAAAACTTCAGTCGGAGTGGAAACTCCAGGGGAAAAAGGCTGTCCCTGTTTCCGTAAATGTCTCCAGAGCCCATTTTACCAGGGAGGACTTGGCGGAGCATATCTGCCAGTTGGTGGACAGTTACGGTGCAGACCACGGAAGCATTGAGCTGGAAGTGACGGAGAGTGCGTTCTTTGGGGATAAAGATATGCTGCAGAGAATTATCAAAGAGCTGAAAGTGTACGGTTTTTCTATTTCCATGGATGATTTTGGGGCAGGGTATTCTTCCCTGAATTCTTTAAAAGACCTTCCCATAGATGTGTTGAAGCTGGACATGGAGTTTTTCCGGGGAGAGGACGTGGAAAAACGGGGAGAGATAGTGGTGAGGGAAACCATACAGCTTGCCAAAAATTTGAATATGAAGATTGTGGCGGAGGGAATCGAGCGGAAGGAGCAGGTGGAATTTTTGGCGGAGCAGGGCTGTGATATGATTCAGGGATACTATTACGCAAAACCAATGACCATACAGGAGTTTGACCGGAGAGCGGAGCGGGACAGTTAAAGGCATGTTTTTGAGAGAGGGAATGATATGCATACGTTTTTTATAGTAATACAATACATAGGAATCATAATTTTAATGGTGGAGGCTTTGTATGTCATAGGGCAGAAACCTTCCAAACACCAGCAGTATCTCTTGTTTCTCATTATATCCCTGTGCATTAATTTTGTGGGATATCTTTTAGAGCTCCAGGCCACTTCCCTGGAGGAGGCATTGACAACGGTGAAGTTTTCCTATTTGGGAAAGTCTTTTCTGGGGCTGAGCCTGTTTTTGTTTGTGATGCAGATTTGTAAAGTCCACATTCCCTTATGGGTGGTGCGGATGCTGGCCTGTGCGCATGTTCTCGTAATCTTTCTGGTGCTGAACTGCGAGAAGCACACCTTGTTTTACAGCAGCATAGAGTTTACCCAGGAGGGAAATTTTCCCCACCTGGTGCTGGGGCACAGTACAGTGTACATACTGAATTGCGTGATGCTGGTATCCTATGCGGCGGTGATGATTGTCATATGTTTTTCCAATTATCAGAGGGCCCACTACTCCTTTGAGAAAAAACAGTTTGGGAATCTTTTAATCATCAATATGGTGGCGCTTTTGGGGTTTGCAGTTTTTATCAGCGGAATCACAGAAGGGTATGACATCACTTTGTTGGCTTATCTGATCGACACCATACTTCTGTCCGTGCTGATTTTCAGGCACAGAATTTTTGATACCCTGACGCTGGCAAAAGAGCTGGCAGTGGACTCCCTGGCTGAGGGGCTGGTGGTTGTGGACAACGATGAGAAGATTATTTATTTTAACCAGAAAGCGGAGCAGATTTATGAAAAAATATCTCTGGGGAGGGCGGAGCCCATCTTAGAGGATATGAATGACTGTATTTTGGAGCAGAAAAATATTATCCGGGATAAACAGATTTATGCCGTGGGCAGCTACATGGTTGAGCAGGAGAGCACTTATTACGGAAAGATGTATGTTTTGACGGATGTGACGGACAGCTATCACTATACCAAACGGGTACAGGAGCAGGCGGAGATTATGAAGGAGCTTAAGGAGCAGGCGGAGGCGGCAAATCAGGCGAAATCCCTTTTTGTCTCCAATATGTCCCATGAGATTCGCACCCCTATGAATGCCATTGTGGGGCTTACGGAGGTTCTTTTGCGGAAAGACTGGCCTGTGGAGGAGAAAAAATATCTGCTGAATATTAAGAGCTCCGGGAAAGCGCTTTTGGATATTATCAATGACCTTTTGGATTTCTCCAAGATTGAGGCCGGGAAATTTGTAATTACGAAAGACACCTATGATATTGCCCAGATGTTCCGGGATATTCAGGTGATTGGGGATACCAGAATCGGGGATAAAGATGTAAAACTTGTGATGGATGTGGACAGAGAAATTCCCAGGATTTTATACGGAGACTCCCTGCGTATCCGTCAGGTGCTTATCAACATTATGAACAATGCCATTAAATTTACCGACAAGGGGTCTGTCACAGTTCAGGTGAAGGCAAAGCAGAGGGACGGAAAGAGGGTTCAGCTTGACTTCTCGGTAAAGGATACGGGACAGGGTATTAAAAAGCAGGATTTAGAGCATCTTTTTAACGCTTTTACCCAGGTGGATTTAAAGAAGAACAGGGGAAAAGAGGGCACGGGCCTTGGACTTGCCATTTCCCGTCAGTTAGTGGAACTTATGGGGGGAACCCTTTTGGTGGAAAGTGAGTACGGAAAAGGCAGTGAGTTTTATTTTACCCTTTGGGAAGGAATTGAGAGTGAAGATAATATAGGGGATTTTGGGGAGGTAAAGGAGCAGCCGGGGGAGGCTGGGAAAGATATGTTTACCTTTACGCTGCCGGATGCAACGATACTTTTGGTGGATGACAATGAGATTAACCGGGAGGTGGCTCAGGCGCTGTTAGAACCCTTTGAGATGAAAATCGACGTGGTGTCAAACGGAAAAGAGGCTCTTGATTTGGTGCAGCAAAACCATTACGATTTGGTGTTTATGGACCATTATATGCCGGTGATGGACGGGGTGGAGGCCACCAGAAGGATTAGAAGCCTTGAGGGAGAGTATTATCAGAACCTGCCTATTTTAGCCCTTACGGCAGATGCCGTTCAGGGGGTAAAGGAAGAGTTTATAGCGGCGGGGATGAATGATTTTGTGTCAAAGCCTATTGCCATGAAGGATATCACGGCTGCGCTGAGCCGTTGGATTCCTGAGGGTAAGATACGTGGAAAGGAAGAATAAGAAAATGGATTTTTTGAACACGGCGGAAAAGAAGAAGCAGTTTTATTTTACCTACGGGGCATTTCTAATTAACGGTATGCTTGCCCTGTCCATCGGTTCTCTGCTGCCCTTTATAAAAGACGCCAAAATGCTAAGCTATGCCTTTGGAGGGTTTATCGTAAGCCTTCACTCTGTGGGAAATTTGATTTCCAGTTTTGCAGGGGGTACGCTGCCTGTGCTTATTGGAAGAAAAAAGACGATACTTCTTTTTAACCTATTTACGGCGGTTTCTTATTTCATGATTGTGGTTGGGGATAGTAAATATATAATTGCGGCAGCTTTTTTCCTCACCGGTTTATCCAGGGGGGCAACCAGCAATTTCTGCAACACGGTAATCAATAACCTGGCTCCGGGAAAGGCCTGGACCATCAACGCCCTGCATGCCACTTTTGCAGTGGGGGCCTTTCTGTTTCCTATTTTAATTATAGTGCTGACCAACAACAACCCGGATAATTGGGTATATGCCTGTGTGTTTATGGTGTTTATGGGAATCTTGAGCTGGCTTTTATATTTCTTTACCCCTCTTTCCAACGACAGGATGGAAAAGAAGCAGGGAAACCAGGGAGGGTTTTTGTTTTTTAAAGAGCCCTTGTTTTGGATTTGCACCGGAACCCTTTTCTTTTATCTCTGCGGAGAGCAGGGGGTCATTGGATGGATGATTACCTATTTTAAAGATACGGGACTTTTAAGTGCAACCCTGTCCCAGATAACGGCAAGTGTTCTGTGGATTATGATTCTTGCGGGAAGGCTTACGGCGGCCTGGCTTTCCACAAGGGTAAAAAAAGAAAAGCTTTTGATGGTTATGGGAGCGGGACTTACCCTGTTCTTCTTTATCCTGCTCTTTAGCAGAACCACAGCAGTAATTTTTATTGCCATTATGGGGTTTGGCTACAGTATGGCGGGGATTTATCCCACCACAGTGGCAGTGGGAGGAATAATTATCAAAAAATATGATATGGCATGGAGTTTTATGCTTACCATGGCAAGCCTGGGGGCCATAGTGATGCCCTCCATTATCGGAAAGATTGCGGAGACGGCGGGAATTTTTTATGGGATGAGCTCTATTGTGGCGGTGGTGATTATTGATCTGGCGTTTATCATTGGATTGTATATCCTGCAGGGAAAAAAGGAAAATGATTAGGGAGGTTTTACTATGAAAACAAGGAAAAACAGAATCTGGAATTTTGAAAATGATGTGGATTTGGAACAGTGCGGGGAGGGGGTAAGCCGCCGGATCATGGCTTACGCCGACGAGGCCATGTGTGTGGTAAACCATTTTGAGAAAGGCGCCGTGGGGGCGGTGCACCATCACCCTCACACCCAGATTACCTATGTGGCGGCAGGAAAGTTTGAATTTACCGTGGAGGGGGAAAAGAAAGTGGTTCAGACAGGGGACGTGCTGTTAAAGCGGGAGTCCGCAGAACATGGCTGTGTATGCCTTGAGAAAGGAATTTTAGTGGATTTTTTTACCCCCATGCGGGAAGAGTTTGTATAAAAAAAAGAGGGATGTGTTCCCTCTTTTTTTCTATAAATCTATCTCATGGGTCAGGTCGGAGAGATAATTTCCAATTTCCTTGTCCATATGAAGAATATGTACGGAAAGCCAGTTTAATAAAAAATCAATTAAGTTTTCCAGATATTCCTGCTGGTTGTTATCCATATCCTCCAACTGGATTTCTGCCAGTTTGTCACAGAAAGCTTGGTGGGCTTCTCTCTGCTTTTCAAGGCCGGGATATCCAACTCTTTCCATGTAAGCTTCCTCATGTTTAAAATGTTCTTTTGTGTAGCTTTTCAGACGGTTCACCACATAGACAATCTGGTCGTATTTGTCAAAGACAAGATTGTCCTGTATCACTTCCTGGGTCTCTTTTACCATCCGAAATAACTGGCGGTGCTCCTCGTCAATTTCATCGATTCCCGTCATGTACTTGGAGGTAAAGGTAAAGGGGGATTCAAATTTGCCGATTAAAATATCGCTGCCCAAAACGTGTCCAAAGAGCCAGCGGGCCAGATAGTCCAAAAGGTTTTCCAGAACTGGGCGAAGCTGGTCGTCTGTGAGTTTGGAAAAATCTACGGTGTTCATCCGGTTGGTAAAATCCACATGCTCCTGCTTTTGGGAGGAGAGTTCCGGGTCGTCTATTTTTCTCATATATTCTTCTTCATGGATAAAATGGGTATCGGCGTAATCCCGAAGATGTTTCAGTAAATTTTTTGCCGCAGGCCTTATATTTTCTTCCTGAGTCAGCAGGGCATACCCTTTATTAACCAGGGCAAAAAGCCGTTCATGTTCGCTGTCGATTTCCGGAATGCCCAGACGGCAGTCGTCAGTAAACTGTAGCATGAAACCACCTCATCTCTCTCATGTAATTATATTCAAGTGTGCATTATAGCATAGTCATCTGGAATTAGCAAGAGAGTAATGCACCAAATTTTATGCATTTTTTGTACTATTTTTTTAGTTCCAGAAAAAAGGAGGCGCCCCCGCCAGGGGTGTCTTCCACCCAGATTTTTCCCAGGTGGGCATCCATTATTTCCTTTGCAATGCATAGGCCAAGGCCGAAGTGGTCTTTTGCGGAACGGGAGGCATCCCCTCTGTAAAAGCGGTCAAAAATATAAGGCTTGTCTTTGTCTGGAATCCCTGTTCCTGTGTCCCTCACCCCTAAGAGAAACCGGGAGGTTTTCTCTTCCAGGGTGAGGGAAATACGTCCACCCTGGCTGCAGTAACTTAAGGCGTTGGAGATAAGAATTTCTAAAACTTGACGGATTCTGTCTTGGTCGCAGGGACATTTGGAAACCGAATTTTCCGGGAGGAGTATTTCAAGATGCATTTGATGTTCTCTGGCAAGGGGACGGAAAGCTTCCCAGGTTTCCACAAGGAGGGTGTCAAGTTCCGCCGGTGCGGAATGCAGCAGGAATGTGTGGTTGTCTGCACGGGAGAGGGTGAGCATGTCGTTTACCAAAAGGGACATGCGCCTGGATTCTGTCTCTATGGTGCCAAGGAATGTTTCCCGCTCCCCAGGGGAAGCTTTTTTTGTGGCGGAAACCGCAGATAAAATCACAGCCAGGGGGGTGCGGAGCTCATGGGATGCCGCAGCGATAAAGGCATTTTGATTTTCATGGGATGCCTGAATGGGGGCTAAAAGTTTTCCCGTGTAAAACCAGGAAAACAGGCACAGGCAAAAGATTCCTAAAACATTCAGCATGGCAAAGCGCAGTCTTTGGTGCAGAATCTGCCTGCGGAGGGGGAGGGTGTTATAGAGAATGACCCCTGTGAGGCTGCCGGAGTTCTTGGGCAGATTTATGGCAGAGACGTAAAAATCCGGTTTCCCTTCCGTTTTGTATACAAATTCTTTGTGGGAGGGTGTGTGGCCTTTGTATGTTTTTACGGAGGGATAGAGGGAAAATCCATAGGCGCAGGCTTCTTCTGCCAGTTCTCTCTCCTCTTTGTCTAAAACCAGGGCGCAGGAGGGCAGTAGCACATCTCTGTCAAAAAATGCCGGAAGAAATAAGCTGTTGGTAAAGACGGATGCCTGCCACAGGGAAGAAAAATTTTCCTGCTGCTGTAAATTTAAAATAATGGAAGAGACTTCCTGGGAAAAGGAGAGGAAGCTGTTTTCCGTCACATCTTTCTCGTAGAGATAGAGATAAAAAAGTGACATGGTAATGAGAATGCCCGCTGTAATTCCGGAAAAAATAAGGGTAAGGCGTCGGTGCAGTTTTTTGTACATAAAGATTCCTCCTAAGGATTAGTTTTCTGAATCCTTACTTGCGAGACGGTAGCCAACGCCGCGGACAGTCTGAATGCAAACCTGGCGGCTTACGCAATTTAACCGGCGGCGGATAAAGTGGATGTAGTTATCTAAATTTCCGTCCTCCACCTCTGCGTCCACTCCCCAGACACGGGATAAAAGGGTGTCTCTGGGGAGAACCTGATTTGGGTTTAAAAGAAAGACCTCTAAGAGCATGCCTTCCTTTTTTGACAGGGAACAGCTTCCCAAAGTACCGGAAAGATGGTTGTCCGCAGAGGAGTAGACAATGTCCTTGATACACAGGGAGGGCTCTTTATTCCACTGCCTGGGACGTCTGTTTATACTGCGGATTCGGGCCAGAAGTTCCTCAAATTCAAAAGGCTTAACCAGGTAATCATCTGCCCCGGCGTCAAGCCCTGTGACTTTATCCCCCAGTTCTCCTAATGCGGTAAGGATAATTACCGGGGTCTGGCTTCCGCCCTCCCTGAATTTTTTTAAGAGGGTGATGCCGTCTGTTTTTGGCAGCATTCGGTCTAAGAGAATTAAGTCGTGGGTATTTGAATTCATATAGTACAGGGCATCTTCCCCATTCCCGCAGGCATCAACGGTAAAACCTTCTTTTTCTAACTGGAAGGCCAAGGTCATTTTTAAATTGCAATCATCTTCAATCAGTAAAATCCGCATAGAATACTCCTTTTTTTATGATATAAGAAGTGTATCACACTTATCTGGAAATAATCTTTAAAAATTAGAGAAAATTTAAAGAAATCTCTGCTATGTTAATGGAAAAGAAAATGAATGTGAGGTAATGATATGGACAGAAGGAATGTTACAAATTGGTGGAAAAGAAAGAAGGTTTCGTTGGTTTCCTGCGCTATGGCTTTTGCGCTGGCCCTCTCAGGCTGCGGTGGAAATCCTGGGGAAAGCCCGGGGGAATCCGGGGAGGACACGGAAAGTTATGGAGAAAATACAGCGAAAGGGCGTTATATGGAAAGTGCAAAAACCATACCGGAAGGACTGACAAATCTGGAAAGTATGGTGAGGCTTTCCGATGGAAGCCTTGGGATTGCTGACAAAATGTCCGGAGTGTTTCATCTGTCAAAAGACGAGGGGGAAACCTGGGAGACAAAGGAGATTTCTCCTCTGATAGAGGTGATAAATCAGGACAGTGCGGAGGTGACTTCTATAGCATTGGCCCCGGACGGAGGTTTGTTTTTTTCCTATGTGTTATGGAGCGGCGGTGTGGATGAGAACGGAAACGTGGCGGAGCAGTATGTGTATATGGACGCACAGGGCCAGTCAAGGGAAGTTTCCCTCCAGAGCAAGCAGGAGGACTATATTTTAGAGCAGGCCGTATTTGGAGGGGACGGAAACCTTTATCTGGTGTATCTTACCGGGCAGGTTTACCGGGCGGATTTAAACACGGGAGAACTCACCGGTGTGATGAAGATAAAAGGCCAGTCAACGGTTTTTACATCAAGCGGGGACTATATTATCTGCGGAGATATGGACGAGATAAGTTTATTTAAGATTTCCACAGGTGAAAAACTGGAAACCGATTCTGTGTTAAATGATTTTTATTCCAAAGAAATTGCTGCGGTGTACAATATAGGCATTTTTGTGGATGATGCTGACGGACAGATTTATACAGCTTCAGGAAGCGGGCTTTACGGCCATGTCCCCGGGGGAAGCGTTATGGATGAACTTTTATCAGGAGAGCTCTCTAATATGGGAGACCCCACCAGAAAAGCGGTTAGTCTTTTAAAGGGGAAAGACGGCGGTTTCCTTGTGGCATACAGTGACGGGGAGATTGATTCCTATATCTATGACAAAGATGCCCCGGCGGTGCCGGAGCAGCAGCTTACCATATACAGCCTGACGGAAAATGACACGATAAGCAAAGCGGTAAGCACTTTTCGGAAAAACCACCCGGATGTTTTTGTAAAACAGGAAATCGGTTTAATGGATGAGGCCAGTATGGTGGCGGAGGATGCCATCCGCAATTTAAATGCCAGCCTTCTCTCCGGGGAAGGGCCGGATATTATTGTCTTAGACGGGATGCCCAGGGACGCTTACATAGAGAAAGGGCAGCTAAAAGATTTAAAGGAGTTTGCAGAGAAACTGGAAGGGGAAGGCTCCTATTTTAAAAATATTCTCCACGCCTATGACAGTGAGGAGGGATTATATGCACTGCCCACCCGTTTTACCATTCCCGTGGCGGCAGGAACCAAAGATGTTTTGGGGGATATGAAAACTTTAGAGGATCTGGCGGATGCCGTGGTGTCCGAGAGGGAGAAGAAGCCGGCGCAGAAGACCATTCTTGGCACTTATACCCCGGAAGAACTTCTGGCCATTTTACAAAACGGCAGCGCCCCTGCCTGGATGAAGGATGGGAAATTTGACAAAGGGGCGGTGGAATCCTATCTTACCCAGGCATTGAGGATATATGAGGCGGAACATGCCAATATTACCCCGGAACAGGAGCAGATGAGGGCGCAGTATATAGAAACCGTGGATTTTGGAATGAGCTATGCAGAGTATAATTCCAACCTGAATGTGGCGGCGGCATTTAATATTATGGGAAAAGAGGCAAGTTTTATTGTGGGTAACTTAAGCAGCGCTGATGGGGTAAAAATGCTGGTTTCTCTGATGAAACAGGCCCAGGGAGTGGAGTATACCCTGATGCCGGGGCAGTCGGAAAAGGTATTTTGTCCCAAGGGAATTTTGGGAATCAATGCAGGGACAAAAAACGAGGAAACCGCTTTGGAATTTTTAACTGCACTTTTCAGCGAAGATGTGTTAAAAAATGATTTGAATGACGGGTATCCGGTAAATGAGAAAGCCTTTGACGAATTTTTTGCAGGCCCCAGCGGCGGTGAAAAAAATGAAGGATTCTCAGCCTCAAGCGAGGGGGGAGAAATAGTAAGCTTTAGTATCTCCTGGCCCACGAAAGAGGAAGTTGAAAGCTTAAAAAACCTGGTTGGAACCTTAAGCTGTCCCGGGGACGTGGAAAGCATTTTAAAAGATGCCGTAGCCGATGCCGGGGAGAAGGTTTTGACAGGGGAGATGAGTCCCCAGGAGGGCGCAGATGAAATCGGGCAGAAAATGGAATTGTATTTTGCAGAGTAAATGGACATTTATGGTCCCAAGCCTTACGGGTACTTTTGTGTTCGCAGTGCTTCCGTTTCTGGAAGTGCTGCGGCGCTCCTTGTGGGATGAGAAAAAGAATTTTTTTTCTGTGGTAAATTACGCAAATCTGTGGGAGAACGAGGCCTACCGGCTGGCGGTAAAAAATACGGTAAAGTTTGTGGGGGTGTGTATTCCCCTGCTTCTGGTTTTATCTCTGGCCCTTGCCTTAGGACTCTTTCAAAGCAGATGGATGAAGTTTTTAAAATCCGCTCTTCTTCTGCCCATGGCAGTGCCTACCGCCGTGGTGGTGTTTGTGTGGAAATTGATATTTTTTAAAGAGGGATTTTTAAATATGTTTTTGGGGTTATTTTCCCTAAAGCCTGTGGACTGGCTGGGGGGAGAGGCGGCATTTTTTGTCCTGGTTATCAGCTATATCTGGAAAAATATGGGATACACTATGGTGCTTTGGCTTGCGGCCATGGCAGCCATACCAAAAGAAATGTTAGAGGCGGCAAAGGTGGACGGCAGCAACGGCATACAGAGCATTCATTTTATGGTGCTGCCATCATTAAAACCTGCATTTTACACCATTACCATTGTGTCTTTTTTAAACTCCTTTAAAGTGTTTCGGGAGGCCTACCTGGTGGCGGGCTCCTATCCCCCAAAGACGATGTATCTTCTCCAGCATCTCTTTAACAACTGGTTTATCAATCTGGAGCTGGGGAAAATTTCTGCAGGGGGAGTGACCATGGCAGTGGTATTTGTGTTTGTAACTTTGCTTTTGCAGCGTATGTGGGATAAACCGGAATAGAGGAGCGGCATGAAAGAATTTTTATATATCAAAGGAAAAAAAATAAGAAAAATTTGTCTGCGGTATTTGGGGGACATCATTCTTTTAGGGGCGGCGCTTCTTATGTGTTTTCCAATTCTCCTCCTGCTTACCGGGGTGGTAAAAAGTACCGGAGAATTGAAGGATGGCCTTGCCCCTATTCTTGGGATAGGGGAAGGGAGGATTCACTGGAATCTGCTGCCTTTATATCCCACGGGGGAGCATTTGATGGATATCTTGCTTTTTAAGCCCCAGTTTCATGTGGTGTTCTGGAACTCTATGAAAATTACGGCGTGCATCCTTGCAGGGCAGCTTTTTTTGGCTGCGCCTATGGCATGGGGATTCGCCCGGTTTTCTTTTCCGGGGAAAAAGGTGATATTTACCCTGTATGTGATTTTAATGCTGATGCCTTTTCAGGTGATGATGCTGCCATCCTATCTGATTCTTAATGCCATGGATATTTTGGATACCCATATGGCGGTAATTTTGCCGGCTATGTGTTCTACTCTGCCTGTGTTTCTCATGTACCAGGGCTTTGCCTCGATTCCGAAGGAATGTATTGAGGCGGCCCAAATAGACGGCGCAGATAACTGGCAGGTATTTATGCATTTGGGATTGCCGTTAGGTTCCGGCGGAATTTTATCCGCCATGGTTTTAGGATACCTGGAATATTGGAATATGTTAGAGCAGCCCATGACCTTTTTAAAGACGACTGCAAAATTTCCTCTGTCTCTTTTTCTTCCCCAAATCAGTATGGAGCAGGCGGGGATGGTGCTTGCGGCTTCCCTCATTATGCTGGTGCCCGCCATGTTTGTATTTTTTGCAGGACAGGATTATTTGGAGCAGGGCATAGCTGTGTCCGGGCTGAAAGGGTAGGGGGAGGCAAATTCCGCCGAATCTTCATGAGGGGCGTTACATTATGACAGGAGGATAGGATGAAACAGAAGGGAAAAGCTTTAAAAGGATTTGCATGGTTTCTTGTGCTTATGTTTGTGTGCGGCATGATTTCCAGGGGGATTTATGCCAGGCAGATGCCAAGGGTGGCAACTGCAAAAATTGTGGAGAGGGAACTGGACCACACGGTTGAGGGAGAGGGAATCTTAGAGGCAAAGGAGGAGAAGCCTCTTTTGCTTCCGGCGGGACTTTTGGTGGCGGGCATTCATGTGAGGAAGGGCCAGATGGTGGAGGAGGGAGATATGCTTCTCACCTTGGATATGGAAAGCCTTCAGAAGCTCTACAAGAAAAAACAGGAGGAACTAGCGTTGGCGGATACCAGACTGAAAGACTATGAGTCGGGGGTTGCCAGGGAGGCACAAAACCGTCAGAGGGCCATTGACCGTGCCAATGAAGATTACGGCCAGGCGAACAGCAGCGGAGGGGATGCTGTGAATACTGCCCAGGGGGCATACCAAAGGGCAAAAGACGCCTTAAATGCTTTCCCTTCTTTTAAAGATTATAAGGAGAAGGAGAAAGAGAGGGACGAAACTTATCAAAAGCTTAAGGAGGAGGCAGAGAAGAAGGATGCCTCGGATGAGGAGAAATGTGCTTTTGAGGATTACGCAGCCCAGTTTGAAAGCAGCCTTAATAGCCGGTATGAGGAAGAAAAGCAGGGCCTTAGCGATGCCCTGGCGCAGAGGGAGGCGGAACTTTCCGGCGCAAAAAGGGAGCAGGGGGAAAAGATTCTGGCAGCAGGCCGTGCCTTAGAGGATGCAAAAGAACCCCTTCGGGTGGAGGAGGCCGCAGAGGTGGAACTTCGCCAGTTAATCTCGGATATTAAGGAGGAGCAGGGGATATATAAGGAATATCTGGATAAGGAGGGGGTTGTCACTGCCCCCGAGAGGGCCTGCGTCAGCGCTGTTTTGGTGGAACCAGGGGGCATGACAGGGGAGACGGGGGCTGTGGTGCTCTCCACCTTGGGGGACACCCTTTATTTTACAGGTAATATTTTAAAGGAGGAAAAGAAGTATGTGGCGCCGGGTGATTTAATGACCATTTCTTTTGGCGGGAGATATCTTTCGGATATTCCGGTTTTAGCTATAGAGGAGGGGGAGGACGGGGGGTACAAAGTGACGGCGGAGATATCTTCCCAGGACCGTATGATTGGGGAAAACGGAACCTTCTCCCTGGTGAGGAAGACGGATTCTTATCCGGAATGTGTTCCCCTATCCGCTGTGTATACGGAAAACCAGGAGAATTTTGTATACTATATTGAAAAGCAGGAGACTATTCTTGGCACTGAGCTTGTGGCAAAGAAACGGAAAGTAAAGGTTTTGGATAAGGATGAGAAGTTTGCGGCATTGGACCGGGGAAGTTTTACGGAGGATGAGCTTTTGATTGTAGGGGTTGACAAGGAATTTGAGACAGGAACCAGGGTGAGGGAAGAGGAGTAAAAAAGAACTATTGACAAATGAATAAGAAAGTTGTTAAATAATGGTTGGATTAAAGGATTACAGCGCATGTAACTTCCGGCACAAGTGACGGAGGTTCAAATATTACAAAATAATACATAAGAAAGAGTAAGGGGAGAAAGAGATATGTTAGTTGCTCAGGTATTAGCAGTAATTATTTTTATTGCGATGTTTCTAATGATTGTGATGGACAAAGTGGAACGGCAGTATGTCACTTTAGGCTGCGGCCTGCTCACCCTTGTTGGTGTATTTGGCATAGCTATGCACAGCATGGATGCAATTCTTGAGACTTTGAACATCCGAAGTATTTTTACCCTTGGTTTCTGGTATGAAGCGGGAAGTTCTTCTGAGTCTTCCGCCGGAATCAACTGGGCTACCATTATTTTTATTGCAGGAATGATGGTAATGGTGGAAGGAATGGCGAAAGCCGGATTTTTCCGGTGGCTTTGCATGACCCTTGCAAAGATGGTAAACTATAAGCCGATTCCTCTTTTTGTGGCATTTATGATTATGTCTTCTATTTTGGCTATGTTTATCGACAGTATAACAGTTATTCTGTTTTTGGCAAGTGTCACAATCGAATTGTCGAAGCTGCTGAAGTTTAATCCGGTGCCAATGATTCTCTCAGAAATTTTCTGTGCGAATCTGGGAGGCTCTGCAACTATGTGCGGCGACCCGCCAAATATTATTATCGGTACTTCACTGGGATACTCATTCAGTGATTTTATTACCAATACCGGTGTGATGGCACTTATCAGCCTTGTGTTTGTGGTTATATATTTCTATTTTGCTTTCCGCAAGGAAATCCTGGCAGGTTCACCGGATCACATTGATACTTCCTCTATGCCAACCCCCAGGGAGACGATAACGAATAAGAGGGATTTTGCCATCAGCAGCGTGATTTTTGCCTGTGCCGTAGTGATGCTTGTGACCCATGCCCAGACAGGGCTTACAGTGGCATTTATCGGCGGGGTAATCGCCCTTGTAACGCTGATAACCTCAGGGAAATTTGCCTTAGAGATTATCAAAAAGCTGGATTATAAAACACTTCTGTTTTTTATCGGTCTCTTCATCGTTGTGGGAGGTTTGGAGCAGACAGGAATTTTGGAGCTTATCGCAGGCTTTATCGGTGATGTGAGCCAGGGTAATCTTAAGGTTATGGTAGCGATTATTATTTGGGTATCCGCTATTGCAAGTGCTTTTGTGGATAATATTCCTTTTGCAGCTACTATGGTTCCTGTAATTCAGAGTTTAGCGGCTACCCAGGGGGTGGACTTATCAACTCTTGCGTGGGCACTGTCCATGGGAACGGATATCGGCGGAAGCGCTACGCCTATCGGTGCATCCGCAAATGTTGTCGGCACATCTGTGGCAGCGAAAAACGGCCATGTCATCGGCTGGGGCAAATATTGTGTTACGGCTATCCCGGCAACAGTAGTGGTAATTGCAGTATCCATGGTATTCATATTCGTCAGGTATTGTTAGAGGCAGAAAGCAAATGCGAAGCATTTTTAGGATGCTTTCTGCCGACATGCCGCCGAACCAGAGGTGAGGGGGCGCTACATTATTATAGGATTTTAAGAAGGAGATAATTGATATGGCAAAGCAGACAATTATAGCAATCAGCCGTGAATTCGGCAGCGAAGGCCATGAGATAGCCAGAATTATCGCAGAGGATTTAGGGCTTAAATTATACGACAGAAGCATGTTAGACGAGATGGCTGACAATATGGGCATTAAGGTGGAAGTGCTGGAAAAGCACGATGAGAAGCCCAGAAATTTCTTTTTAACAAGAACAGTGGGGAAGTATACAAACTCCATGGAAGAAATTGTTGCGGATATGCAGTTTGATTTTATAAAGGAAAAAGCGGAATCCGGCGAATCTTTTGTAATTGTAGGACGGTGCGCAGATTCTGTGCTTCGGGGCATGGAGGGGCTGATTACCATATTTGTAATCGGTACCAAGGAGGCGAAGGTGAAACATGTCATGGACAAATTTGACTTGAGTGAGTCGGAGGCATTAATTAAAATGGCCCGCCATGACAAGAAGAGAAGCCAGTACCACAACAGACATTCCGACGGAAGATGGGGGGATTCCCGTTTTTACGATTTGTGCATTAACAGCAGCCTGTTAGGAGTACAGGGGACGGTTAATATTTTGGAAGATTACATCCGTGCAAGGATGGAGAAATAGCAGGAGGCGCAGTATGAACGCACTGGGGTATACACCAATCTTAAGCAGCAGTGCTATGTCAAAAACATACACTTTGTATTCCCAGGGGATTACTGCGTCTATTTTTATATATGTATAAGTATAGTCTTGATATATAAATGTAGTATTAGTAATTCCCACAACAGTTCAGTCCTTTGATGGATTGGGCTGTTTTTTGTTATTTGCCAAGAAACGGCAATGAAAATCAACATAGAAGGGGAATTATGATGGATAAAAAAATAGAAAATAAGATTAGTAAGAACAAATTGTTGAGAAATATTAAGCTGGACTATATTGGAACTTTTCTGGTAAATTTAAATATGCAGAGTTCTATCTGGGTGCTTTATCTCTTGTACTGCGGGCTGAATCTTGCCCAGGTTGGATTTTTAGAGGGAATTTATAAAGCTGACGGTGTACTACTCTGTGATTTTTGCTTCCTATACCCTTTTGTTTTTTTACAGCCAGCAGTATTTCTGGGATATGGGCTACAGTAAAATCCATATCAGCGTGATTATGTTCTTTGCAGGGATATCTTCCTGTGGGGGAGCGGCGCTTAGCCAATGGATTTCAGAGAGAATGGGAAAGGGCACAGGACAGATTTCTGCCCTGGTGATTGCCTTTTCTCTGGTGTGTTTTGGGTTTGATAAAGCCTGGATTTCCATTTTTGTATTTATCCTGGCAGCATTTTTTAATTCCGTGTTATATCCTGTGAAATCGGAAGTGCTCCACAAACTGATTCCCTCCCCGCAGAGGGCGACATTGATTTCTGTGGAGAGTATGTTTTTTTCCCTGGCAATGATTGTGCTGTTCCCCTTGGCGGGGAGATTGGCGGAGGTTTTGGGATTATCGGTTATTCTTGCATTTTGTGGAGTATTCTTGCTGGTTTTTGCAGGGATGTGGAAGAACAAATAAGGTTTATTTCCCTTTAAGTCTCTGAAAAAATGCCAAATAGATATTTATTTCACAATGCTAATTTGATATAATAAAATTCACAGCGCATAAAAGGACAGGAAAGTAAACGAGAAAGGGGAAACACGATGTTGACAGATGATATTAACGTAATATCTATGATGGCGGTAAACAAAGCCGAAGTATGCAGTAAATGTCCAGGAAAATTTTTTATCAGATCCATTATGGCAGGATTTTACATAGCGGTGGCAACTATATTATCCAGCGTCACTGCGGCAGTTTTATATTCCACTTATCCTCAGTTTGGGAAAGTGATTTCATCTTTGCTGTTTTCTATTGGGATGGTTTTAATTGTATTTATCGGCGGAGAATTGTTTACGGGAAACAACCTTACCATGGCCATGGGGTATTACAACAGTAAGTGTACGCTTTTGGATATGGGAAAAGTCTGGCTTGTGAGTTATTTGGGAAATTTTGTGGGAACGTTTTTTCTCTCATTTATACTGGTGGAGAGCGGCGCTTCCAAATCTATTTTGACGGAATATTACAAAACTTTTGTTTATGGAAAATTGGAAATCACTCCGGCGGAGATGATGCTTCGGGGGATTTTGTGTAACTTTTTGGTATGCCTTGCAGTTTGGGTAGGGGCAAAAATGAAATCCGAGAGCGGCAAGCTTATTATCATCTTTTGTCTGATTATGACTTTTGTGGAGTCCGGGTTTGAGCACTCCATTGCCAATATGAGTACGTACACCATAGGGTATCTTTTGTTGGGAGGACTGGAGTTGAAAATGGTATTTACCAGTATGCTGTTTGTAACACTGGGCAATATGCTGGGGGGAGCGGTTCTTTTGGCTCTGCCCCTGTATCTGATGAGCTGGGAGAAGTAAATATGCCGGGTTTAAAAAAGTGGAGAGATCTTTACTTTAAGGTGGATTACATAGTTGCGGCGGCTACTTTCTTATTGGAAGTTATCATGTTTTTTTTCTTAAATCACATGAACCTGATTAAAGAGAGCACCGGGGTTTATCTGATGCTGTTTCTGGTAATTCCCACTGTGTTAAATGCTTCAATTATCGGGGTGGCTAATATTTTCAGAAAAAGGCTTCCCCAGGAGGATAAGAGGCAGAACGATATTGCAATTATGGCCCTTGTCTTGATTTGTACGGTTATCAGCGTGACACACTGTGCTTTTTTTAATACTTTAACTATTTTCTGCATCCCCGTCTTTATGACCACAGTGTTTGGGGAGAAGAACCTGTGCAGAAAAATTACAATTATCAGTGTGTGCAGTATTATTGCGGCCACGGTGAAACATTATTTTACGGCGGGAAATCCAGAGGATCGGGTTTGGTATTTTCCGGAATGTCTTCTGGCTGTGACAGTTGTGGTGATTGTGGAACAGGTGGCTTTAAAACTTTTAAAGATGCTGGAGGGGCAGAAAAGACGGCTGATTGACCTGGCGGAAACTTCAAAGGAGGCCCACAGGCGGGAGAAAGCTGCAAATGAGGCGAAAAGTGTATTTTTGGCTAATATGTCCCATGAAATAAGGACCCCCATCAATGCTGTTTTGGGGATGAATGAAATGATACTCCGGGAGAATGAAAATCCCCAGATTTTGGAATATGCAAAGAATATTCAATCCGCCGGGAATCTTCTCCTGTCATTGATTAATGATGTTTTGGACATTTCAAAAGTGGAGTCCGGGAAACTGGATATTGTAGAGTCGTCTTATGAGACCTCCTCTTTTCTCCACGACAGCTGCAGTATGATAGGGGAGAGGGCTTTAAAGAAGGGACTGGAGTTTCGCATTGCCTGTGATTTTAATCTTCCCAGCCGCCTTATGGGGGATGAATACCGCATAAGGCAGATTGTCACCAATCTTTTGTCCAATGCGGTAAAATATACGGAGAGAGGCAGCGTAACCTTTTCCGTGGAGAGCAGGCAGAGTGAGGAACAGTTTTTCCTTGTTATCTCCGTGGAGGATACGGGAATGGGGATACGGGAGGAAAATATGAAAGATTTATTCTCCCAGTTTGCCCGGTTTCATATGGAGAAAAACAGGCATATCGAGGGCACCGGATTGGGGCTTGCCATTACCAAGCAGCTTTTGGATTTGATGCATGGGGAGATTTTGGTGGAGAGTACTTACGGGGAGGGATCTGTTTTTACCGTAACCATTCCCCAGCAGATTGTGGACGATTCCCCTGTGGGTGACTTTTTAAAACATTTCCATGATGTCACCCGGGAAAACAGTGAGTACCAGCAGAGTTTTGAGGCAGGAAGTGCCAGGATTCTGGTGGTGGATGATGTGCCGGTGAATTTGAAAGTGATTTCAAATCTTTTAAAGAAAACAAAGATTCAAGTGGATACAGCGGAGAGCGGTGCAGCCTGCATCGAGATGGTATCTAACAAAGCATATGATATTATTTTTATGGACCATATGATGCCGGGGATGGACGGGGTGGAGACATACAAAAAGATGCAGCAGCTGAAAGATTCCCCCAATGCCCACACTCCTGTGATTATGCTTACCGCCAATGCCATAAACGGGGTGAAGGAAGAGTACTTAAAGGACGGTTTTGTGGATTACCTCTCCAAACCAGTGAGAGGGGATAAACTGGAGCGTATGATTCTGAATTATCTGCCGGAGGATAAAATAGACCTTCGGATAAATGGGGAGAAAAAGTGAGTTAATTCTTAGACGGGAGGGATTTTTATGGAGTATCGCAGGATGGAAAAAATTGGGGTCAAAGTGTCCCTGCTGGGATTTGGCTGTATGCGTTTTCCTGTGCGTGCAGACGGAGGTATTGACAGGGAACAGGCATTCGCCATGATTGAGGAGGCTTATCAGAATGGGGTGAACTATTTTGACACGGCGTATCCCTATCATGGGGGCACAAGTGAGTCCCTTACCGGGGAGGCTTTGAGCCGGTATCCCAGAGAGTCTTACTATCTTGCCACTAAGCTGCCGGTTTGGTCGGTGTCGTCCTTAGAGGATGCAGAGAGAATTTTTCAGGAGCAGTTAAGCCGCCTGGATAAAGATTATGTGGATTTCTATCTCATGCACGCCCTGGACAGACACAGGTGGAAGCAGGTAAAAGAGTTAAAAATTCTCGAATATTTTGAAAGCCTTAAGGCCCAGGGAAAGATTCGCTATCTGGGATTTTCTTTCCATGACGATTACGATACTTTTCGGGAAATTATTACATCCCATAGCTGGGATTTCTGCCAGATTCAGTTTAACTATATGGATAAGGATACCCAGGCTACGGATAAGGGGATTGCCCTGGCAGAAGAGCTTGGGATTCCTGTTATTGTAATGGAGCCGGTGAAGGGAGGCTCTCTGGCAAATCTTCCGGAGGACATCACAGGGATTTTTAAGGAAAGACGGCCGGGGGATACGGCATCTTCCTGGGCCCTTCGCTATGTGGGGACATTTCCCAATGTGAAGGTGATTCTAAGCGGGATGTCAGATATGTCCCAGGTGAGGGACAATTTAAAAACCTTTGGACAATTTCAGCCTTTAAGCCAGGAGGAGCAGGGGGTTGTGCAGCGTGTCTCTGCAGCCATCCGGGCCAGGGTTCAAAACGGCTGTACCGCCTGCCGTTATTGTATGCCATGTCCGAAGGGGGTGGATATTCCGGGAAGTTTTAAGATATGGAATGCCTATCATATGTACAATAATGTAAGGGATACTCTGTCCAGATGGAACAATGAACTGAGGGCAGAATTAAGGCCCTTAAACTGCGTGGAGTGCGGTAAATGTGAGGCGGCATGTCCCCAGAAAATCAGTATCCGCAAGGATTTGAAGCGGGTGCAGAGGGAGATGGATGCATTGGCGAAGGTATCTGGAAAATAGAAGATGGTTATGACAAAACCGGAGAGAAACCGTTGGTTTCTTCCCCGGTTTTTTTATTGCGCTTCTCTCATTTATGTTCTGACCATAAAGTAATTTTTACATCTTATTTCCTGTTTTTGACACAAAAAGAAAATTTTCGACGAAAAATGATAAGCTTTTTTTATTCAGAAAAGGAAAGATATTCCAAATGTTTATTTTTGGGAGGAATTCTAGGTGAAAAACAAGAAAAAGACTCTCGGCAAGTTTCTTATGGTTATACTGATTTTCCATGTTTTTGCCCTGGCACCCTTCCCGGCACAGGCATCTGAGGAAAAAGGATATGGACAAAAAGCAGTGGTGTTTGTATTGGATGTCAGCGGAAGCATGAAGACCAACGACCCCAACCGTTATGCCATTGACAGCATTGCACAGCTTATCTATACCCTGCCCACAAACTATGATGTGGGTTTTGCGGCATACAGCTCTGAAATTTGTGCGCTTCAGGGCTTTTTAGGCAATTCCCAGAGAAGCAGGATTATGGAGGCGGCACAGGCTGTTGCGTACAATGGTTACAGCAATGCAGGGGCAGGGCTTGATGAGGCAGTTTTAATGCTGAAAAATTCCAATGCAGAGGAAAAAGAGATTGTACTCCTTTCCGACGGGGAGATTTTGATGGAGGATGAGGAAACCACCTCCCTGTCAGAAGAAATCTATCAGAGGGCAGTTTTAGAGGCGGCGGAAAATAAAATCAGGATTCATGTTATCGGTCTCGGGGAAGAGATGGAAGATACGGGAAATTCCATTTTTCAGGCAGCAAAAAAGACCGGCGGCGGCGTTTACTATTCCCCTCAGGCGTTGGATATACAGAAATCTATTGATTCCATTACAGAAGGACAACTGCACATTAAACAGATGACGGCGGCTATCGTGGATGCCGGGGAAAAAGAAGAAAACCTAACGATTGACATGGCTTTTGCCCATGCAGGCACTGTACGGGTACTTTTAACCAGCGATTCCCCGATAGGCAATTTAAAGACAAATTTTTCGGCGGAAAGTGCCAGGCAGATAGGCGGGGAGCGTTATTCCCTCATAGAGATAACTCGTCCCAAAGGGGACAAATTAGATATCAGTTTTGAGGGGACGCCTGGAAACCAGGTGAGGATTACGCTGATACCGGAATATCAGGTTAAGGCAAAGGCGGATGTTACTTATAAAGACAGTGTTCCAAATGAGGAAGGGGCACTTTACTACGAGAGAGTGGCGGAGATTGCCTATGGCTTTTACGACGCAGAAAATGAAAGCCTTCGATTGTGGACAGAAGAATATTTTAACCACAGCAAAGTGTCTTTTCTCACAGAAAAGGGAGAGGAAGAAAAAGCATTGGAGGCAGGGGAGATTTTGGTCACGGAAAAGGTGAGGGAGGATTCTGTGAAACATGTCTCTTTTGCCTTTGAGGCTTTTCCTGCAAATGTATTGGATATAGAGGGTGTGGAAGTTTCACTGAAAGGGCCGGAATTACTTCCGGTAGAAGAGCCGGAGCCTCCGCCATATGAGCTGTATGGCGGAGTTGTTTTGGGGGCACTTTTTCTCATATTGATAATTCTGCTTTTATGCAGGAGAAAGAAGCCCAGGACAGGATTTGCACCGGAAGAGCCAAACCGTCCTGTATCCTCAAATTCCAGTTATGTGGGAAGGCTTAACATATATATAACCAGGACAAAGTCGGGTTATGACATAAGCCCTTTGGCCTACGACCTGTTCCGTCTGCCTGCTAACCGGGTGGTTTCCATAGCGGAAATACTGGAAAACTGCGGCATTAAAGAGCATTTTTTGGGAGCGGAGAATATCTACTTAAGCTCCGGACAGGGAAGGAGCATTATTTTAACAAATCAGTCGGATTGCTGCATTATGAAAAGCGGGGAGATACTTATGAAAAAGAAGAGTTACCAGCTTTTTACAGAATCAAAAGTGGATATTACCTTTGAGGATGAGATTAGTGAACTGACGTTTCAGTATAAAGATTTAAAACCGTCGGAGATGTATTAGAATTTGGACGGGTTTAAGTAAATATTACCAGTACAAGGGAGTGAAAGAACATGGAGATAATCAATCAGACAAACCGCACGCTTCTCCTTGATATGATTAATCCGGACAAAATGGATCTTCTCACGTTAGTGGGGGATGTAAAGGGTCTGGACAGTTTAAGCGACGACCAGATGCGGGAAATCAACCAGCATTTGGAGTGCCACAGCTATGAGGAAATGGAGCGGAAGTTTGAGCCTACGGTGTGGTCATTTTTTGACGCGGGTTCCCAGTCGGTGAAGTATACATTGGAGCGCCCGGAAAATATTCCACCGTCTATGCTGACACCGATCAATTTAAATGACTATGACAGTTTTTTTAAGACGATTTTAACAGTGATGGATTCCAGAAAAGCCCAGGGGCTTTTAAATGTGGAGTTTCATTTTGAAAAGCTGCTGGAAATGATATCGCCGAAGAAAGTTATGGAGGATATCAAGCTGGTAAGGAAAGAAATCCAGTTCAATTACAGTAAATACGCAGCTCTGGAAGACGGAGATCCTGCAAAACTGGATTTGGGGGACAAGCTGAATTTACTTTTTGAGGACGCCAGCAAGAATTATAACAATATTATGGCCATGCTTCCCCTGGCAATCGAGGATATCAAGACAAGGCTTTTGCTGGGAGGCGGCGGCGAGAAGGATAAGGGAAAAGGCGTTGTGGCAGGTCTTCTCACCATGGGTGAGAATGGGGAACTGAAAATTTTAGAAGCGCCCAAGGAGGAATCCACAAGTCTGGCGGTGGTAGATGATGAGGTTACAGCAGGCCTTGTGGAAGTGTTGGCGGAGGATTACCAGTCGGTGAACGAATCTCCCAACAACTACGTGCAGAATCTGGTAGTGCGCACCTTCTGTCCCTTAACGGCAACCACTCCAACGGAAATCGACGTGGAGACGGAAGTGGCAAATTATAATTCCTATCTGGAATTTTACCGCACGTCAAAAGACAACTTTATTAAAGTGGTAAAACCCCTGGTAGAAAAACTGTTGGGAATCCGCATGTTTTTTGACCAGTATAAAACAAAGACAAAAGGCATGGCGCCCACCCTTGTTGTGGCCAATATTTCCCCGGACATATTGGCAAAGAGCCCAAATATTCCCCGGCTCATTACATTCTTAAATACCACAAACAGCAAGAACAATTTTAATGATACGATATGGTACGCTATTTATCCCAATGTGTCCTGGAGCCAGAATGTGACCAACAAAATCCACAGAGAGCGATTCCAGGGAAATGTAAAAAAGGCGGGAACCGATGTGTACAGCATGGAATCCTTAAGCATACTGCTAAACGTCTTTAAGGATTACCGGGTGGAGACATTTTTTTCCTTTGAGAACCGGGAGGAGACAACTTTCAACGCCTTAGCGGCGGAGGGCGTGGAAAAAATCATGGAGCGGTGCGCACCCCTTATGGGGAAACCCTACAGTGAGTTTGCCATACCTGTGCTGCCGAATTTCACCATACTTCCCAAGAATAAATCCGGGGTGGTATTAGACAGCAGAATGCATGTCACGGATGACAATGGGGTGGAACTCTCCGAGGCCAAGGAGGATGTCATCCGGCTTTGGATAGAAGGGGTTTATATCAGCGGCGCCTATGTGGCGGCAGGTTTCCGGGCAGCATGCCAGTGCCCCGAATATATAAAGAATCATTTTATTACAACAAAGGCAAAAACAGATTTGGAACTGCCGGGGGTAAGGTTTGACATAGAGGCGGGAAATAATTCTCTGATGGCCTACACCACAATGCCAAAGGAGATAACCGGCTTTACAAATACAATTAAGACCCAGATAAACCAGAAGAATTTTGGCTGGGTTTTTGCTTCCGAAAATGCATCCGCAAATGGGATGGCAATAACGAATATAACGGTTTATAAGGCCAGGAACCTTTTATACGATTCCGAACATTCCACTTATGAGCCGGTATATAAAACACAGGTCACAACTTACATGGAACGGATTCTAAGGTATGTGACGGGAGATTTCAAGGAAGATAATATCAAAGATTTCTTTTCCAACAACCCCAGGAGCCAGAAAAGTAAGTGGCTGTCAAAAAAGGATTGTATCAATGCAATTATCGCAGAGGGGGACAGCGTAGAGTATGACATCAACGAAGACAATGGAATCTGTGAGCTGACATTGTCCTTTAACGGCAGTCCGAGAAATCTGGAAGTCCAGATTAACCGTGTGACAGGTGTATAAAGAAAAAACAGGTAGATGACAGGAGGGAACAGTTTATGGGTTTTCGAGTAACGATTGACGGCTCAGGTCCAGTGAACCTGACAGAACAGTGTGTAACCAGTGTGGAATTTTTTTCTGATATTCCAAAGGATTCCAATGCCAGGGCAACAGATAACGGCACAGCCTTAAAAATCCGGGGCAAGCTTCTTTTTTCCCTTGGGGCAGAGGCACAGGATGCCACCATTAACATGGCAAAATGGAGCGTGGTGCCCAGTGAGAGCGCAGACGCTTACCGCAATGTAAAAGTGGATGTGGTTGCAGCAGGGCAGATTGTAAGGCAGTTTACCCTTCCCAATGCATTTGTGATGGAGTATGAGGAGGAGCTCGACGACGAGACAGGCGTGGGAGCATTTTATCTCCATGTGAAGCAGAAAAAAGATTTAACCAAGATGACAAAAATTGAAGGCGGATTCAGCGAATAGGAGGTGAGTACATATGTCATTACGTGTAACAGTAAACGGAGCATCTAGTTTTGAAATTGCAAAAGAGTGTGTGCAGAAAATAAAATTCCGCACGGATATCCCATTGGATTCCAATGCCAGGACAAAAGACGTGGGAAGTACCTTAGAAATTTCCGGAAAGATTCTTGTTTCCACAGACGGGGATCCCTTTGACAGCACCAGGCAGCTTGCCCTGTGGTCAGTGGTTCCGGCGGAGGAAGCTTTGGCTTACCGCCAGGTGGAAGTTGAGATATTAAATGCAGGGCTTGTGGAGAGGAAGTACAGTTTCCCCCGGGCTTTCGTAGTGGATTATAAAGAAGATTTTTCTAACAGCGACGGTATCGGACAGTTTACCATTACCATTAAACAGAAAAAAGATAAGCTGGATAAAATCGAGATTGAGGGCGGCTATATCGGCGCTTAAGGGTTTTATGCAGGAGAGGAAAGGCATGTCAGTAGACGTGCCTTTCCCTGAAAATAAAATCCCTGTCCAGGGATTTGTATTTATCCAGGCTATTTTTCAGAAAATGGCCTGGATAAATACAAAGGAAAGGCGGCAGATATGTCTGATATTTTTAGGAAAACCTATACAGTGGCAGAACCAGGGTGCGGGCTTACGGTCCTTAGTATGGAGGGCGGTGAGATTCATCTTTTTGGAAGCCATATGGTGATAAAAACCTCAGCGGAAGATTTTTTTGAACCTATTAAGGATTTCCTGCATGAAAAATTGGTGGAAGAGAAAGCGGATACCATGTATTATATAAGCATGGCGGATACTATCGTACTGGGGGTATTGGCAGGCGTAGCCATTGTCGCAGGCGTGGTTGCTACTTTTATGTCATTTGGTGCGGCAACGCCCCTTTTAGGGCTGGGTTGTGTGTTGGCCGGAGCTGCCATTTCGTCATATGGTTATACGAAAACTCTTGACAGTGACAGGGCAGCGGGGAGAGAACGTAGCTGGGCACAATTTTATTTGGAGAGGACGGCAGGGGAGTTTAAAGGTGCAGCAGCGGGAGCTGTGGTATTTGCGGGCCTGCTTTCCGGTTATGAATTGATAGGTATGGCCGGGGGGATATCAAGCAGTATTCCATCTATTGTGACTGCAGGGACTTCAGGCGGGACAATGGCAGGTGCAGTGGAAGCGGCTGGTTTGGGAGAGGCGGTACTGGGTATTGGGAGTATGGCCGCATTGCTTGCGGCTGCGATGAAGTCAGGGGAAGGCGGGGAGAGTAAGGAAGGGGTTGGTATTGAAAAGAAAGATTCTAATGCTGATATTTCTGATGCTAGTAAAGATATATGGAGTAAAGGGACTTTTGATTCCATAGAGGATTCTTTGAAATATCATTTTAATAAACATGGACAGGAGGTTGGTGCAAAGGATATTAATCAATATGTTAGAAAAGCCAAGGAGTTTAGCAAAAATTTGAAAAGAGCCAGGGTATCATATCCTAAAGAAGGAACACCTGGAGCAAAAACATATACAAAAAACGGGAAATATATTACAATTGATTCGGATGGAAAGATACTAACGTTTGGATTGGAAAGGTGATGCAATATGTGGAAAAACATTAGGTGTGAAGGAATTGCAAAAATCGAAAAATTAGTTGGTGAATATGATATTTGGGAATTAGAAAAAAGTCCTTATGGAAAATTTAAGATTAAAATATTTCAAGAGAAAGAAAATTTGTATGTGGGATATACAAATATCCATGTTATAGATGAATCTGGCAGCTTTGAAGGCGCAGTAGGATTTGGCAAAACGGAGGAGGAAGCGTTAGAAGATACAATAAAAGAATATTTAGAAAAGGTTTCCTGGAAAGAACACTGGGAGGAAACAGATTTTCAGTGGGCAGAGTATTCTGATTTTTAAGGAATTTATTTTTAAAAATAAAGACAGGGGATGATGAGGTTTTTTCAGTATGATGAATGCTAAAAATTTGGAATTAAAGCTAAACCAGTATTTTAAAGGAGAATTATCAAGGGAAGAGTTGGGCCTATGGGCTATGAAGTTATACTATGAATTGATGAAAGGTGAATATATTCAACTAGAAAAATTGCAAGTATATCACTTTTTAAAAACAATTTCCACATTTCATGTTATACCCAATGATATAACAGAAGAATATCCTTGTACTGAAAAGGAAGTTCAAGAAATTTTGGAAATACTAGAAGGAAAGAGGGATATATATTACACATTCAATATTAAAATATACGAGGGTTTGTACAAGAAGGAACAATATATAAACAGTCAAAAAATATATGCACAATTAAGGAATACTATTGAAAAAGTAGATAAAGATAATATTTCACCAGAAGTAATAAGTGAGTTAGTAGCATATTATAAGAAAAACAAGAACATAAAAGATGTGCAAACTTTAATTGGCTTGTTAGAATGTCATATTAAAGGAATTATTGCTGAGAATATTAATATAGAGGAAGAAATTGCAGATTTTAGGCAAAGTGTTGGAATTTATGTTGGAGGAACATCGATAAGTAAGGAAAATTTTTTACCCAATTTAAGAAAACTTTTAGATTGTATTTTGGGAGATTCTTTTTTTAGAGTGTCCATTGCATATATAAAAGGTAAACCATATTTGTCTTTGATTTTCTTATAGGATGTGTTTTCTAAATTGGAGGATTAAATGTCAGAACATAAACTCTTAGTTGAAAAAGGAAATGCTATAAGTGTAGAACAAACGAATATTTCGGAAACAAAAATTATAATGAAAAGGTTGGAGAATAAATTTGATTTTTATTCAGAAGAGCCGGTATCAATAACTGTTAAGCAAAGTGCAAATAGTGTGGCGGAGGAATAATATAAGCATGGTGGATACTGCGGTACTGGGAGTATTGGGAGGTATATGCATTGTCGTAGGTGTGGTTGGAGCTTTTTTTACAGCAGGAGCAACACTGCCTATTGCCGGGGTGGGGTGTGTCCTGGGAGGAGCCGCCATTTCGTCACACAGTTATACGAAAACGCTGGACAGTGACAGGTCTGCCGGACGTGACAGGAGCTGGAGTCAATTTTATCTGGAGAGAACAGTTAAGGAATTTCAGGGGGCAGCAGCGGGAGCCGTGGTATTTGCAGGGCTGCTTGCCGGAGCGGATTTGATAGCTGCGGCTGGCGGGATATCAAGCAGCATCCCGTCTATTGTGACTGCAGGGACTTCAGGCGGGACAATGGCAGGTGCAGTGGAAGCAGCTGGTTTGGGAGAGGCGGTACTGGGTATTGGGAGTATGGCCGCATTGCTTGCGGCTGCGATGAAGTCAGGGGAAGGCGGAAAGGTTGAGAAAGGGATTGAGTTTTGGAAACAAGATAAGAGCGGAGGGGATTTATCAAATTATTATCAAAAAGGAAAAAAGGAAGTACCTGCAGGGTCAGAATGTACAAGGCGTGATACCAGAAATGTTAAAAGTGAAGATTTTAAGGATTTTATCAGAAGTCAAGGGAAATCTTTTAAAAGCAATGAATGGAAAAAAGTAATGGAAACATGGAGAACGCCAGATGGAAGAAATGTAGAGGTTCATTATTGGAAAAATATAAAGACAGGGGATATTTGGAGTCATAAGTAGGAAGGATGATTTTATGAATTTTAAAGAAATGCTGGAAGAATTTTTGACGGGAAAAATTGAGGAAAAAAGATTTTATCAGGATATTAAAAAAGCATTTGAAGAATGCCTTAATACCAATGCATTCAGGAAATTAGAATTGTTAAAAATATATCCGTTTATTTCTGAGTTGCAAGATGAAGATATATATAATGAGAATTTGATACAAGAAATACGTGAAATGATTTGTATATTAAATGGAGAAAAATCCTTTTTTTTCGATTTTTGGATGAGCTTAGAAAGACTCGAGATAAGTCGGTATTACAAAATTTTGAATTGTTATAAAGAAAAAAAAGTTATATCATTTGATGAACATGAAAGTATAGAAAAAGAACTGCAGGAAATTTCCAGTAATACAAATTCAATCGAAGATATGTGCATGGAGAAGCTATTGGCTTTATTGGCGGGACTTCCAACTATAGATGAATTTTATATGTATAACACATTATATGTAGATAAAATTGATGCGATTTGTGCAGAGGAAGAAATAGAGAAGATACTGGACATATTAAGCGGGAACAGACCAGTACACATACTAATAAAATATGTAAAAGGGGAGTGCATGTTTGTATTATAAATTTATGAGGGATTGTGAATATACAATTCAAGATCAGCAGGTGGAAGCTCGGATAATTTTGAAGAAATAAAGCCAGGATGGCATCAAAAAGAAGAAGTAACTATCCGGCATAGGAATGAACGTGGAGGATGGAGCGTTGTAGAAAAATATTTTATAGAAGGATGTGATTATTATTAAAAATATAGCCTGGGCAGAGTTTGAACATAGCATGCAAGCAGTGTTTGGAAAAACATTTGTAGATGCGGATGACCTGTATTTTAATATAAAAAAAGAAGTAAAATTTGGAGAAGAAACGGAATTAAGTGATATTCAAGCATTAACTTTATTACAAGATTTATCAATTATGTGTGGGCAACTTTTTGTAATTACAGATTATTGTTATGAGAAAAATTGTGGTCCATTTGTAATGGATGCATCTGAATTGAATGGTTTTGTAAGAAATTTTCAATTTATGTATGGAGAAGCTTTTTATTCAACAGATATTATCATAATAAGTCTTATAGAAAAGAAAATATGGGTACTATTTCATGAAGGAATATGTTGGCTAAGTAATGAGTAAAAATTGTGTATAATAATGGAGATTAAAATGAGTTTTTATA
>CAMWKH010000026.1 GCA_947174805.1 uncultured Roseburia sp. | reverse complement strand
ATGTCTTGTTTGTGCCTTGAGCGAAGCGAAAGGAATGATAAAAACCATGAAAATTGCAGTGATTGGAGCCGGCGCCATGGGCTCTATCTATGGCGGTCATCTCTCCTTAAAAAATGAAGTATACCTGGTGGATACTAACCAGACAGTTGTGGATGAAATTAATAAAAACGGCTTGACTTTACTGGAGAACGGCCAGGACACTGTGTACCACCCCACCGCCGTAACTTCCACTGAAGGTTTGGAGACTATGGACCTTGTGATTTTGTTTGTGAAATCAATTTTTTCCAAGGCTGCCCTGGAGGGAAACAGGCAGATTATCGGCAGCAATACATATCTTATGACTTTACAAAACGGTTCGGGACATGAAGATATTTTATCTGCATTTGTCCCAAAAAACCGTATTATAATTGGAACTACCGAGGATAACGGCGCTGTGATTGCCCCCGGGCATATCCGCAGGGGAGGCGTTGGCAATACCAATATCGGCATGTTGGTGGAAGATACAGAAGAATTTCTTCCTAAACTTAAAGATACCCTGGATGCATGCGGTTTTCAGGGAAATATCCACGAAAATATCCAGCAGCTTATCTGGGATAAACTTTTTACCAACGTATCCTTAAGCGCACTGACAGGGGTACTCCAGGTTCCAATGGGCTTTATCGCCAAAAACGAACACGCCTGGAAAATCTCTGAAAGATTGATTCATGAGGCAGTGGAAGTCGCCCACGGGCTTGGCCTTTCGGCAGATGAAGAACAAATCAGGGAGAAGGTCAGGAAAACCTCTCTCAATTCTCCGGAAGGAATCACTTCTATCTGTGCAGATTTAAGAGACGGCCGGAAAACAGAAGTGGAGACCATCAGCGGCTCCGTGGTAAGGGCCTCAGAAAAATGCAAAATTCCCGCCCCCACCCATGCTTTCATCGTGGAACTTATCCACGCCATGGAAGAGCGGAACTAAATTATTTCTTTCTTTAATAAAATTGTGCCCCACAACAATTTACTATTTTCCACAAAATCCTTATATTGCCTACTATTTACAAAAAAACTATAATTAAGACAAAATCAGTATAAAGGATAAGGGAGGTTTCAAATGCGGAAAATATGTAAATCTGTGGGGCTATTTCTGTCAGCACTTTTGCTGTCGGGGTGCGGTTCCGCCACAACACCTGAAATAATTATGCCAGAGGAGCCGCTGCAGCCCTCGGTCACATCTCAAGAATCTGAAAATTTAGACAATTCCCAGGAAAACATCACGGCAAAACCCGCTGAGGACAGCAGCCAGCCTGCTGCTTCCCAGACAAGTCTTAGCAATTCCTACACAGTTTACCTCATCACAATGGATTTGGCAGACAGCTACTGGCAGTCTATCGACGAGGGATGCCAGAGTGCAGTGTCAGAGTTTGGAAATATTACATATAAATGGATTGGCCCTGATTCTCATGATGACGCTCTCCAGAGCGCATGCGTTGACCAGGCTGTATCCGACGGAGCTGATGCTATTTTAATTGCGGCAAACAGCCCGGAGGGAGTAAATGCCAGCTTAAAAGCAGCCTCTGACGCAGGCTGTAAAATTGTGTACGTGGACAGTGCGGCAAGCTTTGACTGTGTTTCTGCCCTGGCCACGGACAACGAAGCTGCCGGAGCAACCGCAGCGGAAAGCATGAAGGAAGCTTTAGGTGCAAAAGGCATCACAAGCGGAACCATCGGAGTGATGGGTGTGACCACAGATACCGCCTCCTGCATGTCCAGGGAAATCGGTTTCCGCTCTGCTTTTGAGGGAACGGACTTTGTATTGGCAGACACCGTTTATATGCAGGATGATGTGGCTAATGTAAAAAATGCCGTATCTCTTGGACTTGATAATGGATATGTAGGTTTTTTTGGGACAAACGAGGGCACTTCCGTGGCAATAGGTGAAACCGTAAAAGAAGCGGGAGCAGAAAGCACCATCGTAGGGTTTGACACCTCAGACGCCATGCTCTCCCTGGTATCGGAAGGGATTGTGTACGCCACAATGCAGCAGAATCCCAAAATAATGGGACATGACGGTCTTTCAATAGCCATCGGCGCATTGGAGGGTACTTATACAGAGACAAATACTAAGACAGACACGGGAGTTACAGTAATCACTCAGGATGCTATGTAAGGAGAATGTCATATGAAATTTAAGCAGAAAATGTTTGCCTTATATTGCCTTTCCATGATGATTTTTGGAATTTTAATGCTCTCCATCGGACTTTTCCAGTTTGAGAACGGTATGTATAAGGAAACAAAAAACAGCCTGAAATCCAGCGCACTCGCTGCGATGAATCTCTACAACAGCCAGGGATACGGAGATTATGCCATAAAAGCGGACGGAAACGTGTGGAGGGGAATGAATTTTAACATTTCGGAACAAACCTCTGTAGTGGATGATTTAAAGGCCCAGACAGGCGTTGACACCACTTTCTTTTTCGGGGAAAATGCCGTTATGACTTCCATTTTAAGCGACAATGGACAACGATGGTATGGGATGAAAGCCGGGGAAAATATTACAAATTACACCCTTATGCAGGGAGCCCAGCTATGGTATAAAAATATAGAAATAGATAAAAAAATGTGCCATGCCTACATTATCCCTGTTTTACAGCCCGGAGACGGAACAGTGGCAGGAGCTTTGATGGCTTCTGTGCCCACAACAGAGATGGACGGGATTATAAGGCAGTATATTACCATCAGCATTATCATTGCCCTTGTTATCTTAATCTTGGTGGGAGGTTTTATTTATTGGTATATCGGCGGCCTTACAAAAGTGCTCCACGATGTGAGGAGGGTGCTTTCCCAGGTATCCAACGGGGAATTTTCCGATGAGCGGCTGATTAAAATAAAGCGCACCGATGAGTTTGGCGACCTGGCTTCCTCCACGGAGAAACTACGGGTTAAAATATACGATATCTTAAACAATCTGCAGCACGGCACGGTTAAGTTATCCCAGGCGGTGGAACGGCTCAACGTGACGTCAGAACATACAACTGAGGCCGCATATACCATGAGCGAGCACGTGGAAATAATTAAAAATACCGCCGCACATCAGAAAAATGAGACAGGTCAGGCTGCCAATGATGTGGATGCCACCAAACTTGCCATTGACGAAATGCTGCATCAAATCGAGGGAATCAACCAAGTTTCCAATGAAATGATGGAGATGTCCAGGGAGAGCGCTGTAATTTTAAAGGACTTGGAGGACAGCAGCCGGCAGGCGCAGGATACGGTATTGGGTATCCGGAATCAGACAGATGCCACCAATGAATCTGTAAACCAGATTAAGAGCATTACGGATTACATAACAAATATTGCAGATGAGACAAATCTCTTAGCTTTAAATGCCAGCATAGAAGCCGCCCGGGCAGGAGAAGCCGGAAAAGGTTTCGCCGTGGTGGCACAACAGATACAAAAACTGGCGGAGGAATCCAACAATTCCGCATCACAGATTGGAAAGAATATTCAAGATTTAGTGGAAAAAACAGAACAAAACCTTCATGCGATGAACACCATTGATGAGGTACTAAATTCCCAGAAAGACAAAGTATCCCGAACAAAAGAAATTTTTGAAACTTTAAACAACAGTATCACTGCCTTAACTGCCCAGGAAGACAACATGCAGAAAAGTATTTCTACTATGAACCATACGAAAGATAATATGTCTGAAATTATTAAGGAGTTAGAAGAATCTTCCCTCACAAATGTAGGTGCAGCGGAGGAAACTGCAGCAGTCACAGGTAAGATGAAAGAAGAAATTGGCGGAATTACTTCCCTTACCTCTGATTTAACAGATTTATCGGAAAATCTAAATCAAAACTTAAAATCATTTTTATCTTAAAGTAGAGAGAGAACCAGGAGTTGCTTTTGGTTCTCTCTTGTTTCTATCTGCAAAATAAGGTAAAATAGATAATAATACTTTGATAATTTTAAGATGAGGAGAAATATTTTATGAGCCCACTTGCTCAATGCTGCGGCATTGTAATGATATTGGTTTTACTATATTTTTTCAGACGCCAAAAAAAAGTACATTTGCATACAGAACAGGCTTTTTTTCATCTTACCTGCTGTGCCCTTCTATGTCTTTGCCTTGACATTTCATCTATACTTGTGATAAACCGCAGGGATATACTGTCTCCCTTTTTTGTAGCATTCATTGCAAAATTTTATATTATTACCCTTCCCCTAACCGTTTTATTTGCCATGGTATATGTCTGTTCCGACATCTATTCCAGGGATATCTCCACTCATAAAATTAAGCATACGTGCCTATTCCTGGGCATTTTTACCTCTGTTACGATATTTTTACTTCCCATACAATACCACGAAAACAAAGACGGAATTGTACTATATACAGAAGGCCCCAGCGTAATCGCCACATATATTTCCGTCGCGCTGTATATGCTTTTTTTGGTGTATCACACGGCAAGAAACAAAAACCTTTTAAATAAAAGGCGGATTCATGCCGTATGGGTATGGCTTCTCCTGTGGACCATTGCCGCCGGAATCCAGCTTTTCCACAACGAGCTTTTAATCGTAGGCTACGCAGGGGCTCTGGGCATTATGATTATCTATCTCTCCCTGGAAAATCCCGAAGCCAATATTGACCGACGCACAGGGCTTTTTAACAGAAATGCGCTGCTGCAGTATTTAAGACAGCTCTACGGGGATCAGCAGCCTTTTTCCCTCCTGTCCCTTGTGCTTGAATCCACCTACACCCAGAATTTAAATGCCCCATCCCAGGAACAAGCCCATCTGGAACTGGTATATTTTTTGGAATCTCTGAAAAATGCCTGTGTATTTAAAAACGCAGATGAAGAGACTATCCTTATTTTTCACAGCAAAATGGACGCTGACGCCGCAAAAGAAATGATTGACCTCCGTTTTGAGCAGGGCTTTGGAAAAGACTATTCCGTGATTTTCCGCACATCCTGGATTTGCATCCCCGACTCTTCCATTGCCCAGTCAGGAGACGAACTTTTGGCTTTCCTGCGCTATGCAAGGCAAAATCTCTTAAAAGACCGAAGATACTGTGTGGTAAATCAGAGCGTTGCAGAGGAAATGATACAGGAAAAATCCATGGAGGAACTGATGATAGGAGCCATTAACCGAAACGCCGTGGAAGTATTTTATCAGCCTATTTATTCCACCAGGGAGCAGCGCTTTACCTCCGCAGAGGCCCTAATCCGTATCCGGGATGAGGACGGGAATCTGGTTCCCCCGGGAAAATTTATTCCCATTGCAGAAAAAAACGGAATGATATTAAAGCTTGGAAAAATAGTATTTAGAAAGGTATGCCAATTTATCAAGGAAAACCAAATAGAGCAATACGGACTGCATTACATAGAGGTTAATCTGTCCGTGGTACAATGCGCTTACGACCATCTCGCGGCAGATTACATAAATATTATGAATTCCTATCACATTGACCCAAAGCAGATTAATCTTGAAATTACAGAATCTGCATCCTCCAATGCAAAAAAAACCCTCCTTGACAATATGAATATCCTTTTGGACTACGGTGTATCTTTTTCTTTAGACGATTTTGGAACAGGACAGTCTAACCTGAATTATATTGTTGACATGCCTGTCTCTATTGTTAAATTTGACCGGTCCATGACCCAGGCCTATTTTGAAAATGATAAAGCCAGATATGTGATGGACGCTGCCATGCATATGATTCACGGAATGAAACTGGAAATTGTCTCCGAAGGTATTGAGACGAAAGAGGCTTTTGAGACTATGGAAAGGCTCAACATTGGATATATTCAAGGTTATTACTTTTCCAAACCTCTTCCCCAGAATGAATATCTGGAGTTTCTAAAAGCCCATCAAAACCACTGATACTCTTCAAAAAAAGGGGCCCATAGAAATTATCTTCCATGGGCCTTTTTTTAGTATTCCAATTTCTGTATTTTTCGATAGTTTTCTTTTCTGTTAAAAGAAGTCAGGTTTGTTGGACTTGCCAGATAAAATCTATCCCCGGCATAAATTCCCCTATACTCTTCTATGGAGGAAGAATCCTCCAAATCTGCGGTTAATAGATTGCGGAATTCCCCGTTTTCTACAGAAAACAGAAGATAACTTGTCTGTTCCCCATTTTGATAAGAAGTCATTGCAAATCCCAGGAGATTTTCATTAGGATCTGCCAACACGGTTTTATACTGATACATTCCCGGGCTGTAACTTGCGTTTTCAATCACAAACTCTTTGACAATTTTCACTTTTGCCGGATCTTTTATATCAAATAGAACCAATTTTAAACCTTCCTGCACCCCCGTCTCCTCATCTGTCTCATAACCGATTCCCACCAATTTATCTTTTCCCCAGAAATGTAGATATTCAGAAAATCCGCTGAGTTTCACTTCCGACAGGATTTCAGGCTTGGTCGGATCAGACAAGTCCACTGCAAACAGTGGGTCTGTGTTTCGGTAGGTGACAAAATATGCTGTATCCCCTAAAAACCTGGCGGCGTATACCTGTTCTCCCTTGGCAATTCCCTCCAGTTTCCCTGTGAGATGTAATGTTTCATCCAAAAGATATAGATTATTGCTTTCTTTATTGCCGCTTACGTCTGTTGTCAAAACACGTAAGTTTCCTTTTTCCTCTGCTACGGCAAAGGTATCATAGACTTCCCCGGCAAGGGCTGCGGCTCCTACCGCATTAATTTCTCCTTTGTTCAGGGAAAATTTTGCTATCTTTGTTTTTATCTTACCCTGTTCATTATCCCTATGGTAAAGATAAACCGCATCTCTGCTCACATAAATCTGGGCATGGTTATTTAATATCAATACATGATCCACAACCTCACTGGAATTTTTCGTATCCACGGAGGAAATCACACAGCCCATCTCTCCATACTCCGGCAGATATATACAATCTGCCCCTATCATTTTTCCGTTTACCAGTGGGATAAACCCTCCCGCCTCCTCATTGGTAATCACTTCCTGGTTTTTTACCGGAGTCTGCTCCATATAACCTTCTGTAAAAAGATACACCATACTGCCGATTTTTCTGGAATCCTTGTAATAACCGTCCTGAGTCACCGTGCCTTTTAACTTTGGATTTTTCCTGTCTTTGATATCATATGTCAAAAGCTCTGTGACACTCTTTGTTTCTACCTGATAAGAATCTTTGCCTGTAAAGGATTCAGATGTTACTGCCCTGTCGTTCTCCACGGGACTTTCAACTTCTTCCTCCCAGTCACCGGTATACTTGGGGTCAGCCGGACGCATCTGGATTTCCCCTTGTTTTAATATGGTTTCCTCCTTTTGCACTACCAGATAAATAGAATCCCCCTCCACGTACATTTCCACCACCCGGGTGTCCCCGGAGTTCTCCCCTATCGTGAGATACCCGGTTACTTTCATATTCTTTTCCCGGATATCCGTGATGATTACTTGGTCTCCGGAAACAGTATAGATATAATTTCCATCTGTCTTTATAATGTCGCTCTCATCTACGCCATTTGTCTGTACATTTGTTTTGGAATAATTCACGCTGCCCTTGCTGGCTGCTGTATCCATCTCCGCAGCGGCACCGGACTCATTTATGTTTCCCGTTCCCATATCCCCTGCGGTGTCCATAACACTTTCTTCTGGTGCGCTTTCACTTTTGGCTCCATCTGCCCCCAGGAAATTATCTGCTATTTTTTCTAAAAATCCCCTCTCTTTTTCTTCCTCCTCAGGATACATAGGAGACTGCAATGCCTGGTACACCTGGGTGTAATCTTCTGCCACCTTATACAAATTACCTGCATCAAGTTTCGGAGATGCTTTTGCCACAGTATCTGCATCCTCCTGGGAAACATCACTTTCCATGGCATTTTCCATCTCCCCGCTGCCACTTGCCAATTCTCCCGATTCCCCATCATAGAAAGAGTTATCCATACCTTTTGTTCCAATATGGTTTATCCTGTATACCGCCCCTGCACTGCAAAGCATAAGTATCGCTGCTGCTGCGGCACCCATGGCGCCTATCCATTTTTTTGATCTCTTTTGATTTCTTTTTAATTTCTTTTCTATCGTTTCCGGCTGTAATTCTTCTGGAATTTTTACCTCTTCCGAAGATTGTCTGATTTTCTCCAATAATTCTTCTTCATACATGGTATCAATCCTCCTCGCCTTTTAACATCTCTGCCATTTTTTTCAGGGCACGGCTCTCTTTGGAGCGCACAGTATTTTCATTCATATGAAGCAGATCTGCAATTTCTCTGCCCTTATATCCGCAAAACAAGTGCATGCCTATCAAAAGACGCTCTTCCTGCTCCAACTCAAAAAATGCTTTTCTCACCAGGGTATGCTCTTCCGGTCCTTCCAGTAGAGCCGCATTTAATGCAGTTTCATCTAACTCCAATGTCTTATTGGCATATTCCCTTCGCCTCTCTTTGCATTTTACAACTAAAATACGGAAAATCCAGCTCCGAAAGGCCTCCTCTTTTCTCAGGTTTTTTATAGACGAAAAAGCACTTAGCACGGCGTCGCTGACTGCATCTTTAGAATCCTCTTTATTTCCCAGGGTATAAAATGCAAAACGGTACATATCCTGATATACCTCTCTGTATAGACTGGCAAAGGCCTCTGTGTCTCCCCGTTTCGCCCTTTTAACCAGTAATTGCTCCTTTTCCATCTCTTCACCTCCTCAAATTCTGCAGAAATTTGATTCTTGTTACATATAAATAGTCTAAAAAAACACCCAAAATGTTGCAAGGCACATGAAAAAATAGTGCACAAAGTTGTCACACTTTTTTGTGCTCTTTATACAAAAAGAACGGAAGTTATCACTCTTCCGTCCTTTTTTAGACCTTGGTATTTTTTTATTTGGAAAGCATAGGGCTTTCTGTTTTAAATATGACATTTCTATATTTGTTTAATACGGTAAACAATATCATTCCCAAAATTCCGCAGGAAATAATCTCTCCCGCTCCCACGGTAAGCATAAAATAGGGAATAGATCCGGGAAATTGATACACATACGCCAGGACAAATGGAACGATAACCGTATTTGCAGCAATAGGCGGCAAAGGTGCGGCCCACTTAAATCTCCGAAGTGCATAGGTTCCCAACGCCCCAATCAGCGTTGCAAGACTGCCGAACAAAATATCAAGAGGCGCACAGCCTGTGAGGATATTTGCCAGGATACAGCCCACCCAAAGCCCGGGAATACCTGCCGGTGTAAAAAAAGGCAGAATCGTCAGCGCTTCAGAAAAGCGAATCTGCACTGCATAATTTGCCAGGCCAAGGGCATTGGCCAACAGCGTAAACACAACATAAAGAGCGGCAATCATAGCCGCCTGGGTGATAAATAGTACTTTCTTGTCTCTCATTTTTTTGCTCCTTTAGTTTTGTTTTAAGTGAGGAAGGTCTCGAACTCACCGTGTTTTGGGAAAGGTTAAACTTTCGCCTCGCCCAAATGTTTATTATATAGAAAAACAAGAAAAAGTCAAGTACCCCTATAACCTGTTGTATCATTTAACATTTATCATATATTCTGGGCGGACATAATTTTCCTATAAAAACGCCGTTTATATTTTAGCTGGGCATACTCCGTCAGCTTCTTCTGATACACCATATCTGATACTCCCCCTAAAATTCCCACAACGGGAATTCCCTGTACAAATTTCAGATACAGCATTTCATCTGCCAGGACATTTGAAGTGCGCCGCATCTGCTTTTCTCTGTCCATGGGAATTTTTTCTGTTCCGTCAATGATACGGTTCAGCTTTAGGTTCCCCTCCATCAGCTCTTCCTTTTCCAATAAAGCTGTCTCTATCAGCCTTAAAATAAAAATCTGTTCTTTTTCGCTGTCGTAGGAAAAACCGTAGGATAAAGCTATTTCATAAACACTTTTTAACAGCATTCCTAAAAACAGGGGGATATCTGGTATTCCAAGACCAAACACCCCCATCCCAACACCTTCCGCTGTGGAAATCACACCGTTGATAACTCTGGTCTTTGCCGCAGATTTTTGAAAGGCCCTAACGGATTTTCCATTATTTTTTATTGTCGCTGCATACTCCCGTATTTTATAATCCTGTTCTTTCTTTTCCTTATCATAGGTTTTTTCAATTACCCCGGTTCCCTTATCAAAAATTAACTGGAAGGCTTTATAAAAACCTGCTTTTAAGGTGCTTTCAAACTTATCCGGCACGTACTTTGCAACTCTGTCCTGCCAGGATGCAGCCTCTTTCTCCACATTGCGGTTTAGATAAGCAGATTCCGCTTTTATCATTTTCTGCCATTCTTTTTCTATCTGTTTTTGATTCATGTCCACTTCCCTTTCCTTATTTTTTCGTTGAACAATCATATTTTTGTATATTTTACCATATATTAAAATATATACAATCCACTTACTCCCAAATTTATATGTTTTTTAAGAAATAAGGAAGAGAACGGCATCAAATAAAGTCAACACCCCGCTGCAAAGCAGCGGGATATTGACCCTAACGGAATCATTTCTGTCCTCTCTCAGTTCTCATGGTTTCGTTTTATAAATCTATCTCATAGGATGCCCCGGACTTAGTGCCCACGAACACTACGCTCTGAATATCTTCCACAATATTCACCTTAGTACTCTGCCAGCTCTCCCAATACAAGTTTTCATTCTCCCCATCGCGTCCCGTGGCACCCATGCCGTTTTTATCTATAGTTACAAGGGTTCCGTCCTTTAATCTGTACTGTGCCGGATAGATGGGAGGTACATCTTCTTCCTCCCATACAGCCTTATCTCCATTTGCATCCACTCCTTCAATTTCATGAAGCGTTTTTTTCCAGTCATAGGTAACTTTCATTGAAATAGGGGAAATGTCAATGCTCTTAACCGTAATATTTTCCTCCGGCACCTCTCTATCTACAGTAAAAGTTTTTTGGGAAGGGGAGTAATCCAATTTCCAGTTTAAATCCCAACTTCCCTCAGCAATGGATTGGACAGTTTCATTTTTTACCTGTCCCGCAAGGTTTTTGAAATGGGCTGTCATGGTTTTTCCCTGCAAATTCATAACATCTTTTGCCTGTACAAAATACTCCCAATATCTCACATTTGACTGTTCATGTTCCATATCAAAAGGTTCACTTCCGGACCAGGACAAATCATAGTCTAACGAGGACTTTCCGTCTATCAACAGCTCCAGCTCATCAAAAAATATGTCCATAGACGGCGAGATTTCTTCTGGCATCTCAACTTTAAAGTAAAGATACATATCTTTTTCCGTCATCAAAAACTGCTCCAAAGAAATTGTCACCCCCTGAACCGTGGAAAAGGCTTCCACAGGTATTGCTACTTTCTTTTCCTCCAAAATCCGCTGTTTATCCTCATCTGCTCCAAACCGTTCTGCCACATTTTTATCCCAGAGAAAAAATCCTGTTGCCCCCACAGTAACCGTACCTAAAATCATAGCTCCTGCCAGCGCCAGTGCCAACTGGAAACGAAGGCCTCTTCTCTTTCTGTTTTTCTGTATCTCTACTGCTCCAATCTGTCTGAAAGCTTTTTGCATTTTCTTCTCCACCTCCTGGGGTATCTCCACATCATATTGCAAAATCCGCTCAATTTCTTTATTTTCATACTTTTCTCTCATACTACATTGCCTCCTTCCCAAAACAAACAACATTAGATTTTTTTGTATCCGCACCATATTCCTTTGCCAGCATGTCTCTGCCCCTGGCTAACCTGGTCTTTACTGTACTCTCCGGTAAATCAAGCATACCTGCAATTTCCGAAATCTTGTATCCCTGGGAATAATAAAGTACCAAAACTACTCTGTACTTTTCATCCAAAGCCTGCATTAATTCTTCAAATTCCACTGTTTCCATAGAGGCATCCTTCCAGGGAATTTCGGGAAATACTTCCAAAAGACACTGGTTTCCATATTTACGAATTATCAGGTTACACTCATTAATTAAAATACGGGTCATCCAGGTTTTAAAGTATTTTGGCTGCTGCAATTTGCCTATGTTCTCATAACACTTTAATATAGTGTTTGAAATGGCATCCGCCACATCCTCCTGGTTATTAAGAATTCCCCTTGCCACTTTGTACATGTCCACTTTATACTGTATCATCAGTTCTGCAAATGCGTCTGCATCTCCCCGAACCGCCTTTTTTATCCGTGTCCTCATAGAGCCTCCTGTCTTTTTATCTGCCATGGCTTATCTTTTCTTTACATTTATTAGATGCACGGGAATGGGAAAAAGTTTCAGGAAAATAAAAAAACTTATGGGACAAATTCTGTCTCATAAGTTTTTTCTATTATTTGTTGTTTGCGGGCTCTACATTTATGGATTTTCCCTTGATTTTTGCATTCTGCATGGCGGATAAGACTTCCCTTCCATACTCCTTTGGCACTTCCACAAAGGTATATTTATCATACATATCAATGGCTCCCACCAATTTACCAGGCATACCGGATTCCCCTGCAATAGCTCCCAGAATGTCTCCTGGTTTCACCTTCTGTTTTTTTCCGATGTTTACAAAGAGCCGCACCATGCCGGCCTCTGCCCCGGTATCCCCGAAATCTTCTGTCCACTCTTCTCTGTCGTTGGTGAGTTCCACACCGCCGATAGCCTGTTTTAAAAATGCTGCTGCAATATCCATTGCCGTAAAATCCGAATCATTGACTTCATTTTCAATAAGATTTATCATATCCCGTAAATCTTCTTCTTCAATAATCGTGGCAATCGTATCCATAACCTTTTCTGCTTTTATCTGGGCCACATCTTCTGATGAGGGGATGGGCTGGGCATAAATCTTTGTCTTGCAGTAGCGCATAATATCTTTTAACTTGTAAACCTCTTTTCCCTTTACAAAGCTAAATGCTTTTCCCGTGCGTCCTGCCCTTCCGGTACGGCCAATGCGGTGGACATAATACTCATCGTCCTGGGGAATATCAAAATTAAACACAGCCTCCACGTCATCCACGTCTATCCCCCGTGCAGCCACGTCTGTGGCAATCAAAATATCGGTTTTTCCCTTGCGGAAGTTTGCCATTACCCTGTCTCTCTGCACCTGCTTCATATCCCCGTGGAGTCCCTCTGCAAAATATCCTCTTGCGGAAAGCTCCCTGGAAAGTTCATCCACCTGTTTTTTCGTATTGCAGAATACAATAGAAACTTTGGGATTATGGTAATCCAAAAGCCTGGTGAGTACATCCACTTTATCTTTCCGCTTCACATCATAATAAAACTGCTCAATGTTGGAAACGGTAAGCTCCTTTTTAACCACTTTAATGGTCACCGCATCCGTCTGATATTTCTTCGTAATCTCTAAAATAGGTTTTGGCATAGTGGCAGAAAAGAGAACCGTCTGCCTCTCCTGAGGAATATACTCAAGCACCGTCTCAATATCTTCCCGGAATCCCATATTTAACATTTCATCCGCTTCATCTAACACAATAGTATGGACGTAGTCGCAGCGAATGGTCTTTCTGCGAAGGTGGTCCATCACCCGGCCTGGCGTCCCCACAATAATCTGAACGCCCCCTTTTAGAGAACGAATCTGTTTACTGATATCCTGCCCTCCGTAAACCGGGAGAATTTTTATCCCGTGAAGATATTTACAGAGATTGTGCAGTTCTTCCGCAACCTGAATTGCCAGCTCCCTGGTGGGGGAGAGCACTATCACCTGGGTTTTTTTCAGGGATGTGTCCACTTTCTGCAGCATAGGTATGCCAAAGGCCGCGGTTTTTCCCGTACCTGTCTGAGCCTGGCCTATTACATCCCGTCCGCTCATCACCACAGGAATGGCCTGAGCCTGAATAGGCGTGGCCTCCTCAAATCCCATATCCTTAATCCCTTTCAGAATCTGGGGTAAAATATTTAGTTCGTCAAATCTAACTGTTTCCATTATTATTTTTCCTCTTATAATCTCTTATTAACTGTTCCTTTTCTTTTCGGGTCAACTGCTTAATATTTGCCTCCCGGCTCATGGCCTGGTGCTTTGTGTCCCAGATTTCTAAATATACCAGCTTCACCGGCCTGCGCACTCTGGTATATTTTCCTCCTTTTCCCGCATTATGGCTTAAAAGCCGCTTTTTAATATCATTTGTCCAGCCTGTATAATAGGTTCCGTCGCTGCACTCTAATATGTAAGTATAATTTTCCATCTGCGCCTCTGATTTATAGAGCAGGAATCTTTTTCTCCCGCCCACCGCACTTCCCGCTGCCCCAGGGCCGCTTTATTTTCTAAAAGGACGTGCGCACAGAAAGAAAGACGTTCTGTGTCTTCTGGAACACAGAACGTCTTTTTCTGCAATTCTTTTGTCTTCCCAAGCTATTATAAGTGCTAACCAGGAAAAAAGCAAGAAAAAACTTACTCTGCGGAAAAATATTCTACCGGGTCCACAGGTGTACTGTCTTTTAACAACTCAAAATAAAGGTTGCTGCCCTCTAAAGAATAGTATTTTGTGGGTTCATTGACAAAACCAATAGTATTTCCGGCCTCCACATATGCCCCCACTTTGTAGGGCACCTCTTTTAACTGACCGTAGACTGCCTGGTATCCGTCCCCCAAATCCATGGTTACGGTACATCCTGTCACCTCATTGGTGCTGATATCGGTAATCGTTCCGTCTGCTGCCGCCTGGACTTTTTCATTTACATTTCCGGAAATAATGATTGCCGGATTGTATTTATACTGGTCTAATGTGGAGAAATATACCGTCTTGTCCATGCTGTAATTTAAAATAACCGCCCCGGAAACCGGCCAGTTAAGCCCTGTGTCCGCATTAAAATGCAGTTCCCTGGAATTGTTTACGTTTGCTGCTGTCTCCACAGTTTCCTCAGGTTCCTCCTCCGGCTCCTCCTGGGTCTCATTCTGGGCAATCTGAGGAAGTTCCTCTTCCTCCTTCTCCCAATCAAACTTTTCTTCCTGATTATTCCTTGCAGGTTTAATCACTGTAGATGCACTCTTTGTCTCTTTCTTTTCTTCTGTTTCTTCCTCCAAGTTCTGGGCTGTCTCTACCTTTTTTTCCTCTGTTTTAATCTGAGCCGTCTGCTCTTTTGGTTCCTCAGGAGTACTTCCCTTTCCTGAAAAAGCATATATGCCGGCAGCTCCTAAAACTGCCGCTGCGACACAGGCAGCAGCGATTGTGTATTGTTTTTTTCTAAAGAAATCTCGCATATCTCGTCTCATATGATTCACCATCCATAATCAATATTTGTTGAAGTGCTACTGACTATAGCTTGTGCATAATCCACGAAATTATTCACTTACAAAAAACTTTTACTCCGATGACACCGTTGTGACAAAATCAATATCCTTATAATAATATTTTAAAATATCTTTATAGGAAGAGCCGGATTTCGCCAATGTTTCCGCACCATACAGACTCAACCCCAGTCCATGTCCCAACCCCTTTGTCACTGCCCTTATCTCTCCATCCACATCCCTGAGATAAAAACAGGAGGAATTCCATCCGAAAGCAAGACGTATCTCTTCCCCTGAATAGTTTTTTTCCCCTATTGTAACAGTTGTGACATAATCAGCGCTGTCCCTCTCTGTAATCCCGAAAGCCGCCAAAATATCCGCCGCCGTTTTTCCCTGCATATCCTCCGAAAAAAAACTTTGGGCTGTCTGCAAAAATTCCTCTGTAGAATAAAAAATAACTTTAAAAAAATCGGGAGAGGGAATATCACTCCGGCTCTCCACGCTTTTCAGATAAGGAAATTCTTCATTCTGATACACTTCCTGGGCATCTCTTGTATATCCGGCGCTGGCAGTATGAAAATCTGCCTGAATATAACTGCCCCCATAAGTCATGGCCACTCCCTTTGTCCCCTCGATGCAATTTTCTAACTGACTGTAATAATCAGTAAAATTCTCACTGCCCCACAACCGCATCATCTCACTTTTGGTCAATCCCTCCGGAAGATTTTCCCCATTTTGAATGGCCCGCAGACAATTTGTCCGTGCAATCACCGCCTGAGCCTTCATAGCTTCCGGCTCCGATGTGACGGCTATCTCATTTGCCACAATACCGATAAGCATATCCTCATCCAACTCTGATTCTTTCTGTTCCAGGCTTCCCTCAGAGAGTTTTCCAATACTATCTTTTCCGCTTCCCTGAGCTAAAAGCGTTATAATTAATGGAATCAGCACAAAAAGTGCCATGCATAACCCAATTCTGTAAAAAAAATTCTTCATATATCCAAAGCTCCTCAGTTTGTCCTTACCTTAAATATATGAAGAAATCAAAAAAATATTCTTACCACTTTTCCCTGTATATTAAATCATTTGTAGATTTATTAATTTTACATTTTATTTTTTATAATATTGGAAAGCCTGGCAAACTGTTCTAAAGTAAGAGCTTCCCCCCGAATCGTCTCAGGCACTTCCAGTTCCTTTAGACACTCCTGAATCTTTTCCTTGTCAAGGGAAACCCCCGGGGAATTATTTAATCCATTGGCAAGCGTCTTTCTCCGCTGGTTAAAGGAGGCACGTATTAAATCAAACATTAATTTTTCATCTTCCACCTGTACAACCGGCTTCTCATGACGTTTCAAACGAATGACTGCGCTGCCCACCTTGGGCCTTGGCATAAAACAGTTGGGAGGCACCTTGGCCACGATTTCCGGCTTTGCATAATACTGCACTGCCAGAGTCAGGGCACCGTAATCCTTGGTGCCGGGGGATGCCTGCATCCTTTCTGCCACCTCTTTTTGCACCATAACCGTAATACTGTCTATGGGGACATGACTCTCAAAAAGCCCCATGATAATAGGCGTTGTTATATAATAAGGAAGATTTGCAACCACTTTTATAGGTTTTCCTTTATTTTTCTCCCGGGCTAACCCTTCCAAATCTACCTTTAAAATGTCCCCGTGGATAATTTCTATATTAGAGTATTCACTTAATGTATCTTCCAAAATGGGAATCAGATTGCTGTCAATCTCCACCGCTGTAACTTCCCCTGCCCCCTCGCAGAGATATTGGGTCATGGTGCCGATTCCAGGTCCAATCTCCAGAACAAAATCTTCTTTTGAAATCTGAGCTTTCTCCATAATTTTATCCAGCACGTGAGTATCAATCAGAAAATTTTGTCCAAACTTTTTTTGAAAGTTAAAATTATATTTTTGCAGTACTGCAATGGTGTTTTGAGGATTTCCTAAATATGCCACTTTTTTCCCTTTCTGTAAAACCGACTATGAACCTAAACTATTTTAACCTTTTTTTGAAAAATTATCCAGCAGAACAAACATTCTTTTTTACTTGAAAATTTTTTTCTTTTATGATACTATTTTATTACCGAACAAATGTTTTGATATATAAGGAGCCACGTTATGAATTATGCAGCGGATAATCAAAACCTTATTACAAATGTTTATAAAAATTCTGCCCCCGCCGTGAGTTTATCCCCCACTGTTATGGAAAAACTGAAGATATTAACAGACGCAGCCAAATATGATGTAGCCTGTACCTCCAGCGGGGTGGACAGAGGAGGAGACGGCACAGGTATCGGCAATGCCAAGAGCTGTGGTATTTGCCATACTTTTGCCGCCGACGGCAGATGTGTATCCCTATTGAAAATCCTTTTTACCAACGAGTGCGTGTTTAACTGCAGCTATTGCCAAAATAACTGTACCAACGACATTCCCAGGGCAACTTTTACCCCGGAGGAAATCTGTACCCTTACTATTGAATTTTACCGAAGAAACTATATAGAAGGTTTATTCTTAAGTTCAGGTATTATTGAAAGCCCCACTTACACTATGGGCCTGATTTACCAGGCAATCTACAAGCTCCGCACATTTTACCGCTTTCAGGGTTATATCCATGTAAAAGCTATTCCGGGAGCAGACCCGGTTCTCATAGAAAAGGTAGGTTTTCTGGCTGACCGCATGAGCGTAAACTTAGAACTTCCCACCAGCGATGCATTAAAAAAACTGGCTCCCTGCAAGTCCCGCCGCACGATTTTAACGCCGATGCGTCAGATTCAAAACGGCATCACGGAAAACAAAAACGAACTTATGCTCTACCGCAAGGCCCCAAAATTTGTGCCTGCAGGACAGAGTACCCAGATGATTATCGGAGCCACTCCGGAAAACGACTTTCAGATAATGAGTGTGGCGGAAGGCCTATACCAGAAGTTCGGATTAAAACGAGTATTTTACTCTGCGTTTATCAATGTAAACCAAAACCCCGGCCTTCCGGCTTTGTCCTCCCCCCCGCCTCTGTTGAGGGAACACCGTCTCTACCAGGCGGATTGGCTGCTTCGTTACTATCACTTTACTGTAGATGAACTTTTGTCAGAAGATAAACCTAACTTTAACATTTATCTTGACCCCAAGTGCGACTGGGCTTTGAGACATTTGGAGTACTTTCCTGTGGAGATTGGCACTGCAGACTATAAAACACTTCTGCGGGTTCCGGGAATCGGTGCAAAATCTGCAAAGCGTATCGTAAAAGCGAGACGGGGCAGTACATTGGATTTTCCGGATTTAAAGAAAATCGGCGTGGTTTTAAAACGTGCCCTGTACTTTATTACCTGCTCCGGACGGATGATGTACCCCACTAAATTGGACGAGGACTATATCTGCCGCAGCCTTTTAAACGACAGCTCCCAGATTCCCCGGGAAATCAGGGAACAGGGATATCGACAGCTCTCTCTCTTTGACGATGTATCCTTTGCTGCCCCTGGGGGAAATCCATTACGCTGCAGGGAAAGGAGTTAGAACATGTATGTTTTTCAATGTGAAAACAGCCTGGACGGCATCTTAACCGGAGTCTACGACGCCTGGGACAGCCGTCTGGGACATAAAAATATTCAGCTTAGTTCTGATAGCTGCGGAGAAATTCTGCTTTTTCATGAATACATTACTGTTATCCCTGATTTGGAAAAAAGCCAGAAGGTTTCCCGGACTTTGATTTGCCGTCTCGGCATCTCCTTTTTTGAAGTTATCTGTAAATGCGCCATGGCTGACGGAAACTGTAGGAAACTTACCATGGACAAGGCCAATGCTGTGTATCAGGCTATCGTCATGGCCCTTGCCCTGCCGGAAGGTGCTAAAGTTTTAGAGTATCTGGCGGAGCCTTGTATTTCCTGCATTTTTGAACTTTGCAGGCAGACAAATAATGAAGCCCACTATATGATTGAGTTTTTAAGATTTGCAGAATTGGAAAACGGAGTGCTTTTTTCCATGATTCATCCAAAAAATAATGTTCTTCCCATTGTGGCAGAACATTTTACAGACAGATTTCCTCTGGAAAATTTTCTTCTCTATGATGCCACCCACCAGATTGCGGCAGTGCATAAAGCCAGTAAGCATTACATGATAGTGGATGCAAAAGATTTAAATCTTGATATCATAAACCGTTATTCTCAAGAAGAACAGGAATACCGCAAACTATGGAAAACTTTTTTTGAGACCATTGCCATCGAAGAGCGGATAAATTCAAAATTGCAGAGCCACAATATACCAAAAAGATACTGGAGGGATACGGTGGAGCTGAAGTCCAAGTTAACGAGACATTGACCCTTGCGGGAAAACACAAAGAACAGGCAGGGAAACATATCACAATCTTCCCTGCCCAAACTTTCCATATTATATCACTTTAGAAAACAGCCTCCTGGCATTTTCCCTTGTCACATCCTCCACCTCCTGGGATGTGATGCCTTTCAGTTCAGCTACCATTTCCGCTACATAGGTGAGATTGCCGGAATGGTTTCTTTTCCCCCGGTTGGGCTCCGGTGCCAGATAAGGGGCGTCCGTCTCCAATAAAATTCTCTCCAAAGGAATACCCACAACAGTTTCTTTTAACTTTCTTGCATTTTTAAAGGTCACAACGCCGCCCACTCCAATGTAATACCCCATTTTTATAAACTCTTTTGCCATCTCCAAAGAATAGGAATAGCAGTGTATTACACCGGGTATATTTTCAGCATGGGCTTCTCGCATAACCTCCATGGTATGCTCCGCCGCATCTCTGGAATGTACAATAATAGGAAGATTTTCTTCCTCTGCCAGCTTTATCTGGCGGAAAAACCATTCTCTTTGTCTTTTTTGTACCTCTTCCTCTTTATCCCAGTAGTAATCCAGGCCAATCTCCCCTACCGCCGCCACTTTGGGATTTCTGCACTGTTTTTTTATCCAGGAAAAGTTTTCATCCGTCAGCCCTGCAATGTCACTGGGATGAACTCCCACTGCCACATAGACCCTGTCATACTTCTCCGCCAGTTCCATCCCTGACGAAATACTCTCAAAGGAAGAAGATACATTGATAATATTACATATATTGTCATTTAACAGAGATGGAATTAACACCTCTCTGTCATCCTGAAATTGGTCGTCATCATAATGGGCATGTGTCTCGAAAATCATACTCAACAAATCTCCGCTCCGGAGGGCATATCTTTATCCGGCTCCATCAGGGCCAGCTCTCCTTTATCGTTTTCTGCACACAGGAGCATACCCTCAGAGAGAACTCCAGCTAACTTGGCAGGTTTCAGATTGACCAATACCATTACTTTTTTCCCTACCATCTCCTCCGGGGCGTAGTACTTCCGAATACCAGAGACAATCTGTTTCACTTGACTGCCAATTTTTACCTGAGAACATAATAACTTTTTGGATTTCTCCACCGCTTTACATTCAATGATTTTTCCTACCTGAAATTGCATCTTCATAAAATCATCGTAGGAAATCTCATCTTTAGGCTCCACATCAATGCCAGGCTCTTCATCCTCTTTCACCTCTTCTACATCCTCAGAGGGGTAAAGTTCTTCCACTTTTTTCATTATTTCTTCTAAATCCAGCCTTGCAAATAGAATTTCCGGTTTTTCCACTACTTTCTTACCGTTTTCATAATGGCCAAAGGTTCCCAGCTCATCATAATCTACTTGGGAAGCGTTTAACTGTTCTAAAATTTTTTCGGAAGTCTTTGGCATAAAACTGTGCAGAAGAGTCGCCCCGATACCGATACTCTCCACCAAGTTGTAAAGTACTGTGGAAAGACGGGGTTTTGACGCCTCATCCTTAGCAAGAATCCAGGGAGTCGTCTCATCTATATATTTGTTGCAGCGTTTAAAGAGATTAAACACTTCCGTTATGGCATCCGCCACACGAAGTTCAGCCATTTTAGCTTCGACCTTAGATACCGTACCGGTGACAATCTGCTTTAAGTCCTCATCTACCTCTTGGGAAATACCTTCATCTCTCACAATGCCATTAAAATATTTATTGCTCATGGAAATGGTACGGTTTACCAGATTGCCCAATGTATTGGCAAGGTCTGAATTTAACCGCTCCACCATCAACTCCCAGGAAATCACGCCGTCATTGTCAAAGGGCATCTCATGAAGCACAAAATAGCGAACAGCATCCACGCCGAAAAAATCTGCCAGCTCGTCTGCGTAAAGCACATTTCCCTTGGACTTGCTCATTTTTCCATTCCCCTGTAATAACCAGGGATGCCCAAATACCTGTTTTGGCAGAGGCAAATCCAATGCCATAAGGAAAATCGGCCAGTATATAGTATGGAAACGAATAATATCCTTTCCAATCAAGTGTAAATCCGCCGGCCAGTTTTTATTGAAAAACTCTGTAGAATTCCCGTCTGCATCATAACCAATCTTAGTAATATAGTTTGTCAGGGCATCCAGCCACACATACACCACATGCTTCTCATCAAAATCCACAGGAATTCCCCAGCTAAAAGATGTCCTGGATACACACAAATCCTGCAGCCCCGGAAGAAGAAAATTGTTCATCATTTCATTCTTTCTTGCCACGGGCTGAATAAATTCCGGATGGGCATTGATATGCTCAATGAGCCTGTCGGCATATTTGCTCATTTTAAAGAAATATGCTTCCTCCTTGGCCGGAGAAACAGGACCGCCGCAATCAGGGCATTTTCCGTCTTTTAACTGTGAATCTGTCCAGAAAGATTCACAGGGAACACAGTACATTCCCTCATAAGCACCTTTATAAATATCTCCTTTATCGTAGAGCTTTTTAAAAATTTTTTTAACCTGCTTTTCATGGTCTTCATCTGTGGTGCGGACAAAATTGTCATAGGAAGTATTCATCAAATCCCAGATGTCTTTCACTTTTCCTGCCACATTATCTACATACTCTTTTGGCGTAATGCCTGCTGCCTCGGCCTTATCCTGTATCTTCTGTCCATGCTCATCTGTACCTGTCTGAAAATAGACTTCATATCCTTCCTGACGTTTGTACCTTGCAATGGCATCCGCCAGCACAATTTCATATGTGTTCCCGATATGGGGTTTTCCCGATGTATAGGCAATAGCTGTTGTAATGTAATATTTCCCTTTGCTGCTCATGTTACGTTATCTCCTTAATTATTTTAAAGCCATTCTGAATTGTCATCCGGCTCTTCTTCCAATTCCACATCCTCCGTGGGATGGCTGTCTTCATTATTTGTTACATCCTCCCCTTTGGCCTCGCCTACCACAACTCCAAGTTTTGCCCCGCAGTTGCTGCAAAACTCTGCTGTCTCGGAAGCCTCCACTCCACAATTCGGACATCTTCTTGCTCTTTTTAACTCCAAAATCTGAAGTTCCATCTTGTCAATCTCATCTAAAGCGTCAGAAATCTTGTCAAATCTCTGTTTTTCCGGCACATCCTCATTTTTATGGGCTTCATAGTAAACTTTTCCCAACTGGGCATACTGCTCCTTTACATACTCCTGCTTGATACGAATATCCAGTTTCAATTTCGCTATGCCGGAGGCCTCCTTTGCCTTTTGTCCCACATCTTTGCTCATGGAAACTATGGAATCCCCTAACTTATCTATAAAACTCATACGCATTCTCCTTTACATTTATTTCTTTGTATTATATATTACCTGGGTAAATTTTACAAGTTATCCTGTGTTTCATTTATCCTAACACAAATACTATGCAGCGGCAAGGCCGCCCCGAAGGAAACACCCTATAAATAGAAAAATTCAAAGACAGCTGCATATTAAATCATATACATCTGTCTTTGAACCCACAGGTTTTTCTAATCTTACCGCACAATAATATACCACATATATCCCAAATATACCGCCAACATAACAAGACCTTCCATCCTGCGGATTTTCTTATTTGTCCAGGCAAATATCCATACCAGAAAACTCATTGCTGTAAGAATCACAATATCAATCACGTTTTCCATAATAAATTCAATGGGGCTGATGGCTGCCGCAACCCCCAAAACAAATAAAATATTAAATATATTGGAGCCGATTACATTGCCCAATGCCATCTCCAGCTCATTTTTCCTGGCTGCCACAATAGAAGTTACCAACTCTGGCAGACTGGTTCCCAGTGCCACAATGGTGAGGCCGATAAGATTCTGGCTTAAGCCAAAGGAAGCAGCAATATCGGAAGCGGCTTCTACTACAATATCCCCTCCCAGCGCAATGGCCATTGCCCCTCCGGCAATAAAAATGCCGCTTTTCCAGAATGGGAGAATTACCACATCATCTTCCCCTGAAGCTCCCCCCTTAGATCTTGCCTTTTTGGCAGAGTGAATCATCCACAGCAAAAAGAAAACAAAAACCACTAGAAGCATAATACCCTCCATCCGGCTTACAGACATTCCGAAATATCCAAAACCCATAAGCAAAAGGGCAGTTGCAACAGAAAATGGAAATTCCTGCTTCAATGTCTTTTCCTGTACTGCAAGAGGTGCAAATAACGCACAAAATCCACACACAACCATAAGGTTAAATATATTGGAGCCCACAGCATTGCTCACAGCCAATGCATTATTGTTGCTGATAGAAGCGCTTACGCTGACAGAACACTCCGGCAGGCTGGTTCCCATCGCCACAATGGTCATACCGATAATCATAGAAGGCACACGAAACATCTTGGCAATGCTGGAACTGCCCTCCACAAAAAAATCCGCCCCTTTAATCAACAGAAAAAAACCAACCACAAGAAAAAGATATGACATAATTTCTCCTCTCTTTACCCAAACTCAGGCGCACTATTTTTCTTTGGAAAGACTATACTTTTCCCCTAAAACTTCAACCTGTCTCTCAAAAATATCGTCTTCCCCGCCTTTCAGATGGTTCACGTAACTATGAGCTTCCAGCTCCGTATCCTGAATCTGAATCAGACACACTGCGATATTAGAACAATGGTCAGACACCCGTTCATAATTAGTAGCAATATCCGACAAAATCAAACCAAGCTCTATCGTGCATTTCCCTTTTCTAAGCCGCTTAATATGGCGCTTCTTCACACTTTTATTCAGAGAATCTATGACTTCCTCTAAAGGTTCCACCGTCAAGGCCCGTTTTTCATCTGTATGGATAAAGGCATCCACTGCACGTGTTAAAATATCCTCCACTGCATCCCCGTAAATTTTCATTTCCTCCTGTGCCTTCTTTGAAAAATGCAAATCCTTTTTCACCATCTCCTGCACCGATTCCACAACATTTACCGCATGGTCGGAAATCCGTTCCAAATCCGTAATACAGTGCATCAGGGTAGAAACATTCTGGCTATCCTGATATCCCAGGTTATAGCTTCTTAACTTTGTGAGATATACACTAATCTTGTCCTCATACAGGTCAATACGGTTTTCCAGGGCAATTACCGCCTCCACTTCCTCCTCTTTATAATCCGTGAGTGTGTGCATCGCCTTCAAAAAGCAATCTTTTGACAGTTCCGCCATATTATTGGCAAGACTTCGGCACTGCTCAATGGCAAAACCGGGAGTATTTAAGAAACGGTTGTCCAACACCAGAAATTCCCTGTCCTCTTTTGACTCCTTCTCATCTTCAGACACTGGAATGGTGAGGTAAGCCAGCTTCTCCAAAACCTTTATAAAGGGAAGCAAAAGCAATGTGGTGAAAATATTAAATATGCTGTGTATCAGGGCAATCTGTGCTGCCCCCACTGTATCATTGGTAAATCCAAAATGGATTACCGCATTTAAACCAAAATAAATTACCATAAAAATGACAGCGCCTATCACGTTAAAATAAAGATGCACAAAAGCCGTGCGCTTTGCACTTTTATTTGCCCCCAGCGCAGACAGCATGGCTGTGACGCATGTGCCGATATTCTGCCCCATAATAATGGGAACTACCGAGCCATATGTAAATGCCCCAGTCACAGACAAAGCCTGAAGAATACCTACGGATGCGGAGGAGGATTGTATAATAGCCGTCAAGAGAGCTCCCACAATCACGCCTAGAATGGGATTTCGGAACATGGTTAAAATACCAGTAAATTCCGGTACATCAGCCAAAGGTTTTACAGCACCGCTCATAGACTCCATTCCAAACATCAACACTGCAAATCCTAAAAAAATCTCTCCAATATCTTTTTTTCTGTTATTCTTCCCTGTAGTATATAAAATAATACCAATCAAAGCCAGAACTGGGGAAAAGGAGGAGGGTTTAAAAAGCTTTACAATAAAACTTTCTCCCTGTATCCCTGTAAGGCTTAATATCCATGAGGTCACTGTGGTTCCCACATTGGCACCCATTATAATTCCAATGGCCTGATACAGCTTCATAATCCCGGAATTTACAAAACCTACCACCATAACTGTAGTGGCAGAGGAGGACTGAATCACCGCAGTCACCCCTGCTCCCAAGAGAACTGCCTTTACAGGATTAGAGGTAAGGCGTTCCAAAATCATCTCCAGCTTACCCCCGGACAATTTTTCCAAGCCTCCCCCCATTACGTTCATTCCATATAAAAATAATGCCAACCCGCCAACTAAAGTCAGTATGCCAAAAATATCCATTTTTATCTCCTTGTATCTCCTTATACTCTTTACATATCATTTTCTATCTGCTAAAATTAGCAACCATTTCCATTATAACCGAAACCACCTTAACTATCCAGTAAAAGAGCGGATTTTTTCTACTTTTTTTCTCAGCTCCAGCATCTGTTTATCCATTTGGGCAATTACATCGGAATATTGTTTCAACTCTCCCTCTGCTCTTTTTACTTCCTCCTCCCTCTTTTTGTAACAAATCTGGTTATCCACCCCTGCCCAGAAATCCATAGCCACAGTGCGGATTTGAATTTCCGCCCGCTGTTTTTCCACGGTCCTTTTATATGTAAAAGGAACTTCCACAATCAGGTGGAGACTTTGATAACCGCTTTTTTTAGGATTTTTAATATAATCCTTCTCTTTGATCAATTCCAGATCCTTCTGTTGCTTTAACAAATCCGCAATTTTGTATACATCATCACTGTAGAGACAAACCACACGGATACCCACAATATCGCTGCACTTTTCCAACGCCTTATCAAAGGTCACTTCACATCCCTTTCGTTGAAGTTTCCTGGTAATGCTCTCCGCCGACTTAATTCTGGACTCCACCTTCTGTGTTACAGTGCGATTATATTCTGTGGATAATTCCATATCAATAAACTTTAATTTCCATTCTAAATAAGAAATGACCCAATTTTTCCGTAAAAGAAAATCTGGATTTTCCAACTCACGTTTTAAGACTCCTATTTTTAATCGTTCCCTTCTTTATAGATCTTTTCATGCCTATGGGTCATATTCACCCACTATCATACTTATGTAGAAACATGATAAATTATGCATAAAAATATGAATATTTTTTTGACATATCCTGCTAATTTTATTATTTATATATTGACATGTAATTTTTTCAACGTTAAGATGGAACAAAACAAAGGATTAGAAATACGGAGATAGAAAAATGAATTCAAAAAATAAGACAGGACGCAACTCCTTTTTACTGATATTAACTGCATTTATCTGGGGAATCGCCTTTGTGGCACAGAGTACGGGCGGAGATGCCTTAGGGCCTTATACCTTTAACTGCATCCGCTGTCTCATAGGCGGCGTAGTCCTCTTGCCCGTGATTAAACTTTTGGATGCCCTTCATTTAACAAAACAGAAACCGGAAACAAAAAAAGACAAAAAAAATCTGCTTCTGGGGGGTATCATCTGCGGAATTGCCTTAGCCCTTGCCAGCAATTTGCAGCAGATGGGGCTTTATCTTGGCTCATCTGCGGGAAAAGCTGGGTTTCTCACGGCATGTTATATTTTAATTGTTCCGGTATTGGGAATTTTCCTGAAAAAAAAGTGTGGATTTCATATCTGGATGGGAATCTTGACTGCCTTAGCTGGATTGTATTTTTTATGTATCCACGGCGACTTTTCCCTGGGATTCTCAGATGTACTCCTGCTGCTTTGCGCCTTTTCATTTGCGGTGCACATCCTGGTGATTGACCATTTTACTGTCCTGGCAGACGGAGTGCGCCTCTCCTGCATCCAATTTTTTGTATGCGGTGCCCTGTCTTTTATCCCTATGTATTTTGTGGATATGGGACACTCCATTTCCGGCATATACGCTTTAGGGCCAGCCCTTATCAATCCCCAAGCCTGGATTTCCATATTATATGCGGGAATCCTATCCTGCGGCGCAGCCTATACCTTACAGATTGTGGGACAGCAGGGCATGAACCCCACTGTTGCCTCCCTTTTGCTAAGCCTGGAATCTGTGTTTTCCGTGGTGGCGGGATGGGTGATTTTAGGGGAGTCCTTGTCCCCCCGGGAACTCCTTGGATGCGTGCTGATATTTGGAGCGGTGGTTTTAGCGCAGATACCAAAAAGAAAATAGAGAAAGTTAGAGGAGCAATTACAATTCTTCTTCCTTCAATTTAGACAAAAAATTTCTTTCAAACTCTTTTTCTGTATAAGTATATACTTCCTGAAAATAAATTTTTTGAAATCGTTCCAAATCAAACCTTACATATTTTTTGTTAGCTTTTGAAGCAAAATACTTTCCAATTCTTGCCTTAGAACTATCCTCTTTATGTTCTTTACCTCTTTCCGATGGGTTTTTGCTTTCATTATAAACCAATATAAAATTCACATTTTCCCTGCAAAAGGAAATATTTTTATCTACAATATCATTGAAAATCAAAAGACTATCGTATATTTTATTGTAAACATCAAAAACTTTATCTTTTTTCATACGGCCATTTTTAAATTCAACAAAAAAAATGTTTCCCTTACTGCTCACAAGCAATGCATCATTGGAGCAGGGCGTAGTGGATAATCCCATATCCCTTATATAGTCATCTTTTACTTTGTCAAAATTTATGACCTCCACTTCTGACTCAGTCATATACTTTATTTCTTCCCCGTTGGTATCCTTTGATGTCTCTTTGAAAGAAGAAATATTTCTGCTAAAAATATCAATTTTATCGAAGGGTATTTCCATTTCTATACTCCAAATTCTCTAATTCCTGTAATGGTCTTGCCAGTTTTTCATAAATACTCTCTCTGTCTTCTGTAACATCCAAAATATCCACTCTGCCGTTTTCCTCATTCGTCAGATAATACTTACACTTTTTTTCTATCCCATACTTTTCCGAATAGACCTCAATGGCATTTAAAAAATAAGGACTATGGGTATTTAAAAGAATATTTACGCCAAATTCTCTTTGGATTAAAACTATTAACTCTGCAAACTTTAACTGCCACTGTGGATGTAAATGTATCTCCGGCTCGTCAAGAATAATAACTCCGTTTTCATCAATACTGCCATTTTGGAGTAATTTTCTTAGTATGACAAAGCTTTTCATACCTGTGGAAAGATTCATGATACCCAGACTTTCTTTTAATTTGTGAGTTTTATAGACAAAACTACCTCCTTCGTCAAGCATCAAATCTCCATCACAAATACCATCCATAGTTTCAAAGATATTTTTTAACTTTTGTCTGCCAACCAGTTCATCAACCACGCCAAACTCAGCCTTACTTCCTCTCCAAATGATTTTGTTAAGCAAATCTCCATTGTGTTCAAACTCATTTATTAAATCCATAGGCATTTTTGGATTTAAATTATCCAATACAAAAGGATTATCTATATAAAGAATTTCTTTTACAAGGCTCATTTGTTCTTTTATCACAACATCTTCATTATTTGCTATTTCAAAACAGATATTTCCATTCTTAATATTCAAATTTACCTTTGTTTTTTCATCCGGCCTATTGAGATATCCAATTTTCATCCCAAATTCTGCTTCCAATCTTTTTCTTAAAATTACCTTTCTTATCTCTACGTCTTCTACCACTAAAAAACCATAAATTTTATCCGCCAACCGTTCTATAGAATCATATTTAATGTGATCTTTATAATAACGGTCAACATTTACATAAAAATCTTCTATTTCTTTTCTCAATACCCTGCTGTCACCAAGGAACAACTGCCTATTCTCGACTATATGCCTGGCAAAATTTGTCGTGTCAAACCCTCTGATTAAAAATCCGTGTGCCGTTTCAAGGTAGTAGTTATCTAACACTCTTGCTATTGCCATTTGGCGTTCTTCACGAATCTGTTCTTCTATCCTGTAAAAAGAATGAAACACACAGAAAAGCATCTTTCCAATCGTGCTTTTCCCTGTGTTATTCTCCCCTGCAATAACAGTTACACCGTTTAATTCTACATTGGCTTTCCTGATTTTACCTACATTTGTCAGTTCTAATCTCATACACTTACCTATTCATTTAAAAAAATTTTTATATTACTACAGTATTCTACCATACTCTTACCTTTATAACAAGTAAAGTTAAAACGTCACTTCCCCGTCATGAGAAACTAAGGAGCAGCGCAAAATATGTTCCACCCCTGACATTTTCTCCATAAACTCCTCCTCGTTTTTTATCCGAACTTCCACAATAAAATCCACTTTACCAGATTCCATGGTTCTGGATTTCACTTTATAAGCGCTGCTGTACTCTTTCACCAACCCTAAAACCTGCTTTTCCGCACTGTATTCTGTAGCATTTACAATAAGCAGCATAGGCGCTTTCGCCACCGGGAGCAATTCCAGAATAAAAATTCCCACTGTGACAATAGCAGATTCAAATAATGCAATCCCCGCCAGCCCGGCGCCGCAAATAATGCCAATGGAAATTGCCCAAAACAGAAAAACTAAATCCATTGGGTCTTTCACCGCCGTACGGAAACGGACAATGGACAGCGCACCTACCATACCTAAAGATACGACAATGCTGGACTGAATTGTTAAAATCACTGCTGCGGTAATCACCGTTAATGCCGCCAGGGCAATGTTAAAACTCTTGGAATAAAAAGTTTTTCTGGTAAAAGACCTGTATACAAAAAAAATGTACAGTGCAAAAGCACTGGCAAGTAATAATGAAAATATAATACTTTTTGTTGTCAAGCCAGAGGCGGCATAGCCTTCTAAAAAAGATTTCTTAAAAATATCCTGAAATGTGGTCATCTCGTTTCTCCTCCTGTAATAAAGTGTATGTTAAATACTATTTTCCCTGCTATATCTGTGGGAAGCCCCAAATTTTCTGCAAAGATAATATTTAGAAAATGTGGTCTGCTTTAACCCCCACATCTGTATGCTTCGGTTAATATAATCTGGAAGAAATTCATCATATTTTACTTCCAGAAGGTTCTGACCCACAGGCATAATAGGCCTTGTGAGTATTTTTTCCCTTAAAAAATCTTCTATCCTGTCACTGCAGCGGATATTCAAATCAAGGGTAATCCTCACATTCCCCTCCGGGCAGATAAATGGGATTCTGTCATATTCCACAATCACCCTGGGCTTTAACCCATTTAACTCCTGCCATAGAAAAAATTTCCGCAGAAGTGGGTTACTCTGGGACTCCTGCCAGGAAATTCCCCTTCCAAGCATTAAATTTTCACATTGTCCTTTTGTAAGAGTACAGGAAGTTTTCAGGGTCTTCCCTCTTTCTTTCCGCTTAAGTTCCAGCCGGATGCACTCCGGGCTTCCGTTGTATATTCGGATGCGGAATTTTTCCCTTGGGTCAGTTCCATTTTCATTTTCATAATAACATCGATTATCATAATCATCAAAATAAAGGCTCCGTATCTCATAATACCCCTTTTCCCCCACATGGGAATCTAAAGGGATAACTGCCGGAATACGCACCTTCAGTGTCTCAAGCTGCCTTCTGTCTATGGGATACTTCATCTCATGTCGGTACTGTTCCGGCTTTTTTTCTAATTTTGTCTCCATTTTTCTGCTCCATTAGTCATCCAATTTCCCTGACCATTCTTTAAAAATTCCGTCTAAAAGATAATGCATATACACCTCCGGATATTCCATACCGTCAAAAATCAAATACCGGGCAATATAAACTTTCACATCAAAATCCTCACAACCCTGATGTGCCTGCTTCATACCTTCCGTGACAAAATATTTCAAGACCGCATCGTCCTCTGTTCCCACCAAATCAGCCACTTCCGGATAGTGTAGGAGATAATACTCTTTATCGTATACAGGCGCATAATTGACTCCCTCATATACCGTGTTTGTAATTTCCGGCACACCTGCATTTATCACAACTTCTATCATTCCGTTTTCCAGAATGGACTTAGACTCCACTTTACCTAGGTTTGAAGACACGGACACATTTTCTGCAAAATGGCTGCCATGCTGACTCATAAGAAGAATTCTATAATGATATTCCTCCAATGGTTCAAAATATTTATCCTGTTCCAAGATACCTGCAGAAAATATTTTTCCTCCGCACCACTTATCCAAAAGTGAGACATTTTCCTTTAAAGGCATTCCCGCCAGGGGTTTTTCCAAAACAAGTTCCAACTCCTCTGCCTCTTCGCATCCCACCCAGTTTTCAATCGTCCTGGAAAGCCATTCATGGCGCTTTTCTACAAAATCTTTTAGATCAATCACACTGTCCTCGTAGGAATTATAGGGCGTGGTAATCCCAGTCTGGTTAAAATCCCACAACTTGTAATTCATTCTCTGGGATGCATAGATTTCTTCATTATAACCCTCCAGTGATTTTATATAATTTCCTTTTTTCTCAATACCTCCCAAAAGAATATTCTCCACAATAGGGTTCATTTCCTCATCATATATCTCTTTTATCCTCTGGGCTACCATAGGTATCACTGAGATATCGGAACCCACGTTATCAGGATAGTATCCTTTGGGGTCCAAAAGCTCCGACACCTGGTGGTCTATGCCGTAACACAAATCAAAATCCCAGGGACTGCAAAAGTATATCCTGTCCTCGTCCGAGGGAATATAGCAGTATGTAGAAGAACTAAAGCCGTCGGGATTTTTAGAAAACTGCTGAACAAGGTAGTACCTGGCATATGAGTCCAATTCTAGATAATCCTCAATGGTTTTTCCATTTGTGGGATGAACTCCTCCATATTCTACAGTTTCTACTAATTCCTCCCAAATCCGCCTGACATATTCAATCTGTTCCTCAGAACAATGCTGCGGCTCTTCCAAAGTCACAAACATTCCGTTGCTAAGTTCCAGGTAATGCTCCCTTTCCATATAATGGGAATAATCTATCTGCATAAAATAACTGCCGTTTTCTTCAATGGCCACATTGGTTTTAGAGATACCGGGCAGCTCAGTCAAAAGATAATTTCCGGCATACTCCCCGTCATAGTACACATCCACCGGCTTACAGTCTGGGGAATCTGAAAGTCCCAGCTCTTTTCCCAGCTGGTAGGTTATGGTATTGTGCTGCAGGGTTGTATCATAGGAATTTGCAAGGAGCGCAAAACTTTTCCTGGGCTCCCCGATTTCCAACATATCTTCTTTTGACCTGAGTTTTATCTGATATGCTTTCTTTTTTGCGCTGGCTGTAAAATTTCCCCGGATTCGTAATTTTTCTGCCTTCTGTCTGCAGATAAGGTTCCCCTCCTCATCCAGTTCATAAACAGAAGCTTCTGTTATATTAGAATGGTCAGGAGTGGACTCCACCCAACCCCTTCCCTCATTCTCAGGGTCATCGCTTACAAGAAAAACTGCAGGAATATACTTAGACTGCATAATCCGTAGTTTATAATCTTTCCTTACTCCCTGTGCATCACAAATTTGAAAGGAAAGCTGGTAAAATTCTTCTTCCTTATTATATTTGCCCTGTTTTAGAACATCAATCGAAACTTTATCACGGATGACGCTGTCCTGATAAGTCACCCACTGCCCTAAGGGACAGGAAAAATTTATCTGCAGTGCAGATAAATCCATACCCGATGGCAGAAAAAGATAATTTTTTTTATCTGCCCGCTGGGAAAGAATTTTTGTTCCCTCGATTCCTTCCCTTCCATTTACATAACAATACAGTTCTTCCTCGTCTTTTGTCTCCTCCTGGGAAGAACTCCCGGCAAAATGTTTGGATAGAAACAAATATATACCGCAAATTAGCAATGTTGCCGAAAACAGCATAATCCTTTTTCTTGTTCTGTTCATCATGTCTTATTCCTTTTCGCTGTGCACTTCAGATATACAGACACAGCAAATGTTAAATCTTTTCCTCTATATATACCATTTTCACCTGGATATTGCAATAATGTTTTATTTATTTCTTAATATTTACTTAAAAATATTTATCCCAGCAATTCCAGTAATTCCTTCCTAGAAAAAGAGCCGCTCTCCATTCCCGCACCGCTTAGCACATTATCTGCCAACTGCCTTTTTTTCTCCTGCATTTCAATAATTTTCTCTTCTATGGTTCCCTCTGTCACAAGCTTGTACACAGTCACCACATTCTTCTGCCCAATCCTGTAAGCCCGGTCTGTAGCCTGATTCTGTACCGCCACATTCCACCAGGGGTCGTAATGAATGACAATATCCGCCGCTGTGAGATTTAAGCCTGTCCCCCCTGCTTTCAGGGAAATGCAAAACACCTGTGTATCGTCCATGTTAAAATCTTCCACCATGCGCATCCGCTTTTCTTTATTTACAGAGCCAGTGAGCATATAATAAGAAATCCCTGTTTTGTCAAATTGTTCCCTTATATGGTCTAACATAGAAGTAAACTGGGAAAACAATAATATTTTATGGCCGCTGGCCACAGCCCCGGCAACCAGTTCCATACAGGTCTCCATCTTTGCAGATTCCCCCCCATACCCTTCAAATACCAACGCCGGGTCACAGCAAATCTGCCGAAGCCTGGTAAGTTCTGCCAAAAGCTCTATTTTCCCTTTGGCAAAGTCATCGTCATTTTGTTTTTCCAACATAATTTTTATTTTCTGCACATGGGCATGGTAGAGAGATAATTGTTCCCCCTCCAGTCTGCTGAACACATTTTCTTCTATCTTTTCCGGCAGGTCTTTTAACACATCTGTCTTTAAGCGCCTAAGGACAAAAGGGCGAATCATCCGTTGGAGACGCTGCATTTTATTTTCATCCCCCGCCGAAACAATGGGAATTTCCATATCATTTCGGAACCTGTTATAACTGTAGAGAAATCCCGGCATTAAAAAATCAAAAATACTCCACAACTCACTGAGCCGGTTCTCTATAGGAGTTCCTGTAAGGGCCAGCTTAAAGGATGCACGGATATCTTTTACACTGTTTGCCGCCTGGGTAATGGGATTTTTAATGTATTGAGCTTCATCAATCACCTGTATGGCAAAAGTATGCTTTTCATAAAAATCCAAATCCCGTTTCAGTGAATCATAGGAAGTAATCACAACATCCCCTGGTTGTATCTGTGCAATCTGTTCTTTTCTATCCTGGGCAGTTCCGGAAACAATAACAGGAATTAAAGAAGATGCAAACCGCTCCATCTCTTTTTTCCAGTTATACACTAAGGAAGCGGGACAAACTATTAAAGAAGGATTTTGTACTTCCCCCCTCCCCTGGCAATCCTGCTGCTCTGAGAGAAGCAGGCTGATTACCTGTAAGGTTTTCCCCAGTCCCATATCATCTGCTAAAATACCTCCGAATCCATACTCCCGCAGGGTCTTTAACCACCGAAAACCGTTTTTCTGATACTCCCTCATAACTTTCTTCAAAGTGGGGGGAATCTCATAGTCACTGTCCTCAATGGTTTTCATATTCCGCACAACAGCTTTAAATTCCTTATTCTTCTCTACATTTAGAGATTCGCTGTCCTTAAGGGAACTGTCTAAATACATGGCCCGGTACACAGGTATGTCTATTTTTCCGCTTTTTATCTTTTTCTCTGAAAACATCAGGTCTTCTTTTAAATCCGCCAGGCTCTCTAACCCATTTCCCTGGTTTAAATGAATAAAATCTCCGTTTTTCAGACGGATAAACTTCTTCTTCCTGTTATATTTTCCCAAAAGGTAAGACAATTCCTCCAAAGAAACCTCTTCTGACTGCAAAGTAAGTTCCAAAAGTCCACTTTTTAAAGAGATACCCACTGCAACACTGGGAGAACTGTGGACTTTCATGTTTTGAAAAGCATCTGAAGCATAAATGGTCATTAACTCGTCCAGCCTCTTAAGCCCGCCGGAAATTAACTGATACAAAAGATTCTCATCTTTTTGTATAATAAAAAACTCTTCCGCCGCATCGGTTTTTTCAAAATAGGATTCCACGATACTGCGAATCCTCATCTCCTCTTTCAAATCCCGGACTCCGTCAAAATCCTTTTTTTCAAGAAGATTATATTTATGCTCTTTGTAGATACACACTACCTTGCCGGCCACCACATCATGCTCCATCTTATCAAGATACAACTCAAATTCCGGTTTTTCTGGCAGATATATTTCCTCCTGAAAATTCTCACAGTCCAAAATTGTCAGTTCTTTGATTAAAGGCAGTATCTCTTTGGAGAAAGCAGTTAAATCTTCCTGGGCAATATAACACTGATGGGTTTCCTCCTGGGTGAGATACTCAAAAAAAGTTCCCAACTGGCTTTTCAGCTTTCTGCTGCTGGGGGTAATCTCCCCCTTACTATAAAAAAAGTAGCAATTCCTTCCATATAATATGCTGCTGTCTTTTAGGCTCACAGTAATTCCATATCCATCTCCCCTAATTTCCATCTTCGGTTTTTTCTTTTCCTCCCTGATCTGCCACACCGTATCCTCCGTATCCGGCAGCTTCCCCTCCAGATATTCCCCTGCCATAAGAGAAAGAAAATCCTCAATTCCCGCCTCTGCCAAGTCCAATCCCCGTTCCTTGTCCATACTCATACTATAACGGTAATAGGAATGGCGCATGTTCTCCTCCTGATACTTCCGGATGAAATCAATAAGATTTACCGATACAGAGGTAAAGGCTTCTGTATTATGGCAAAACTCCAGTCTTTTTCCATACGTCACCTTCTCACAGTTATCCACGGCACGAATAAAATTCATAAGATTTTTCACCACATATTTGTACTCCATCCCCACTTTAAAATCTACATACATACTCTTTTTTGTAAAACACTTTACATAGGGAACAAGTTCCATTTTCCCTCTTATGTTTTCCGGAATCATATATTTGGAATTGCTTTTTGCACTGTAATCTTTTAAAATTCCTTTTAATCGAATGGGAGTTTTAGAATGAAATCCCCGTGAAAATCCCTCTTTTTTCTTCCACTTGATTTCCAGTACTTCCTTTGCCTTCCGTTTTTGCAGATATTCCGCCAGAAGAGCGACGCAGTGGCTGCACATCCCGTCCCAGCTCTCCTCACAGCTGCACCGCCACTCCCGAACTTCGCTGTAATTTTCATCCACCACAGCGCTTACTTTATATTTCCTTTCAAAATCTGCGGATACCTCTCCCTGCATATCTGCAACCACACTTCCCTCTGTATCTTCAAATATGCTGTATTCAAAATTTTTCACTAACTTGTAAGACTGAAGTTCCAGGCCCTTCCGGTACATCTTTCCGGAAGCCGTATCCCGTATGTCTGATAAAGAAAGCATCGTTTTCCCCCTAAATAATTGTTACTTACTATTTTACCAAAAAGTAAGAAAAAGAAAAACAGTTGACAAAAGAATTCACTGCCATTATAATACTTGGTATCAAAAACAGTTAAGGCTATGATAAGAACAAGTAGCAAAAAACAGACACATACAGAAAGCAACCGGTTGATGAGAGGTGCATGGAGAGTTTTTTGTGAATACATCTTTGAGCTTCACACCAAACCCTGAAAATAAAACAGGCAGTAGGCTGTGACGGTTTGTACCCGTTAAGGTACAGGGTATTGATAGATACCTGCTAAGTCAGAAGATGTGAGTCTTCTGTAAACAAAGGTGGTAACGCGAATATAATCTTCGTCCTTTCAGGGACGGGGATTTTTTTATGCGCAGTCTTAAAAATACAAAGAAAGCAGAGGTAAAAAATAATGGAACTGTATGATGAATTAACTGCTAGGGGCTTAATCGCCCAGGTCACAGACGAAACTGAAATTAAAGAACTGATAAACAATGGAAAAGCCGTGTTTTACATCGGCTTTGACCCCACCGCAGACAGCCTGCATGTGGGACATTTCATGGCGCTTTGCCTGATGAAGCGTCTGCAGATGGCAGGCAACAAGCCAATCGCTTTAATCGGCGGAGGAACTGCCATGATTGGAGACCCCTCTGGCCGCAGCGACATGCGGCAGATGATGACCACAGAAACTATTGCCCACAATGTGGACTGTTTTAAAAAACAAATGAGCCGTTTTATTGATTTTTCTGATGATAAGGCCCTTCTCGTAAATAATGCAGACTGGCTTTTGGATTTAAATTACATTGATGTGCTTCGTGAAGTAGGTTCCCATTTTTCTGTAAACCGTATGCTCACCGCAGAATGTTACAAACAGCGGATGGAAAAAGGATTAAGTTTCCTGGAATTTAACTACATGATTATGCAGAGTTACGATTTCTATGTGCTGTACCAGAAATACGGATGCAATATGGAATTTGGGGGAGACGACCAGTGGAGCAATATGCTTGGAGGGACAGAACTTATCCGCCGGAAACTCGGGAAAGACGCCTATGCAATGACGATTAACCTGCTTTTAAATTCCGAGGGAAAGAAAATGGGGAAAACCCAGTCCGGCGCTGTCTGGCTTGACCCGGAGAAAACTTCTCCCTTTGAATTTTACCAGTACTGGAGAAATGTCTCTGATGATGATGTGTTAAAATGTATTAAAATGCTGACCTTCCTTCCCTTAGAAGAAATCCAGGCCATGGAATCCTGGGAGGGAAGCCAGTTAAACCAGGCAAAAGAAATTCTTGCCTTTGAACTTACCAACCTGGTACACGGGGAAGAGGAGGCAAAAAAAGCCCAGGAAAGCGCAAAAGCCCTTTTTGGCGGCGGAAATGCCGCAGATATGCCCACCGCAAATATTACGGAATCCGACCTTCGGGAGGGAAAAATTGATATTTTAGGACTTTTAGTGTGTTCCTCCCTCTCCAAATCCAGAGGGGAAGCCAGACGTAATGTGGAACAGGGCGGAGTTACCGTAAACGGAGAAAAAGTGACGGATATTCACACTTCCTACACCTTAGAGGATATAAAAGGGTCAGATTTTATCTTGAAACGTGGCAAGAAGAATTTCTGCAGGATTACTGCGGAATAGAGGCTTGCTATGCCTAAAGATACAATATTTACACTGATAGGGCTGGGAGTCATATGCTCCCCCCTCCTTGTCATCCCTTTTGCATTTATGAAAACAAAAAATTACATGGATGAGCAGAAAAACTTTAACAGCGACAAAGTTCTTCTGCTAAATTCCATGCAGGCTGTAATGAAGGAACAGTACGGGGATTTTTCCTATGTATTAGGGTACTATTTTAAAAGCAGGTATGAATCCCATCAATATATTCTGTCTTTTCGCCCAGGAGATATCATAGTTATGCCCTACGGCATGGATGGGGACAGAATAATCATAAAAAACAGTTTTTCCGCAGAGATTTTAGGATATAAAGTCAAACCAAAAGAAGTGATTCTTTTCACACGGGAAGGTAAAAGAAAAATCAAAATTACCCTGCCTAAAATAGCTGAAAGCAGCGGGGACAGGCGCTCTGCTTTTCCCTTAGCAGTTTTTCAGGAAAAAGAGGTGGAGAATTTTATAAATTTACTATACAGTATGAATAAATAAAGGAGATTTGCATATGTCACAATGGCTACAGGAAGAAATGAAAAAATTGGGAGAACAAAGGCAGCAGTCTGCTCCAGGTTCCAAGCATATTATCATTACCGCTGTTGTATTTCTCTTAATTGAGGCAGCTTTGCTGATATATAACCAGCTCACCCCGGATTATAACACACTCCCCCTCTGTGGCATAGTTGGCGTTATGGGGATACTGATTATCGTAATTTTTGCCTCTAAATCAAAATCAACGCCGAACAAACCAATACTTCCCAATGCTGCAAAATGTATCGGAGAACTTTGCTTTTCTTCGGAAGAATTAAAACAGTTTGACTCGGAGATGATGGCTGCGCCCCTGGCCCTTATCCACAATAACAACTATTCCGACCTTCCAATTATTATTACCAGACATTACATGGCCTATGCTTATGTGGATATGGGAGATATGGATTACAGAATTTACCGCCTCTCTGACATTGCCATGACCTGTTACGCCTCCGGCAGAAGCAGCGCAACCGCCAATCCTTTGGGCAGAGGATATTTTATCGATTTATTAAATGAAAAAGGTGAGAAAATCGGAGGACTTTCCATTGACGGTAAGAAATATTTTGTGGAATTTAATGAGGCATTGGAAAAATATGCATCTCATATCGAGCTGAATGTTTCCATGAAGGAAGTAAAAAAAATCCGAAAGAATTCTTAAGGTATTCATTGCCTTGTCTCATTTATAGCGGCAAGGCAATGATTTTCTAAATTTTATGTACCATAATGCTGTTACAAATAAAATACTGCTAATTCCATAATAAACAATCCTGATATCTGCAAAAGATAGAACTTTCCCCACAATCAAAGAACCTGCTGCCCGGGACAAAAGAATCGTAAATCTCCCTGCAGTAAACGTCCTTCCCACAGTGGCAGGATTGCATTTCAACTGAATTTCTGTTTTAAATCCCAAAGGGCAAAATGTTGCCGTTATACCCACAGACATGCCCCCACAAAATACATCCAGATATTCTGTGATATCCCAATAAAGAGATAACTGGCCCCCGCACTGAAAGCCCAATAGATATAATATAAGTCGGTTTTAACTTTCGGATACATTTATATGTTATTTGCCTGAATGAGAAAAACAAGGAGAGAAAAGCCGCAATAGGAAATGCAGTCAACAATGAAGCGTAAACATTTTTCCATTTACTGCCATCCATTGTCAAAAACAATAGATATTCAATGATCATTAGCACCATTCCCAAGATTACGTTGATTTTTTGCCCATATCGGTCTAACAACATAGCTTGATACAAGAAAAGAAACAGGTCGTGGTCCCCATTGACATTATTCCGGATCATATGCTGGAACAGCATGCAGCATCACAGATGCAAAACTCGTACCATGACAATTTACATACGATCGAAGTTGCTATAAAGGATATTGCAGTCCGCATCAGCAATGATGCAGATCCGCTCCTGCTCTCTAGGATATTCCGTTTGCTTCAGGAGCACTCATGTTAGGTAACATCTCCGGACTTGAAAAGATTTACATTATGTGCGGATACACGGATATGCTGAAATCCATTGATGGACATTGCGCCATTATTGAGAACCAGCTTAAGATGAATCCCTCGTCCAGTGCGCTTTTCCTTTTCTGTGGAAGAATACGGGATAGAATCAAAGCCTTGTTCCGGGAACCAGACGACTTCGTTCTGAGCTATAAGAGATTGTCTGTCCACGGGGGCTATCAATGGCCCAGGAAACAATCAGAGGTCTGGGATCTTTCCTGGCGGGAGTTTGACTGGCTAATGTCCGGGATTGATATTGACCAGCAAAAGCCTGTACGAAATACCCGGATGGATAAAGCAGTGAACTATGTTCTTAACCGACGTGATACAGCGGAGACCTATCTGGAGGACGGTCACTGCAGTTATACCAATAGTCTCAGTGAGAGTGTGATCCGCCCATTTGCAGTTGGCCGTATAAAATGGCTGTTCAGCAGTTCCGTATACGGAACGAATGCCAGTGCAGTAGTTTCACAATGGTTGAAATGGCCAAAGCGCACGGACTGAATATTTATGGATATCTTAAATTTCTGCTGGAGCACTGGCCAAGTAAAGATATGACCGATGAACAGCTGGCAGATCTGGCACCCTGAAGTGAAAAACTTAAGCTATCAAAAATCGCATGTGAATTATAGTGAATTACTCCAACTCTCAAAGGGCGGAGTAATTTTAAATTCGATCGCATTATTATTTGGCGGTTACCTATTTTCTATCGATCTTTATTCTTGTATAATATTCAGCATCATCTTCATGGTGTATGTAAGCCCCATTTTTTAACTGCACTTGCAGAGACGCTACATTGTCTTTCCTGACAGACATATATATCTCGTTTTCCTTAATGATATCTTTTGCAATAGAAATCATCATTCTCAATCCTTCTGTTGCATATTCCTTTTTCCGATATTGGGATTTGATTCCATATCCAATATGACCGGCTCCATCCCGCAGGACTTCGTTCAGTTGTTGCCTAAGCCGGAACCATCCCACAATTTCACCATTATCCCAGAGAAAATATTCTGTGCAGGGAACAAACCCCTCCGGCAGATCAATACCTTTTGCATGATTCAACATTCTCGGCAGAGCATATTCTTTAAATTCTTCCTGAGAAATGTTGAAATAGCTGTTAGTAAAACCATTCTCATTCTCTGGGGTATTTGTCACATATTCAAACTCTTTTTCTACATCTTCCCAATTTGCTTCTCTCAATTCCATAATATCTCCTCTGAAACCTTTAATTAATATCTACAAAATTTTAACTTTCTGTTTTTATCAATAATTCTAAATAGTCTTTTCTTTGTCTTTACGCTTATTTTAAAGTCTGGACTAAGGTTACTCGTCCCTAAGATATCCATCCATGCACCATTTCCTGATACTGGAATTCCTACAAATCCTAATATTGCAAAGAACATTCCTCTGCCTGCCTTCTCTTTATCTCTTCCCATTATTTGGCACCTTTTTATCATTATATGCTAAAATCATAATACAAACAAAAAATAGCAGAAGTTGTGTAATGATAATAGAAAAAATGTTGAGTACATTAATTAGCATTTCTATTTGAAGCAAACAAATTAGCAGTATTGATTTCATAAACATTGTATGGTTTACTACACTACTTTTCCCTTTTTCAAACAATATAGCTATATATTCTCGTTCAATAAAAAAGGAAAAATGATAACAAGCATAGAGAAAACAAAATAAACTGTATTTCATAGATAAATTCAAATACAATATAGAAATAATTCCTTCTGCAACACAAAAACAAAAAAACAATAGATAATTCTGTTTTCTGTTGTTATCTATTTGTTTTGCTCTCACATAGATTACCCATTCAAAATAGCTATAGGCTAACATTAATACGGGAGAATACATTTTTTCTAAACCATAATAAACTTTTGATTCTTGAATGGACAGTAATGCAAAATAAATACTTGATAATATAGTCAATGTAGATGTAGAAAACAGCTTTTCCAATGAATAAGAAAAACTATTTCTAAAAAAAGATAAAACCGTTTTGATATTAAATTTATTATGTGGTACTAAATTCTCTGTTCTACGAAAGGCTATGTAGATCACATATGTAAATGATGTAAATGTATCTGATAAAACAGATGCAAAAGCACAACCTTTCAGAGCTGAATTGAAAATATTATATTTTAAAAATATAAAGTCTAATATAAAATTTAGAATTACAGCTTCACAACTGAACCATAAAGTTTTTTCCGATTCCCCTTTTCCACGAAAAATACCAGTGCATAGATAAAGAATTGCACTAGGCACTAAAGAAAATACATAAATATTAAAATATTCAAGAACCAGATAATATAACTTATTTTTATTAGCATAAAAGAAAATGTTTTTACTGAACAAAAAAGATACCCCTGATACAGCAAAAGATGTTATTAAAATTGTAATAATAATTACTTTCCAATTTATCTTTTTTCCAGATGCAGTACTACGGTTTGCTTCAATTCCAATTCCAACAAACAATGTTGATAATACAGCAAACGGAGTCCCTGCTATTCCAAGCGCTGTTATATAATCAGAATTAATTTGATTAACAAAATACATATCAGTAATACCCAATAATGTATTTACAGTCATTGCCAACCAAATTGGAAAAATGTATTTAAACATATTTTTCATAATCGATTCCTTTTTGTATAATAGGACAATAGGGATCGTCCCCAAATAAATTTCCATTTATTGCAAATGCACGACATCGACATCCACCACAAAAATCAACATACTTGCAAGTTCTGCAATATCCTGTTAAGTTATGTTTATCTCTAATTTTACACAAAATCTCACTATTATTCCAAAAATCAAGCAAATCAAAACCATGTGTGTACACATTCCCCAATGGATAATCACAAGTTGCACATCCCTTGACATTTCCAAAAAAATCTACATGCAAACTTCCATTTCCAAATCCACAAGAATATTTCTCTCCTGAAAGATAAGAATCTTCATAATTTTTAAAGTCATATAAAAAAATTGTTATCTCTGGCACCCAAACAGAAAAAATTGAGTCTATTAATTTTTGACTCTTCTTAATTTGCTGAGAAAAAATTAATAATTCATCAAAATTTAATACCGCTTTACCACGTCCACTGGGTTTAACAGTAGCTATAGAAATATCTTTTGCTCCAATTTTTTTTGCCCATTCAACAGTCTTATATATATCTAAAAGATTTTCATTACTGACGGTCATATTAATACAAAAATTTATATTATATTTCTTCACAAATTGAATAAATTTGTTAGTCTTGTCAAAAGAGTTCTCCACTCCTCTAATTTTGTTATGTATTTGTTTATCACTACTATCAACAGATATTATAAAATGTCTAAATAATTTTGAATGATGCAAAAATTCAAGTAGATCTTCATTAATTATAGTTCCATTTGTAGTAATCGAATACGATATATTATATTTTTCAATTTTTTTCGTAATTTCTATGATATCATTATGCAATAAAGGTTCCCCACCGGTCAATGCAACTTGAGGTGGCACACCAAATTTTTTTAACAATGATAATAGATAATCAACTTGATCTAAATTTAGCTGATTAATGGAACCATGTGTAGCATTTCTAGCACAAAAATTACATTTCAAATTACAACCTTCTACTATTTCATATGCAATAATATCCAATTTATTTTTATTCATATTATTTTGCGATTACGCATTTCCTCTCTTTGAATTCTAATATCATTTAGTTGATTTTTTTCAGTCTCGTGCACAAATAATAACTAACAATTAAATTTAATCACTTAACCTGCATATGCGATACGTTCATCTAACAGAATTATGGCAAAATCATTTTCTACAGGCTCATCGGTAAAATTCTTATTTCCATTAGATCTAGATCCAATCAAACTACCCAAGAAAAGTAAAGTTTCAATTATTAGGTAACATAAAAGTCTGAGTAAAAACTACTCAGACCTTATGTCACTACCTGTATTCATGTAAACGTGCTCTCATCTTTATTTCTCTCCTTCCTGTATCATATTTATGGTTTAATTTCCTTATATTAATAAAGAATTATCCATCTTACTAAAATGCTTTTATTACGTTTTTGTTACACAACATAATAGTAAAAATACTTTGTTTTCAAATACACTTTATCATATTTTCAACAAAAGCCCATGACGTATCCGGTTATATTTCTACTAACCGGATACGTCATGGGCTTTTTACTAAGCTAATATTACAATTTCCATATACAAAGGAGGTGCAATATGCGTAAAAAAATATTAAAAAACATTCTTGTTCTCACGTTATTATTAAACATGTTTAACTTCAAACAGTTCTTAGGCGACATAACCATCGAACATCCTGTTATGAATGATAGAGTTCAATTATACTGTATTTTAGAAAAACAGGATTGAGGCAATTATTATTATATCAATGGTAAGCGCCTAGTTTCAGGGTGGATTTAAAACCATCACAAAATTTGCCATAATT
>CAMWKH010000025.1 GCA_947174805.1 uncultured Roseburia sp. | reverse complement strand
GAATAAGTCTGTAAGCTGTTTTTCTTGCTTACAAACTTATTATACGAGGAGAGATTAATTATGCGTGGATATTTGACAGTTTTGGAAACTGCAGAGCGTTGGAACATAACAACTCGCAGAGTACAAGTTTTATGTAATCAAAATAGAATAGATGGGGCCATTAAGGAAAGCGGAGTATGGCTTATTCCGTTTAGTGCTAAAAAACCAGAGAGGCTTAAGGCTGGGAAAAAATCAGAGGTATTGAACCAGTTAAGAGTATTATCCTTGTTTTCGGGATGTGGAGGTATTGATTTGGGATTTGAAGGAGATTTTAATGTTTTGACCGCATCTGTCAATCCTGAACTTAATCCTTCTTGGCCAATTGATAAAGTTGATGCAAAATGGAGCCATTTGGGAAAAACTTCTTTTCATACGGTGTTTGCCAATGATATAAAACCAGAAGCAAAAGCTGCATGGACGAATTATTTTTCTAGTAAAGGGGTAGAACCTGAAAATTACTATCTTGATAGTATTGTAGATTTGGTAAAATTGCAAAAAGAAAACAAAATAAATATATTTCCTAATAACATTGATGTGTTAATTGGCGGGTTTCCATGTCAAGATTTTTCAGTTTCGGGAAAAAGAATGGGATTTGAGTCTACAACGGGACATGATGGAAAGAAAATTTCTGCTAAAGAACCAACGATTGAGAATAGAGGGCAGTTGTATATGTGGATGCGTGAGGTTATATCTATTACAAAACCCAAAGTGTTTGTTGCCGAGAATGTAAAGGGGTTAACTAATTTGACAGATGCGAAAGAAGTGATAGAACAGGATTTTGCATCTGTGTGCAATGGTGGATATATTGTGGTTCCGGCACAAGTGTTGAATGCTGGGAATTATGGTGTTCCACAAGGAAGGGAACGTGTGATTTTTTATGGACTGAAGAAATCAGCACTTACATTAGAAGCACTAGAAGAATTGTCTAAAGAGCAAATTTCAGAGCAATATACACCATATCCAATTAAAACACATTATCTTGACATAGAAGAAAAACAAGAACATATGATAAAGTATGTTACAGTGAAACAAGCATTGGAGGATTTGGTAGAACCTGAACAATCAACGGATATTAGCCAACAGAAATACTCTAAGGCAAAATATATGGGAAAACATTGCCAAGGTCAGCAGGAGGTTCGGTTAGATGGTCTTGCACCAACGATTCGCTCAGAACATCATGGTAATATTGAGTTTAGAAGATTGTCAAAGGAACATGGAGGCAAACATAGAACCGAATTAAAACAGGGATTAAATGAACGTAGATTAAGTGTTCGTGAATGTGCAAGAATACAGACATTTCCAGATGAATATCAATTTGTTATTCCAGCATTGAATGGAAATAAGTCAGTATCTGGGTCGGAGGCGTATAAAATTATTGGTAATGCCGTACCCCCATTGTTGGGCTATCATATAGCGAAACGTCTTGAGGAAAACTGGAACTTATATTTTGGGGAGGAAAAGAAGTGATAATATCAACGAACAGGGAACCATCGTTAGAAGAATTTGAAATATTGTGCAACACAATGTGTAAGTATATGAATGATAAGGCAAAAGTAGAGCCAGAGTATTACTTATCTAAAGGGGCACAAAAGTTAGAACCAGAAGTAAAATTGGCATTAGATATTGCAGCTAAGGGTACAAAATTTGAAAATACGATAGAAATTATCGGTGGGCAGAGATTCCCAGATATTGTTGCCGCAAAATATTATGGTGTAGAGGTAAAGTCCACAAAAGACGATAAATGGACGATGATAGGTGGAAGTGTTGCGGAGGGAACGAGAGTTGAAGATGTTGAACACATTTTTATTTTGTTTGGAAAGTTACATAAACCAGTAGAGTTTAAAACTCGTCGATATGAGGAGTGTTTATGTGATATTGCGGTTACGCATAGCCCCAGATACAAAATCGATATGGAATTGAAACAAGGAGATACGATATTTGATAAGATGGGTATCACATATGACGAGATGCGGAAATTGGACAATCCTATTGATCCAGTGGTTAAATATTTTCGTTCAATATTGAAACAGGGCGAATCTTTATGGTGGGTAAATGGAGAAGATGCAACTGCTGGCGAAACTCCTGCTAAAATTCGTATGTGGAAAACACTTTCAAAATCAGAGAGAGAAGAATTAATTGCTCAGGGTTTTGCATTATTTCCAGAATTATTTAGCAACAGTCCTAACAAATATGAGCGATTTACATTGTGGTTAGTAGCTAATCATGGTGTAGTGTCATCATCTATGAGAGATCCGTTTTCGGCTGGTGGGAAAATAGATTTTGAAGTAAATGGACGATTATATCAACATTTGCCGAAAAAATATGGTCAATTAGCAGCGAGTAAAGATAGGGTAGAAGAAATAGTTATGACAATAGATGGTCAGACATTAACTGCTACATGGCATGTTGTCAATGCGGATTTTCAAAATAGAATGAAACATTGGATTGCCTTGGTAGCGAAATCGGCAGAAACTGAAAATTTTGATGTGGAGCAGTTTTTGGAGGATTTGTTTGCTGAATCAAATGAGTATAATGTAGATGATTCTGAGTGAAAGTATTTGAAAGGTATTATAAAGAAGACATTAAGGCTTGGAAGAAAAAGGTATACTGAAAAGACTAATTATATATTAAGATTTTTATAAAAAATATTAACGTTATGAAAGGTATGATTATATTGTCACAAAAACTACCCTAAAGGCACAAATACCCACACCCCAAACCCGCCACGGGCGCTATGTCCAATCGCCACACGTCCTCCGTGGGAGTGGGCGATCTGTTTCACAATCAAAAGCCCCAGTCCATGCCTCTGTTCCTTGACATTAGAATCACACATCATATAATGAGGGGCATGGTTCAGGTTTTCGATTTGAGTATCAGAAGCCCCCGCGCCATTGTCTTCCACAGCTATCACACAGTGGTTTCCCTTCTGATGTAAGGACACATAAATATTACATCCGTCCTCATTGTGGTTCATGCAGTTTTGAATTAGGTTGCCGATTGCCCGCACCATTAAATCTTTATCCACATTTACAGAGAGATGGGCGGGAGAGTCAGCTGCAGCCCATTCTATCTGATATTTATCTTCAAGTCCCATATTCATAAAATCTGCCACAACCTGCCTTAAAATGGCGGTCATATTTTGCACTGTCATGTGTAAGGGCTGCATATTGTATTCCAACTTGGAAGCCAGGTTTAAATCGTTGATGAGATTTTTCATCCGTTCACTCTGTTTTACAATGAAGGAGGCTTTCTGGCGCTGGTCAGGGGTTAAAGTGGAATCTTCCTTCAGCTGTCCAGCGTAGCCCATCACCATAGAAAGCGGGGTTCGCATATCGTGGGACACCCCGGCAATCCAGTTTGCACGGGCCGTCTCTTTTTTCCGCAGCTGATGTTTCTGTGAAAGCAGGATATCAGAAGCTTTATTGATGTTTCGGGCAAGCTCTGAGAGAACCCCTGCCTCCTTTACATGAAAGTATTCCCCGGTGGGAAGGGACTGAATCCCGGTGACAATGGGTTTTACGGATTTTAAAAGCCTGGAGTTTGCAATGACATAAATAATCAATATTAAAGTAATGTTTGCAGCAAGTCCAAGGAGCAGCGTTTTAGGTACATTGGCAATAAAGGTATAGTCCCAGGTAGGCCATAAATGTTTCCAATATCTGTAAGGTGGATACCCCAGGACGACAAGCCCCCCTTCTGCTGCCCCGGCGTAGGTGGCGCAGTCCTGTATATAGCCCATGGTCAGGTTTGAGATATCTGAAAGGGAATAGGTTTGGGGAAGGGTTTCGGGAGTGTTTTCCGTGCGCCACACAACCTGATGAGTGGCATCGTCTATGCACACAGCCCAGATATGATCTTTTTCCAGTATATCTAAAAATTCTTTCTCTAAATAATATCCCTTTTCTGTTTTTTTCAATGCTTCCCCTATTTCTTTTGCCAGGGTATATGGATGCCCGCTGGCAGTTCTGGAGTTGGCAATGACAGCTAAAAAGACAATATTTAAAATAAAAATAAGGATAAAGCTTACGATGAGAAGCCCTAAAAATTGTCGAATTAGTTTTGGGACAGACTTCATACTATTTTTCCTCCAAATTCAGTTTGTATCCCAGACCTTTTACCGTGATTAGGGACTTCGGATGAGAGGGATTTAATTCTATTTTTTCCCGGATGCGGCGGATGTGGGCCATCAGGGTATTTTCGTAGCCAAAAGGATTGTCCCCCCAGGCGGCTTCACACAGGGCGTCAATGGTTACAATGCGGCCGGCGTTGCGATACAGAGCGGAGAGTAAATCGTGCTCTTTTGCAGTTAATGGAATATGCCGGCCCTCTTTAATTACTTCTGCGCCGGCAAAATCTATTTCACTGTGGGTAAGTTTTACATAAGGATTCTCCTCTTTATAACTTCTGCGGAGAATGGCCAGAATGCGGAAAATCAGTTCTTTGGGGAGAAAAGGTTTTACCACATAGTCGTCTGCCCCAAGACCGAATCCCCGGAACTTATCTTCCTCTTCCCCCCGGGCGGTGAGAAAAAGTATAGGGTAATCTCTTTTTTGTTTTAGTTTTTCCATGAGGGAAAAACCGTCCCCGTCCGGCAGCATAACGTCCAAAACGGCAAGTTCCGGGAGAAAGCTTTCGGCTTTTTCTTGTGCTTCTTTTACGGTTTTTGCAGTTTCTGTATGAAGAAATCCTTCTGTATTCAAAATGGATACCAGCATATTTAAAAGTTCCGGTTCGTCATCCACTAGGAGGATGCGCTTGTTTCTCAGATATTCAAAATCCATTAAGTTCCTTCTTTCCTGTAACAGTTTTCATGGAGTTCTGTCACATTTTCTATCTCTATTATAACACATGACTTTTTATTTTTTTCTACTTCTGTGAAATGTAAGGTAAATGTAAGGCAGATAAAATGCTGCCGCAAGGTTGGTATTGTAGAATAAAAACAGAAACAGGAAAGGAGCAGTAAAATGAATATAATTGAGACAAAAAATTTAAGAAAGACTTACGGGGATTTTACCGCGGTGGACGGCATAAATCTCCATATTAAGCAAGGAAGTGTCTACGGATTTTTAGGCCCCAACGGTGCGGGGAAGTCTACCACTATGAAAATGTTTTTGGGATTGGCAAAGCCTACGGAGGGGACTTTTTTGATTGATGGTAAGAAGTTTCCTAAAAACCGTATGGAAATTTTAAAGGAAGTGGGTTCTTTTATTGAAGCCCCTGCCTTTTATGGAAATTTAACCGGGGAAGAAAATCTGGATATTGTGAGAAAAATCCTTGGACTGCCAAAATATTCCGTGGAGGAGGCATTGGATTTGGTGGGGCTTACCCAGTACAAAGGCAGGCTTGCCAGAAAATATTCTCTGGGTATGAAACAGAGGCTGGGACTGGCAAGTGCATTGATAGGCAAGCCGCCGATTTTATTTTTAGATGAGCCTACCAACGGGCTTGATCCTGTGGGAATCCATGAAATCCGAACTCTAATCCGCTCTCTGCCAGAAAAATTTAACTGTACGGTTTTGGTATCTTCCCACCTGCTCTCTGAGATAGAGCTGATGGCAGACGATATTGGAATTTTAAATCATGGACATCTGTTGTTTGAGGGGACACTGGAGGAATTAAAAAACGCCGCCCGGCTGAAGGGATTTCCCACGGAGAATCTGGAAGATATGTTTTTAGCTATGATTGCTGTAGATAATGAGCAGAGAGGAAGCAGAAAATGAGTGGATTTTTAGAATTGGAAAAAATAAAAAGAACAGGTTTTTGGCCTGCGGTTTTTGGGGGAGGGATTTTGGCGGCACTTGTCCCAGTAATAAATACGGCTGTGAGAGAGGAAGTGTTTCTTCAGCAGGATGGAAGCGCACTGGAAATTTTAATGAATGAAAACTGGCAGATGATGGCTATGTTGAATCTTTTTTTCCTTGTGGCATCTGCCTGCCTGCTGTACCACACGGAATATGCGGACAATGCCATTCAGCGGATGTGTACCCTTCCGCAAAAAGAGAACAAAATGTTTTTAAATAAATTTGTGCTAATGTGCGGTTTTTGTTTGATTGCCCTTGCAATAGAGGGGGCGGGTCTGATTTTTTCTGCTGTACGCTGGTTTCCGGCCGACGAAAAAATTTTATGGAACGGGGTATTAAATATGGGGTACGCCTTTGTGCTGCTTTTGCCGGGCACCCTGTTTATGCTTCTCATTTCTGCGGCCTGTAAAAATATGTGGATTTCTCTGGGGATTGGGGTGATTTGCGTCTTTACCGCAACAATGCTGCCTGCAGATCATTTTATATTGTCTCTTTTTCCCTTTGCCATGCCCTTTCAGATATTTGCAGGAACCGTCCCTGCCGTACTGAAAAACTACTGGATTGCAGTTGGGGCGGAATGTGCCATAGGATGTTTTGCGGCAGTTATATTTTTTAAAGTCAGGAGGTTATTTTCATGAATTTTATATCACTTCTTGAGGTGGAGCTAAAAAAAATCCGCCGTTCGGGAATTTTTATTATTTTATTTGCAGCGGCAGTTTTTATGTGGATTCCTGCCATATTTCACGGGGATGTTAATTTTAAAACCCAGGCGGACATTGGAATTGCGCCGGAATATAATTTCTTGATTCAGGGATTTATGGGCCTTGCCTGGTTTATGTTTCCCGCCTGTATGGTGGTGTGTACCGTGCTGATTTGCCAGACAGAGCGGGGGAATCATGGGATGTTAAAAATGTTGTCCCTTCCCATAAAAACCGGGAAACTGTGTCTTGCTAAATTTGCGGTGCTTTTGGCCCTTGGGGCTTGTTTCCTGTTTTTTGCCGCTGTCGTATACTTTATCAGCGCAGGAATCGTATCAAAGACCCAAAGCTATGATTTTATGCTCTCTCCAATATTTGTTTTAAAAGAGACGGGGCTGATATTTTTAACGTCAATCCCTATGGTGGCATTTTTTTGGTTATTGTCTGTCTGTATTCGGACGCCGATTTTTGCCATGGGTGTGGGCTTTGCCTCCATCGTGCCCTCAGTGCTGATGATAAACACAAAATTCTGGTTTGTATACCCTATGGCCTATCCTTTTTTTGCCGTGACAAATGAGTACGCCAAGTTAGCGGAAAGCATGACCCCAAAACGTATAGATGATGTCTTGTGGGGGAGCATTGCCCTGTTTGTAACTCTGATTTGTGTTTTTGTGTCCTGCTTTTGTTTTGGGCAGGGGGAAAGGAGATAGAAAATGAAAGAGAAAACAATGACCCTTGTAAGTTTTATTATGATGTTTGTACCCTGGACCATACTTCCTTTGCGAAGTTTTTCCTGGGCCCTTGAGTCCCCGGCGGCTGAGGTAATGATTTCCTGTTACGCCCTGTTTATGATTTTTAGCGGGGTGTTTTCCATAGTGTGTTATGTCAATAAAAAGATTCAAAATACAATGATGAAAATTTGTGTGGTGGTAAATGGGATGTACGCAGTTTTTGGGGCGGCGGCCCTTGGGATGATGATTTTGCCAAAAATTCTTTAAAGATGGGAAAAGCGGAATCCTGGAACTTTTGACACATCTGAGAGGATAAAGAGAAAAATAGAGTAAGACATGGAGGGGATAGGCCTGTTTGCTGTTGCTTTATCCCAATCCCCATGTTATAATAATCCAAACTAAGGAAACTGTAAATTCACCTTAACGGGGTTAGGAGGATGATGCAATTATGAAAGTGAAATTATTATCTTCTGCGACGGCAGCCATGGTGTGTCTGTTTGGGGTAGGTTCTATGTTTAGCACCGGACATCTTTCCAGCCATTGCAATGTGGCAGGCTGTACTTTAATAGGGGAACATTCCCACAGCTATTGTGATGTTTCAGGATGTACGATACAGGGAGCGCACAATCACAGTAACTGTGATGTTTCAGGATGTACGATAGAAGAAGAGCACATCCACTGTGGTGTGGAGGGATGTACTTTAACAGAGGAACATACCCATTGTAATATTCAGGGATGTGATTTAGTGGGAGAGCATACCCATTGTGACGTGGCAGGCTGCATGATAACCGGGGAACATGCCCATAATTACTGCGGAGTGTCCGGTTGTATGATAGACGGAGAACACGCCCACAATTACTGCGGAGTGTCCGGCTGTACGATAGACGGGGAACATGCCCACAATTACTGCGGAGTGTCCGGCTGTAACATAAATGGGGATCATTCTCACAATTCCGGCGGTCATCATGGTTCCAGACATCATTCCAGGCATCATTGATTTAAAGGAAAGTAGTTTTTCAGGTGAAATTTGTAAGATGAATAAGGGTTGAGTCCTGTGTGAATGGGATTCAATCCTTTTCTTTGACCTTAGCTTTTGGTATAATGAATGTAACGACTTAGGAACAGTATGGAGGTATCATATGAAAGTATTGATGATTAACGGCAGTCCCCATGCAAAAGGAAGTACATATACGGCATTGCATGAGATGGAAAAAGTCTTTCAGGAAAACGGGATTGAGACAGAGCTTGTCACAGTGGGAAATCAGAGTGTGAGAGGCTGTGTCGCCTGTCTCTCCTGCAGGGAGAATGGAAAATGTGTATTTGATGATGTTGTGAATGAACTTGCGCCGAAATTTGAGGGAGCGGATGGGCTGGTAGTTGGAAGCCCGGTATATTACGCTTCCGCAAATGCCACGCTAATCGCCCTATTGGACAGGTTGTTTTACAGCACCGGTTTTGACAAGACTATGAAGGTGGGAGCTGCGGTGGCATCTGCCAGAAGAGGCGGGATTACGGCTACTTTTGATGAACTGAATAAGTATTTTACCATCAGCGGCATGCCGGTAGCCTCCGGACAGTACTGGAATGGGATTCACGGAAATAAAGCGGAGGAAGCGGCAGAGGACAAAGAGGGATTGCAGATGATGCGCACCCTTGCAGGAAATATGGCATTTTTAATGAAAAGTATTGCCCTTGGAAAAGAACAGTACGGCCTGCCGGAAAGAGAGCAGAAAATTAATACCAATTTTGTCCGGTAGTTCTGTGGAAAGTGGAAAAACTATTATTGTGGGGAGGTTTTATAATGGGACATTTTTATTTTGTCCGTCATGGGCAGTCTCTTTGGAATGTGGAAAATAAAATTTGTGGAGCCACAGATGTTGCACTTACGGAGGAAGGCCACAGGCAGGCGGATGCCCTGGCAAAAAAGATCGTGGAGGAAAAGATACAGTTTGATGCAATTCTTTGTTCTCCTCTGATTCGGGCAAGGGATACGGCGAGACATATTTCGGAACTCACAGGTGTTCCCTTAAAGGAGGAACAGCGGCTTTGTGAGCAAAATTTCGGAAAGTATGAGGGAACGCCCCGGGACGGAAAGGAATTTCAAAAGGCCAAAGAAAATTTTTTGGACAGTTTTGGAGACGGGGAGTCTATGATGAAACTGGGGCAGAGGATTTACAATTTATTAGATGAAATAAAGGAAAAATCAGGGGAGAAGACATACCTTCTAGTGGCTCACAATGGGATTGCCAGAGTAGTCTGCTCCTATTTCCAGAATATGACAAACCAGGAATATGCCAGAATGGGGATAGATAACTGTGAGATTAGAAGGTTTGATTTCCCAGATTAGTTTGAGGATTTCACAACACAAAAGGGGCTGTTTGCAACATGCAGGCCTCTTTTTTTCTTCTTATACCGAAATAAATACTGTACCCCTTAAGAGGGAAATCTATATTTTAGTGAAAGTAATCAGGAAGTGGTATGTATGATAATTGGAATTTGCGATGATGAAAAATATATCTGTGAGATGTTAGAAAGACATGTGAATATAATTTGTCCGGAGGCGGAAGTTCTATTGTTTTCCGATGGGAAAAGCCTGCTCTCCTACGCTGGAAATCTTGATATTCTTTTTCTGGATATTCAGATGGAAGGAATTGACGGGATGGAAGCCGCCAGGGAACTTAGGCGGACAGAGAATGGAGTGACGATTATTTTTGTCACGGCTTTGGAAGAGTACGTGTATCAGGCTTTTGACGTGGAGGCGTTTCATTATCTGGTCAAGCCTTTTACCTGGGAAAAGTTCTCCCAGGTGCTTAAGGCGGCACTGAAAAGGCATACAAAAGAAGTGTCGGGAATGAAAGAGACGGAGAGAAGTATTGTAGTGAAAAGCGGAAGCAGCCATGTAAAAATCCCCATAGAAAACATTATATTTGCGGAAGTGTTTAACCGGAAAGTGGTGATACACACCAGGGAGGGGGATGTGGAATATTACGGGAAACTTGCGGATTTGGAAAGGATGGCGGGGGAAGATTTTTTCCGGCCCCACAGGGCTTATCTGGTAAATTTTAAATATATCTTTAAATATGACGCCAGAACTATTTACCTGGAGGGTGGGGAGGTACTTATGGCAAAGCAGAAATACCCGGAGTTTGTAAAACAGTATCTTCAGTACAACCGGAGAAAGGCAGCAGGACATGGCAATAAATAAAATGATTTTTTATTGGGATATAATAAATAAAATATTTTGGTTTTTGACCATGTTTGCCACCGCTGGTATTTTTGCCTGTTTTTTACAATCTTTTCTGCCAGGAAAAAGACAGGCATATGCCGTTGGATTTTCCTACTTTTTTTCTATGTTATTTTTAAAAGTAATTCCTTTTGAAATGTGGGGAATTACAGCTTACAGTATTGGCAGCGGGGTAATCTTTACCTCCATGTATCTAGCGGACAAGAAAAACGTGAGACAGAAAATTTTTCTGGCAGTCCTGCTCCTATTATTTCATTGGATAGCACATGGAATAGGCCAGCCTGTCTATTCGGCCTTTTTAAATTTGCTGGGCAGAAATTACCAATTTGATTCTGGAATATTCATTCTTTTATATTTTATGATAGAACTTTCCTATTTTCTTTTGCGGTGCATCTTAACCTATGGCATGGTTAAAGTAGTCAGCCATGTTTACAGGGATAAAAGAGAGGAATTGTCAAGTCATGAGCTGATTCTTATGCTGCTTCCCATATCCTTAAGTGTATCAACTTATTTCATGGAAGCTTATTTTTACAGTGTTTATGAAGGAGATTTGGGTTTTAGTGTGTGGCACAACCATAAAATGTACACCTGTCTGGAGGTGTTCATTGAGCTGTTGTCTTTCGGAGTGATTCTCGCAGTGCTGGTATTCTATCAGAAAATAAAGAAAACCCAGCGGGAGGAAAGGGAAAATGCGGTTCTGGAAGGGCAGGTGGCAGATATGAAAAACCATATCTGCCAAGTAGAAAAAATGTATGAGGATATCCGCAGTATCCGCCACGATATGGGAAATCACATCATGACACTGGAAAACCTTTACCGAAAAAATCAGTGGGGGGAAGCGGAGAGATATGCAAAAAAACTTACGGAAACCATGGAGGAATCTTTTTTTCACATAAAAAGCAACAATCCTGTTACAGATGTTATTTTGGAGGAAATGTGGAAGAGAGCTTTTGAAAAGGGCATTGACTTTCAGTGTGATTTCTTTTTTGGACGGGATATGCTTGTGGATGCTTTCGATATGAGCGTTATTTTAAACAACGGACTTGGTAACGCCATAGAAGGGGTGGATGGGGAAAAACCGTTTATCTCTATTTTTTCCAGCCGGAAAAACAATGTGTTTCTCATTGAAATCCAAAACAGTTTTTACGGAGAGCTTTTGTGGGATGAGAAAGGGGAAATGCCTTTGAGTACAAAAAAACCGGGGGAGGGTCATGGATATGGACTGGGAAATATCAAAAAGATTGCAGGGAAATACCACGGAGATATTGCGGTCAAAACGGAGGAGGGAACATTCATTCTGACAGTTATGCTTATGCTGTCATAAGTGGAAAGCGGCTGTCGTTTACAACGAAAAAAGGTTCATCCACTGCGATTTCCTTTCTTTAAGTATTTGACGTGACGAAATATAAAATGAAAGAAACGGATTTCAAAATGAAGAGTCAAGGAGGGAACACAATGAAAGTAAACGGAATTACAGGAATGAACACACAAATCGGGCAGATGGGAATGTCTAAGGGGGCAGATTCCTACAGCAAAAATATTCAGAATCAGATTGCCGGTGCACAGAACCAGCTGAGAGAACTTTCATCCAATAAAGAGATGAGCCTGGAAGAAAAAGTGAAGAAACGCCAGGAAATTCAAAAACAGATTGCGGATTTAAATAATCAACTGCGGCAGCATCAGGTGGAGCAGAGGAAGCAAAAACAGCAGGAAAAGAAATCTTCCATGGATGATATGCTGGGGGCAGGGAACACAAGAAAAGCCAAGGCCGGCAAAAAAGGAAGGGGCCTATCCCAGGCCAGTATGAGAGCCCTGATATCCGCCGGCGGAGCCTTATCCCAGGCACAGTCCGGAGAGCAGATTACCACTCAGATATCAGGCCAGGCCAATGTTTTAAAGTCTGAAATCCATTTAGATAAGCAGGCAGGGTTAGATACCGCAGCAAAAGAAGAGGAGCTTGCAAAGGTGGAGGAGAATCTGGCAGGCGCCACAGCATCTCAGATAGAAAATCTTGGAAAGGCAAATGAGGAGATAAAAGAGGCTTCCCGGGAAAACGAGGAAACGGAAGAAACAGGGAAAGAGAAAAAGGATAAATCTGTAAAGGGAAAAGAGGAAACGGTTTCCCCGGCATCTGCGGCGGATACCAGGGAGGTGGAAAATTCCATAGTAAGCCAGCCTGCACCTTCTTCTTACAGACATGTGGATGTTTTGTTATAAAAATTTATCGGCGGCGGCTGCCGCCGATTTTCTATTCTAATTACTGTCCGGTATCTATTTGGCGGAGGTTTCATAGTCAAGAACTGCATCTCATATATCCCATTCTGCATGTTAGAGGTTCCCCTATTGTATAAAATAATGGAATTGCTATACTGAAACCACGAAAGAGAGGGAGAACCGATATGAGTGAAATTTTAAAAGTAAACCACCTAAAAAAATATTTCCATGAAGTGAAAGCGGTGGATGATATTTCTTTTTCCGTGGAGCGGGGAGAAATGTTTGGGTTTCTTGGGGTGAACGGCGCTGGGAAATCCACCACAATCAGTATGCTCTGTACACTGCTAAAACCTACAGGGGGGGAAGCGGAGGTGGCAGGATGCGTTTTGGGAAAAGAGGATGAGGAGATTAAAAGAAGGATTGGTGTGGTGTATCAGTGGAATGTGCTGGACGATTTGCTCACCGTGAAAGAAAATCTCATTTGCAGAGGCAGTCTTTATGAAAAAGATAAGAGAAAACTGAAAAAGCGGATGGAATATGTCTGTGAAATCCTGGCACTGTCAGATGTGGTCAGGCGTCCCTATGGAAAACTATCCGGAGGGCAGAAGAGGAGATGTGAGATAGGGGCAGCGCTTTTGCATACCCCGGAAATTTTGTTTTTAGACGAGCCCACCACGGGACTTGACCCTGCCACCAGAAAAAGCGTCTGGCAGACCATAGGCAGACTACAAAAAGAAATGAAGATGACAGTTTTCTTAACCACCCATTACATGGAAGAGGCGGCAAAGGCAAATCATATCGGAATTATAGAAAAAGGGAAAATGGTGCAGTACGGAACCCCATTTGCCTTAAAGGAGGAGTTTGCGAAAGACCGGCTCATTATCAGGTATCAGCCAAAGAAAAGGGACAGCATTGAGGGGTTGTTGAAAGATACAGGATTTTTATACAAAATAAAGGATGAAAAAATAATTGCAACAATTCCAAAAACAGTTGCGTCCATTCCCCTTCTGGAAAGAATAGAACATGACATAGAAGGTTTTGAGGTGATTCAGGGATCTATGGATGATGTGTTTTTAAATGTGACAGGTATAAAGGGGGAGAAAATATGAATCGGTATATACAGTTGACCAAAAGAAATTGCCGGATTTTCATTAGAGACAGGGGAGCCATATTTTTTTCTCTGTTGTCTATGATTATCACATTAATGCTTATGGGAATTTTTCTGGGGAATATGAATGTGGAAAATGTCACAGGCCTTTTAAAAGAGTACGGCGGGGCGAGGGATTTGGAGGCGGACAAAGAGAATGCCAAACATTTGGTGGAGTATTGGACCCTGGCAGGAATTCTTATGATTAATGCGGTGACAGTTACCATGGCGGTAATGAGCAATATGGTACAGGATTCTTGTGAAAAAAAATCAGACAGTTTTTACTGTACTCCGGTGAAAAAAGGCATCATTGCCATCTCCTATGTCACCTCCGCAGTGATTTTAGGCATGCTTTTGTGCGTAGTTCCCTTTGTCTTGGCATTGGTTTATATTGCCGCCGGGGGAGGAAAACTGCTTTCCCTTACTGTTATCGTAAAACTGCTGGGATGCATGGCTTTAAATGTCCTTATATTTTCTGTGATAATGTATCTCCTGGCATCCCTGGTGAAAAGCCGCAGCGCCTGGTCAGGGCTTGGGACGATTATCGGCACTCTGGCAGGCTTTGCCGGGGCAGTTTACCTATCTATGAATATGCTGCCGGAAAAAGTGGGAACCGTGTTAAAGTGCCTGCCCATCCTTCACGGTACATCTCTAATGCGGAAACTCTGCTGTGAGGATATTCTTGCAACAACTTTTTCAGGGCTGCCGGAAGAACTTTTGGAAGAGTATCAAGAAGCTATGGGAATTACTGTTGTCATGGGGGATTCTGTGGTTTCTGACGAATTTCAGGTTGCTTTTTTGCTGATATGCGGTATTATAGCATTAGGCATTGCCGCAACAGTGTCCATGAGAAGGAAAGCGGCAGAAAGGTAAAAACATGCGTATTACAATTATAGAGCCGGGGCCGGGGGAAGAGGATGAAGTTATCGTAAAGTGCAGGGAAATCGACGAAGATTTTATGGAGTTATTAAATCTTCTCCGACAGGGCGGCAGAAAAATAAACGGCTATAAGGATGGAAATATCTACCCCATTGACGTGAAGGACATCTATTACTTTGAAGCGGTGGACCAGAAAGTGTTTGCCTATAGCAAAAGAGATGTCTTTGAAATAAAGAGCCGTCTGTACGAGCTGGAGGCAAGCCTTCCGGCAAATAAATTTTTACGGACGGCAAAGTCTATGATAGTGAACTTAAGTCAGGTGAAACATTTGTCCCCTGCTTTCAGCGGCCGTTTTGAGGCGGAGCTTAAAAACGGGGAAAAAGTAATTATATCCAGGCAGTATGTGTCGGAACTGAAGCGGAAACTTGGTTTATAGGAGGCCTGCGGAATGGAAAAGATAACGGTATATATGAAAAATTTTTTTCGGATTTATGCAAGAATTACAGCGTGGACCATATTTGCCACATCCTGTTTTATCACTGTGTTCTGGGGATGGGATTTAGATTTAAACGTAGGTCTTTTATGGCAGATGCAGATGATTGTCTTTGTCTGCACGGCGGGCAGCATTTTGATTGTAGGGGAAGTGGACGTTGATTCTAAAAAGGTCGTTCTCATCAAATTCATATTGAATTATCTATATGTGAACGGGGTAATTATGTCAGGGGGTTTTTATTTTGACTGGTTTAGCTTCTCCAACTGGAAGATGGTGGTGTCCATGCAGCTTTTGATAGCGATAGGATACCTGATCATCGTCATTTTCGGTTTTTATGTTGCAAACCGGGAGGCGGAACAAATGAACCAAAAGCTAGCGGAGAAAGAACGTCTGGAAAATCAAAAGTAAAGGGGGTTTCTATGAATTTATATTTTGCCCCCTTAGAGGGAATAGGGGGATATATCTACCGAAATGCCCAGGCGGATTGTTTCTCCAGGGCAGACAAATACTTTTCGCCCTTCTTAGCCCCAAAGCTAAAAAGGAGCATAAGTTCCAAAGAATTCCGGGATATTAACCCGGAAAATAACAGTAATATCTATCTGGTGCCCCAGATTATGGCAAATAATGCAGAGGTTTTTATAAAGACGGCAAAAGAATTAAAAAGCCTGGGGTATGAGGAAGTGAATTTAAATCTGGGATGTCCTTCCCCCACGGTGGTGACAAAATACAGAGGGGCGGGATTTCTGGCAAAACCCCGGGAGCTTGAAGTGTTTTTAGAGGAAATATTTGAAAAGTCAGATGTGAAAATTTCTGTGAAAACCAGGCTTGGCATGGATGATGACCAGGAATTTCCCCGGATTTTGGAGATTTATAACCGATTTCCCCTGGAAGAGTTGATTATTCATCCCCGGGTACAGAAAGATTATTATAAAAACACGCCCCGCCGGGAAATGTTTCTATATGCTCAAAAAAGGGCAAAGTTTCCACTGGTGTATAACGGGGATGTTTTTTGTAAACAAGATTATGGGGAGATTCAGGAGCTTTTCGGGGATATTACCGTTATGCTGGGAAGGGGAGTTTTGGCAAATCCCGGTCTTTTTGGTGAAATCAGGGAGGAAAAGACTTTAACAAAAGAAGGGCTGTATGTGTTTCACAATAGAATTCTTTCCGACTACGCAGAGGTTATGTCAGGGGAGAAAAATGTGCTGTTTAAAATGAAAGAGCTGTGGTTTTATATGGCGGATATGTTTCCGGGAAGTGAGAAATATATAAAGAAAATCCGCAAAGCCCAGCACTTGGGAGAGTACCGGGCTTTAGTGGAATCATTGTTTGCCGGGGGAAGTTTTATAAATTGTAAATGATAATTACAGAGGCAAAGGAAATTAGAAACAGGGCGCAAACGAAAGAAATCCGGTTTACCATTGCCAAGGTGCGTTCTTTAAATAACTTTTTCAGCAGGAGATAGAGCAAAAGCCCGATAATCCCTCCTGTGGTGTTTGTAATGATATCTGTAATGTCCGTAGCACCGATGCCGCAGATATACTGCAGGGTTTCAAAGGCCAGGCTGGTGAGAAAAATGGGCAGCAGTTTTTTATAAAAGGGAGTTTCCGGGTATAATGTCCCCATAAAAATTCCGTAGGGGAAGAAAATAAAAACATTGCCCAGGATTTCGTCTAAATCAATTTTTCCGTTTACAACTGCAGAGCCCTTTAAGGGAATCAGGTTGATGTTCCGGTAAAATCCGAAGTTTGGCAGAGAAAACTGCCCTTTTAGAAGGATGAGCCATGCCAGGGCAAGAAAGTAAATGCCAAAAAGCGTATAAGTCATTTTCTTTGATTTCATTAGGAATACCTCCGTTATATATCACTGTTTAATTGATAGGAGCGGTTTTTTGGCCGCTTTCCAGGGGCAGGGAAACCACAAAGACAATACTTTCATCCCTGCTGGCAGCCTGCACGATTCCTCCGTGGAGTTCCACGATTTCTTTTGCAATGGCAAGTCCCAGTCCTGAACCTCCGGTGGCGGAGGAGCGGGAGGAGTCCGCTCGGTAAAACTGCTCAAAGATATGGGAGAGCTTCTGGGGGGGAATGGTTTTTCCACTGTTTTTAAAAATGATTTGCACTTTATCTTTCTGGGGGGACATGGAGAGGGAAATTTTGCTGTTTTCATAGCTGTAGGCTACGGCGTTTCGGATTAAATTGTCAAAAACCCGTGCAAGTTTGTCCCTGTCGCACAAAATCCAAACATCCGGGACGATATCCGTCTCCCAGGTCAGATTTTTTTCTGATAAAATGGGATAGAATTCACTAACTGTCTGGTCTAACATGCGGCTCAAATTGGTATTTTCCGGTTCCAATGCGATGGTCGTCAAATTAAACCGGGTGATGTCAAAAAATTCATTGATTAAGTCCTCCAGGCGCAGGGATTTGTCCAGGGAAATATTTAAATATTTATTTCTGGCGTCAGGGGGCAGCTCCGGGGTTTCCACAAGCAGGGTAAGATAGCCGATAATGCTGGTGAGGGGCGTTTTCAAATCGTGGGCCAGGTATACAATCAAGTCATTTTTCCGCTGTTCTGCCAAATCTGCTTCTGTTTTTCGTTGTTTCAGTGTATGGCGGATGAAGTTCAGCTTTTTTTCCGTGGCGGAAAGTTCCGGAGAGAGAACGATCTCCTCTGTCCCCTCTGTGATTAAGGCATCGATTCCATGGTTGATGCTGTTAAAATATTTCGTAAAATTATTGAGATAGACTCTGAGCACCAGGGCAAAAACCAGACAGAAGGCAGCTAGAAAAAGCCATTCCACCCGGGTGCGGATGTTGTGCCGGTAAAAATCCAACGCCAATTCAAAAGAATCCGGCTGGCCATAATAAAAAACACGCTGTAAAAAAGCTACTGTCCAGTTGGCAAACCGACCGGAAAAAACAAAATTGTACAGAAGCATTAATATGAGGAAGGCTAAAAAGAGCAAGAATAGGGAGTTAAAAAATATTTTATATTTTAGCTGCTGAAAATCTCCGGTAATTTTGTGGTATTTTCTGTTCAAATCTCTGACCTCCCATGAAAATTTTGAAACACTTTCTGTGCAGGGTTTCAAATCTGTCGTAAATGTCCATGTCATTTTTCTATGGTGTACCCTACGCCCCACACGGTTTTTATAAACCTGGGTTTTCTGGCAGGCTCCCCCATTTTTTCCCTAAGCCTTGCAATGTGGGCCATGACGGTATTGTTGCTGTCAAAATATTTCTCTTTCCACACTGCTTCAAATAATTCCTCTGAGGAAACCACTCTGCCCTGATTGCTGGCGAGATACCAGAGGATATCAAATTCAATGGGGGTGAGGGCAAGCTCCCGGTTATTTAAGGTGCAGATATGGCTGTTTTTATTTACGAAAAGCCCCCGGATATCAATTTCACAGGCTTCCTGATTGGGAGCTGCACCGTAGGGATTGTAACGGGTATACCGGCGGAGCTGGGTTTTTACCCGTGCCATTAATTCTAAAGGGTGAAAGGGCTTTGTGATATAGTCGTCTGCCCCCAAGGTAAGGCCCGTAATTTTGTCCATGTCCTCCACCCGGGCAGTGAGCATAATAATAGGAAAAAAGTAGTTTTTCCGTATTTCCCGGCACAGGGCAAAGCCGTCTATATCCGGCAGCATAACATCTAAAATGGCAAGGCTTACAGCGGTGGATTCGATACAGGAGAGGGCATCCTTCCCATTGTAAAATTTGTAAACCTGGTAACCCTCATTTTTCAGGTAGACTTCTACTAAATCGGCGATGGCTGTCTCGTCATCTACAATTAAAACGGCATCATTCATTGTCGGCTCCTTTTGTCTTATTTTACCACAGATAGCTGCAAGTTAATTCTTGTGTTTTTCTTACGATTTTATGACAGTACCCCAAGGGGGAGAAAATTTTTATTGGGGAGGACGGCAGACTTTACAGGGTTCATACCCATTGTCCTGTGCATCATCCAGGGAAATCTCACGGCTGCCGTCTTTTACAAAACGGCATGTATCCCTATGGTATTTTTCCCCGGTGTCCGTAATGTAAACTATAACAGCCCCGTTGTCTCCGGTGTAGGAATCCTCTGTCTCCTTTTTGATTTTTCCTTCGCCGGAATCTAAAGTTCCCTTTTCGGCAGGTTCTCTGTCGGATATATTTCCCGGCTCTCCCGCCTGCCAGGTATCACTGGGGGACATATTAAAGACAATATTATTTCCATCGGATTTTGCCACTACAGTACCTTCCTCGTCAGTGCGGAAGGTTTTTATCCCTGCGCTTCGCAGCTTATTTAATACTTCCCCATGGGGATGGCCGTAGCGGTTGTTTTCCCCTGCGCTGATCACGGCGCAGGAGGGATTTACGGCATGTAACATGTCATCTGTGGTGGAAGTTTTGCTGCCGTGGTGTCCAATTTTGTACACATCCGCTGCCACGTTTGCACCGGAGGATAAAATCTGTTCTTCCTCCTCCTCCCCGGCATCCCCCTCAAAATAGAACCGGGTGGTTCCGTAGGTTAAAAGAAGGGCGATGGAGTTGTCGTTTGAGTCTTCGTTTATTGAGACAGGGGCCAAAATGGTAAAACTGGCATCCCCCAGTGCATAGGTGTCCCCCGGCACAGGCAGGGTTTTCTTATAACCCTTATAATCCATAGCCGAGATAACATCCTCATAGGTTTTCGTATCTTTTTCTTCCTCTGTCAAAAGAATGGTCCCGCAGTCAAATTTGGTAATTACCACGTCCAATCCCCCGATATGGTCTGCATCCGGGTGGGTGCCGATGACGTAGTCCAGCTCTTTTACATTCTGGCTTAAAAGATAAGACTGCAGGGCTGTGCCTTTGTTGTTGTCCCCGGCGTCTATAAGCATGGCATCTTCTCCGCAGGTAATTAAAGTGGCGTCCCCCTGGCCTACGTCTATGTAGTGAACCGAGAGCTGTCCCGGGGAGTCTTTGAAATTGTCATCAGGGGAAACTGCCGTTGTCTTGGCATGGGGTGTCTTATGATTTGATTCCGTAGAAAGGGTTTCCTGACAGCCGGTTATTCCAAGAAGGAGAAATAGGGCGAAAAAAGCGGCGGCTGTTTTTGGGGATATAAATCTTTTTTTCATAATAATATTCCTTTTTATCTTTTTCTAATGTGGTTCTATTTAGTATATCAGATTTTTTTACAGGGGGCTATATATATTGAAATAAGTCTGTGGTTGGTCTATACTGAATAATAATTGAAAGGACAGAGGCGTTTACAGCGATACTACCAGTTTAATTTCCTTAAACTATGAACGAAATTGGATATGAGGAGGACAAGTATGAAATTTGATAAAAAATTTTTTGAGGCGGAGGAGAGAGAGGGCTTTTTCGTGCCTGAGCTGATGAAGCGTGCCTGGGCCGCAGAAATGGAGATTCTTGAAGCGGTAGCAGATATCTGTAATAGACATGACATTGCCTATTTTGCTGACTGGGGAACACTTCTGGGGGCCGTTCGGCATCAGGGGTTTATCCCATGGGACGACGATATCGATATCGCCGTAAAAAGGCCGGATTATAACCGCCTGATTTCTATCTTAAAAAAAGAGCTGCCGGATGGGATTGTGCTCACGGGGATGTATGCAGGGGACAAGCGTCTCCAGGAGGCCGCCTTTGTTGCCCAGATGAGGGTGATGGCGGATGAAAAATATTGGGATTTCAACAGCTATATGGAAAGGTTCCATGCTTTTCCCTTTTATCGAATCGGGATTGATATTTTTCCCTTAGACTATGTGCCCAGAGACTCTGAGATATCGGATTTGCAGAAGATGATTATGCAGCAAATTTTATTGCTGCTGGCCCATAAAAAGGAGGAATTTGCAGAGGGAGGCTATGAAAAGCAGCTGCGTTATGTGGAGGAATTGTGCAATACTTCCCTGGTGCGGGATGATACTTTAGACAATCAGCTGTGGAAGCTGTATGATTCTATTATGTCCCTGTACACTTACCAGGAGGCGGACTTTATCACCCAATATCCGTACTGGATTAAAAGTCCGCAGCGCCTGTACAAAAAAGAGTGGTATGATTCGGTTGTCATGCTGCCCTTTGAGAATATAAAAGTGCCGGCTCCGGAACAATATCATGAGGTTCTTACTCTTGCATACGGGGATTATCAGACCCCCGTCCGGGGGGGAAGCACCCACGACTATCCCTTTTATGCCAATCAGGAGGGCGGCCTTTTAAGAGTTTTTAAGGAGCGGGGAATCACTCAGAGCATTACGGAATTTTGCAGGAATTTTGCAGAAGAATACCAATGTAATTAAGGGGGAAAAGAGAGGCCGGCAAAAATTTTAGAATATTCTGCTAAGGAAAAAGAAAAAATAACCGATAAATAGTTTAAGAGCAAAGAAAAGAGCTTAAATAAGACATTTTCAGGGAAGAAGAAAGGAGATGCTGTTATGCGTATCGAAGCATATAATCAAGTGGCACAAATCTATAATAGCAATAAGACAACAAAGACGCAGAGCAGCCGGGGCACTACTGCAGGCCGTGATGAAGTTACAATTTCCAGGACGGGATATGACTATCAGATTGCAAAACAGGCAGTAGCAGAAGCTTCAGATATCAGGGAAGATAAAGTCGCAGGGCTCAAAGCAAGGATAGAGTCAGGAAATTATAAAGTTGATTCTGGAGATTTTGCCAGCAAGCTGTTAGAGAGATACAACGCTCTGCAGAAATAAGTGCTAAGAAATGAGGTTCATCAGTGGCTAGTTTAATGGATAATCTTATTGGAGTTTTAGAGGAAGAAAATACTCAGTACCAGGCTCTGATTGATCTGGGCAATGAGAAGCGCACAGCTATTGTGGGAGGCGATATTGCCGGCCTGGAAAAGATTACTGATAAGGAGCAGGATGTTGCAAGCCTGCTCCGCAATCTCGACAATAAAAGAGATGCCATATTAAAAGATATGGCAGATGTTTTGGGCAAGAACTTTGAAGAGATGACCATTACAAAGCTTATAGGCTATTTGGATAAACAGCCGAATGAGCAGGAACGTTTATCTGAGATCCGCACGAAAATCCTGGCTACCGGCAAGGAGATGCAGGAGTGTAATCTGCGGAACGAAAAACTGTTACAACAGGCACTTGAAATGGTAGAATTCGATCTCACCTTGTTTAAGAGTATGCGGCAGGCACCCGAAACTGCAAACTATAACAAACAGGCTTACAATACGGGGGATATACTGCCTAACAGCGGATTTGACGCAAAGCAGTAGTCTGCCTCAGGGAGGAAGAATTTTATGGCCAATTCAATGGGAAGTTTATTTATTGGGGCATCCGGCATAAAAGTTAGCCAGAATGCCCTAAATATTACGGCAAATAACCTGTCTAACGTGGATACAAAAGGGTATGTGAGACAACGGGTATTACAGGGAGACCGGGATTACTATACCTTTAACACGACGGCAGCGATAAGCCCTCAGCAGTCCGGACTTGGAGTGACCATTGCGGATGCTGTTCATGCAAGAGATATCTTTTTGGATAAGACTTACCGTAACCAGGTGGGACGGCATGGTTTTTATTCATCTACTTATGAGACGATATATGAAGTGGAGACTATGTTCCAGGAGCTTGAGGGGCAGGCATTCCAGGATGTGCTGGTGAGTAAGGACGACGGCCTTTACGCAGCATTTGAGGAGTTTGCAAAGGATCCCTCCCGAAGCGAAAACCAGAACCTGGTTATCCAGAAGGCAAATTTGTTCGTCAGCAAATCCAAGGCTATCAATAAGGGGTTAGCCAAATACCAGGACAATATGAACACCCAGATTCATGATATTGTGGAGCGTATCAATGAAATCGGTGATGATATTAACGAACTGAATAAACGTATTATGGCCATCGAGTCGGGTAATGTAGAGACGGCTATGAGTTTAAGGGACGCAAGGGATTACCTTGTGGATGAGCTGTCAAAATATGGAGCGGTCTCCTACAAAGAAGTCCATAATGGTATTTTGAAAGTCTCTTTTGAAAATGTACCCTTTGTAGATGAGGCGCATACATATCATATAGGGGAAAAAGTAGATAAAGTTACCGGATTTATCACACCCTATTGGGAGCATTTATCCGATTTGGAAAACGGAAAATACTATAATGTGTTAGACCCTTCCGAGGAGATTTCCACACTTATGAAAAACGATGTGGGAGAGCTGAGGGGGCTTGTTTTGGCAAGGGGATATAAACGGGCCAACTTCACTGATTTAGAGGGGGTTTCCAAGGAAATTTATGACGCAACCCTGGGAAATTCCGTGATGATGAATATCCAGGCGGAGTTTGATGAATTGGTTCACTCCGTTGTCACACAGATTAATGACGTATTCTGCCCCAATAAAGGAGCCGACAAAGTTATTACAGGTGTAGATGAGAATGGAAATCAGGTAACGATTAACAAGGGCGACCTGATTTTGGATACAGAAAAGTGCAGAGTGGGGGCCGACGGCAAGCTCCCTCCCCAGGAACTCTTTGAGAGGACTGGCTGCACCCGGTATACGAAGGTAACGGATGCCAATGGAGATGTCTATTATAAATATAATGAGGAAGATTATTCTGACACATCAAAAATGTATACCATTAACAGTATTCAAATCAATCCGATTCTCCGGGAGAGCGATACACAGCTTCCGGCATTTGAGAATAAGATGATTGAAGGGGAATACCCGGTGTCCTTTTCCCTGGGGGAAGAGTTGACGGCGCTGTGGTCAGGGGAGAAACTGATACTTACGCCTCATGACACCACGCCCTGTACCTTTGCGGAGTATTACAACAAAATGACAGGGGAGCTTGCGACTCTGGGTAATGTATTTAAAGATGCCTCAGAAGGGTTAGAGCAAAGCAAGTTAGAGACGGACAATGCCAGGCAGCAGGTGATTGGTGTGTCTTCCGACGAGGAACTTACCAACATGATTAAATATCAGAACGCATACAATGCGGCCAGCAGATACATAAATGTAGTCAGTGAGATGATAGAGACCATTATCAGACAGATGGGTTAAACAGCGAGGAAGAGGTGAGGCCATATGCCATCAACATTTTTTGGATTAACAATAGCATCGTCGGGATTGCATGCATTCCAGGCGGCAGTGAATACATCAGCAAATAATGTATCCAATGTGCAGACGAAGGGTTATACCAAACAGGTAGCCAACAGGGAAGCTGCTGATGCCCTCAGGGTACATGAAAAGTTTGGAACGGCAGGAAGCGGAGTTACCACGACCTCCATTAAATCCATTCGTAGTGAGTACTATGATACAAAATATTGGATTAACCAGAGTTCTGTGGGTTATTACGATACAAAGGTAAGTTATCTCTACCAGGTAGAAAATAATTTTAAAGATGACGAGGATGCGAAAAATCCGGGATTTACCACAGTTTTCAATAACCTGTTTAATTCTCTGGATTCCGTACACGGCCATGGGGAGGAAGAAGATTACCGGAAGGCATGTATCAGCAATGCCCAGATTTTCTGTAACTATTTCAACAACGTGTCAAACAGTCTGGCTACTTTGCAGAAAGACTGCAACGACCAGATTAAGACCTTGGTGGAGAGTATTAATGCAAGTTCCCAAAAGATTGCGACGCTTACCAAGCAGATTAATGACATCGAACTGCAGGGAGGCAGGGCCAATGAACTGAGGGATCAGCGCGCATTGGTCATCGATGAATTGTCGGAAATTGTGCCGATTACAGTGGAAGAAAGCCCAGTGTCAAACAGTAATTACCCGGATATGTATACCGGGGGCACAAATTTTATTGTGAAGCTGGATGGGCAGACCATCGTCAACTCCTTCCAGTACAGGACACTCACATGTCAGGCAAGGGAGAACAAAGTAAACCAGACAGACGTGGACGGGCTTTATGATGTGGTCTGGTCTGACACAGGAATGAAATTTAATATGAATGCAACCACCATGGACGGTTCTCTGAAAGCGCTGTATGAAATGCGTGACGGTAACAGCAATGAAAATTTCCAGGGCCGGGTGATAAAGTCAAGTGTTTCTTCCGTTACCATTAAGCCCAGCACCCAGACACGGGTGGAGGCGATGACCATGGCTTCGGAAGGCCAGATTACCATTAATAATAAAGTCTTTAATTATAAAAGTTTTTCTGCCGAAGTAGATGAAAACGGCAATATTACTTCCTATAAATTTGAGTTGAAGGAGCAGATGGACGACGCACAGCGTCAGGAACTTTTAAGCGGAAAAGCAGAAATCGGCACCCAGGTGGATTTTATGGGGATACCCTATTATATGAGCCAGATGAGCGAGTTCCTTCGGAACTTTACAGAGAGGTTTAACGCCCTTCAGATGTCTGGACAGGATTTAAACGGCAATCCTATGCAGAGTTTCTTCCGGGCAAAGAAAGCTACCGGAGGAGAGTATGATTTCCATGATCAGACCGTAAGCAGTGACGGGGTTACAGACGGGACAAAATCTGTGATTAACTCTACTTCTGACAGTTATTATCAGCTCACGGCATTGAATTTTATTGTAGCAAATGACAGCATCAGAGATTCCAGCATCTTTAGTACCACCAATAATTCAGATAAAGAAGCCGGTCAGGACGTTATCGCTGAAATTTTAAAATTAAAATCCGATGTTGAGATTTTCAGAGGGGATAAAGCAGAAGGGTTTCTGAAATGTATTCTCACAGATTTATCTGTAGATGCCAATGAGGCCAAGATATTCCAGCAGAATTATGTGGATATCTCTGCGTCTATCAATACCCAGAGGTTGTCCATTGCAGGTGTGGATGAGGATGAGGAAGCACTGGATTTGGTAAAATTTCAGAATGCATACAATCTGGCATCCAGAATGATCCAGTGTATGTCTGAGTTATATGAAAAATTGATAAATGAGACAGGGGTATAATTTGACTGTGGCTGCACAGCAGGGAGGTTTATATGCGAGTAACCAATAACATGATGATTAACAATACAACAAAGAATATTAACTGGAATAAGGCGAATCAGACATATCTGAACAACCAGATGACTACCCAGAAAAAGATTCTGCGTCCTTCTGAGAATCCGGTTATTGCCATCCGTGCGCTGCGTCTCCGCAGTACACTGAGCCAGATGAACCAATACTATGAAAAAAATATTCCGGATGTAGAGGCATGGTACAAAATGGCGGACACCGCCTTTTATAATATGAATAAGATTTTGACAGACTGTCAGACAAAATGTAATTACGGCAACAATACCACAATTACGGCAGATGACAGGAAAACCATTTTGGAGAGTCTTACCGCCTTAAGGACACAGCTGTATTCTGAGGGAAATACCGACAATGCAGGGAGAAGCGTTTTTACCGGATACCGCACCAATTCTACCCTTACTTTTATGGAGGACGACCCGGAGGAATCCTATGATATCACTCAGTCCTTTACCTATAACGACATTTCAGAATTTAAATATTACAGCGGAGATGTGAAAGTGCCTCAGACTCTGCAGGAGGTTTTGGACGGAATTGCCAACGGCAGCGACAGGACGAAAAGCCCTTACATCAGTGATACCACAGAGACTGCCTATGACAGGATACGTCTTGCCTATGATGGCATAAACGATATAGCTTCTTTAAATTACAAATACGGCACAACCGATGTGACTTTTACCGGGGGCACAGAAGAAAAAGTTGCTTATTACGATGGAAAAATAAGACAGGTAAATGCCAACGGCAATCCTCTGGATGACACAGGGGCAGTGATTAATGATAATGCAGGCAATCCTGTCGTTTTGGATGATTCCGCCATTGTCACAAGAACCGTGTATCAGGGAGTGGATGCTGCCGGAGCCCCGGTGGCAGGGGCAGCACTTACTGTATATGATACGGAAGTGAACTGGGAAGCAGCCATGGGAACAAAAATTGTGGGCGACGGAGAGATGGTGTTTATCAAAAATACCGGAGACTTGGTTTTGGGATCTGATGTGAGCAACGCCTTAAAGAGCGGCCGGGCCGATATCCAGATAGATTACGATAAGACAGGATTTGCCAAGGGTGAACTTCGTCCGGAGTACTATTATAACTGCACTTGCAAGACAGACCCGGACCACCCAGTGGAAAATATCAGGTATGATGAAAACGGCAAAAAAGTATATGAGGACATTAATTTTAATATTGGCGTCAACCAGTCCATCACTGTAAATTTCCAGGCAGATGATTTCTTTGATATGAGTATTTATCAGGATGTGACGGAATTGATAAACGCTACGGATAAAGCTATCAAAGCCCACGATAAAGTGGCTAAGTTAGAGGAGATGCAGAGAGAGGCCAAATATGTGGACCATCAGGATGAGATTCAGAAATGGTTGGATGCGGCCAGAAAAGAAGCAGATTATGCCGATGAAAATCTGGGAAATCAGCTTAGCGCAGGAGTGGGCAAGTTTAGCAAATATCTGAAAAAACTGAATGTAATGTACACAGAAATCGGTTCCAGGGGACAGCAGCTGGAGATGACGAAAAATCGTCTGGAAAACCAGCAGCTTGCAGTTGAGGAGTTAAAATCCATCAACGAGGACAGAGAAATTTCTGACATCATTATTGACTACACGGCGGCATACAATGCTTACCAGGCATCTTTGATGGCGGCCAGCAAGATTGAAAAGCAGACGCTGTTAAACTACATTTAATGTGAAATGAGGGCAAAATGAAAGCAAATACAAGGCTGTTTGGAGAGATAGAAGTATCAGAAGATAAAATTATTACCGTAGAGCAGGGGATTATCGGTTTTCCGGAAATGAAACGTTTTACTTTGATATTTGACGTGGAAAAGGACGGTAAGGACACAATTATGTGGCTGCAGTCCCTGGACGACGGATGCTTTGCCATGCCGGTTTTAAATCCCAGGATAGCCGTTCCGGACTATGCTCCAAATGTGGACGAGGAACTTTTGAAACCCCTGGGGAAATTAAAGGACGAAGATGTTTATATTCTCACAACAGTGACCATACCTCAGGGAAAAGTGGAAGATATCACTATAAATTTGAAGGCGCCGGTTATTATCAATTTGGCAAATAACAGAGGCTGTCAGCTTATCGTTGAGGATGATTATCCGGTAAAGCATAAAATTTATGATATTTTAAAAAAACGGAATGAAAAGGCAGGTGAATAGATATGTTGGCTTTGACCAGAAAAAAAGGAGAGTCCTTAATAATTGACAATAATATTGAATTTACAATACTGGAGATTCGGGGAGATCAGGTCAAAATCGGCATCACAGCACCGAAACAAGTGCCAATATATCGCAAAGAGGTCTATGTTCAAATCGAAAATGAGAATAAAGCTGCAGTAAATGCAAAAGATTTGGAAAAACTAAAAAAATTGTTGTAGGATTTGGCCGGAGCGGAGGGCAAATGGCAAAAAACAACTATAATATTTTTTGGGGGACTTTCCGATATACACTATAGAAAAATAAAGTTTAGTGTGAATCACATGGAGGTGGTTAATTATGGCTATTGGAGCGATGAAGAATACGTCTATAGTCTATCAGCAAGGAAGCAAATCCGGTACGGGTACAGGAAAAAGCAAGGTGCAGACTACTAAGACTGAGCCGCTGGAAGCAAAAAAAAATCAGGAGACGCGGCTGACAGCCGAGCCGGTAAATAACATTGTAACACCTGTGGAATTTGCCGGAAAACAGAATTTGAACAGCGAGCAGGAAAAGGCGGAGCTGCCGAAAGGAAACGAAGCTATGCGGAAGGCAGTGGAGGAAATTAACAAAAACGCTACAGATTCTGAGGCTATTTTTGGTTTTCATGAAGAGACAAATCGTGTCACCATTAAGATTGTTGACAAACAGAGCAAGGAAGTTTTAAAGGAATTTCCACCGGAGAAAACTTTGGATATGATTGCCAAAGTCTGGGAGATGGCCGGTCTGATGATAGACCAGAAATTGTAAATTGCAGAGAGCAGAACAGGAGGGATACATATGCCGATTAGAATAACAGGATTAAATTCAGGATTGGATACAGAGGCACTGGTTTCAGAATTGGTGTCTGCGTACCGTAAAAAAACAGAAAAATACACAAAAGCAAGAACAAAGTTATCTTGGAAACAGGATAAATGGAAAGATTTGAACACAAAAATTAAAAGTTTTTATAACAGTATTTCAAGTCTGAGGTTTTCCACGGCTTACAACTTAAAGAGCGCAACAGTCTCTAACAGTACAAAAGCCACGGTGAAAGCAACATCCTCAGCTATCAACGGTATGTATACGCTGCAAATCAAGCAGACAGCTAAGAGCGGTTATCTGACTGGAGGCCGGCTGAAAAGCGATACTACCTCAAGCAGTAAGCTAAGCGATTTGGGATACGCAGGTGGAAACGGCACAATTTCCGTAAATGTAAACGGAAAAACCAGTGATATTGCAGTGTCGGGCAGCACCACAATCTCAGAGTTTGTGGATTCTTTGAATAAAGCAGGGTTGAAAGCAAATTATGATTCTGCAAACCAGCGTATATTTGTTGCGTCTTCCGAGACAGGAAGCAAGGCGGATTTCTCCCTTACAGGAACAGATGCAGACGGATCATCTGCATTGGCGAAATTAGGACTTAGCGTGAAATCCGCAGCGGATACAGCAAACCAGAAACAGTGGGCAGAGTATGCGCTGAATACCTCCGGACAGAAATATATCACCGGTTATGACAGCGACGGAAAAGCCATTACTAACGGTACATACGATGCGGCTGCAACCCAGAGCAATATCCAGTCTTTGCTGCAGCAGATGCAGACCAGTTCTGCAACTCTTACAAATGATTCCGCACAGATTGCATATGCAAAGGCTTATAAGGCGGTTAACGATGTAGATAAGCAGTTAAATGCTGCCGAACAGCAGGAATTTAAAGCGCTGCTGTACGAAAAAGACTTAAGCAAAATAAAAGTAGACAGCAGCGGAGTATTATATGAGGAGCAGGCAGACGGAAGCTATATTAATAAGTCTGACAATAGCAGCGTTCCCGCTTCATCCCTCACAGGGGCCAAATCAGGGGAAGACAGATTAAAAGAGTTACAGCAGAAGGCCGGATTTATGAAATCCGAGACCCAGGACGGCACAACAGTTCAGGTGGTGGATTCTGACAAAGTCAATGCTTACAAAGAAAACATGAATACCATTGCATCCTACGAGGGAGACGGCACGGGAGCAAACGCTCCGGCAGTTGCAGCAGTTCAGGCTGCGTATAATGCGGGTACTATCGACAATCATATCAGCGGATTGCAGACAAATGTGGACAATGCACAGAAATTCCTGAATGATAATAAGCTGTTAGACAATGCCAACTTTACAGATGCCAATGTAACTGCAAAGATAACCAATGCGGCAGGTATTTTAGACGGTAGTATTACACCGGAGTACAGTGAAGGGGCTACCCGTGTAAATGGCCAGGATGCAATTATTTATGTCAACGATGCGGAATATGTTTCCACGACCAATGACGTTACAGTAAACGGCATGACAATCAGCGCATTAGACGCAACGGGGGATGAGAAAATCTCTGTTACGGTATCCAATAACGTGGATGGATTGTATGACAAGATTAAAGGGGTATTAAAAGAATATAATGAATTAATCAATGAAATGACAAAGCTGTATAATGCAGACACAGCTAAGGGATACGAACCTTTGACCTCCGAGGAGAGGGATGCTTTGTCAGATTCAGAGGTTGAAGACTGGGAGAAAAAGATTAAAGATTCCCTGCTTCGCCGTGATGATACCTTAAACAGCCTGATTAACAGCATGACTTCCAGTATGCTGCAGACCTACCAGTCTGGAGACCAAAAATACAGCTTTTCCAGTTTTGGTATTCATACCTTGGGTGTTTTGTATTCAGATGACAATGAGCAGAATGCTCTGCACATTGACGGAGATAAAGACAATGCGCTGGTATCAGGAAATGCCGACAAACTCATGAAGGCGTTGATGGACGATCCGGACGGCGTAGTTGGATTTATGCAGGGATGGGCAGATTCTTTGTATGGTACTCTGAATAAGAAAATGCAGTCATCCAGTATGAGCAGTTTTAATGTTGTATATAATGATAAAGAAATGGCAAGGGAGTACAGCGATTACACCACTACTATCAATAAATGGGAGCAGAAACTTCAGGATATTGAAGATTCCTATTACAAGAAATTTGCAGCCATGGAGTCTGCCCTTGCACAGTTACAGGCTCAGCAGTCCAATCTGGCCAGCATGCTGGGGATGTAAAATTGTCATATTAACAGGGAGGTTATTCAATGACAAACAAACAGGGATATGCTGCATATGCGAATAACAGGATTATGACAGCGACACCAGGGGAACTGACTTTGATGCTTTATGAAGGAGCCATTAAATTTTGTAATATTGCCGTTGAGGCTATGGCAAAAAAAGAACTTGAAAAAGCCCATGTCAATATTATTAAAGTTGAAAATATTATTATGGAGTTTCAGGCAACTTTAAAGCACGAGTATCCTGTTTCTAAAGATTTCGATCAGGTGTATTCTTATCTGATGAAACGTTTGGTAGATGCAAATGTAAAGAAAGATCCGGAAATCCTGGAAGAAGTATTAGAGCATTTGCGGACCATGCGGGACACATGGAAAGAGGTTATGAGAACGGCATATGCCGGAAAATAGAGCCATGATGCATGAAGTTTATGGAGATAGACATGGAAACAAATTATATTCAGATTATGATTGAAAGCCTGGAGAAGAAAAAAGAGGTATTAGGCAGAATTATTGACTTAAACCGTCAGCAGAATATCTTTTTGCAGGATATGAACCTGCAGCCGGAAGAATTTGAAAAAAATATGGAATACAAATCAAATCTTGTGGAACAGCTAACGCTTTTAGACAGCGGATTTGAAAAGCTGTACGAAAAAGTGAGAGCAGAGCTTCAGGAAAACCGGGCAAAGTATCAGTCTGAAATTGCAAAGATGCAGTCTCTGATAAGGGATATATCCGCTCAGACGAATATGATACAGACCCAGGAACAGCGAAGCAAACAGCAGGTAGAGCAAAAGTTTGCAGATGTGCGCAAGCAGGTCAGAGGAGTAAGGAGCAGCCAAAAAGTTGTACAGCAGTACTATCAGAATATGCTCCATCAAAAGAATGCAGATTCGTCGGTTATCGATAATAAAAAATAATTTTCATATTTGCTATAAAGCATCGGAAAAAACTTCCGATATATATTACAAGTAAACAAGATAATCATCTATTACTTGCAGATAGAAAGCCAAAGGGAGCGTACGGCCGGGCGGCGGACTATCTTATAATGAAACAAGGTTATGCAGCATGGAAGCTGCAGTAAATTCAAGGAGGAAAAAATTATGGCAATGATCGTACAGCACAACATGTCAGCAGCTAATGCTAACAGAATGTTAGGAATCACAACAGGACAGCAGAGCAAATCTACAGAGAAATTAGCATCCGGTTATAAAATCAACCGTGCAGCAGATGATGCAGCAGGATTGGCTATTTCCGAGAAGATGAGATATGCAGTTCGCGGTTTGAACAGAGCTTCCTTAAATGCACAGGATGGTATTTCTGTAGTACAGATCGCAGAGGGTGCTTTAAATGAGACACACTCAATCCTGCAGAGAATGAACGAGCTTGCAACACAGGCAGCCAACGATCCTAACACCTCAGCAGACAGAGGCAAGATCCAGAACGAGATCGATCAGTTAGTATCTGAGATCGACAGAATCCGTTCCACAACTCAGTTCAATACTATGGATCTGTTAGACGGCTCCTTCACAGGAAAGAAACTTCAGGTTGGTATGTTGGAAGGCCAGACAATGCAGATCAGCATCAGTAATATGGATTCAGCATCCTTAAGTGTAAATGCACTTAAGATGAGCGATAATGAAGTTGCAGGTTCTGCAATGACAAAGATTCAGAAAGCTATTGATAAGGTATCTGCACAGCGTTCTAAATTGGGTGCAATCCAGAACAGACTGGATCACACAATTGCAAACCTTGACAACGCAGCTGAGAATACTCAGTCCGCAGAGTCCCGTATCCGTGATACAGATATGGCAGCTCAGATGGTTGAGTACAGCAAGAACAACATTCTTGCACAGGCAGGACAGTCTATGCTTGCACAGGCTAACCAGTCTAACCAGGGCGTATTATCTCTGTTACAGTAATAATCAGAGCCACAATAAGGTCGGTATTTACCGGCCTTATTTTTATGTCAGATAATAATATAAGTGGTAAATAAAATAAGAAAAAATGAAATTTGCTCTAAAGTATGAATAGAAACTTCCGATATATATTACAAGTAAACAAGATAACAATCTGTTACTTGATGATAAGAAGCCCAAGGAGCGTACGGCCGGACGGCGGACTATCTTATAATGAAACAAGGTTATGCAGCATGGAAGCTGCAGTAAATTCAAGGAGGAAAAAATTATGGCAATGATCGTACAGCACAACATGTCAGCAGCTAATGCTAACAGAATGTTAGGAATCACAACAGGACAGCAGAGCAAATCTACAGAGAAATTAGCATCCGGTTATAAAATCAACCGTGCAGCAGATGATGCAGCAGGATTGGCTATTTCCGAGAAGATGAGATATGCAGTTCGCGGTTTGAACAGAGCTTCCTTAAATGCACAGGATGGTATTTCTGTAGTACAGATCGCAGAGGGTGCTTTAAATGAGACACACTCAATCCTGCAGAGAATGAACGAGCTTGCAACACAGGCAGCCAACGATCCTAACACCTCAGCAGACAGAGGCAAGATCCAGAACGAGATCGATCAGTTAGTATCTGAGATCGACAGAATCCGTTCCACAACTCAGTTCAATACTATGGATCTGTTAGACGGCTCCTTCACAGGAAAGAAACTTCAGGTTGGTATGTTGGAAGGCCAGACAATGCAGATCAGCATCAGTAATATGGATTCAGCATCCTTAAGTGTAAATGCACTTAAGATGAGCGATAATGAAGTTGCAGGTTCTGCAATGACAAAGATTCAGAAAGCTATTGATAAGGTATCTGCACAGCGTTCTAAATTGGGTGCAATCCAGAACAGACTGGATCACACAATTGCAAACCTTGACAACGCAGCTGAGAATACTCAGTCCGCAGAGTCCCGTATCCGTGATACAGATATGGCAGCTCAGATGGTTGAGTACAGCAAGAACAACATTCTTGCACAGGCAGGACAGTCTATGCTTGCACAGGCTAACCAGTCTAACCAGGGCGTATTATCTCTGTTACAGTAATCAGCAGAATCAGAATAAGGCCGGTATTTACCGGCCTTATTTTTTGCAGAAAACAAAGGGATATTCTTTAATGCGAAAAAGCAATATCAAAAAGTTTATTGATACGGATATTGTAGGTGTGGTTACGCCTGACTTCCTCCAAGCCATTTGCAGCGATCTCTTTTCTCTCCTTTTCATGGGAGAGATAGTAATTACATTTCTCTATCAATTCTTCCATACTTCCATAAATATCTAAGTGCGTGCCAAACTGAAAATACTCTGACAGCTCAGTTTGAAAATTGGAGAGGACAAAACCGCCGGAGGCCATGATATCCCATAGCCGCAGAGGAATGCCGCTGCGGATAGACTTGGCAGTTGTATTCAGGTTTATCTGGCTTTTATGAAAGATAACAGGCATTTCAGTTAAAGTTTTGGCAGTCCCGCGGTTGATTAAATCTGGCAGAAAAGAAGTATCGCTTCCGGTATATATGGTAGTGGGAAAATGCGCACTTAAAAGCTCCATGGTATGAATCCGTTCCATAGAAGTGATTTTGCTGCCAATAAAATATTGTGAAAATAGCCGTTTCTCCGTAAGTAAGGGTGTATCTGGACTTGTGCAAAAATTTGGGCAGGAATTTTTTACTTCCGCCATAATTTCATCAGACAAAAGTTCTTCTATAAAGTAGTAACCGTACACTTTTTCCTGAGCCCTCATTATGGCTTCTAAATACCCCCGGGTATATTCAGATAAGCCACTAATGGAGTTATAAGGGCATTTTTCCGTATACAGTGAGCCTATAAAGGATATATTGGCAGAATACTCTTCCTGGGATCTTAAAGCGTTTGAGAATACTTTTTCTTTGGAAGAGATATTGGATGCCAGGGGAAGGTAAAATACATTATCCGGGTTAAATGGTAAAATTTCCAAATACAAGGTGTAATCAAAAATAAATGTGCGGTTGCAGGTGTTTTTAATGGAAGGCGCATATAATTCTAAAACCGGTGCATCTACCACCCAGGAAATATAACGTATGCGATAGATTTTGCATATTTCAGACAAAATAGGAAAAAAGTTGATACTGAAAACAAAGTCAATGGAATGAAGCTGTATACATTCACTAATACTGTTTACAACCTGCCCCACTACCGGGTTTTTGTCATATATCTCGGTATTATGTTCATAAACAGTGTGTCCCAATGTCTGAAATGATTCTATAATATCAGGCTCACAAATGCTTCCATATCGATAAAATAAGATGTTCAAAAGCGTTCTCCTTTGCAGTGTAAAATATGTGCAGTTGAATATTACTTTAATTTTCAAGGGAAAAAACCGATATATAAAATAGTTTTTCTCCTTACAAAGATACCATAAAAAGGGGAAAAACAAAAGAATTTTATTAAAATAAAGCAGGAAAAAACAGTATCATCCGGAGGGAAATGATATGAAGCGATTAATCTTTTTTAAGGGTATCTATGATACATTAGATTTATTTACGGAGGAACTTAGCAGAGCGTTTTGTATGCTGGGGTATGAAACGAAAATATTAGATGTGAGAAATATGCAGGAGAGTTTGATTCGATTATCAGAATTTATAAAGCAGCCGGTTACGGCAGCAATTACATTTAATAATCTTGCATTTAATACGGAATTAAGGGAAGGAGAGAATATATGGGAACAGTTAGATATTCCATGTATTAATATACTTGTAGACCACCCATGTTTTTACCATGAAGCATTAGACAAAGGACCCTGCAACTCTGTGGTGCTGTGCATAGATATCAATCATATGAAATATATTCAGCGTTTTTACCCTAATATTCCAGTGAGTGGATTTCTTCCCCATGCAGGAAGTATTCACATAACAAATTATAAAAAGCTGGGGGAGAGGGAGATTGATGTATTATATGCAGGAGGGGTGTCCGCCTATGTCAATGATGCAATCCGTCCGGACTGGGGGAAATACGGGAAATTTAACGGGGAGGAACTGGGGGAGACAGTTTTAAAACATCTTCTTGAGGAACCGTCCCGCACCACAGAAGAAGCAGTTGAGTCAATCTTAAATTCCAGAGGGATTCTTTTAACAGATGAAGAACTGCGGCTATTGATAACGGATATGCGTTATATTGAAGGACTGGCAGTTTCCCATTTCAGAGAAGGAGCAGTCAGAGCTTTAGTGGAAGCGGGCGTAAAAGTTACTGTATATGGGGCAGGATGGGATAAAAGCAGTTTATCATGTCATCCCAATCTTGATTACAGGGGAAAAATCCCTGCCAGAGAGATTTTGGAGAAGATGAAGGATACAAAAATAGTTTTAAATACGATGACCTGGTTTAAGGACGGAACGCATGAAAGGGTGTTTAACGGTATGCTGGCAGGGGCTCTTGCGGTAACAGACACATCGGGTTATATGCTGGAAAATTTTAACGGTATGAAAGAATTGCCCCTGGAAACAGAAGACGATACAGAAAATGCCCAGCTTGTGTTTTTTGAACTGACTGATATGGATAAACTGCCGGAAAAAGTAAAGTACCTGCTGGGGAATTTAGAACAGGCTCAGATAATTGCGGACTGTGGGTACCAGAAGGCAAGTGAGGAGCATACCTGGGATGTAAGGGCAAGAGAGATAGAAGAAGCATTGTTTTTATAGCATTGGGAGGAAGACAAGAAATGATTGAATATATGAATATAGCAATCGCATTAAACGAAAATGTGATTATGCCGGCATACGTTATGGTTCATTCCCTGGCAGTAAATCAAAGAGAACCCCCGGTATGTATCTATGTGCTTTACAGTGAGTTAAGGGAGGAATATCGTAATTTCCTCATGGAAGCAGCACAGTGCAACAGTACGGACAATAAGGTCCAGTTTATAAAAATTGATCCTGAAAAAACCGCAGGACTGCCCTTTAATCATTTATGGAGTGTAGAAATGTATTATCGGTTAATGCTTCCGGAACTTCTGGGGGATAAACTGGAACGGGTGCTGTATCTGGATATAGACATTATTGTAAATAAGGATATATCCGGTTTCTATTATACCGATTTTGATGGCAGTCTGCTGATTGCAGCAAAAGATATGGAATTTGATAACATTCTTGCAATGAATGAGACTGAGGAAAAGGAAAGAAATGCATTTTTCACTCAGTTAAAAAATGAGGGAATGGTCTATTTTTGCTCTGGCGTTCTGCTAATGAATATAAAGGAACTAAGGAAGATGTACACATTTGAAAAGTATATGGAAATTTTTGAAAGTATACGAAGTAAAATTGCACTCCCGGATCAGGATTTACTAAATTTTACTCATTACAAAGATGTAAAGTTTGTGGATGAAATTAAGTATGGGCTGTTCACCCAGACTGCCCACACAAATGGTATGACATACCAGGAAGTCAAAGAGAATGTTTCTATTTTGCATTTTACAGGTCAGGCAAAGCCCTGGACCGTGAATTTAGTCCGCTATGACATTGAAAAAATCTGGTGGGAATATGCGAAGGGGGCGCCTTTTTATTATGAACTGCTGGAACAGGTATTTTTCAATATGATGGAAAGTACCTTTACAGAAAAAAAATTTCAGGAGCTGACGGCGCAGAATGAGGAGATTAGAGACATGCTTGAAAAATTTCAGAGTTTGGTAGAACGGCTTTACAGGGGTGGAGAGTCTTAAGGCAAGCCAGACAGAGTGCGGGCGTGTTAATAATTATCTATAAATGGCCGATATACATAATAGGTTGTTTTGGGACAGCGGATATTAAATTTTCCGCTTAATATACCAGAAGGGAAAAGCAATAAGAGATGGAAATTTCTAATTCGTATCTGGAAGATGAAGTGCGTGAGGGGTTCTTTGTCCCCAGTATTATGAAACGTGCCTGGGCTGTGGAATTGCAGGTTTTAGAAGAATTGGATAAGGTATGCCAAAGGCATGGCATTCCCTGGTTTGCGGAGTGGGGGACTTTATTGGGGGCTGTGCGTCATCGGGGGTTTATTCCTTGGGATGATGATCTTGACGTGGTAATGTTTCGCAAAGATTATGAACATTTTCTACAGGTTGCCCATGAACTGCCGGAAGGTTTTAAAGTGCTGAATTTAAGAACTCAGCCGGGATTTCAATATTTTTTGGCCAGAGTCGTGGCAAAGCCCAGGATCTGCTTTGAGGAAGAACATCTGGAAAAGTATAATGGATTTCCTTATATAGCGGGGCTGGATATTTTTGTAAGGGATTATATTGCGGCAGACTCTCAGAGAGAAGAGGCCAGGGTTACCGCAGCAAAATATGTACTTACGGTGGCGGATACCATTGGGACGCCGAAGATGCAGGCAAAAGACCTCAAGCACCATCTGGGGCAGATAGAAGAAATGTGTAAAATAAAGCTGGATACTAATTTGGATGATGATTCTTTAAAAGCACAACTCTATCAAGTCGTAGAAGGTATTTTCTCCAGTGTGAAGGAGGAGGATTCCCTTCTGGTTACCCAAATGATGCCTTACGGTGTAGAAAAGCAGGAATCGCGATGGATGCCGAAAGAATGGTATGCGGAGAGTGTGCGGATGCCCTTTGAGTATTTGTCTGTACCTGTTCCCTCAGCTTATGATCAGGTTTTGCGCCGGGAATATGGGGAGTATATGAAGCCGGCGAAGTGGAGGGGAGGGAGCCATGCGTATCCTTTTTTTCACGCTCAGCGGAAGCAGTTAGAGGAAGTATTAGATTTTGACATTCCGGGATACAGGTTTTCAAAGGAAGAGGCAAAGAGAATAAAGGCGGAAACAAAGGGTTCCTTAAAAGAAACTGCAAATGTTATTTTTGAAAAGTTAAGAGATTTAACCTTTCAGATAAAAGGAAAATTAGCCGCAGATGACAGAAGCGATACAGGGACTTTGCTTGTGGAGGCTCAAAAACTGGCAATTGATTTGGGAACTATGACGGATCAGGTGAAAGGCGAGGGGTTAGAAACAGTTCGGTTTCTGGAACAATACTGCGAAATTCTGTACCAAATTTACAGCGGGCTGGAAAGTAATGTCAGCAGAAAAGAATTGCAGACCAAAGAGATGGAATCCCTTTTGCAGGAGATACAGACTGCTTTCAATCATGAGGTTATGGAGAAAAAAGAGATCGTTTTTTTGTCTTATAAAGCAAAACACTGGGATACCCTGGAAGATTTGTACCGAAAGGTAAAAGGAAAATCTGACTGGGATGTATATGTGGTATCTCTTCCCTATTATGATAAAGATTATCTGGGAGATTTTACTGTGTTTCATGATGAGGCACGGATGCTGGAAGAAAAAGTTCCTGTGACACCTTTTGATACATTTGATTTTACACTGCATCATCCTGATTGCATTGTAATACAGAATCCTTATGATGCATTTAACCCGGCTGTCAGCGTGGACAGGAGCTGTTACAGCAAAAATCTGCAGTTGGTTACAGAATGCCTGATATATATTCCCTATTTTACTATGGATGAATTTGAAAAGGAGGACATTGCCTATAATGTAATGCAGTATTACTGCAATATGCCGGGAGTGGTAAATGCGGACAAAGTTTTTGTCCAGTCGGAGAATATGCGTAATCTTTATATAGAAAGGCTGACAGAATTTGCAGGGGAAGAAACCCGGAGCATGTGGGAGAAGAAAATATTTCATAAAAATGATTTATTTTAAGGAAATTTTATAAATATTATTGAAAAATAGGAGGACTTAGAATCATGGAAGATTTTAGAAAAGAGCAAAAAGAGGCGTTGGAAGTATTATTGGAGTTCAATGAACGCATTGTGAAAAATTTAGGTATATTGGAAAAAGAATTGTCCGGACAGCGTCTGGATGACACAGATAAGTTTATCAAAGGGATTGTAGATGCCATAAATTGGGAAGTCCAGGTTATGAATGGCACCATGGATCTTTTAAATGAGGGCAGAGAACGCATCAGCAAAGAAGAGTACAATGAAAAGCTTATAGAATTCAGCAGTGCTATTGCATCTAAAAACGATGCCAGGATGGCAGAGAGTGTGAGAGCGTTAATACCTTTGTTTGAAAGACTGGGAAGCGCAGCAAAAGAGGTTATCTAGCATGGAAAATATAAGCAGCAGTGAATATAATGACGTAATACACGCCTACAGTATGCTGTTGGAGCAGTTGGGCACCGGAAAGGTGGATAAGCAGTTTTTTCAGTATGTGAGCGCCGTCTATTCTTTTGCACAGATAGCAGGAGAGGATATGCGGGAGCAGATGGCAGCGGAGATATATGGTGTGCTGAAAGAGCAGGACAATGTGGGTGTGACATTTTCTGTGTTTTCTTTTCTTCTGCGTCTGGATGCAAAGGCGGAATACCTGGAAGAGTTTTTACAAAAGCTGCGGAGCCTTCAAAAGATTTGTTCTCTGGAGTGGGAGATTGCGGATTATTATTACAGGCAGCTAAATCAAATTCGGCTGAAGCAGCCTCAGTGCGATACGGAAAATGTAAGGATTTTGTTGTCAGAGCTTGCAAGGCGGGGAGTAACCAGTTGTATGCGGCGGCTGAATGTAGCGGTGCGCCCTGTGGCTTTTGAGGAGCGCAATGCACACCGGGCAGTTGTTTTGACGGAGGAATTTCTGGAAGACGGATCAGAGCATATGGAGCAGGTATTGGAGTGCTGCTATGAGTTACAGCATACACTTGGAAAAAAGGTATTGCTGGTGAATACGGCAGAGGCTGCCTCCAGGGTAGGGGAAGTAAGCTTTTTTGGCCCGGAATACGGAAGTGTGGATGACAGTTTGGGAAATAAAAATCAGGTGGAATGGAGAGAGGAAAGAATTGACTTTTTCCAGTGCAAGGATTTGTTTTCTGAACTGGAAAGGGCAGAGGATGCCATAAAGAAAATATTAGAATATAATCCTGGTGTGGTATTTCATATGGGCAATTCCAGTTTTTTGGCAGGCATTATTGACGAGTGGATGCCTGTCATGTCCATAGGCGGCGTGTACGGGCGGTATGCAGTGTCGGGAACAGAGTTTCAGGCGGCTTTTGAATCCAAAGAGGAATTTCAGCAGGAATTTGCCGCCATTGCCAGAGAATTTGAAAAAACCATTGGAGATGAAAGAAATTTAAGACTGCGTCTGGTATTCCCGGCAGATTTTTTTCAGGATGAAAACCGTATAGTCCCCCACTATGAAGAAGGCACGTGGGAAACTTACAGCATTCACCCTGGGCGAAAGAAGCTATGGGCAGTGGAATTAGGGATGCTGAAAGAGGTAATTCGGATTTGTGAAAAATACGGCATTCACTATTTTGCCTATAAGGGAACATTGTTAGGGGCAGTTAAGCGCCAGGGATTTTTCCCCTGGGATGATGATATTGACCTTGCAATGAAAAGGGAGGATTACGACAAATTTGCGGAAGTTGCCCCAAAGGAGCTGGAGGAACGGTACTGCCTGATGGATGGTTCTTTTGTTCCCCAGTGGGAGGAATTTAAGATTCAGATTTTGTGCAGGGCGGATGTGAAAGAACTCCTTGAGGGAAAGAAAAAATTTACAGTTTTTCCTGCCCCTCCTTCCGTACATATTGCCATATTGGATTATCTTCCGGCACAGGAAAAGGAGAAAGAGAGGCAGCAGGAGATTCTCCGGGATATTTTTGAGCTGATGTTCCGGATTGATTATAATGGGGAATTGGCAGGACATAGTGTTCTGGAATTTGAAAAATTAAAGCAAAGCCTGGGATACAACATAAATGAAACCGCTTCTGTGAAAAATCAGTTAGTGCAGCTCCAGCAGTTGGTATCAGGATGGTGTGAGGCGGACAAGTCGGCGGGTTTGTTTCAGAGTATCGATTATTATAATGGACGCCGACAGTGTTGGAGGAGTTTTCAGGCGGAATGGTTTGAGGAGGAGGAACAGGTTCCTTTTGAAAACCAGACAATACCGGCGCCGCAGCAGTATTCCCCCTTACTGGAGGTATTGTATGGAAAGTCATGGCAGGAAGAGCGCTGTACCATAATCCAAATGGATGAAGAAGTTTATATGAATTTGGATAAAAGTCTGTATAATGAAGAGGAGCTGCTGAAATACAAAAGAGACTTTTTTGAAGAAGAGAAGCTGGAATTACATTTTACCGGCTGCAATATAGTGGGGAACTTTTTCATAGAAAAGAAGATGAAATGCGCCTGGGCCGCTTCTATTAAGGTTCTAAAAGAAGTAGAGCGTGTGTGCAAAAGAAATGGGCTGTTGTATTTTGTTGACTGGGGTACCCTCCTTGGAACTGTGCGCCATAAGGGTTTTATTCCCTGGGATGACGATATTGATATTGCGATGAAGCGGGAAGACTATAACCGTTTCCGTGAAATTGCCGAGACAGAGCTTCCGGCAGGATACTGTATGGTAGACGAGGTGTTTAATGAAGGGTGGACTACAAACGTATCCCGTGTTATCAATGTGCCGGATTTACACAAAGGCTTTATAGTGCCCCACACGGAAAAGGAAGAGGAGTTTTTCGGCTGTCCCTATATTATAGGAATAGATATTTATATATTGGATCATATTCCCCTGGATAAGGAAGAGGCAGATTTGCAGATGGATTTATTTGCAAATGCCATTAAGCTTAAATATGATTTAAGGGATAATGGAAACAAGGTGACGAGGGAAATCAGAGACAGGGCGAAAGCGATGGAAAAGGCGTGCAATTTTAAGTTTAAAAATGACAGTACGATTCTGTCACAATCCTTAAAATTAATAGGGGCTATTTCCCAGTTGTATGGGCCGGAGGACGGAGATGAACTGGGATATATGTATACCCGTTTCCAAAGCAGAAGAATTGTTTACAGAAAGGAATGGTTTGAGTCCAGTGTATCTCTGCCCTTTGAGACCACTACGGTAGAAGTGCCAAAGGAGTATATGAAGGTTATTATGGTGGAAGTTGGAGTAGGCTGGAAAGTGGGCTATATGGGTGGTACAGCCCACGATTATCCTTTTTACAAAAAACAGGAAAGGGATTTGGAAAAACAGGGAATTGTTATATCATAAAAATATGGATAAAAAAATTAAGCGTCTGTTGGAAAGCAGATGCTTAATTTTTTTATAGTATATTACCTACCTAAAATTTGTAGAACTTCATAGACCCCTGCCTGCATATCTGTCTGAGGCTGCCAGCCCAGTGCAAAGAGTTTTTTGGAGTCCAAAACAGCTCTGCTTACTTTAGAATACCCCTGTTTTTCTCTATTCCCAGGCATCTCAAAACATACTTTCCTGCCCGCTGCCTTAGCAATCAGTTCTGCTGCTGTCCGAATGCTTACAACAGAAGCCGGGTCTGCAATGTTATAAGCTTCCCCACATCCCCCTTCTAAAAGCACTTTCAATATCCCGGCTGCTGCATCCACCCCATAACAGTGGGAACGCACCATCTCCCCGGAACTTTTCAGCACAATATCTTTTCCATGTAAGGCATTCTGAAAAAATTGGCTCAGGGCACGGCTGTCATTTTCCGTCATAGTTGGGCTGTAACAGTGGCAAGGCCGTACAATTACTGCATCCACGCCATACTGCTTAATATAGCTTTGGCACAAAACCTCCCCGGCGCGTTTTCCGGAAGGATAGCAGGATCGGGCATCCTGATAATCCACATATCCGCAGTAAGTTTCAGAAAAACCTTCCAGTAATGCAGCATCATCTGGCTGTCCATACATTTCACCGGAGGATACGTAAAGCAGGCGTTTGGAATGATTTTTTAATGCCAAATCCAGCATATGTTTGACACCAAGGACATTTGCTAAAAGCGTATCCGCCGGATACTCTGCAAACATGAAAGGGTCTGCATTGCTGGCTGCATGGATAATATAATCCGCCGGAATGTCTTGCCCTTGTTCAAGGGAAACATCAAATTCTTTCACATGGAAATAATTTTTTTCCACACACCCATGGAAGCGTTTTTCAATTTTTCCTTTGTGGCGGCCGGATGCATATATCTCTATATCCATTCCATGATGCTCATTTAAGTACACCAGCATATCTACAACACAGGACCCCAGCATCCCGGATGCCCCTGTAACCAAAACAGCACAATTCTTCAAGTTTTCCAAACAATTTCCAATTTTATCTGCAGCTGTTTTAATCTGACGGAAATAAATTTCATTTTCTAATAACATTCTTTGTTTTTTATCCTTTCAGCCAGTTTTCCCTTTTAGACAAAAGCAGGGCTTTAAATATGTCAATGTCCTCTACCGTGGTAAGCTTCAAATTCTTTTCAGAGCCAAGGGAGAGTTCTACGGTTTGGCCCAGTTCCAGCATTAACGTGACAGATGCTACAGAATTGGTAATGCCCCGCTTTAAGGCTTCCCTGTGGGCCTCCCCTAATCTTTGCAGCGGAAACCCTTGTGGGGTCTGGGCTCTTTTTAAACGGGTTCGCTCATACACTTCCTCAGCCTGCGTCCCTGTCTCCGTCACCACCATTGCCTCGGCACAGGGGATGGATGCAATTCCGGAACCATATGCTAAAGTTTTATGTATACAGTCGGAGATGATTTCTTCCGATACCATAGGGCGGATGGCATCATGAACTAATACAAGGTCTTCTTTTCCATAATATTTTTCAAGCTCAAATACGCCGTTTCGTATGGATGCCTGACCGTTTTCCCCTCCTTTTATGACATGTTTTAATTTTTCAATATTAAATTGTTTGGCATAAGCTTTTAACGTCTTTTCCCATCCTTCCAGACAGACAACGGCAATAATGTCTATTTCCGGATGCCTCTGGAAAGCTTCCAAGGTATAGATAATGACAGGCTTATCATGGACGGTGAGGAACTGTTTTGGTATGTCCTGCTGCATCCTTTCCCCAGAACCTCCTGCAATAATCAGTGCTATATTCATGCCTAACCTCTTTCTGAAAGCATACAGTCGGCCTGATGCTTCCTCGCTTTTATCTCTTCCAGGGTAATATCTTTCAACTGTATGGAAGAAGCCGCTCCCGCATCGTGTTTCCTTTTATCCACCGGGGGAAGCGTCATGTAATCCCCGTAGAGCAGGGTGAGGTAGGTGTGGT
>CAMWKH010000024.1 GCA_947174805.1 uncultured Roseburia sp. | reverse complement strand
TTTTGTCTGAAAATCATTTCAAAATACTTCTTGACTATTTACCAAATTGCTTTTTCTTTCCAATATAACATATGTGCTTTCCTTTTCTCCTCTTTTAGAATTTCCCCGGAAAATTCCAGCTCTTTTCTGGCTAATGCTTCTTTCAATCCCTCCAATGCGTCAAAAGGCACAAACTGCTTTGCCCTTTGGGCCCGCTCCATTTTAGGATGGGTATTTTTAGCCACTTTTGTGCCCTCCAATCTGTGTGTTGCGCTCCCTGGCGGTTCCCGCTTCCAACAAATCCATCCCACGGAAAAGGGCATTTTTCCCATAGCGCTGTTTCACATCAAGCACTGCTCTCTGAAGGTTTTTATCCCGGTCGAGCAAGGCGTCATTGGAAAAGAGATGATATTGTCTGTAACTCATCTCCGGCACAGTACTGCAGGTTATGGTAAATTTCCGAATAGGTTTGTCCCTCCGTGTAATTCTCTCATACAGATTCAAAAGATATGGTATCAGTACCATATAGGAATTTTCCGCTTGCTGCATAGAAACTGTCCCTGTTGCGGGCTTTATTTCTGTCTCATAGGAGTATCCCACCGAAAGGGACACAGACCGGGCGGCCACTCCTTTTTCCATCATGGATAGACAAAGATTATCCGTCATTTCTTTTAAAATAAGCCTGCCTTCCTCAAAGGAATAATCCCTTAACAGCACCTGGCTGCTAGAGAGAGAATTATGTTTTGGCACGTAGGACTTAACATCCTCCATGGTCACGCTTTCCCTGCCCCACGCATGGTCGATTAAAAGTTCCGCATCCACGCCAAACATGCGGTAGAGCAAGTCCTCCTCTGCAAAGGCCACATCCTCCATAGTACTTATCCCCATGCGGCAAAGTCTTTTCATGGTCCCTGCTCCCACCCGGAAAAAATCAGTAAGGGGCCTGTGACGCCACAGCTTTTTCCGGTACAACTCCTGGTTAAGAAAAGCTATATTATCCTCTGCATGTTTAGCTAAAATATCCAAAGCCACTTTCGCCAGATAGAGATTCGTGCCAATCCCTGCCGCAGCTGTAATTCCCGTAGTTACTTTAATGTCCGCCATAATTTTTTGTGCCAGTTCCTTGGCTGTCAGTCCGTAGAGAGAAAGGTAAGGGCTCACATAAAAAAATGCTTCGTCTATGGAAAATACATGGATATCTTCTTTTGAAATATACTTTAAATATATACCGTAAATATCTGCGGAACACTGGATATACCGTCTCATGCGGGGAGGCGCTTTCAAATACTCCACATTCTTAGGAATTTCATAAACCCTGCACCTGTTTTTTATTCCCAGGGATTTCATAGCCGGGGAAATGGCAAGGCAGATAGTGCCCTCTCCCCGGTCAGGGTCAGCTACGGCCAGGTTCGTCGTCATAGGGTCAAGCCCTCTGTCCACACACTCTACAGAGGCATAAAAAGACTTTAAATCAATACAAAGGTACATACTTTTTTCCATGGGAAATCTCTCCTGTGATTTGGGATTTCCTTTATCATGCCCTTTTTGCCTTGATTTCAAACTTAAATCTTAACGGCGCAATATAAAGTATGCAAAAATGACTTAACCTTTCTTACTCCACCCGGTCCATGATCTGAAGCAGTGCATCTATGGAAATTTTTCCCCCGCAGGCAATCACCCCCTGGGGATTTGCAAACTGCAAAGGCTCCCCCTCTGCCCCTCTCACGTGGCCCCCTGCCTCCTCCACAATCAGAGACGCCGCCGCATAATCCCAGGGAGAGAGACGAAGTTCAAAATACACCCCTGCCCTGCCGCTTGCCACATCGCACAAATCAATGGTGGCGGAGCCGCTTCTTCTCACATCCAAAGACTGGGTAAAAAGCACTTGGGCCAGATTAAAAGAGCGCTCCCACAGCTCTTCATAATAAGGCGCTGTTCCGAATAAAACAAGGCTCTCGCTTAAGGTATCCTCAGACACATGGATGGGGGTTCCATTTAAGAAAGCACCTTTGCCCTTTTGTGCCGTATACATTTCATCCCGGTAAGGATTGTACACAACTCCCAAAACCGGCTCCCCATCTTTTAAAAGCCCTACAGAAATGGTACTGGCATGATATCCCTTGATAAAATTTGTGGTGCCGTCAATGGGGTCTACCACAAAGAGATACCCCTCCTTTGTAAAACGTTTACCCACTTCCTCCTCCCCCATAAAAGCTGCTTCCGGCAAAATTTTTCCCAGGCGCTCAAAGAGCTCATGCTGTACGCACTTATCATATTTCGTCACAAAATTTGCATGTCCCAGCTTGCTGCTGGTGGCATTTTTAATATTTTCCGCTTCCAGAATAATTTTGCTGCACTCCCTCACAGCCCCCATAATTTGTTCCAACATAAAAAACCTCCTATTGTTCCATCAATCCGTAACCGATTTTCAAATGTTTCTTTTTTACCGCCAAATAGCAAAGAGCATGCACCCCGCCTGTTAAAAACCAGCTCACAGGATAAGAAATATACAGGTTAAGAAGTGACCTGTGCCACTGAAAAACAGTAAAAATCCATAAAATCCTAAGTCCGCAGGCCCCTAAAAGCGACACCACCATAGGCATAAAAGAATAGCCCAATCCCCGAAGGGAGCCTACAAACACATCCATAATTCCACACAGGCAATATGTAGTGCAAATCACCGACAGACGCATAATGCCATAACGGATTACCTCCCCGTCGGAAGAATAAATACGAAGCAGGGGTTTCCCAAAAAGATACGCCGCCCAGCCCATGGAAAGGCCCACAACTGTCACCATGGCAAGGCACAAAAGCAAAACCTGGTTAATTCTTTTTAATTTTCCCGCACCATAATTCTGGCTGGTAAAACTCATAGCCGTCTGATGAAAAGAATTCATGGCTATATAGATAAACCCTTCCAGATTCATAGCCGCCGTGTTTCCCGCCATAGCCACGGAGCCAAAGGAGTTCACGGAAGACTGTATCAGCACATTTGACAGGGAAAAAACAACCCCCTGCAGTCCCGCAGGAAATCCGATTCTTATAATCTGGATTGTCTTATCTTTTTTCAGGCAGAGCTTTTTTAAATTAAGTTTGCAGCTTCCCTCCAACCGGGAAAGACACCGGAGAATCAAATAGGCAGAGAGCACCTGGGATATCACCGTAGCCATAGCCACACCTGCCACCCCCATCTGAAACCCAATAACAAAAATCAGGTTCAGGATTACATTGAAAACGCCTGCTGCCATAAGATAGTAAAGAGGACGCCTAGTATCCCCGATAGCTCTCAATATAGAACTGCCAAAATTGTAGAGAAGCATAACCGGCATCCCTATAAAATAAATTTTCATATAGAGGGCAGCTTGTCCTAAAACTTCCTCCGGCGTTCCCATCCACACTAAAATCTGTCTTGTGACCACAAGTCCCAGCACCAGAAGTATCACACCGCAGATGAGACTTAACAGAATGGCGCTGTGTACCGTCTCGCTTGCATCCTTCTCCTTTTTTGCCCCGTAAAACCTGGCAATCAATACATTCGCCCCCACAGAAAAGCCGATAAACAAATTTGTCAGCAGATTTATCAGCGATGAGGTGGAGCCCACCGCCGCAAGAGCCGTGTTCCCGGCAAATCTTCCCACCACCACCGTGTCCGCCGCATTAAACAATAGCTGTAAAATCCCTGACATCATCAAGGGCAGGGAAAATGCCAGAATCTTCCCAAACAAGGGCCCGTTGCACATATCTATTTCGTATGATTTTTTCATCTCTATCCCCTCTTAACATTGCCAAAACCGGCAAAGAACCTTATGTAATTCCATTATATTCCCATGGAATGGGAAATTCAAGGTTTGAAGTGAGATAAGAAGTGCCATTTATAAAAATTCCTTGACAAATAATCCTCAGCGTTTTATATTATATTTAATTCATATAGAAAAGATAGGTAATAAGGAGAAAATTATGGAAAAGAAGCTATCACGAAACGAGAGAAACTTAAAATTTGAGACAAAGCAGCTCCATGTGGGACAGGAAAAACCGGACCCGGTAACAGACGCCAGGGCTGTGCCAATTTATCAGACATCCTCCTATGTGTTCCACAATTCTGACCATGCCGCTGCCAGATTTGACCTTACCGATGCGGGAAATATTTACGGACGGCTGACAAATCCCACCCAGGATGTGTTTGAGCAGAGGATTGCGGCATTAGAAGGAGGCGTGGCGGCCCTTGCCGTGGCCAGCGGCGCAGCGGCAATCACCTATGCGTTCCAGAATCTTGCCAAAAACGGGGACCATATTGTTGCGGCAAAAAATATTTACGGGGGCACGTATAACCTTTTAGCCCACACCCTGCCGGAGTACGGCATCACCGCAGATTTTGTAGACCCCCTGCCGAAAGCCTTTGAGGCGGCAGTAAAAGAAAATACCAAAGCCCTTTTTATAGAAACTTTAGGGAATCCCAACTCTGACGTGACAGATATTGAAGCCATTGCAAAAATTGCCCATGACCACAAGATTCCACTGATAATTGACAATACCTTTGCCACTCCTTACCTGGTAAGGCCCATAGAATACGGGGCTGACATTGTGGTACATTCCGCCACAAAATTTATCGGGGGACATGGGACGACCATCGGCGGGGTGATTGTAGACAGCGGAAACTTTGACTGGGAAGCTTCCGGGAAATTCCCTTCCCTTACAGAGCCAAACCCAAGTTACCACGGAGTCAGCTTTACAAAAGCGGCGGGGCCAGCAGCATTTGTCACAAAAATCCGCGCGGTTCTCCTTCGGGATACTGGAGCAACTTTATCTCCTTTCCATGCATTTTTCTTTTTGCAGGGCCTGGAAACTTTATCACTTCGGGTGGAACGCCATGTGGAAAACGCCCTGAAAGTAGTGGAATATCTTAACAGCCATCCCCAGGTGGAGGCGGTGCACCACCCTTCTGTTTCTAATGATGCAAAACAGCAGGAACTTTACAAAAAATATTTTCCAAAGGGAGGCGGCTCCATCTTTACTTTTGAGATAAAGGGGAATGCAGAAAAGGCAAAGGATTTTATTGATAATCTGGAAATTTTTTCACTCCTGGCCAACGTTGCAGATGTAAAATCCCTGGTAATACATCCTGCCTCTACCACCCACTCCCAGTTAAGCGAAGAGGAGTTAAGGCAGCAGGGAATTAAACCTAATACCATTCGCCTTTCCATTGGAACGGAACATGTGGATGATATTATAGAAGATTTGCAGGAGGCTTTTAAGGCTGTGGAAATCCAGTAGGGAAGATTCTGTGCATAAAAATAAGGAAATCCGTTTTGGATTTCCTTAAAAAAATAAAGCGGGTGATGGGAATCGAACCCACGTATCTAGCTTGGAAGGCTAGTGTTCTACCATTGAACTACACCCGCTTGTTTTGACAACAAATACATTTTACATAAAAATGTATTTGTTGTCAAGAGAAAATCAAAAATTTTTATCCTTTCTGCCGAAGCTGTTCCATAAACTCCGCCGCATCATCCGGCACATCGTCAATGGTATCATCCCCAACATCAATCTCTTTCACTTCTCTCCGATAAAGAATATCGTAGAGAACCGGAACTACAAAGAGGGTCATTAAGGTGGCATACATAAGGCCTGCGGCCACCACAATGGCCATGCCTTTCCCCATCTCACTTCCGCTTGTCTTACTAAACAGCATGGCAACCATGGCAAGAATCGTGGTAAACGCCGTCATAAGGATGGGCCGCATACGTGTCTTTCCGGTAGCGATAAGGGCATCCCGTTTTTCCATCCCCCCTAAACGGAGCTGGTTCGCATAATCCACAAACACAATTCCGTTATTTACCACCGTACCCATCAATACCAAAAATCCAATGAGGCTGATAAGGGACATCTGCTCCCCGGCAAAAAGCATTCCAAGGAGACCTCCCGTAAATGCCAGGGGAACGGTAAAGATAACGATAAAAGGAGAGAGAAGGCTTTGGAACTGAGCTACCATAATCAGGTAAATCAGTAAAAATCCCAGAAGCATTAATTTTCCCATCTGGACAATCATGTCCTCCGTATTGCTGGCTTCCCCTCCAAATTCCACAGTATAATTTTCGGGCAGGTCGTAGTCTTTTAATAAATTCTCTACTTTCCTTGCCAAAAGGGTGGTATTGTATCCCTTCATGGTAGCCGCTGTCACACTCATGGTACGCACCTGGTTAGAACGGCCGATGCTGTTGACGCCGGGACTGTACTTTAATGTGGCGAACTCGCTTAATTTGTGGATTTCTGTCACCTGTTTTCCCTCATCGTCCATCCTCTGGGTTTCAAATTCCATATCCATTAAATTTTCTTTTGTCAGCACATCCGTCTCATTGACAATCGTTACATCCATGTCCGCCTCGTCCACTTTCAGGGTCACAGCGGTTTTATCCGTGGTAAGCCTGTCGGAAATCTCCCCGTAAATCTGGGCGCCAGTCAAGCCTAACCGCATGGATTCATCTTTGTCAATATTTAAATGTATTTCTTCGTCCGCATCCTCCTGGCCGTTGGTAATGTCGGAAAATCCTTCCACTTTCTCAAGCATTCCCATGATTTCTTCCGTAATGCTTTTTAACTTTTCCAAATCCGGGCCAAAAACGTCAATCTGCAGGCCGCTTCCCATCATAGCCTCCATATCCCCCATCATGGAATTGGAAACCGTCACTTCACAATCCATATCCTTTGTCTTTTCCTCAATAGATTTGCAGATTGCATTTACCTGGCTGATATCCGTATACTCCTCTTTTGGCAGGATGAAATAAGAATAATTGCTGTAATTTTCAGAACCGGAGGACATTCCTCCCACTAAACTAGAGGAGGCCCCGGCATCCATAGCCCCCACATATTCCACGCCTTCCACTTCTAAAACGACATTCATCACTTCATCCGCCTTTTTGTATGCCGTCTTTTTATCGTACTCCTGGGGCACTTCCATAGTAACAGAAATCTGGTCGCTGCCCATATCCGGGAACATAACAATTCCCATGTTAATCACTGCGTTGATACAGAATGCCAAAAGACCCGCCGACACTGCCAGCGGAACAATTTTAAACCGCAGGCAGAAAGCCAGAACATTGCCGTACACTTCCTGAATCCTGTCAAAAATCTTATGCTCCTTGGGCTTTACATTCCGAAGCATAGCGGAGCCCATTGTGGGAACAACGGTGATGGCCACCACAAGAGACGCCATAAGGGCAAAGGAAATCGTCAGGGCAAAGGGCAGCATTAATTGTCTTACCAGTCCCGTGGTAAATACCATGGGAAAAAATACACAGATGGTAGTTAACGTGGATGCAAGAATCGCTCCCGCCACCTGCTTTGCCCCCTGAACGGCAGCCCTGGGCGCCGCAAGCCCCCGGTATCTTAACCTGTAAATATTTTCAATAACTACAATGGAGTTATCCACCAGCATTCCCACCGCCAGGGCCAGGCCGGAGAGAGACATAATGTTAATGGAAATATCTGTAAAAAACATAATTACGATTGATAAAAGCACACTAAAGGGTATGCTGAAAGCCACAACAAGGGTGGGCCTGATATCCATTAAAAAGATGGCAAGGATAACAATGGCAAGGATTGCCCCCTGCACCATACTGCTTACCAGGCTTTCTATAATCATGGCGATGTAATCCCCCTGGTCTACCAGGGCTGTAATATCCAATCCCTCATATTCCGCCTCAAGTTTCTCCATTGCCTGATTACAGTCTTTTGACACATCCGAGGTTCCTGCAGTGCTTCCCTTAAAAATAGACAGCACGACACCTGGATTGCCGTTTACTCTGGCATAGGTTTCCTCCGCATTATCCAAAACCGTAATATCTGCCACATCTTTCAGGCACACATCGCCGATATCCTCTATATTGCAGAGAACCATATCTTCAAGCTGCTTTGGGGAATCATAGTTTTCCCCCACTTTTAACAGCCACTGGTTGTCTTCCTTATCATCCACATATCCTGCGGGCATGGAAAAATTCTGGGCATAAATCATCCCGGACAATGTCTCTAAGGTAAGCATCTGGTTGATATTTGCATTTTCCCTGGCCTCTTTTGCAGAATCCTGGTAGGTCTCGTTTGCCTCCTTAAGCTGTTCTTTTGCCTCGTCCATAGCAGATTTCGCCGCTGCAATCTGGGCGCTGCCGGAGCCAAATCCTGCAGCCGCAGAGATTTTTCCCTGCTCTGCCTGAACATAGGCCTCATCAATGGTGGACATCTGCTTTTTCACCTGTTTTAATACTTCTTCCGCAGCCTTTATCTCGATTTCCAAATTGGCGAGCTCCGTATCAATCTGGGGCAGACGGGTATTTACGATATCGTATACCTGTTTTAAAGTCTTTTTATCTATGGATTGGGCCTGGCCTGCCATCTCCGGGTCAATCTGGGAACCTGGCATGGCAGCAAGTGTCTCCACAGCAGTTTTAAAATATTTTAATTTATCCGGGTTGTCTATGGCGTCTTTTATGTCAGAAGGCATGTTTGCAGACTGAAGAGGGGACATCTCCCCCATCTGGGCTTCTATCGCTTCCACCGCCGCCTTCATCCCCATAAACATGCTGTTTAGACTCTCATAGCTCTCTAAAACCTTGTTTTCCTTGTAAGCTTTTTTCTCCGCCTCCAAAGCGGCCTTGCTGGTCTTTAAATTCGTAAGCTGGGCCTCGTAGGACGCCCTGGCCGCCACGGCCTCATTTAACTTTAAGGTGGCGTCTGCCAACTGGGAAGAGGTCTCGTCCTGCTTTGTGGAAAGTTCGCTCTCCTGTTTATCTATTTCGCTTCTGGCGTCCGTCAGCTCCCTCTGGGCATCATCCAGTTCCGCCTGGGCGTCATCTAACTTATCGTTTGCTTTTGCAAGGACTTTCTCATTGATTTCATCTATTTTATCCTGATTTAAACGGACTTCTATCATATGTTCCACGATACCCATATCCGTCACTCTTGCCACACCGCTCTGCCGTTCAAAATAGGGGGAAATTTTATCCTCCACAAAGTCCGACAGTTCATAAATATCTTTTCCCTCATAGCTGACGCTGACATACATGGTCGCCATCATATCCATGCTGATTTCCATAATATTGGGCGTGCCGCAGGTATCCGGCAGGGAAGACTCAAGCTGGTTTACCGCCGAGGAAACTTTTACCATGGCAGAGTCCATGCTGGTATCCTCTGCAAACTCCAGAGTCACCATGGAGTAATTCTCCGCACTGGTACTGGTGACGTTCTCCACCCCGCTGATGGTGCCAAGGGTGCTCTCCATGGGCTTTGTCACGCTCTCCTCCACCTTCTCCGGGCTTGCTCCCGGATATGTGGTGATAACCATCATATAGGGCAGATTCATTTCCGGCAGAAGGTCTGTCTTCATGCCGGAGAGGGATACAAAGCCGATTACCAATACGATAATCACTGCGACTAACACAGTAAACGGTTTTTTAACGCTATATTTTATCATGTTTCCTCCCTGTGAAAAAATCCTGTGTTTTCATCTAAGCGAATACATTTTAAACCTATTGCACTTCTTTTACAATGATTTTGCAAGAATTCATAATTTTTTTAGATTTTTACTCTTTCGCATCCACCATGGATTTTGTCTTCCAATTCCCCTGTAGAAAACGAATCACACAGAAAGCCCCGGTGAGGACCCAAGTAAGGCCGTTGGTATACCATACACCCCACATGCCCACGGCAGGAATCATCATCAACAGCCATGCAAATCCGATTCTTCCCACAACCTCTGTCGCACCGTTTAACATGGCAAACATGGCGTCTCCCACCCCGTTTAACATTCCCCGCATCACATAGATAAGCCCAAGGCCCACATACATGCAGCTTGTAATCCGAAGGCCCTTGGCACCAATTTCAATCACTTCCGGGTCATTGACAAAAAGGCTCACAATGGGATTTCCAAAGAAGAACATTACCACAATCATTACAGCAGAAAAACCAATCACCAGGTACACGCTCATTTTGCACCCTTTGGACACCCGCTCATAATTCCCTGCGCCTGCATTTTGTCCTGCAAAAGTAGAAACAGCCGTCCCCAGGGAGCCGAAGGGCTGCTGCACCAGCTGCTCCACCCTTCCGGTGGCCGTGTAAGCAGCCATCACCACCGGTCCAAAACGGTTTACCACACTCTGCAGCGCCACGCAGGAAAAGGCGATCAGGGCATTTTGGGATGCCATGGGAATCCCAATCTGGAAACTCTTTTTCACAATTTCCCTGTCAAATACAAAATGGCGTTTTTTTAGTTTCAAATAGGGATTTTTCCACATGCCGAAAAGTATGGAGCCAATCATGGAAAAAAGCTGCGCAATCACCGTCGCCAATGCAACACCTGCAACCCCCATATGAAAATTCACCACAAATAAAAGGTCCAGCACCACATTGATTGCACATGCTGTTACCAGAAAAATTAAGGGCGTTTTGGAATCCCCCAACGCCCTTAAGATACATGATACAGTATTATAACCTGCCACGATCACCGTGCCCCCGCAGACAATCTGCATATAAGTCTTTGCATCGGCAAATGCCTCCGGCGGCGTGTGCATCGCATGTAAAATCGGCTCAGCCAAAAATACGGCAAACAGGCTCATAAAAAAGCCTGTTCCTATGGTAATATACACCGCATTGGCATTAATTTTTTTCACATATTCATCCTGCCCGGCCCCATAATACTGGGAGATTAAAATTCCGATCCCGCTGCCAAGGCCGATGCAGAGAGAAAAAAACAAAAAGTTTAAACTTCCCACGGAGCCCACCGCCCCCAATGCATTGGCGCCCACAAATTTTCCCACAATAACAGAATCTACCATATTGTAAAACTGCTGGAAAATATTTCCAATGAGCATGGGCACTGCAAAGCGCAGCAAAAGCCCCATCTCATTTCCTTTTGTCATATCACAAACATACTTCTTTTCCACAATACTCTCCTCTTTCTCACAAATCTAACTTACAGCTTTGTGAAAATTGCGGTTTCCTTCTTTAAATCTCCTGCTATTTCATAATTTTCATCCATACGCCTGGAGATATTTTCCATATCCTCCACCAGTCCCTGGGTACTGTCCGCCGCATTGCTCACGCCGGAAACACCGTCCTCAATGGCATGGGCAATGGTGCTTATGGATTCCGCAATTTCCCCCATAGTTACCTTCAATACTTCCGTCCGCTCGTCCAGTTCATTCATAACCAACTCGATGTTGGAAGCTTTTTTCTTATACTCGCTGCCGGATTCCACAAAAGAGTCAAACTCCGGCAAAATAGAATCACTCATATACTGCACAAGGCCGTTGGCGTTTTCCGCCAGATTATGTACCGCAGCAGTCACCACATTGTTTATCTGCTGGATATGGTTTGCAGCCTCCTGGCTGGCGGTTGCAAGCTGGCTGATTTCCGTTGCCACCACTGCAAATCCCCTTCCGGCCTCCCCGGCTCTGGCCGCTTCTATAGAAGCGTTTAATGCCAAAAGATTTGTCTGGCTTGCAATATTTAAAATGTCATTGGTAAGGTTATTTACCTGATTGACACTGTCGCTCTCCTCAATAGCCTGATTCAGCACATGTAAAATTTCATTGACCTTCACCTCGGTAGACTCTTTGTTTGTCCGTGCCGCCTCTTCCATGGAGTCTGCGTGGTCTTTCATATCCCTGGCGTAATCGTTAATTTCCGTACAGCGCTGTGCAATGGCATCCACCTCGTTTTTCACAGAATCCGTATTGGAATTAATCAGGGTGGCATTTTCAGACATCTCCTGCATGGTAGCGGAGAGTTCCTCCGTCAAGGCGGAAAGGTCTGACACGTTGGAGTTGGAGGTAATGACACTCTCCCGCACCTCGTTTACAACCTCCTCCATCTTCCGGGAATTGCTGATGATGATTTTAAAGATATCCTGGAGTTTTCCCATAAACACATTGATGCCGCTGCCCACCTCGGCAACTTCCCTGTTTGCCAAAATGGTGACACGCCTTGTCAAATCTCCCTCTCTGTTGTCGATGCCCGTAATAATATTGCTGATTTCTTTCTGCGTTTTTGTCAATGGCATAATAACCATTTTCAACACGCTTAAAACCGCAAAGGCTAAGGACACCAAACTGACAATAATCGTAATGGCGCTGATAAACAGAGAACTCTGGTACACTTCCCTAAGCTGGGTCTTTGCCATGTCCGACTGGTTGTTTACCACTTCTTTTATATGCTCAATATCCGCCTGCATCTGCTCCGCACAGTTTGCGATAGTCCCGTTGGCCAGACCATAAGCTTCGGCATTTTTACTGGCTGCGCTGTAAGCCATAAGATTGGCTATCTCATATTTCAACTGCTCATAATTTGCCAGAAGGTCATCATAACTCCCCTGGCTTTCCTCGGTAATATACATATGAAAATGTTCCAGATACCCCTCCAGCACTATCTGCCTGGCACGGATGTCGTCCACCAGCATAAGCATGGTGTCCAAATCTGTGGCAATAATATGAGATAAGCCCTGTTTATGTATTTTCTGGGTCTCGTTTTGTATGTCCGCCAGTTCCGATATGCACGACATATACCCATCGGCAATCTGCCTGGCATTGGAATTTACCCGCTGGATATTGCCCACGGCTGCCACATTGGAAATAATAGACACGATCCCCAATATGAATACCGGAATCAAAATAATCATTTTTGTACTTACGCGTCCCTGTCTCTTATCCATTGCTGTGCCTCCCGTCTATTGAACTGTACTGGCTGTGATACCGGCTACCAGCATGTCCATTACTTCCTGCAATTCCATTCCTTTTAAATTGCCTGCAGCCATCATTTCGCCGAAATCCATAAAAGGATTCCAGTAGCTGTTGCCTACCCGCTGCAGTTTGCCGTACTCTGCCTGGGCAATTACAGCCTGGATTGCCGGTATACTTCCCACCAATTCAGAGGAAGCCACATTCTTGTTGGAGGGGCCCTGATTTCTCACTTCCAGGCGAAGTTTCTGATTCTCCTCATTGGTAAGGTAATCCGCAAGTTTTAAGGCCCAACCTTTCTGTTTGGAGTAGTAATTTACCCCCAGCATTTTGTATCCCTTAAAGGAAGACATCTGTATCTGTTTCCCTGCGCAGGTGTAAGTGGGGAGTTTCACAGCACCGTAATCCTTGCCCCAGGCCTGCTGAATCTCAACGGCATTCCAAACACCGCTGACCCCTGCGATGGCGCTGCCATTTTTCACACCTTCCAAGAACTCGGCATCAAGACAGTTTTGAAATCCGGGATGGGCTGCTATGGTAAGCATTGCCTGGGCGATATCCACTCCCTTCACATCTCCCTCCGCAGTATTCCAGTTACAGTGATTGGTAATTCCATCCTCGTTAATACCGAAATCCAGCCCTGTGCCTCCAAAAAAGGCATACAGATACCAGCCAGAACTCCAGTCCATAGTAAACTTCTTTTCGTTGGCTGCTGCCACTGTCAGAATACCGTCCAAGGTCTGCACATCCACATCACTGAGATATTTTTTATCATAATAAAGAAAATATCCGTTATCCGCTGTCATGGGATAGGCATAAAGTGTATCCCCCACGCTTGCTGCCGCCACTGCATCTTCCAGATTGGCCTGCTTGACCTCCTCCTGGTTCTCCACAGGATGCAGGGCTCCCCCTCCCACTAAATCCGTGAGCTGATCGTCTACCATAACAAAAATATCCGGCGCATTGTGAACATCGTTTAACACATTTTCCCGGATATTGGCGTCCGCATTTTCCACCAGATTTACTTTCAAATCCACTTCCCCTGCATGTTCTGCCTTAAAATTTTCTATCATAGTGTTTAACAAGTCAAAATTGGCAGCCTCAGACCACATGGTAAGTTCCACAGGACCGCTCTCCAGGGTTATTTCCTCCTCCCCGGACTCTGTGATAGTTTCCGTTTCCTCAGGTATTTCCGTGTCTGATGGCTTATTTCCGCATCCTGCCAACAGACTCATTATGCCTGCGGCAAAAATCAGCCCTAACGCAACTTTTTTCTTCATTGTTTGTCTCCTTTATGTGTAACTTGAAATTAACCTTCTCCTTTTCACTATTTCTATTTTACAAAAATATTATATAATTTTCAATATTCAGTTTATTTTTATTTCCTTTTCCCTGTAAACGGAAAACAGAGCCGGTAAACCTGTGAATCCCACACCCTTGCGGGATAAAATTACAGTTTACAAGCTCTGTTTTTTTAGGACAGCTTAATGGGTTTACGCCATTCTCCCACAGCACTGCTTATATTTCTTTCCGCTGCCGCAGGGACATGGATCATTGGGGTAAATCTTGGCCGCATCCCGCTTCTTGGGGCCTCTTGCGGCAGATTCATCCTTATTTGTACCCGTTACTTTTGCCACCTGCTCACGCTCTACCTTCTGCTCAATGCGCACATGGTAGAGAAGCCGCACCGTCTCCTCCTGGATATTGGCAATCATATTGTCGAACATATCAAACCCGCTCATTTTATACTCCACTAAGGGGTCGCGCTGGGCATATGCCTGAAGGCCGATACCCTGGCGGAGCTGGTCCATATCATCGATGTGGTCCATCCACTTTCTGTCAATCACTTTTAATAATACGACACGTTCCAATTCTCGGAACTGCTCCGGCTCCGGAAACTCCGTCTCCTTTGCCTCGTACAATTTGACGGCTTTTTCTTTCAGGGAGTGTTTTAACTCTTTGCTGTTTTTCATGTCCTGAACATCTTCCGGGGTGACATTTGCCAATGGTATCATGGGCAGAAGTATCTCATTTAACTCCTTCACATCCCACTCCTGGGGGGGAAGTTCATTGGAGATACACATATCCACCGTGGCCTCCACCCGGTCCGTTATCATTTTAAAGATAACGTCCCGCATACTCTCCCCGTTTAACACCCGAAGACGCTCCGCATAGATAATCTCCCTCTGGTCATTCATTACCTGGTCATATTCCAGAAGATTTTTACGGATTCCAAAGTTGTTGTACTCTATCTTTGTCTGGGCCTTTTCTATAGCGCTGGAAAGCATTTTGTGCTGAATCTGCTCCCCGTCGGGAACACCTAATGCGTTAAACATGGACATGAGTTTTTCCGAACCGAAAAGCCGCATCAAATCATCTTCCAGAGATATATAAAACTGGGATTCTCCCGGGTCTCCCTGACGTCCGGAACGCCCCCTCAACTGATTGTCAATCCGCCTGGACTCATGGCGCTCCGTACCGATAATCTTTAATCCACCGGCTTCCCTTGCCTCATCATCCAGCTTGATATCCGTACCACGGCCCGCCATGTTTGTGGCAATGGTCACTGCACCGTGGACACCGGCCTGGGCCACAATCTCAGCCTCCTGCTCGTGGAATTTTGCATTTAACACATTGTGCTTAATGCCCCGGCGTTTTAACAGCTTGCTTAACTCCTCGGAAGTCTCAATGGTAATCGTACCCACCAAGACAGGCTGTCCCTTTCCGTGGGCTTCTTCCACCGCGTCACAAACCGCCTGCATTTTTTCCCTTTTTGTCTTATACACCACATCCTGCAAATCTTCACGGGCAACGGGACGGTTGGTGGGAATTTCAATAACGTCCATGCCGTAAATGTCACGGAACTCTTTCTCCTCTGTCAAAGCCGTACCAGTCATACCGGATTTTTTCTCAAATTTGTTAAAAAAGTTCTGGAATGTGATGGTGGCAAGGGTTTTGCTCTCCCGTTTCACTTTCACATGTTCTTTTGCCTCAATGGCCTGGTGAAGTCCGTCGGAATAACGCCGTCCCGGCATAATACGCCCGGTAAACTCATCCACAATCAAAACCTCGTTGTCCTTAACCACATAATCCTGATCTTTAAACATAAGATTATGGGCTCTGAGGGCAAGAATTACATTGTGCTGGATTTCCAGATTTTCCGCATCCGCCAGGTTGTCAATCTTAAAAAACTGCTCTACTCTGTGGACGCCTTCCTGGGTTAAGTTTACCACTTTGTCCTTTTCATTTACCACAAAGTCCCCTGTCTCCTCAATTTCCACACCCATAATGGCATCCATCTTGGAAAACTCCTGGCTCTCCTCACCTCTGGTAAGCTGCTGGGCCAATATATCACAGGCTTCGTAAAGCCTGGTGGATTTCCCACTCTGACCGGAGATAATCAAAGGCGTCCTGGCCTCGTCAATCAATACCGAGTCCACCTCATCGATAATGGCATAGTGAAGGCCCCTCTGAACTAACTGCTCCTTGTATATGACCATATTATCCCTTAAGTAATCAAATCCCAGCTCATTATTTGTGATGTAGGTAATATCACAGCTGTAGGCTTCCCGTCTCTCATCATTGTCCATGGAATTTAAAACAACTCCCACCGTAAGCCCTAAAAATTCATGTACCTTACCCATCCACTCCGCATCACGTTTTGCCAGGTAATCATTTACCGTTACAATGCAAACGCCCTTTTCCTCTAAGGCATTTAAATATGCCGGCAATGTGGACACAAGGGTTTTTCCCTCACCGGTACGCATCTCTGCGATTCGTCCCTGATGCAGAATAATTCCTCCGATCAGCTGCACCCTGTAATGCTCCATATTCAACACACGCCTTGCAGCTTCCCTCACCGTGGCAAATGCCTCCGGCAGAATATCATCCAATGTCTCCCCTTCCGAAAGACGTCTCTTAAACTCTTTTGTCTTATCCCGCAGCTCCTCATCCTTTAACTCCATGTAAGAGTCACGGTAAGACTCAATTTTGTCCACAATGGGATAAATTCTCTTCAATTCCCTCTCACTGTGGGTTCCAAATAGCCTTTGTATCGCATTCATATATCTTTACTCCTATCAATTCCCCAAAAAACAGTAACAATTATACCCGCAATCTTTCCATTTTGCGGACTACCGTATATTGTAACACGTTCATATCTGATTCACAATAGACAAATCTATAAACATTACATAAATGATTTGTAAACATTTTATTACATGTTCTATACACTTCCTGTCTGTATCAGCCCAAATAGGACACAAAACAGCACAAAACAGCCTCCCAAAATCTGCAGGGCCTCCAGCACTTTTCGTTTCTCCCTCAGCACAGCTATGTTGTTTACCACAAGCCATGTGGCGCTGACCCCAAGAATCATATAGAAAAACAGATATGTCCTCTCTTTGGAGACGTATATGGTAGGGGTAAAGCCCATAACCACCCGGGTGGCAAGCCCCAAAACAAGAAGGTAGCACTGTGCAGTTAACTCCCCCCAGGTATCACACACCACCACCAGGGAAATAAGTACGCTGCCCAGCACAAAAAGGTACAAAAATATAAGAATATAACTCTGGCCCAGTTGATAATTAGTGCCGTTTGCATAGGCGTTTTCCCTGAAAAGCTCCCAGAACGAGGGAACATATTTTTCCAGCATTCCCTGAAAAAAGACCAGGACAAAGTTCACCGCTGCAGGAACCACAGCAAAAAAACGATGCCATAAATCCTCACTCTTCACAAAAACAAGCACCGCTGTAATCACTGCAAACATGAGAAACATAAAATTCCCGGAATTTAAAAGGTGCTGCATAGTCTCTGTAAAACCAAGGCAGATTTTATCCATAATATCAAAGGATGCATACCTGGGCATCCAGTTGGCAATCTCCTGGTTTTCCCGAAGGGCATTTCCCGGGCAGGTCAAGATGAAAATAATTTCCCCCAGGGAGACGAAAAAGCACACAATCACATGCCAATACTTTTTCCAGTTTATCTTTTTATATACAAAAAATAGAACCGCCAGGAAATTCACAGCCAAAAGTACGGCGCACATCTGCTCCATATTTGCCCCGTAGCATGCTGCCAATATGTACAGCAGCGCCAGTGGAAAAGGCGTCTTTTTTCCATAAAAAACCCTTGCCGCCCCATGAAGGGAAAACACACCCAGAGCTAAGACCCAGGTATAATTGGCACTGGTTGCAATCCAGCCAGCCGTGCGAAGATCCCACACAGGGTACATGAGTAAAAATCCCACCGACATATAACATGCCACTCTCCGCTTTTCCTCCGGGAACAGCCAGGCAAAAGCCCAGGCGAGAAATACCCAAAACAAATAATCCAGGATTTTCCATAGCAGTACATGCCTGGAAATAAAAACTAAAACACCCTCAATAAGAAATCGGGACGACCAGGTGTGGTAACGAACCACAAGATAATCTTTCAGGGAATAGGCATCTAACTGATGTGAGAAAAACCACATGGCATCCGAAGATTCCGGCTCCCGCATAAAAATGTGATAGATAAACTGAACCAGGGCAAAGGCCCACAGGGGAAGATATTTTTTCTGTGTAATTGTCCTTAAAATTTCCCGTACTCTCTTCATTCCATCCTCCAATTATGATTTCCCTTCCATGAAATCCATCTGCAGTCATTTTTTACTTATAATCAAAAACTTCTCCCGTATCCGCCAGAATATCCACGCCGTTATTTTGGCAGCGGATATAGAATTTGGTGTCATCCCAAATCTTATCCGCTAACACCACTGAGGAAAAGCCGCAGTAATCATAATTATGTCCGTCCTTTGCCTCTTTTGTAATCTTTGTCTTTTTCACAATCTCAGTGGGCAGCCTGTAATACCGGTCCTCATCAGGATGATAGGCAAGCACGGTGATATCTGCGTAGTCAATGCTTCTCCCCGGCACATAGGCATAACCCTCCAGTTTAATAAAATTTGTCCCGTATGTTTTCTTAATCTGAAAGTTAAGCTGCCCCGCATCCGTCTCACATCCGCCTACATCCACCGGAACAATCCTTTGGTTCCACCAAAACAATATGAGAAGAAACATCAGGACACATGCTGAAAAAATCCCTCCAAGCCAGCATATGGCTGTTTTTTTCTCATAATTTGCTTCTAAATCCAGTTTCCATCCCTTTCCTCTCATATCAGTTCCTCTTTTCTGTATTCCACCACTTTTGCCTGATGATGTAAGGCATCCCTGTTTTTATAGTCAAATTCCACATAAATCTCTTCTTTTAACCGTTCCGGCAGTATTTCTAACCTCTCCCCGGTCCTGGGAAAATGGTAGAAAAATGGCTCTATATGGGTCAGTTTGCCGTTTTTACAGTGTTTTCTTGTAATTTGGGCAAAAACAGAAGGGTTTATGGCCCAGATGGGGCGGCTTTTTATATTTTCCCTGTAATATAAATCAAAAAGCAGGGACTCCATAACCAAATCCATGGAAATTTTTCCTTCCGCCTGTAAAAATTCCAGCAAAATTTCACATCTGCGGATTCTGGAATGGTTCATGGCAAGATAGCCTTTCCCCTCATAAAATTCTCCTAACTTCAGAAAAAATCCAAAGGAATCCTTATATACCACATCCAAACACTTCATTGTCACCTCAAACTGGCCGCTGTTGTAATATACTTCAAGCATTTCCTCCACCAATTTGATAGAGAGCAGTTCCCCGTAAGAAAGCCACTTTGTCTCCATCACCTCATAGGGAGGCAGGCTTTTATATAATATACCGTATTCTTCTTGTTTTTCATAAATAAACGAACCTTTCAACACTTTTAAAAATCCAAGCTGAAGCTGATTGGGCTTTAGGGCATAAACCTCCCTGAAAGACCGGGCAAAACTGTCAAATCCTTCATAGGGAAGCCCGGCGATTAAATCAAGATGCTGATGGATATTTCCCACATCCCTTATATCCATTACCACATCTTCTATTTGTCTCAAAGAGGCCGTCCGGCGGATTTCCCTTAAAGTTTTTTCATTGGTGCTCTGCACCCCAATCTCAAGCTGAACCAAACCAGGACGAAAAGAGGCAAGCAGAGCCAGCTCCTCTTTTGTCAAAAGGTCGGCGGCAATCTCGAAATGAAAATTGGTGATTCCCCTGTCCATCTCTCCTATCCATTTCCAGATTTCCATGGCATGAAGGTGGTTACAGTTAAAAGTCCTGTCCACAAATTTTACCTGGGGCACTTCTCTTTCTATAAAAAAAGCCAGTTCCCGTTTCACCATCTCCAAATCCCGAAAACGCATACTTTTCTCAAGTGAGGAAAGACAATAACTGCACCGGAAGGGACATCCCCTGCTGGATTCATAGTACACAATCCTGTGGTTAAAATCTTCCAGATCCTCATAACAGAAGGGAATAGAACTTAAATCCAAAGGCTCCCTCTCCTCTGTGATATGAATCTCCTCTGAGCCGTATCCCTCTCTGCGAAAGGCAATCCCTTTGATATCATACAGGTTTTCCTGCCCTTTCCCCTCACAGTAATGCTCCGCCAGTTCCAGAAAAGATGCTTCGCCCTCGCCTATCATAATACCATAAAATCCGGGATTTTCCAAAAAAGTATCCGAAATGCAAAAAGAGACTTCCGGCCCTCCGGCCCACACCGGCAGATCTGGCAGAAGTTTGTGGATTTCCGCTGCGATTTCCCAGACATAAGGATAGTTCCAGATATAACAGGAAAAACATAAGACATCCGGTTTTATTTTATATATTTCCTGCAGAATATATTCACTTCTGTGATTGATGGTAAATTCCCGGATTTCAATGGAATCTTTGAATTTTCCCCCATATGCCCTAAGGCTGTACACCGCCAGATTTGAGTGGATATATTTTGCATTTATAGCTGTAAGTAAAATTTTCATAAGAGGATTCCTCCATACAAAAAGAATTGTAGAACGTACCGTACCGAATGTCAAGGAAGTAAAATTATCTCACATTGGTTTTTCCTCTGTCCTGTGGTATAATAACAAAAAAATCCAGCCAAAATAAGAAATATGAGAAAGGAGTTTTTATGGATAAAAATTATGCAGAGGAATTCCGCAGCGACTTAGCAGAATTCCGGGAAAAAACAAAACTCTTTTATGAGGGAAAATTATCTGTTCCGGAGTACAAAGGTTTCTCCGGGGGATTTGGAAGTTACGCCCAGCGGGGGGCTAAATGCGGTATGCTTAGGCTTAGGCTCTACGGGGGCAGGGTGACAAAGGATTATCTTAAATTCGTGATAGACAGCATTGACAAATACCACATAGACCGGGTGCATCTCACCACCTGCCAGACCATCCAGCTCCACAATCTAAGCGGGGAAACTATCTGCTCCCTCATTGAGGAAGCCTGGGACCACGGCATTATCACCAGGGGGGGCGGCGGAGATTTCCCCAGAAATGTGATGATGACTCCCCTGGCCGGCGTGACAAAGGAAGAAGCTTTTGACGTCTCCCCCTACGCCAAAGAAGCTGCCGATTACCTTCTTTCTTTTATCAAAGCAGTAAAGCTGCCCAGGAAATTAAAAGTATGTTTTTCCTCCACTAAGGAAAACTTTCCCCACGCAACTTTCCGGGATTTGGGATTTGTGGCTTGTCCCGGCGGTACTTTCGATGTGTACAGCGCAGGGGGCTTAGGGAATAACCCGAAAATGGGGGTAAAAGTTGCCCACCATGCGGCTCCTGAAAAAATCCTTTACTATATCAAGGCTATGGTGGACACCTTTACGGCCTACGGCAATTATGAAAACCGTGGACGGGCCAGAACCAGGTATATGCAGGATACTTTAGGGGCAGAGGGTTATAAAAATGCCTACCAGGAAAAACTGGAGGAGGCTTTGAAAAATGAAAATCTGGATATTGAGGTAACTTTACCTTCCATAAATAAATCCGGGGATGGAAACTTAGACCATAACAGGGCATTTCCCCAGAAACAGGAAGGACTCTACGCCGTATCCTACCATCCCATTGGGGGCAATCCCACCCCAGACATGCTCCATAAAATTTTAGACGCCATTCTTCCCATGGAGGATGTGGAAATCCGGCTCACACCGGAGGAGGGAATGTATTTTATCAACTGCACCGCAAAGGAAGCGGAAAAGCTTATTGCACTCACAGACGACGGGGCGGAAACTTTATTCGAGTCCTCCGTTGCCTGCATTGGAAACAGCATCTGCCAGGTGGGGGCCAGGGATTCCCAGAGCCTGTTAAATGACTGTGTAAAGGCGGTTCGCCCCTTAAAATTTGCAGACGGCGTACTTCCCAAAATCCACATCAGCGGATGCCCCTCATCCTGCAGCGCCCACCAGATTGGCACCATTGGCTTTAGGGGCGGTGTAAAACAGACCCCTGACGGGCCGAAAGCTGCCTTTGCCATGTATGTAAACGGCAGTGACATCCAGGGGGAAGAACGCTTCGGGGAAGATGCAGGAGTTTTAACTGTGGAGGATATTCCCAGATTCTTTGTTGCGCTGGGAAAAGAGATTTCCGGGGCAAAGGAGACCTTTGAAACCTGGTATCCCAAAAATAGAGAAAAATTCATGGAGATTGTCGGACAGTTTGCCTGATATTATTTAACCGGGAGAGAATTATAAAATATTCTCTCCCGGCCTGTCAAACAAAGCACTGACCTCCATTTTATCCATTATCCCCTGGGCATCCACCCCGGGGTGGGTTACATAGATTCTTAACACCTGCTCTACGAACTCCCGCTCTACTACCAAATGTTCTGCAATATATTCTACTTTGCGCCCTGCTTTCATTTCCTTAATAATAATTTCCAGAGTATGTTTCAGATTTCCTTCTGACACACCCAAAACAGAAGGCTTTGAAACACCTTCTGTTAAATCTATTTTTTCCACCTGAAAGCTTCCCGTATCTTCTTCCACCGTCACAACCGCCATGGTCACAGGCAGCCGGAAACGCCTGGGGCCGCAGCTCCCGGGATTCAGCCAGTAAACGCCATCTTCTTCCTTTTCTTCATATTTATGAGAATGGCCGTAGATAAATAAATCCACATCATGAAGATCTGCTTTTTTGTGCTTTTTATTGTGCACCATATAAATGCGCAGCCCAAACATAGTGACCTTAAGTTCTTTGGGAAGTTCCCGGGCCCACTCTTTATCCCCATTTCCCCTCACAGCATATACCGGGGCAATCTCTTTTAACTTCTCTAATATTTTCCGGCTGTTCATATCGCCCCCATGGAAAATAACCTGACATCCTTTTAGTATCTCTTTGATTTCAGGGCGCAAAAGCCCGTGGGTATCCGATATAACGGCAATTTTATGAACTGCATTTTCTTTCATACGCATCCTCCAAAGCTTCCGACGGTTCCATACAACCTTTCTTTGCAGCAATCCCTGAAAAAGGAAAAGCAGCCGCTTACGACACTTTTACATGTCATAAAAGGCTGCAGCTATACAGCTATGATATTATTTATCTTCCACACATGATTTTATATACTCTCTTGAAACCTCAAATTTAGAGGAGATTATATCCAATACCTCTGAATATGGTGTACCTATCTCCATAAGAACAGAGTGCATTGCGCAAATCCCTTCTTTTAAGCCTTCCTTGCGGCCTTCCTTTAGGCCTTCTTTCAGACCTTCCTTGCGGCCTTCCTTTAGGCCTTCTTTTAAACCTGTTTCCCTCCCTATAGACAACCCGCGGGCTTCCGCTTCACGGATAAACTGGTTATGGTCTCTTACGGCTTTCTCACGTGCTTCATATTCTAAACGTTTCTGTTTGTCCTGGCTGATAATCTGGAGTTTTTGATAAGCGCTTTCAATATAAGGATCTTTTTCTGCAATCATGTCAAATTCCTCCTTCTGCTCTGCATTAATAAACTTTGCCCATAAAAGAAGATTGCTGCTCTCCGCTTTCAGCTCCCCGGAAATCTTGGGAAGCTCTAATACATGGAATTCCATTTTATCTGTGAGCAGCGTATGCCTCGTATCCTCAGCAATGTGAAAACAGGAATAAAACTCATCCGAATCGTCAAATAATACAAAATCCAGAATGGATATGCTGACACATTTTTTAAACCTGGCATAATCATCACCGGAGCTAATCTGGTCTGTATACATCTTTGATAGATAAAACAAAGAACGCTCTGCCCATACTGTCAGCTTTGCAAGCTGGACTTCAATATCGATTTCCGTATCGTCATTCATAAGAACACGGACATCAAGAATCCCCAGTTTGTCATCCCCATGGATTTTCCGGAGATTTGTATTCAAAAGCCGGGTTTCTTTGATATCAGCAGGGTTTAGCTTTAGTATGGCGGACAAGAAACCTACACGTGCCTTTTCGTCTGTCATGATTTCCTTGAAAGCAAAGTCTATTTTGGGTTTCATAAGAAAAATGTCCATACGATATTTACCTCCCTGTGAAACATCCCTGCTGCCCATGTAAATGTACAACTATTGTATCCTCATTATATGAAAGTATTGAACAAAAAGCAAGCGCCTGATTTTTTTATTGTCTTATATCACCTGCAGCACATTCCTCAAAACAATATCAGCACCTGCCAGCCACAATAATACCGCTCCTGCAATATATGCCTTGTTTTTTTGCTGGAAACCGAAATGATATCCTGTATACAATCCCCCGATTACCACCAGCACGGAAAAAACTGCCATCATGATTACTGTATCTATTAGTTTTGTCCCCACAAATCCAAAGGCGATTCCTGTCAATAATGTATAAAATCCTGCCACTTTTACCATATGAACATAATTAGTGACCTTAATTCCCGCCTCCCTGCGCTCCTGCACCGTCTCGTTTTTAATCGCCTTAGACATAAGCCTTACTCCCAGGCAGATAAAAATGGCAACCGCTATCACGCTTCCAATAAACATCTCATTTTCCGCTATCCCATCCTTTCTCAACAGAAGGGTGGAAAGAATATTTCCTGCAAATAAGGCAGCTGCCTGCCATACGCTGACAACTGCACAGGCCAGTACCAACTGTTTTTTTTCTATTTTTGCCAGCAGGGAGCCTTTACACTCCATGCCGGCAAAAATATCCAGTGATATGCCCAGCAGAATCAGCAGATTCTCCGGCCAATCCATATCATACTTCCTTTACTCTTTATCTGCTTTTATTGCATCGGTCTTAATAATGAACTTTACAGTGGAAACGCTGTCTTCCGCTTTTCCTCCAAAGGACTCATATTCGCATCCTGCATCCATAATGGCCTGGATACGGTCAACCAGCTCTTTTACATCACCGTTATAGCTGTCTAACAATTTCTCAATTCCCTCTTCGTTAAACTCAATCACTCCGTCTGCCAGCTCCCTGGAACCGCTTGCCAGCTTAGTCACGCCGTCCGCCATGGTATTTTTCCCGTCGACCAGCCTGCTTAAACCATCGTTAATGGTGCCGTTGTTGGAAACCAATGTCTGGCTGCCGTTATAAAGCTGGTCAATACCGCTTGACAGGGTAGGCATTTTTTGTGCCATCTGTTTCACTGCCTTGTTTAATTCATTCATGCCGGATACCAGGCTGTGGCCGGAATTTTTGTCTTTTGCGTTGATGTTGGAGGCAATCGTAGCCTTTGCTGTCTCTGCCCCCTGGATAGCCGCTTCCCCGGATGCTGTGCCTGCTGCCTGCTTCGCCGCTGTTCTGGCTGCACTTGCCACAGAATTTCCAATGGTATCCGCCTGGCCTGCCACTCCGTCCAGTACTGTACCGGCTACCGCTCCTGCAACTTCACTTGCCACGCCGCTTGCCACTGCGTCTGCCGTCTGGCCTGCCACGCCTTTCAAAGATTCTGTAACAGCTCCGCTAAGCTCCGGAACTTTTCCGGCTATCTTTGCGTTTATGCCATCGGCCAGGGAAGATGCAATTTGTTCTGCCTGAGCATCTTGTAAACCAGCTTGCAGCAGCCCGGCTTTTATTTCATCCTTTATACCGCCTAAACTTCCGGTTATGGAACCTGCCAGTTGCTCTGTTATCTGTGGAGCCATTGCATCCACCTGGCCGTATACCTGGCCTTTAATTGCATCCATCTTCCCTGCAACTACCTGGCTGGCCCCTTCTCTCGCCTGGGCTACCGCAGCGTCTTTGGTTGCCTGTATCGTACCGCGGAACTGTTCTGCTGCCTGAGCCTTAATTCCATTAAACTGCTCGCTCCCCTCTGCAAGCTGTGCATCCACTGCCGCCTGGGCAGCCTGGGACGCCTGCGCCCTGACTGCATCTTTCTCCTTATCGCTCATTTTGGCACTCACGGCTTTATTCAATGTCTGTACTCCGTTATTCAAAGTATTCACACTGGTTTTTAACTGGTCAACCCCGCTGATTAACTCACCGGAACTGCTCTTTAATGTGCTGATGCCGTCAGCTAAGGTCTTTGCCCCGTCTGTGTAAGACCTGACACCATTCTGCAAATCATTTAAGCCGTTGGAAAATTCCGGCATTTTGTCATTTAATTTTTTAAGCCCGTCTGCCAGGTCCCCGGAGCCGTCGGACAATTTGTCCACAGCGTCTGTCAAATCATGGATTTTGCTGTCCAGGTCAGAAAAATCAAATGCGCCGTCCACATTTAAGCTTGAACTGCTGCTGACAATACTCATAGTCATATCCAGTTCAAAGTCCTCAGCGTCCGCTGTAACTTCCACATAATCAGGTATGGAAATATTGTCGGAGAGCTCCTCTTCCTTAATATTTAAACTGTCTTTTAATCCTGGCATTGCAATACCAACCACCATATTTCCCGCACCGTTAGAGATCACTTTTCCGTTTGTCACGTCCACATTGGTAAAATTATCCCCTAACACCATACCGGAAACTACAATAAAGGGAACGTTGATTTCCTCCTCCTTTCCTGCAATCGTGGCTTTTGCCTTCTCGTTATTAGTGTAATCAAATCTAATTTTAACTTTCCCGCTCTTTCCTGCAATTTCATTAGGAGATACTTCTTTTCCATCCAGGAAATATGTGATTTTTTCCGTGACGGGAGTCTCTTTGGAGGTAGTTCCCTGGTAGTAGATGTCGCTTCCCGCCGCATCCCAGGTTATCTCGCTTCCCTTCTGGGTAAAGGTTTCGTCCCCCTTCACATTGGTGATATCCTTTAAATCAGAGGCATCTGTCAGCTTCTCCTTTCCGTCGGGATTCCGGAGCCATGCGCTTACAATGGTGGAGGTTGCCTTTCCGGTGCTGTCGGCAATGACATACACTGTCTCGTCCTTATCTACTTCCTTGGCCTCCACATTAATATTGTCAGAGAGCATATCTTTTAAGTCATTTTCAAACTCGCTGTTGTCCTGGCTCTTTTTGTCCTCCGCTGTCTCCACAGCTGTTTTCTTTGCGCCGTACACGGTATACGCAGTAGCGCTGCTGCCTAAAACTGCCACCACCAAAACACCTGCCACAATGCGAATCACATATTTATTTTTGAATTTATTTTTCAACTCTGCTAATTTCATTTCCTTTACCTCCTAAAGATTATATATTAATTTAATTATTTGTCTGTTTTTCCGGCTTAAATCCGATACTTGTGTGAAGAATCAGTTTGTCAAAAACCACAAACATAGCCGGCAATATAAATACTACCACAAAGAGACTGATGATTGCTCCTCTTGCAAGGAGAACACACAGGGAGCTTATCATATCAATACTGGAATAAACCCCTACTCCAAAGGTTGCCGCAAAGAAACTAAGGGCACTTACCATAACGGATGGGAGGGAAGTATTTAGAGATATTTCTATGGCTTCTCTCTTGCCAGCCCCCTTGCTCCTCTCACGTTTGTAACGGTTTGTCATCAAAATTGCATAATCCACAGTTGCCCCCAGCTGGATGGTTCCGATTACAATAGAAGCGATAAAGGGAAGTACCGTTCCCGTGTAATGGGGAATTCCCATGTTGATAAATATGGCAAACTCAATCACGGACACCAATATCACCGGAAGGGAGATAGATTTTAACACTATTGCAATAATCAAAAAGATTAATATAATGGACACTGCACTTACGGTTTTAAAATCCTGGTCCGTAATTGTAATCAAATCCTGGGTACAGGGCGCCTCCCCGATAAGCATAATGGATTCGTCATACCCTTTTATAATTTTGCGGATGGCGTCACACTGTTCATTCACTTCATCCGTCCCTGTTTTGTACTCAGACATAACGTAAATCATCTGATACTTTCCGTTGTTTAACACATCTTTTATATGTTGCGGCACCAACTCTTTGGGAATAGCCGGTCCTACCACCGCGTCAAGTCCCAATGCAAGTTTTACGCCTTTTACATCCTGGAGCTCTTTTTCCATATTGTAGGCATCTTTGGCGGACATATTGGCGTCTGCCAGAATCACATGGGTGGCTCCCATCTCAAAGGTATCTTCCAGCGACATGCCTGCCTGTACGCTTTCCAAGTCCTCAGGCAGCGTTCCCATAAGGTCGTAATACACTTGCGTATGGTTCTGTCCGTAAAAAGCCGGTCCGATAACCACCAAAAATACGATGATAAACACCCAGAAATGTTTTGTCACAAATTTTCCCAGTTCAAAGTTCGGCAAAAGTGCTTTATGCCTTGTCTTTTCTATAGCCTTATCCATTACAAGAATCATAGAAGGAAGTATGGTGACACAGCCAATCACTCCAAATACCACTCCTTTTGCCATAACAACACCAAGGTCCATACCCAGGGTAAATGTCATAAAGCACATGGCCAAAAAACCTGCAATGGTTGTAATGGAGCTTCCCACAACGGATGTGATGGTCTGGGAAATCGCATGGGACATGGCCCTCTTTTTATCTCCCGGATAACGCTCCTGGTTTTCCTGGTAACTGTGCCACAGGAAAATGGAGTAGTCCATGGTGACCGCCAGTTGAAGCACTGCTGCTAAAGCCTGAGTAATAAAGGAAATCTCACCTGCGATAAAATTGCTTCCCAGATTATAGATAATTGCCATTCCAATACTTAAAAGGAAGATAACCGGTATCAGGAAGGAATCCATGGTAATGGCCAATACCAGTGCCGAGAGCCCTCCGGCTATGGCTACATAAATTGGGACTTCGCTTTCGCAGATAATCTTGATATCTGAGACCACAGCCGACATACCGCTTAAGAGGCATTGTTTCTGGGTCAGCCCTCTGATTTCCTTAATGGCATTCAATGTCTCATCCGCCGACATAGATGTGTCAAAAGTGACAATCATAAGCTGGCTTCCTGTTTCCGCATCCTTAAGGGCCTCTCCGATTTCCGTAGGAAGGACTTCCATTGGAACGGAAATATCTGCAATGGCTCCGTACCACAGCACATCTTTTACGTGGTCCACATCTTTCAGCTCATTTTCCAGAATCGTAATCTGCTTTTCCTCCATTCCCTGGACGACACATACCGAAAAGGCTCCAGTGCCGAACTCTTCCAGCAGGATATCCTGCCCTTTCATGGTTTCAATGTCCCCGGGTAGATAGGAGAGAATATCATAGTTGATTCTTGTATTCAGATATCCTATCCCGGTGGGAATCAGCAGTAAAAAACTGATTATCAATATGGGGATTCTTAGTTTTACAATGGCTTTTCCTAACTTAATCATTACTCTTTTTCATCTCTTTCATTTTTATTTTTTCCACGTAAAGTATCATATAAAAAAAGATTGAATTTGTTAATATTCAATCTTTTCCCCGTGTCACGCTCCCATATACAAATTCGCCCTTTTGTATATGGGACGTAACATTCATTTTAAATTGTCATTCCCCAAACAACACGTCATCCATGGAACGGCGCATAATATATTGATAAATTTCCACCAGTTCTTTGGAAGAGATCACAAATCCGCTTTTAATCCAGCTGATAACCACATAGCACATGTCCCTGGCATAGTATGTGGCGATCCTCTCCGGGGTAAGCCAGGAAAACTTTGCGGCACCCCCGCCGGGGCTTTTCATAATAATATCCAAAAGAACCCCTGTCACGCTCTGTTCCGCAATAGATTCAAAGGAATTCTGCCCCTCTAACTTTACCGCCTGCCTGTAAAAATCCCTTTCCTTTTCTATATTGGTAAACAGAAGGGTCAAGGCCTCTTTGATCATGCGGTTTTCCACCAGGGGCTGAATAGGCCACAGAAGGTCACTGGTGATAATCCATTCCAAAAGTTCATATTTGTCCTGAAAATGATTGTAAAAAGTAGGCCGGATAACCCCCGCCTTATCCGTAATCTCTTTAATTGTAATCTTTTCAATAGAACGCTGCATTGCAAGTTCTTTAAAACTATCTGCAAGTAAAGTGTCAATCGCGCTCTTTCCCTGCACTGTCATATCTTATCCGCTCTTTCTGATTCAACATTTTATATCAACAATTTGGTAATGGTAATGTTTCTTGCCTTCTCATCCTGCATTAAATCCACTACCTTCTCTGTCTCCAAAATTTTAATCTTGGGCCTTAACACAAAATCGCTGTAATTTTCCATTACAACGGCATGCTGACCGTTGGAAAGTTCCACTTCACATCCTACGGGATATGCCACAATCTTATTCAAAAATGTAATCACCACATTGGGGTCGAACTCACTGCCCATCCTGCCCATAATGTATTCCACGACCTCCGAGGGCTGGGCCGGGTCATGGTAAGGCCGCTTGGAACTCATGGCATCCACTGTATCCGCCAGCTTGATAATCCTGGCATAAATGGAAATGTCGTTTCCCGCTTTATGTAAGGGATATCCCTCCCCGTTGTACCACTCGTGATGCTCCAGCACGCTGAGGCACACCATGCTGGGAAAGTGAAAATGCTGCTTTAAAAATTCAAACCCCAGCCTGGGATGGCTTAAGAGGAGCTGTTTCTCCTTTGCCCCCAAAAGCTTTGGGGTGTTTAACAATTCCAGGGACAGAAACTTTTTCCCTATATCATGAAGTATGGCTGCGGTGGCCAAAATGGTAAGCTCCTGCCTGGTCATGCACATCTGGGAACCCATCATCACGGAGAGCACCGCTACATTAACCGAGTGAAAATAAGTATAGTCATCGTACACTTTTAAATCCAGCATATTGTACATGACGTCCCCGTTGCTTAAAATATCCTCTATCACATCCAAAACCAGCTTTTTAATCCGGGCTTCTTCCTCCGCCGCATCCTCATCGTAGGCATTGCTTATAAAAAGTTCCCGGACTCCCCGTATGGCCTCCCTGCGCACTTCAGGGCTTACAATTTCCTGAATACGGATGCCCTCCGTAAATTCATCGTCAATATAGACTCCGGGAAACCCCAGGTCTCCCAGCGCTTTAATATAATCTTTATCCAAAATCAAATGTCTGGCCACCAGAAGCTGTCCGTCTCCGTCATAGAGTTCTTGTCCTAATGCCATCCCCGGTTCTGCCAAATTCATTGGAACGTATCTCATACATTTCCCTCACCAAATTTTCCCGCAGGCAATCCATTCCCTAAAAATAATTATAGCACAGCCCTCTTTTACTCGTCAAACTCCACCGTCACAAAATATCCCTTGGGCGTCTCCTCCACGGATATTACTGTTCCCTCCCTGGATGTAAGCCTTTCATGAAACTTATAATTTCCCGACATGGCAAAGGCCTGGCCCAGGGTGTAATAGTAGGATGTGGGGAGTTTTCCCTCTGTCACCGGAAGCACATCCCCCACCTGCAAAAGCCCCATGCGCTCCATTTTAAACTCCATCTGCCGCATATTACTCACTCTCCTCGTAGGGTACATCCAAAGCTTCCATATCCTGTATGATTTCCTTTGCCGCTTTCCTCACCCGGCTTAAAATAAAGATGCTGGAAATCCCGTCATAAATCAGGGCAAGTCCCACAAGGGTTAATGCGATAGTTGCCGTCACGGTGAACACTCCAAAACAGTCAATCACGCACACCCCGCCAAAAACTGCATTTAAAAGAGATAACAGCATTAACACAAACCAGTTTCCATATCCGTTTTTCTTTGATTCCCACGCCATCTGTATCCCTTTGATTCCGTGGAAAAAAAGAGTGACCCCCACACCGATAAAAATCAGGCTCTCAATGCTGGCCGGGTGCAGAAGAATCCAAATGCCCACAATCAAAAGCAAAAGCCCCAGGGGAAAATCGATTCCTGATTTCACTTTGCTGAGGAGTGTGGACACAAGGCGTACGCCTCCCAGAATGGCAAGAATCACCCCGACGGCCTGACAGGCCACCGTCACCACCTGGGTGGGAAATAGAATCAGCACCACTCCCATAACAATACAAATCACGGAAGTCACAATCACATCTATCTTTACTGCTCTCATAAACTCTTTCATCTCTGTTCTCCTTTATCTTTTTTCTGCCGCTGTCATGGTAGGCAGGGCAATCTCACTGTACTGTGTGGATATAATCTTCCCTCTGGATACCCTGGAATAAATCCCCTGAAATTTTCCTCCGTACACAAATAACCCAGTCAAATTATACACAGGTAGAAAATCTGTATCCCCTCCCCTGGAAAAGTCAATATTCAAGGTCTGATATGGGGTACAGAACTCCTGCAGGAGATAGTCCTTGGTCAAATGTCCTTTCACAATACTTTCCCACTCTGCCAAAGACTCATATTCCACCCCTGCATATACTCCCTTGGAACCGTAGGAATCCTGGGGTTTTAAAATCCATGCATCCTTATTATGGCATACCGCCTTCAGAGGTATATAAGGTGCATCCATCAGGGCTGTGTAAGGCACATGCTCCTCCACATACTCACATTCCTCCAAAGTTAGAAATTCCTGAGTCATGGGATGGTGCAGCACCCGGTATATAATTTTATTGTGGACAATCTGAGTTTTAAAGTCTCCCAGCAGGCAAACCGCCTCATCCTTGACGGCCCGGATAAAATCCCCCACCTCATCATAATACTTCATAATATCCGAGGTGACGGCCCTGCGGTAAATCAGGTCGATGGGAACATTCCCCTCCCCGTAAAGCCTTCCCTCTTCGTACCTTAATTTGCGTATCTCACAGATCTCACAGCTTAACCCCAGCTTCCGGTAACTCTCGGCAAAAATCTCAAACTCATTGTTTGTGGCGCTCTCCATAAAATCCACAATGGCCACGTGGGGACGCTCCACAGAGCCTTTGGCGGAATGATAAATCCCAAGGGACTCCCTGGCCCAGGAGTCAAAGAGCTCAAAGGTGGAGAGATCATACAAATCCGAAAGCTGTTTATACCCCAGGGTGCGTTTAATACCTATATTTAATTCCCTGTCCTCATTCATGGCACTGGAGCCGTCGGTGTTAAACTCACAAAATTTAAAGTCCCCGGTGTCCTCGTTATAAAAAATATCAATCCTGGCAATGGGAATATTGCAGTCGTACCTCTTCTCCCTTAAAATCAGCTCCTCCAGCCTCTCATCAAATCCAAAAAGCTTTCGGTACTCTCCATCTTCCCCATACTTTGCTATCACCTTGTCAAAAATACCATAAAGGGTGGAAATCAATTTCTGAAACCTCTCAATATCCTGTTTTAAAAATATCTTTGGTATATAAAGGGTACTGACACATCTCCCGTGATATTTTGCCGTGGACCGGCTCATATAGGCGATTTCTTCCGCAGCGGATAGGGCATGGGCCTCTTTGTCCTTCTCTATCCTCTGACAATACTCCTGATTCAATTTGGTCAGCTCCAAATTTTTTACCTCTTTTCTATATATTTTTATTATATTCTGCTCATTCTCTTTTCATTTTAGTATTTCATTGCTTCAATAAATACTGTACCATAAAATTCCAGATTTGACCACAGGAAATGCCTCCCCCAACAAAAAGAAGCAGCCCCTCCCTGCCTGTAAACAAAGAGTAACTGCTCCTATTAAAAATATTTTTTATACGCACACATCCACCGCTGTTCCCACAGAGGCCGCCCCGCCGGAGACATCTCCTGACATGGCAATCTCTGTCATTTCCGCCGCTGCACCGGAAAGCTCTAAGCTGACCCCGGAAAAATCCGAAAAAGAACCTTCACTCTCCTCACGCATCTGGCTCTCCAAATACTTAAGTTCCGCATCGGTAATTTTTTCCAGTTCTTCCCTGCGGTTATTTTTCTTTTTCTGCAAAAGCTCCTGGCTCCTTGTCTTTTCCCACAACAGGTCATGGCTTTCCTCCAGGGCAATTTTCTTCCGTAATTCCTGCTCTTTTTTGGCAATCATCCGCTGTATGCCGGCTTTCTTTTTTATGTCTCTCCCCTGGCGTTCCCGCTGATGTCTTACCGCCATCTGCTCCTCCTGCCGCAGATGAACCACTTTCATTTTGGAACATTCCACCATCTTTTTTGCATGGACAAGAGCCCTTCGCACAGCAGCCTCCTCATATACGCCGCTGGAAAGAGCCTGTTCCAAAACCGCCACTTTCTGTTTGGCTTTCACCATAACCACAGCTGCCCCGGAAGCTTTGGCGGCCCGCAGAAGCTCGCCGGATATTTCCCTTGGGTTATATGCATATTTCTTCTTTTTCCCGGCCTTATTATGATTCCCGCTCTTTTTTCCATACATTTTTTCAGAAGCGCAGCCGGGTTTCTTTGCTGCGGTAAAGCCCAGTGTACCCTGGGACAATGTATCCATCGACATTCCCATAGCTGTTCCTCCCTGAAACTATACAAAGCGTCAGATAAAGCTGCCGCTCAGTATTACTTCGATTCCATTCTTTATCAAAAGGAAATATCATTACACGGTTTATCCCCAGAAATTGTAGTGGTTTGCCACATAAGATTCCAGATTGGCAATTCCCTTCTCATTATACTGGTTTAAGAAAGCATATTCGCTGGCCGAGGCATTTTCCGATACTCTGCCGGCGATAAAGCCAACCTTATCTGTAAACCCGGAAGTACTTCCAAATGCTTTTTCCAATGTCTCCAAATCTGCATTTTTCAGTTTTTCTTCGTCAATCACAAGCTTACCGTCAGCCCCAGCCGTAACGCCCGCCGCACTTAAAGCCTCTCTGTGGTCTGACACATAGGTCTTTAATTCGTCCATGTAGAACTTATTTAATTCGCCCTCTGCGCTCTTCAACTGGTCTAAGGTATTGTTATAGGAATCCACCATTCCCTGTACATTGGTGACAATATCCTCTGTGCTCTCACTTTTCTCCGCTTTTCCAAAAAGAGACTCCTCCCCTGACGCATTTAATTTCGAGGCAAATTCATTTAAAGAATCCGCATGTTTTTGAAGCTTCTCATTTTTCCGGTCCTTTAACTGCTTAAGTGCGGCAAAAGTCAAATCATCGTCTTTTTTCTTTCCGATTTTGGAGAGCATCCCGTTTTCCTCAGACTGGTACTGCTTTGTCATTATATTTAGCAGGCTGTTCTGCTGCAGCGGAATTCCGCTTTTTGCTGCTGTTTTCGCTAACATCTGATTTGTAATACGCATGATAATTTCCTCCTGTTTCTCGTTCTTATATTCTATATCGTCAAAGGATAAAAAATCTAAAGCCTTATGGCATAAACTGACTATGTTTCAAATATCCTTTTTATACGATAAAGAAGAGTTATAATGCGTTTTTGGGACACGCCTTCGCACATTCCATACATAAAATGCACTCTGTCCCGTTTCTTCGTTTTCTTGAATTATCCGTTACGTCCACATCCATGGGACAGACCCTTTTGCACTTGCCGCAGGAGATACATTTGCTCTCGTCACATTTGATGCGCATAAGGGAAAAATAGGACATAGGCTTTAAAAACACGGTGATGGGGCATATGTATTTGCAAAAAGCACGGTTATCCTTCAGGGCAAAGGCCAAAATAATTCCAACCGTGTAATACAACACATTTCCAATCAAAAACGCCCAGAACATAATCCTTTCCATATTTTTTACCTGGGCTAAAAACAGGGCACTGACAAAAAGGAACGACAGCACAAAGGTAATATACCTTATAAATCCCCACTTTTTCCTGGGCTGCTGTGGGGTTTTATAGGGGAGCAAATCAAGAATCATTGCCGTCCAGCAAGCGAACCCGCACCATCCCCGGCCAAAAATCAGAGGCCCGAATATTTTTGCCACCGCATAATGGATGGTGGCCGCTTCAAACACCCCGGTAAAAAGATAGTACCAGAATCCTTCTATCTGCATATTCTCATTGGATATCAAACCAAGATACACAAGCATATAAGTTCCCACCAAAAATTGGGCCACTCTCCGGGCGTGTTTGTAGCGAAGTTTAAACAAGAGAAACCCTGCTGCAATGGATGTTCCGATGTAACTGAAATTTAACAGATAAAATAAATTGTCCTTTGTAAGCCACATGGTAACGGCTATGGTTTCAAAAATCAACCAGAAAACGGTGGGCAGCGCAAATTTTTTTAGATTTTTCATTTGAATGATTCCTCCTCTTTTCATCTCAAATCAAAGTATATCAGATTTGGGAAACAAAAAAAGAGCCCCTCCGGCAAGCTGCCGGAACGGGCGTCTAAGATGTATATTTTATCACGTAAAATACTTCCCATTTAACCTATTTGGGGAAGGGATGCAAATCCAGGCTTTAAATCCTCATCTGTGGGAATATAATCCTGCATATTACCGTCGTTATACTTCTGATATGCCACCATATCAAAATATCCCGTTCCAGTGAGACCAAAGACAATGGTTTTTTCCTCCCCTGTCTCCTTGCACTTTAATGCCTCGTCAATAGCTACACGGATAGCGTGGGAACTTTCCGGCGCCGGAAGGATTCCCTCCACCCTGGCAAACTGTACGGCGGCATCAAATACAGATGTCTGTTCCACAGACACGGCTTCCATAAGCCCGTCGTCGTAAAGCTGGGATAAAGTGGAACTCATGCCGTGATACCTAAGGCCTCCCGCATGGTTTGCAGAGGGAATAAACCCGCTGCCCAGGGTATACATTTTTGCAAGGGGGCAGACTTTTCCCGTATCGCAGAAATCGTAAGCGTATCTTCCCCTGGTCAAACTTGGGCAGGAGGCCGGCTCCACTGCGATAATCCGGTAATTTTTATTTCCCTTTAATTTTTCTCCCATAAAAGGAGAAATCAAACCTCCTAAATTGGATCCCCCACCGGCACAGCCGATGATAATATCCGGCTCAATACCATATTTATCCAGTGCCGCTTTCGCCTCTAAACCGATAACAGACTGATGTAAAAGCACCTGGTTTAACACGCTTCCCAGCACATAACGGTAACCTTCCGTCCCAAGTGCAGCTTCCACAGCCTCTGAGATGGCACAGCCAAGGCTTCCGCTGGTTCCCGGATGCTCCGCCAGTATCTTTCTCCCCACCTGGGTGGTATCGGAAGGGGAGGGTGTGACACTGGCTCCGTATGTACGCATTACCTCTCTCCGGAAAGGTTTCTGCTCATAGGAAACTTTTACCATATATACTTTACAATCCAATCCAAAATAAGAACAAGCCATGGAAAGTGCCGTTCCCCACTGGCCTGCACCCGTCTCTGTGGTCACGCCTTTTAACCCCTGTTCCTTGGCGTAATATGCCTGGGCAATGGCGGAATTTAACTTGTGGCTCCCGCTGGTATTGTTTCCCTCAAACTTATAATAAATTTTTGCCGGGGTATCCAGTTTTTCCTCCAGACAGTAAGCCCGCACTAAGGGCGAGGGGCGGTACATCTTATAAAACTTCCTGATTTCCTGGGGGATATCAATGTAAGCCGTGGTATCGTCCAGTTCCTGTCTTGCCAGCTCTTCGCAGAACACACCGGAAAGCTCCTCCAAAGTCATTGGCTTTAAAGTCTCCGGGTTTAACAGGGGCGCCGGTTTATTTTTCATATCCGCCCGCACATTGTACCACTTGGTGGGCATCTCATTTTCTTCTAAATAAATCTTGTATGGAATTTTCTTGTCACTCATTTTATTTCTCCTTTTTACATTCAGCTTAAAACATCTCATTTAAAGCTATCATTTTCTGGCATTTCTGTCAATGTTTTACGAAAAATGAGTGGTCATTTTACAAAGCCACAAAAAATTACAGCTTTATGTTACACGCCACCGGCTCTCCTATATGTACGGGAATCTCCCCATTGCCGTCAATCCTTCTGTACAATTCTTCCTTTAAAAGCACCTTGTCCCTCTCAAACAGCAGGACAATCGTGGAACCTCCAAATTCAAAATAACCTTTTTCTTCCCCCGCCTGAACCTGCATTGTTTTGCGTGCCCGGTTGTGGTTTTTTATTTTCCCCACCAAAAGGGCGCCAATCTCCATCTGCACCATGGTCCCGAAATCATCTGTCCTCATCACAACATACTCCCTGGTATTTTGTACAAACACGGGAAATGTCTGAAGCGCCACCGGCCTGACGCAGTGGAGCACACCCTCAATCCTTTGGGATGCAAGAATTTTTCCCCTTGCAGGAAAACAGTATCTGTGGTAATTGGCAGGTGTCAGCCGGAAAATAAGTGCCATACCTTCCTTATACTTTTCCCCAAGGACAGGGCTTTTCAGCAAATCTGCCAGGGAATATCCTGCATTCTTAATATCAAACACAGTACCATTTTCTATTTTAACAGGGGTGAGATATCCGTCGCAGGGACTGAGTACCTCTCCTTCTTTCGCTTTAAACCCTCTCCTGGTATCTCTCTTCCTTGTAAAAAATGCGTTAAAAGAAGAAAATCCGCCGTGAGGAGTCACTACATTTGACATATCTATGTGATTCTTTCGGATATACCAGGGAACAAGAGCCCTGGAAACTGGGCAGGAAAGAAACTGCCCTGCCGCAAGACTTACCCAGGGGTGTACTAGAATCTTTAAAACCATTCTCCCCGGAACCGTCCTGTATAAAACTCTTAATATCAATGAATCCTTCATACCATATTCCATCCCATAAACATAAGCATTCCCAGCATTTCAACAATACCCACAACAATCAAGCATACTTTTCCTGCCACTCCGGGTTTGCGTATCTCAATGGGGGATAGGAATCCTGCTCCCATAAATATTAAAAGCAGTGGAAAACACAGAACTGTCTTACACAGCCTGTAATCATACAAAAGATAGAATAAAGGCAGGGAAACCGCCATGGTAGTCACCGGAACCCCTATGTAGCTTTTTCTTCCCTCATCGGTATGTCTCTGCCGCTCCTCCTCCAAAACATTAAAATAGGAGAGACGAATCAGGGTGCACAGCACAAAGAGAGCCGCCAAGATCCCCACAAGAAGACTTTGATTGGAAATCATGTAGACAAAAAGCCCAGGAAGAACCCCAAAGCTGATCAGATCGCTGAAAGAATCAATCTGGATTCCAAATCTTTTTTCCCTTTCTGTCCTGTCTTTTGTGGCGGCCACCGTTCCGTCAAACATGTCGCAGACCCCGGCAAACATAAGACAGAATACCGCCTCCCAGTAATTCCCTCCTATCACCCGGAGTATGCCTGCAAAGGCAGACAGCATTCCGCAATATGTAAGTATCACCGTATAATCATAATATCCAAGTAACTTCTTCATGAATCTTTTCTCCTTTATTGTATGAGTCCAAAGACTATGCTGTATCCAAGGATACACCAGGGTTTGCCCAGGATAATAATCCAGACAAATTTTTTCCAGTTCATTTTTATCAACCCGGAAAAGTAGCACAAAAAATCATCGGGAAACAAGGGCAGCAACATGGCCACAAAAAGAAAAACGTCATAGGCTTTGCTTTTTTCAATGCGGACACGCCACTTGTCATACTGTTCTCGGGGAAACATGGCCAGCACAATTTCCATACCGTATTTCCGCGCCAGAATATAAGCCAAGATGCTTCCCAGACTGATGCCGATGTAATTGCACAAAAAACCTGTGGTGCTTCCAAATGCAACGGCCCCCGCCGCACATCCCAGATACCCCGGCAGCACCGGAACTACTACCTGAAACGCCTGAAAGGCAGTGAGGACAAATGGGGCACCAATGCCAAAGCCTTTCATATAATTCTGGACGTCGGCCACACAGGTAAACTTCTGCTCAAAAAACTCCTTTGCAAATACTACCACAACTACTGCGATGATTACAAGAACCCAAACTTTAATATTTTTCACCATGCACCCACCGCCTCCTGTCAAACATCCACTTTTCCCCTTTTGCCATAAGCTTCCCATACCACCTGGAAAATCCGCTTTTTTCCACAAAGAGATAACTTATCTCTGCCAGGGCGACCCCGGCAAAAACATCGATGAGCACATGCTGTTTCGTGGTAAGAGTGGAAATGCAGATGCTCACTGCAATAAGGAGAGACACCCATTTATACCATAAAGGTATTTTTTCATTTTTCCGGACTGCCAGAAAACAAAACCAACTTGTCAGGCAATGGATGGAGGGCAGCAGATTATCCGCCGCATCCATGCGATACAAAAGCCGCATAAGCTCCTCCCATACAGAACTCCCCTCAATCACCGGCCTGGTATTTGTCGTGGGAAATGCCATATAACAGAACAGGCACACCAACTTTGCGGCGAAATCGGCACTGATAAAACGAAATGCCCTGTCCCTCTCCTGCCTGCAGCCAATCACATAATTTATAACCCAAAACACATAACAGCCCAAGTAAATCACAACTGTCCAGGGCACAAAGGGAATCCCTTCATCCAGAGGGTTGGATAAATCAAAATGATATCTATTGCTGGTAAACTGCCGGGAACCAAAATAAGTTATAGAATTTAGAGTCAGTGTAAGAATCAGGGGCATCCACATAATCCTTGGTATTATTTCAAATTTCTTTTGCATTGCTTTCTTCCTTTTATCTGATGTTAATTTTCTTTCTTTACTTTACCATAGACAGAAGAAAATACAAAGAGTTAAATCCATAAATTTAATTAAAATTTCTTTAAGATACTTATAATTTTAAAGGTGATACGGTGAATACTCGTATTTGTGAATTAAGAAAAACATTTGCATTTTTACATCTTATGTGATATATTTTCATGAAGCTTATTTCATGGATGGGAAGATAATTGAGAAAGGTCCATAAAATAAATTAAATCGAAACGCTTGTACTGCAGCTGTGACTGCTGGGATTTCCTATGTACCAAAAGTATTCGTATACCCGAATCCAGGCACTGATGAAATTCACAGCAAACGGCCCCAGAAAAATCATGAGATTTTAAAGCGTTTCCATATTAAAATTACAAAAGGAGAAAAATATGATTAACTTTAACAAAAATTCTGTATTTAACCTGAAACCAATTAATGTAAACGAAGTAAGAGAAGAAGTGAATGGTTTGCTGATAGGGGGCGAAGAAATTATAGCCGCTTTCAAAACAGTTCGTGACCAGCTTGTATTTACAAATGAACGTGTAATCTCTATTGATGTGCAGGGATTAACCGGAAAAAGAAAATCCTTCTCCTCCATGCCTTACTCAAAAGTACAGTTTTTTGAGATACAAACACCCGGATTTGCAGAATTTATTCCAGATTCCGAACTATCCTTGACTTTTTCCAGCGGATACGTTGCAACATTTGAATTTAAAGGAAATGTAAACATAGGAGAAATTGGAAGAAAAATTTCTGAATATGTCTTAAAATAAAAGGGCTGCATCGTTTCTTTGTCTACATCTATGGGAATTGAAGCATTACTGTTACAAACTTACTTTTACAAACAAAAAGACTGCCCGGAACCGAAATTCTGGACAGTCTACAGACATCACCAATGCTGTTTATGGTCGCAGAACCATCGAAGACCCGGGGGGCAGAAATGGACAAAAAAGCTAACGGGAATTTGATGCTAACCTGTTGCTAACGGGTCAGTTTTCAAAATTATTTAAGAAACCTCCCTTATTATTTCTAACTATTCCTTATTTAATTTTTCATTTATTACATCTTTTACAAAAGAATTTAAACTTTTATATCCTTTTTTAGCTTCTAAGTCTATTATTTGTTTCTGACCTTTAGGAATTTACAATTATTGTATCGTACTTTTACAATTTTTATAATTGTCTTATATGTAATTGCTCTAAAATCTTTCTCTTTTATAATATCAAAAAATTATTTTAATCTCAATTATATTGTATAAGATGTTGTAATAATCATATGAAATAAATCAAACAACCCACACAACAAAAAGTACCTTGACAATTCCATAGACTTTACACTTTAGCTGTTGTATAATTTTATTAACAGGAGGTATGTACCATATGGATTATGAACAATTACTTAAATCTACTTCAGATATGATAGACAAAAAGTTTGATGATAGATTAAAACCTATTACCGATAAGTTAGATGTAATAGATCTTAAACAAGACGGTACATCAAAGAAACTAGAAAATTTACGACTTGACGTTGCAGTATCCGAAAGAGATATCAGAAGAGATATTCACGAACTCAAAGATGAAATGGAAACTGTTATTGAAACCACAAAATACCCAAATTGCTATTTTATAATATTGTGATATGAAATTGTCATTCTCCCATTAACGGTTGAAACTCCGATTATGTTGTGGGAGTAGGAAACTGCAGGAGGTACAAAAATAATATTGCTAATTTTATAATTTCCATAAGAAGTAGGTATGTCAATTACTGTCAAGTTGCTGATACCCAAATCTTTTGTGTTTTTTCCAGAGTAGCCCATGACTTTTCCGGTTTTTTCCGCTAAGCGTTCACAGCAAGAATTATATGTATTCAACAATACAGCGTCTATCAATGTCATAGGCATCCTCGCAAGAAATTGCAATACAAATAGCTTATACCGCTTTAATTTCCTTGTTATTTTTTTATGAACCTGTACCGCATTTTCAGCAAAAGTTTTTTCTACATTATACTTATAATTAATGCTAATACCAGAAGTAAGATTTGACATAGCTTCGTTTTTATCTTGCCGTATGCTGACAGGTATTCCTACTTTACACAGGTTTGGGTATTTTTGCAAAAACAGCGTCACAATATAACTATTGACGGAACAGCCAATTTGCTTTGCATGGTCTTTTATTCTTTGTGTTTCCCGGGCAGACAAAGTTTCCCATGATATATCAGATGAAATTATTTTCCAATATTTCTTGTGTAAATCATAATAATCCTGCCATGTAAACAAAGGGGTGTTCCATTTATGTTTACAATACCGGGCATATAATTTTGCAATTACAGACAACCCTTTTTGCGGCAAATTTCTTTCAAGCAAAGTGAGAGGTTTGTAGTTAAGCGGACGATCTGATAAAGCATTCATAATATCTTTGACAAAATAGATTATGGATTTACCATCGCCCGCTAAATGATGAGCCATAATTATAATCTGCGTTTTATCCTCTGATGGTATGATAAAAACCCTAAGTAATTCCCCTTGATCAATCGCAAAGGGTATTTTTTCATTTTGATTCACAATCTCTATCCAATTCTCATTCTCATTCTTTATCTCTATTTTACAGTTTGATACAGACATTTTTTCGTAATATGCAAAACCATGATCTAACACGATTTTTGACATAGCAGCCTCGTTAGCTTCAAACGCCTGCTTTACGGCGGCAGACAGCTTATACGGACATACTTTTCCTTCTATTTCAGCACATACCGTGATATAGACATTTGGCTCAAAGAGATTCGAGCGTTCGGTTACAATTTCATTCATTTCCCACCCCTCTGAAATACTTTCTGATACCATATAGCCAAACTTTCATGGTTAATTTCTGCGGCAATAGCTTTACATTTAGGTGCTGGCATTTTACATAGAGTGAACAGACAGACATATCCCTGCCTTTTTTTGCATCCTTCAATGCCTTTTTAACCACTTTTTCAGGAGCTACAATTCCAGGAAAATGCACCTTTTTACCATCAATCTCTTTTGACAGCATTGCTGTGTCCACCCAGCCTGGACAAACAGCCGTTACCGTAATTCCAGAAGGCTTCAGCTCTGCATTCAAAGCACGGGAGTAACTTCGTTCAAAAGCTTTTGTAGCAGCATACAAATTGAGATATGGCACAGGCAAAAATGCGGAAGCAGAAGAAATATTCAGTATCTTTGCTCCCTTTTCCATATACGGAATGCAGATATTAATCAGCTCGGCAGGTGCTTTACAATTTAGGTCAATGGTCTGATTGATTTCTGAAATAGAAAACTCTGTCGATGGCGCCATTTTTGCGATTCCTGCATTATTCACTAACCATAAGATAGATATTGTCTGTTCTCTTAGTAAATCTGAAATAGATAATATATCTGTGTCCTCTGTTAAATCTTTGCATATAGGAACGATTTTTTCTCCAAATTCTTCCTTCAGCACAAGAAGCCGTCGTTGATTTCTGCCAATAACCCATATTTCATCAAGTATTTCTTTCATAAGTTCACGGACAAATTTCTGTCCTATGCCGCCAGACGCACCTGTTATAATTGCTATTTTTTTCATAAAAGCTCCTTTACGCTTCATCTTTTAATAAAATACGGGCTAAATCTTCCTCACAAATTAGTTCGTATTCCGTTGTGAATAGCTTTTTAAGGGAATAAAGGTAAACAACACCCCAGAAATAATCGGCTAATTTCATTGGCATACCATCCACAACGCTTCCTTCTTTTTGCCCTTGAATAATCATTTTTTCCATAATTTGATATAATTTTGATTGATAGATAGTTTCATTAGAAACAAATCCATTTTTTTCAAGCGTCATCTGCGTATTCAATGCAACTTTGGCCGCATAGGTTTCATCCTGCATAAGATTAGACATTATGCTTTTTGAGAGTTTGCGTATCTTCTTTTTTGCTGATATAGGCAGATGTGCAAGAATCTTCAATTCTTTAATATCTTCGCTGTAATTCGTTAAAGCGTATATTTCGTTGAATAATTCTTCTTTTGACTTGAAATATACATACAGAGTCCCCTGCCCTATACCAATATGTTTTGCTAAATCGCTTATCTTTGTGCCAGCAAAACCATTCTTAGCAAAATAAAGCATGGAGTCATGCAATATTTTAGAACGGGCTTCTTCACGAATTTCTTGGCATCTTTTTGGAGACTTTGGCATTTTAGTCCTCCTTTTTTGAATGAATATTTGTTCAATAAAATTGTAACAGCATAAATAAAATTTGTCAATAAGGCTAAGTAAAGGGTATCTTATACTAAAAGAAGACGTGAAAGAATCCGAGAAAATCCGAAAGAGCGTTTACAGTATCTTGGGGCAGGAACAGCCCCTCCAGGGCGCAGGATAGGGAGCAATAACAAACGGGACGGCGGGATAGTCAACACCTGTCCCGCCGCCTTATTATCAGTTTATCATTTGTCATATAAATCAATCTTTGTAGTATCCGTTCTTATTTCTCAAAAACAACAAAACCATATTCGTAAGGATGGTCGCAATAGACACTTTCTTTCTTATCCGTGCGGTATAATAATATTTTCAACGTAATTAGAAAATCTCCACCACCTGAAAGAATCATGAATTCTGCCAGGAAAAATAGCAGTAATTGATTTGCCATTACAGCAGCCACTGCAACTCCACCGCCTAAAACTAATGTAGGCATCATAACGCCTAAGAGATATTGCCACTTTTTCAACGGTTCCGAACAAGTGCAGTACGGAGAAAAACTACTCCAAATGATTCCAAAATCAATCGAGTGAAAATGGTTTTTTTCAAAAATCCCCCAAGTGATTCCATGTATTAACTCATGCAGAATAGTTAGAAATAGAATGGAAAGAAATGCTGCTACGGCAAAACCCAAGGAAATTCCCTCTAAATCAAAACCATTCACATTATAGTAAACCCAAAATGTTAAAGCCATAAATGGCAACATACTCAAAGGCCCTAAATAATTCGCTTGTCGAACATTTATAATCATATTCTTTATCTGATATCCCTTTTGCTGCATTTCAGAAGTTAATTTTTCAAAGTAATCTTTACGTTTCAATTCTTTTTCTGTTAATTTTCTTTTGTCTTTATCCATAGATAATTCCTCCAAACTCCCAATTTGTCGTTGCTTTATTATATATCCATTTTCCCAAAAATGTAAGCAATTCTTTATACTTCCTTTTCATCAACGCGGAACTGGAACAGGGCGGCGGCAAGCTCCCCATTGGTGAGGTCTTGCAAAAGCCGTTGAATCCCCTTTCTCCAACATGGACGTTTTATGGTTGAAAGTTATATTTTATAATTCAGAGAAATAACAGCACGTAGTCTGTCATGTCTTGAATACTGCAAATAATATTTTGTATAAGCCTATAACCAAAAGCAAACTTGAATTTACCAATAAAACAAGGAACAAGTCTTTTACAAAATACCATACTACCCATAATGGAATACCTATCATATAGGGCAAACAGAGTAACAGCAGCGGCAATATGCCATGCCTTATAATGTCAAAAAGCATCCGTCTCGTTGTCTGTTTCTTTTTCTTCCATTTCCTAATTGTTGCTATTGGATATACCGCCGCTGCAGCCAACGCTAAATATGCCCCATTCAGCAACAGGTGTCTTACAATATACGGGCTGCCAGATATATCATATTGTTCCCTGCCCAAAAGAGCAAATATCACATTTTTGCTTATAATATCTGCCAGTTGGTTCGTGACAAGATAATCGTTCATATTGATAAGGAAAATGATTCCTAATCCGCTTTCCGGCAATAGAAACATATTAGACATATAATTCTCAACCAGCCCTGAATGCCCCAATATAGGTTCTGTATCTTCTTCCGTCAAAGTCCACCCCATTCCGTAATAATAGGGGGTCTCATCATCTACATATACATTATCATAAAGCATCGTATTTAAACTATCCTGACTGACTATTCCCATTCCTCCATTTAGATACATTTGCAGATATTTTGCCATATCTGATACACTGGAACTTAAATAACCTGCTGGAACGGTAGACCATGAATGTTTATGGGGATAGTCCGGCTCTCCCGCAATCGGAAGTCCAAAATAATTTCGATACCCTGTTATCAATCCGTTTTCTTTGCTTTGTACAAGTGTTGCTGCTGTATGGCTCATACTTAGTGGAGAAAAAATGTTTTTATCCATATACTCTGAATAGCT
>CAMWKH010000023.1 GCA_947174805.1 uncultured Roseburia sp. | reverse complement strand
AGTTTGTTGTAATTTAATTTACCTCTTGACAAAAGTCACTTCATAACGGAGGGAATATATTGAAGAATGATTGGAAACAGCTAAAACCAGGATGCTTTTTGGTGCTTTTTATTGCAGGAATTGTCAATGCCATCGGAGTAACGATTTTTCTGGCCCCAGTGCGCTTGTATGACAGCGGGATTTCCGGCACCTCCATGCTGCTTTGGAAACTGACGCCGGACTATCTGTCACTGTCCTTTTTTCTTCTGGTGTTAAATATCCCTCTTTTTATTTACGGGGCGAAGAAGCAGGGTTTGCAGTTTACGGTGTACTCTATTTTTGCGGTGTCTGTCTATTCCGCAGCTTCCTATGTGATTACATATATCCTGCCTGTGGACGTGAGTACTTCCTCCCCCATTGCAGGAAACGATTTGCTTTTGTGCGCCATATTCGGGGGCTTGATTTCCGGCGTGGGAAGCGGGCTTACCATCCGTTTCGGCGGTGCTATTGACGGAATAGAAGTTATGGCGGTTATTTTTGCAAAAAGGCTGGGCCTTACGGTGGGAAATTTTGTGATGATTTACAACGTGGTATTGTATATTGCAGCGGGAGGAATTTTACAGAGCTTTATCCTTCCTCTGTATTCCATTTTGACCTATTGTGCGGCGATTAAGACGGTGGACTTTATTGTGGAAGGTTTTGACAAGGCGAAATCCGCCATGATTATCACTACAAAAGAGGAGGAAATCAGCAGCGAACTTTCCCAGGTGTTTGGCCACGGGATTACCCATATCAATTCCACGGGATACTATAAGGGGAAAGAGCAGACCATAATTTATTTTGTGGTAAACCGTTTCCAGATTGCCAAGATGAAAAATATTATCCATTCTATAGATAAAAATGCCTTTGTGACCATATCGGAAGTATCGGATATTATGGGGAGCAGCCTTAAGGAGCAGAAGTAGGGTTTATTCTGCTTCCTCAAAGGTATTGCTCTCCTCGTTAAATTCATAAGAGCGGCCATTTTTCATAAAAACATACTCTAACAAAGGCTCGAAATCCAGGGCCTGACTTAGGGGAATCAGCATGGCGTTATTATAGTCTTCCAGATAATCGTCGTCCTCATCTCCGTAAAACAACTGCCACCCGCTGTCTTTTTCATCACATAAATCAACATCCCGGATAACGAAATTGATTTCCCTTTTCTCAAAAGCTTTTTTTGTGATTACCGCAAATTTTTCAAAATCCATATCCTTAGAAGATGTCATAATTGAAGCAATGTTTTTGGCCTGAAATTCTATTTTGTCTCCCGCTTTTATAGTTGTAAGAAAGCAGGGGTCATTGTCCAGGATTCCCACAAAATTGTCCCCTTTTATGGAATCGATCACAACCCACATGCGTTCCCCATTACAGCCGTTTTCCAAAGGGGGATGAATGAGAAAAATAAGTTTTACCATATCCCCGGGGTGTAAGGAGTTTATTTCCAGTGCAGTAGGTTTCATAAAATGCCTGGGGTACTTTTTGTTTTGCTCTATGATATTTTCCAATGTATATCCTATTTCTTTTTGCATTTTTGATTTGTGGAATGAGTCCATAAATTTACATCTCCTCTGGCAGTATGATAATTAAATTATATCCCATACAGTTATCCCATACAAGAAAAATATATTTGTGGTAAAAATAATACATTTTTGTGTTTGCAAAAGACATGGTTCCACATCGTTTTTGTCATACCGGAAGTCAGGGTGCTCTCTTACGGGGCATCCGCTCCTGCAGCGGCGTAGGAATCATCTGTAAAAAGAACATCAACAGCTATTAATGGTTAATAGAAATTGACCGATAAATAAATTGACAATACAGATTGCACTGATTACAGGATTCGGGAAGCGGTTCCTGTAATTTGAAATGAAAGGAAGGAAACGGTATGGCAAAGGAAGAGATTACGCCGAGCGAGTGGCAGATTATGGAAGTTCTGTGGGCCTGGGGGGAGCCCATGACCTCCTCCCAGGTTTACAGAGAAATGCAGGGGAAGGTGGATATGTCCCAGAGGATGGTGCGGGTGCTGATGAACCGCTTAAGCCAGAAGGGTATCCTGGGGTACACAGTGGATGAATGCGACTTACGGGTTTATCATTATTTTGTGCAAAGGTCAAGGGAGGAGTGTGTGAAGGAGAAGAGCAGGAAGTTCGTGGACAGTTATTTTTCCGGCAATGGGACAAATGCTATGGCGGCGCTTTTGCAGAGTTTTGCCCTGACAAACGAACAGATTCAGGAATTGGAGGAGATTCTGGAGAAAAGCAGAGACCGGAGTCAGGAATCCCAAGACAAAGAGGGTGGGGCTCATGCCTGACTGGTCAAAGATTGGCAGCCTTATGGATTTTTCTGCGGTGTATTATACGACCCAGCTTGTGCGGTGTGCATTTTTTTCCTTTATACTCACAGGGGTTGTGATGCTGCTTAGGAAAGTGTTTTTTTCAGGACAGACTTTTTTCAGGGGGCTGTTATGGTCATCCTTCCTGCTCCTCCCATTTCTTGGGAGATTAAAAATTTTTTATGAAAATGAGGTTGTCTTACAGATATCCTGGCGGCTGACAGCAGCAACCATGTCATGGATTTGGGCTGACCGTATTTATATGGCGGGCATTTTTGTAACGGCTGTCTGCATATTTGGAAAACGGCTGCGCCTTTGGCGGTTAGTTTCAGGGATGGAGAAGGCTGTCCTGGGGGATGGCTTGGTCTGCGTTACGGATATGAATGTCACTCCCTTTACCCTGGGACTGCTGAAACCGAAGATTGTTATTCCGAAAGTAATATTAGAGAATTACGGAAGGGATGAATTACGGGTGGTTGTGCAGCATGAGCAGACGCATATCCGGTTGGGGCATTTATGGTTTGGGCTTGCATGGGATATATTGCGGTGCCTTTTTTGGATCAACCCGTTTTTGACAATTTTCCAGAAATACTTCCATGGGGATATGGAAGATATCTGCGACAGGGTGTCCATTCAAAAGAGCGGGAGGACGGCACAGGAATATGGGCTGGTACTCTTAAAAACGCTAAAACTGCTGTGCTCTGAATCGGGGAGTACGCCGCCTGCCCTCACCTATGCGGGGGAAAGGGAGTTTGCAGACATGAAAAGGCGGATTGGTGAAATTGCAGGTTTTTGCCCATACAAAAGAAAGATGTGTGTAGGCATGGCGGCCGCAGGCTTTCTGGTGATTGCGGCTATGCTCTTTGCGATACATACCAATTCTTATGCCCGGTGCAATGAAAGCAGAGATATTATGGTTGGAAATTATAACGGGAAACCTGAAATTGTATCCCATGACACAGGGGAACTTGGCCGGATGATTTCCTATGATGACAAGTATGTTTATGTCAGGCGGGAAGCTTTCGAGGATTTTTTGAGGGAAAACAATGCAGAGGGGGAGATATGGATTATTTTTGGCGGGTTTTATAAGCTGCCGGGCCTGGCGGGGGCAGCAGAGTCCTGTATTTATGAAAAAGGTTCCAGGGACAGTACGGTACAGATTCCCTACGAAAGCATGATGGACAGTTGGTATTTAAAATTGCTGAAATTGTTGTAGGAACAGCATGGAAACCGCCAAAAATAGTCTTGACATTTCCTTTTAGCTGTGCTAACCTAAACACAATTAAAGAAAAGATAAAGTCAGTGAACAAAGATAGTACTGTAAAAAGTTTCTTTTCAGAGAGCCATCGGCTGGTGTGAGGTGGCAGGAAGTTTTACAGGAATGGGTTTGTGAGACGCAAAGCGAATTACAGTAGCGGATGCCGTTTTCCCTACGTTACAGGGGTGAGATATCGAATCATAGATTCCGTATCAAGAGATTGTAAGATTGGTGGCAGGCATTTTCCGTATCGGTGAATGCTTTTTTTGTCCCCAAATTCTATGTAATGCCTGCCAAGATTGCAATGAAGACTGGGTGGCACCACGAGAAATTCGTCCCGGATGTTTTGAAATAAAACATCCGGGATTTTTTTGTATAAGTTCAAATGCAGCGTCCTACAAATATCAGATAATGGGAAAGGAGAAAATATGAAAAAAATTTACCGGGTATATAAAAAAACAGTGAGTATTGTGAATGAGACTTCCACGGAAATGTATGAAAATCTGGTGGGAGATCAAAGAGGGTTTTTATTGGAAAGCTATGATAAGGGATATGATAGATTTACATTGTTTGGGCCGGAGCCGGAGGAAATCGTAACGTCGAAAGGTATGGAGGGCCTGCTAATCAGCCGAAAGGACAAAACCAGGGAAGAAAAAAGGGGAAATCCCCTAGAGCTTTTAAAGGAGTATTATAACAGCTTTGAAATCCGGAAGGAGGAGGGGGATACCGGGTTTACCGGAGGGCTTGTGGGGGTTCTGGGATATGATTTTGTCCGGTATTCCGAAGACCTTCCCAATATAAACCCGGATGAAATTGGAATTGAGACCATACAGATGATGCTGATGAAAGAATTTGCAGTGGTGGACCATGTGGCGGAAACTTTAACGGCAATTATTCTGGAGGAGGATAACAAAGAGGGCAGGGAAAGGGCACTAAAAAGAGCCTCCCGGATGGTGGAGCAGGCTAGGGCAAAAAAGCGGGGAGATTCTGTTTGTCTCAAAGGGGACGGCAGAATTGTAAAGAAATCCGACACCCTGGAGAGTTATGGAGAGAAAGTAGAAAAAATCAAACACTATATTCGGGAAGGCCATATTTTTCAGACGGTATTATCCCAGCGCTGGACCATAGAAACCAGGCAGAAAGGCTTTGATTTGTACAGGGAACTTAAGGAATTGAACCCATCCCCCTATCTTTACTATTTTAACTTCGGGGAGTTTGAAGTAATTGGAAGCTCCCCGGAGATGATTGTAAAAAAGCAGGACGACAGGGTTTACACCGTTCCCATTGCAGGCACCAGGAAACGGGGAAAGGACGACGGGGAAGATGAGGCGTTAAAAGAGGAACTTTTATCGGATGAAAAAGAGCGGGCGGAGCATGTGATGCTGGTGGATTTAGCCAGAAATGACATGGGGCGCATTGCAAAATTTGGCACAGTGAAAGTGACAGAGTTTATGGGTGTCCGCAAATATTCCCATGTGATGCACCTTACCTCCACCCTGGAGGGGAGGAAAAAGGAAGGTTTTCATCCCCTGGACTTGGCAGCATCCTTCCTTCCTGCGGGAACCTTAAGCGGAGCGCCGAAAATAAGGGCCATGGAGGTGATTGATGAGTTGGAAACAGTAAAGAGGGGGCTTTACGGCGGGGCCACAGGCTATTTGGATTTTAACGGAGATATGGATTTTTGTATTACCATCCGCACCATGATAAAAAAGGGAAATACCGTTTATCTTCAGGCCGGGGCGGGAATTGTGGCGGATTCCATTCCAAAGAAGGAGTATGAAGAGTGCTGCAATAAAGTGATGGCTTTAGCAAAAACCCTGGTAAATCAGGAGAATCTGTAAGGAGGCAGAGATGATTTTAATTATAGATAACTACGATTCCTTTACTTACAATTTGTATCAGTACATAGGGGTGTTTCAGGAGGATATCCGGGTCCTCCGCAATGACAAAATTACAGTGGAGGAGATAAAGGAATTGGATCCAGAGCGGATTATTTTATCCCCGGGGCCCAAATGCCCAAAGGATGCAGGAATCTGCTTAGATGTGGTAAAAGAGTTTTACGATAAAAAACCTTTGCTTGGCATATGCCTGGGCCACCAGTGTATCGGGGAGGCTTTCGGGGGGAAAGTGTCATATGCAAAAGCATTGTTTCATGGAAAACAGTCTGGGATTATCCATGACAGTACCGGAATTTTCGCAGGGATTGGGTCACCGGTTTTGGTGGCCAGATACCATTCCCTTGCGGTTCTTAATGAGAATTTCCCTCCATGCCTTAAGGTGACGGCAAGGACTAAGGATGGGGAGATCATGGCAATACAGCACGAAAAATACCCGGTGTACGGACTGCAGTTTCATCCGGAATCTGTCTATACGGACCATGGCAAGCGGATGATAGAAAATTTTCTGTCGGCTTAAAAGGAGGAACTTATGATATTAGATGAGATTGTTGCAGATAAAAGGAAACGGCTTTTGGAACAAAAGTCTAGGGTTCCGGAGCAGGAAATGCGCCGTATGGCGGAGGGAGAAAAGGGGGAAAGCCGCAGTTTTTACCATGCTTTAAAAAAACCGGGAATTTCCATTATCGGGGAATTTAAACAGGCATCCCCAAGCCTTGGGAAGATAGAGAGTAAAATGAATTTGACGGAAAGAATCAAGGAGTACTCCCTGTCGGTGGACGCCGTTTCCTGTCTCACGGAGGAAGACTATTTTCTGGGGAATGCAGAGTATTTAAAGATGATACGAAAGATGACAGAGCTGCCCATCCTGCGGAAAGATTTTATGATAGAGCCTTACCAGTTTTATGAGTCAAAAGTGATTGGGGCGGAGGCCGTGCTGTTAATCGCTGCCATTTTGGATGATAAGGAGATGCTGGATTTTTATCAGCTTTCCGGGGAGCTGGGGCTTGAGGTTTTGGTGGAAGTTCACGACGAAGCAGAGTTGGAGCGGGCGTTTAAATTAGGTGCAGAAATTATCGGTGTCAATAACAGAAATTTAAAGGACTTTACCATAAACCTTGACAATACCAAACGGCTTTCCGCCCATATTCCAAAAGAAAAAGTTTTCGTGGCGGAGAGCGGAATTATCACAGATTCTGATGTAAAGTTTTTAAAAGAATGTCATGTGGATGGGTTTTTAATCGGCAGGGCGTTTATGGAATCAGAAAACCCAAGGGAGCTGGCAGAACGATGGAAGAGATTGTAAGGCCGAAGATAAAAATCTGCGGCGTGAAACGAGAAGCGGAGGCAGAGTATTTAAACGAGGCCGGAGTGGATTATGGGGGATTTGTTTTTTATGAGAAGAGCAGACGGAACGTAAGTTTACAGGAAGGGGTAAACATTGCCTCCAGACTGCGTCCCGGTGTGAAAAAAGTGGCGGTAACCGTAAGCCCGGACGAAAATCTGGCAAAGGCTGTTTTCCAGGCAGGATTTGATATTTTGCAGGTGCATGGGGAGATGAAGCCGGAGATATTAAAGGCGGGGATTCCCATTTGGCGGGCAGTGAATATTACAGATAAAAATCAGTTTCAAAGAATATGTACCAGGGGGGATGATTGGGGGGATGCAGTTGAAGGATTTGTGGCAGACGGCAAAGGATACGGCGGCGGAAAAACCTTTGACTGGGAAGGGTTAAAACATGAGGTTTGGAAATTAAAAACAGAGTCTGGAAAAATGCTTATTCTGGCAGGCGGGCTGCATACAGAAAATGTCCTTGCAGGCATCCGGTATTTTTCCCCGGATGTGGTGGATGTGAGCAGCGGCGTGGAAGATGAGAAGGGCAAAAGCCGGGAAAAGATTTTTGACTTTGTAAATAAAGTAAAAGAGGCAGAAAATTTGTAATGCATTGAAAAAAGATGGAGGATGTTATGGACAGGAAAACATATTACGGAAAATTTGGAGGGCAGTTTGTGTCGGAGTCCCTGATGAATACATTAGAGGAGCTGGATAAAGCCTTTGAGGAGGCCATAAAGGATGAAAAGTTTCTGGAAGAATACCACTATTATTTAAAACAGTATGTGGGCAGGGAGACGCCTCTTACTTTTGCAGAGCGGCTCAGTGAGAAGTACGGTACGAGAATTTATTTAAAGAGGGAAGATTTAAATCATACCGGGGCCCACAAAATTAACAATGTAATGGGGCAGATTCTTCTGGCAAAGCGCATGGGAAAAACCAAGGTTATTGCGGAGACCGGGGCTGGGCAGCACGGGGTTGCCACAGCCACGGGGGCGGCTCTTTTTAACATGGAATGTACGGTATATATGGGGGAGGAGGATATGAAGCGCCAGGCATTAAACGTGATGCGCATGGAGATGCTGGGGGCGAAAGTGGAATGTGTCCGCTTTGGCAGCAACACATTAAAAGACGCCACAAACGAGGCCATCCGGGTATGGGCAAAGACGGCGGAGGACACTTTTTATATTATCGGTTCCGCAGTAGGTCCCTATCCTTATCCCAAGATGGTGAAGGAATTTCAAAGCGTAATCAGCCGTGAGGCAAAAAGGCAGTTTTACGAGGCGGAACATAGGCTGCCGGATGTGGTGATGGCCTGTGTGGGAGGAGGCTCCAATTCCATCGGCATGTTTGCGGATTTTATAGAGGAAAAAGGGGTGGAACTTATTGGCGTGGAAGCTGGGGGAAAGGGGGTAAAAACCGGGGAACATGCGGCTGCCATGGCCCTGGGAAGTCCAGGGACCCTTCACGGTATGCGCTCTTATCTTCTCCAGGACGAGGACGGAAATATAAAGCTGGCCCATTCTATTTCCGCAGGCCTTGACTATCCGGGAGTGGGGCCGGAGCACGCTTATTTAAAGGATACGGGGCGGGTAGAGTATGTCTCCATTACAGATACGGAGGCCATGGATGCCTTGCTGGAGCTTTGTAAACTGGAAGGGATTATCCCCGCAGTCGAAAGCGCCCACGCTCTTGCCTATGCCATAAAAAAGGCGAAAATGATGGAGAAAGAGGAAGCAATGATTGTCTGTCTCTCCGGCAGGGGAGATAAAGATGTGAATACCATTGCAGATTATCTGGCCGGGAAGGGATATATGAATTAGGGCAGCTCTATAGAATGTAAAACAAGAAAGGACAGGAGAATATGAACCGTATAGAAGAAAAAATGGCCGCATTAAAAGGGAAAAATGAGAAAGCTTTTATCACATATATGACTGCAGGTCTTCCGGACATGGAGGGGACAAAGGCGTTAATTAAAGCCCAGGAGGAGGCGGGGACAGATGTGCTGGAACTGGGGATTCCCTTTTCCGACCCGGTGGCGGACGGCCCGGTGATACAGCAGGCTTCCTACAAAGCCATCTGCCAGGGTGTCACCTTAAAAAAGATTTTTAGTATGATGGAGCAAATCAGGCTGGAGGGAGTAAAAATTCCTATTATATTTATGATGTACTCCAATACCATTTTTCACTACGGGGTGAAAGCCTTTGTTAAAAAATGTAAGGAGGCAGGGGTTGACGGACTCATTGTGCCGGATTTGCCCTTTGAGGAACAAAAGGAACTGCAGGATGCCATTGATAAAGAGGAGGGGGCCATCCTAATCCAGCTTGTATCCCCTGTTTCCGGAAAACGGATTCCCATGATTTTAGAAAAGGCAAAAGGATTTGTTTACTGCGTGTCTTCCATGGGGGTGACAGGCCAGGAAGCCGGATTCCACAGAGAAATTGTAAAGTATTTAGAGTCGGTAAAAGCCCTTTCCCCCATTCCGGTGATGATGGGATTTGGCATCCGCACCCCAAAGGACATTGTTCCTATGAAACATATCATTGACGGGGCTATCGTGGGGAGCCATTTTATCAGGCTGCTGGAGCAGAATCATTACAACACAAAAGCGGCGGCGGATTATTGTAAATCCTTTAAAAAAGGTATGCAAAATTTGTGACGGACAAAGGATAGGAATAAATTTTAGAGGAGGAGACGGATATGAAAAAAGTAATTGCCAAAGTAGTGGCAGGGGAGAATTTGACGGAGACAGAGGCAAAATATGCCATGGAAGTTATGTTAAGCGGCGGTGCGACCCAGGCACAGATTGGATCCTTTTTAACGGCCCTGCGCATGAAGGGGGAGACCATAGATGAACTCACAGGATTTGCGGCGGTGCTTCGGGATAAAGCGGAGACGATTTCGCCAAAATCCCAGACCTATCTGGATTTGGTGGGAACAGGGGGGGACAGTACCTTTTCTTTTAATATCTCCACCACCAGCGCCTTTGTGGCGGCGGGGGCGGGGCTTCACATTGCCAAACACGGGAACCGTTCCATTTCTTCCAAAAGCGGTGCGGGGGATGTGCTGGAGGCCTTGGGGGTAAATATTTCGGCAAAGCCTTCCCAGGTGGAAGCCTGCGTGGACAATGCGGGCATCGGTTTTATGTTTGCCCAGCTTTTTAACAAATCCATGGGATTTGTAGGCCAGGCGCGAAAAGAGCTTGGGGTGCGTACGGTATTTAACATTTTAGGGCCCTTGGCAAATCCCTCCCGGGCAAAATATATGGTTGTGGGGGTATATGACCCTAAGATTACGGGAAAAATTGCAAGGGTGTTAAGCCGCCTGGGGGTGGAGAGGGCCTTTGTTATGAGCGGTTATGACAATATGGATGAATTTACGATTACAGGGGAGACCGTGGTGTCTGAGATAGATGATGGAAAGGTAAAAACCTATACCGTGACGCCGGAGCAGTTCGGGTTTACACGGTGCAGGCTTGAGGATTTGAGAGGGGGGGACGGCAGTAAAAATGCGGAAATTACAAAAGCCGTGCTCTCCGGGGAGATGGGCCCTAAGAGGGATATTGTTTTGTTAAATGCGGGTGCCGCCCTTTATATCGGGGGAATGGCGGATTCTATTCAGACAGGAATCGACATGGCGGCTGAGTCTATTGACTCCGGGAAAGCGGAGCATGTGCTGGAAAAGCTGGTGGAGATGTCCAATTAGGGCAAAAAGAAAAATGGCAGGGATTTCCTTGCCGTTTTTCTTTTGGAAAGGTATAATGTATGTATCAATTTCAGGGAGGAATACTTATGGTAAAAAGTAAAACGAAACGTTTGTTTTGTATTTTGTTGTGCATATTGATGCTGATTCCCCAGTCCGGGACAGTATGTGCGGCAGAATCCGGAAAGGTATCGCAGTCCGATACCGGGGAGTTTGAAATCCATGAAGGGGAAGTTTTTGCTTCCGGAGGGGGAGTTTCCTCTGGCGACCGTTCTAATTTAAAACTGAATGAGGTGTGGAAGAGCGCCACGGGAAAAGGGGTAAATGTAGCTGTGATTGACGGCGGCGCTAATTTAAACGACCCTGCCATTAAGTCCAGGATAAAAGGGGTTTACAATGCAAAAACCGGCTCCACGAAGCGCAGCGATATTTCCTCAGACAGCCATGGCACAAGCTGCGCAAAAATTCTGGTGGGAGTGGCTCCAAAGGTCAATCTCTATATTATCCAGGCAGGGAAAGACGGATATATTTACAGCGACCAGGTGGAGCGGGGGCTGGCCTATGCCAAGTCAAAGAAATGCCGCGTCATCAGTATGAGTTTCGGGGGAGATACCTATTCCCAGTCAGGGTACAATGCCATAAATAATCTTTACACGGCCTCAGTAAACAGCGGCCTGGTGTGTGCCTCCGGGGGAAACAGCGGGAAAAGAGAGTACCACTACGCAGCGTCCTATGACAATACCTTGTCCGTTGGGGCGGCAAAGTACGATTCTGGAAAGAAAAAATATGTGGTTATTCCCAAAGGAACCTACAATGACAAAATGGATGTGGTGGCGCCCGGCGGAACCACCAGCGCTGCAGCGCCCTTTGCGGCGGGAGTGGCAGCTTTATTGTTCCAGGCAAAGCCCTCTATGACAGCGAAAGAATGCCGGGATATCATAAACGCCACGGCAAAGGATTTGGGGGCAAAAGGGTATGATTCCCATTACGGCCACGGGCTGATACAGCCTTTGGAGGCCCTTAGAAAAGTTAAGGGTTACGGCATTACATTAAAACAGACCAAGGCGGTGATAAAAAAGGGAAAATCCGTTATGATTAAAGTAAAATCCATCCGCCCCGGAAGCGACAGGGTGAAATCTTATGTGTCGTCAAATAGGAGCGTGGCATCGGTAAATTCCAAGGGAAAAGTTACAGGGAAGAAAAAGGGAAAGGCTAAAATCACAGTGACCACAAAAAAAGGCTCCAAAGCAGTATTTCAGGTTAGGGTGAAATAATTGGAAAGGACAGGATATTTAATTTGGAACTGAATAGAAAAAATGTAAAAAAGATACTTTTTATTATATGTTTTGCAATGGTGTTTTTCTGGGGGTTAAACCACAGCGCTTCCGTGCTTATGATTTTTCGGAATTTTCTTGGGATTCTGGCCCCATTTCTTATTGGGTTATGTTTTGCCTTTGTAATCAATGTGCTGCTCAGGCCGGTGGAAACTTTATGGGATAAAATTTCCTGGGGACGCGCAGAAAAAACGATGAAGAAATTAAAACGTCCCCTGTGCCTGCTTTTAAGCACAGTGATCATCGGAGGGGTTATCTTTATCCTTCTGTTTATGGTGGTGCCGGAAATCAGAAATACGGCTGTGATGATTATTGAAATGTTTCCCCAGTATATGGTTCAAATTGAAAAGTGGTGGTCCGATTTAACGGAGCTTCTCAGTGATTATGCAATTGTTCTGCCTCAGCCGGAGTTGAATTTAAGCGAGATTGGAAAGGTGGCAGGAGATTTTCTCTGGAAAAGCGGCCAGAGCTTTGTGGGAAAAACGGTGGACATCACTACCTCCATTTTCTCGGTTATGTTTAATCTAATCCTTGGCCTGGTGTTTGCTTTTTACGTGCTATCCCAGAAAGAAAAACTGGGGAGAAATCTGAAAAAAATGATATTTGCTTTTCTTACTGCGGAGAAAGGGGAGTCTGTGCTGAGTTTTTTTGCACTGACCAATAAAATTTTTACAAGCTTTGTCACCGGCCAGCTGACGGAATCGGTGATTATCGGAAGTCTATGTTTTTTGGGCATGGTGATTTTGCGTATGCCCTACGCCCCTATGATTTCCGTGCTGGTGGGCTTTACCGCTTTGATTCCTGTCTTTGGAGCTTTTATCGGAACAGGGGTGGGGGCTTTCCTCATTCTCATGGTAGCTCCCATAAAAGCACTTTGGTTTATTCTGTTTATCGTGGTATTACAGCAGCTGGAGGGCAACATTATTTATCCAAAGGTTGTGGGAAAATCTGTGGGCCTTCCGGGTATCTGGGTTTTGGCGGCAGTTACCATTGGCAGTAGCGCCTTTGGGGTTTTGGGCATGCTTCTGGCTGTTCCCGTGTGTTCCGTAATTTACAGTGTGGGCAAACAGGCAGTGAACCGGAGACTAAAAAAGAAAGGACTTGAGGTCATAGGGGACTGACTTTGGGGTTCTAAAACTGGCCTGGTCAAATTGTTTAGAACTGGCACTGTGCATCAAACCAATTTTGAATTATACTCTATACCATAAAAATCGGCCGAAACAAATTTTATGGAGGAGCAGAAAATGAGAGATGTTAAGATTCAGACATTGGTGAAAACAGCGCTTATGATGGCATTGGTATATATCTTTACCGCCATGTTTAAAATTCCTACCCCTTTGACAGGGGGGTACACCCATTTGGGGGACTGTATGATTTTCCTTGCAGTGATGATTTTAGGCAGAAAGCAGGGCACCATAGCCGCAGGGTTTGGTGCTGCCCTGGCAGATTTGCTGGGGGGATATGTGGTATATGTAGTGCCCACTTTGATTATCAAAAGCATTATGGCATTTACCATGGGAATTTTTGTGGAAAAACTTATGCCGAAAAACAAAATCAACTGGCTGATAGGCGCCGTGGCCGGAGGGCTTTTGCAGGTTTTCGGCTACGCCGTCTTAGAAGTTTTCCTTTATGGTTTTGCCGCGTCCCTAGCAACGGTTCCCGCCAATTTAGCCCAGACTTTTACGGGAATTTTAATGGCGGCAGTGATTATTTTTGCACTGTCCAAAGCCCGTGTGCTGGATAAGTTAAAGGAGAGACAGCTTCCATAGGGATGGAGATAAAAAGAGACTGCTGCATGTCTTGGCAGTCTCTTTTTTTGGTTAAAGGATGTGTAAACTATAAATAAGTTGAAAATTTCATGGCATTCCGTGAAATTACTCTTGTAATCATTGGGAAAATTCGTTAAAATGTGGGTATCGGCATCGAGGAACTCCTTTTTGATAATAGAAAAGGAGATATGCAAATGTATAGATATGTAATCAGTGTTTTGTTCCTTCTGTTCCTTATTATGTTTGGCTGCGGTAAAAAAAGCCCTTCTCTCGGGGAAGATGTTTTTGTACTGGCAGAAAACGACACGGAGGCCGTGACAGAAGCTTTAGGGGAAACAGAGACTTGTGATTCTTTGAAAGAGGAGGAGGGTCTCTGCTGTGTGTATGTCTGCGGGGAGGTAAATGTCCCCGGGGTATATGAACTTCCGGCGGGAAGCAGGGTTTACGAGGCGATACAGCTGGCAGGGGGACTGACGGAGACGGCGGACCCCGGGGCTGTAAACCAGGCCCTTTTTGTGGAGGACGGGGAGATGATACAGGTCTTTGCCCAGGGGGAAAAGCCCAGGGAAAGTCCCCAAGAAAAAGAGGAACAAGAAGACGGCAGAGTCAATCTTAATACGGCGGATATCAGCGCCCTGATGGGGATTCCGGGAATCGGAGAGACAAAGGCAAGAAGCATTATCGCCTACCGGGAAGAAAACGGAAAGTTCCAATCGGCGGAGGATGTGATGAAGATTACCGGGATTAAAGAGGGATTGTATTCCAAGATGAAAGATTATATTACAGTAAAATAGTAATATGACTTTATAAAAGATGCCCTGGAGGTTAGCAGTAAAATGGCAAAAAAAGTTCTTGTGGTGGATGATGAAAAATTAATCGTGAAGGGAATCCGGTTCAGCTTGGAGCAGGACGGCATGGAAGTAGATTGTGCCTATGACGGGGAGGAAGCGTTAAAGATGGCTACGGAGAATCAGTATGATATGATTCTTTTGGATATTATGCTTCCTAAGATGGACGGCTTTGAAGTCTGTCAGCATATCCGGGATTTTTCCACGGTTCCCATAGTAATGCTCACGGCAAAAGGGGACGATATGGATAAAATCCTGGGGCTTGAGTACGGTGCGGATGACTATATTACAAAGCCCTTTAACATTTTGGAGGTAAAGGCCAGAATCAAGGCTATTATGAGGAGAACTGCCCAGGGACAGACCAAAAAGGAAGATAATTCTGTGATTGAGAGCGGAGACCTTCGTATGGATTGTGAGAGCCGGAGACTTTTTGTAAAGGGCAAGGAAATCAACCTTACCGCCAAAGAGTTTGATTTGCTGGAACTTTTGGTGACGAATCCCAATAAAGTGTACAGCAGGGAAAACCTATTGAATCTTGTGTGGGGATATGAATACCCTGGTGATGTGAGGACCGTGGATGTGCATGTGCGGAGAATGCGGGAAAAAATCGAGAGCAATCCAAGCGAGCCGAAATATGTTCACACAAAATGGGGCGTAGGTTATTATTATCAGGGGTAAGGAACAAATGTCAAACAAGAAAAAATATCCTAGAATATTCAAGAGCATGAAATTGTGGCTCATTCTGATTTTTCTGCTTATCGGAACCATACCGGCGGCAATACTTCGGGGAGGGATACTGAGGTCCTATGAGACAAAGGCAGTATCTAACCGAAGTATTGATATTTTAAGCCAGTCCAGAATCTTAGGGAACCAAATTATATTCAACAATTATCTGGAGGACACATCCTCTGAAATTATCAATTCCCAGTTGGAACAATTATCAAATATTTATGACGGGCGCGTCATGGTAATAGACAGCAATTTTCGTATTGTAAAAGATACTTACGGGGTGGACGAGGGGAAGACTATCGTCTCGGAGGAAGTAATCCGAAGCTTTGGGGGAGAAGAGATTTCCAAACACGACTCGGACAACGGGTATATCGAGATGACGATTCCCCTCACTGATACGGAGAGTAAAGAGAGCCTGGGCGTGTTTCTTGTGAGCGTGTCCACAGACAGCATTAAGCTGAATCTGGAATATTTAAAAGACGGGGCATTGGTGATTGAAATTTCCATGCTTCTTGTGATTTTGGCCCTTTCTGTGATGATTTCCATGCGGCTGGTAAGGCCCTTGTCCGATATGTCAAGGCAGATTTCAGAGATACAAAACGGGTTTACCACAGAATTGAAAGAGGAGAGCTATCTGGAGACGGAGGATATTTCCGACCGTTTTAACCAGCTTTTTGGGAGGATGAAAGTTATCGATGAGTCCAGGGAAGAATTTGTTTCAAATGTATCCCACGAGTTAAAGACGCCCCTTACTTCCATGAAAGTTCTGGCGGATTCCTTAAACGGACAGGAAAATGTGCCGTTGGAACTATACCGGGAATTTATGGGTGATATTGGAAATGAGATTGACAGGGAGACGAAAATAATCAACGATTTACTGTCCCTGGTAAAAATGGACCGCTCTGCGGCAGATTTGAATATTTCCAGCGTAAATATCAACGAACAGTTAGAGCTGATCTTAAAAAGGCTTCGCCCCATTGCTGAAAAGCAGAACATAGAGCTGGTGCTGGAGAGTTTTCGTCCGGTCAGCGCAGAGGTGGACGAGGTAAAACTGACTCTGGCTATAACAAACCTGGTGGAAAATGCCATAAAATACAACCATCCCGACGGCTGGGTACATGTGTCCTTAAATGCGGACCACCAGTATTTCTACATTAAAGTGGAGGATGGGGGAATCGGCATACCGGAGGACAGTTTGGAACATATCTATGAGCGTTTTTACCGGGTGGACAAGTCCCATTCCAGGGAAATCGGAGGCACTGGCCTTGGCCTTGCCATTACAAGAAATGCTGTTTTAATGCACAGAGGAGCGATTAAGGTCTTTAGCACAGAGGGAGAGGGAACTATATTTAACGTGCGGATTCCTTTAAATTATATCGCTTCCTGATATTTGTGTTATTTATAGGAGGACATAGATGGAGAAAGTTGGCAGATGGTTCTTTCTGGCACTGTTTCTCTGCCTCTCTGCGGGATGCGGGGACGGGGGAGAGGCAGAGGAGAACCTGGATTACCAGATATATTATCTAAACAAAGATATAACCAAAATAGACGGCCTGCCCTATGATATGGAATCCCAGGAGGGGGACACTAAGGGGATGATTGACGAGCTAATCGGAAAGATGCAGGAAGATTCCGGGGATGTGGAGTTTAAAAAAGTCATACCTGAGGATGTGAGGGTGGACAGCTATATTTTGGAGGGAACTCTTTTAACTTTATATTTCAATGAGACCTACCGTACCATGAACCGGGTGCAGGAGACATTGTCCAGGGCGGCAATCGTACGCACTCTGACCCAGGTGGAGGGGGTGGAATGTTTAAGTTTTTATGTGGGGGAGGCCCCTTTGACAGATGGAAGCGGCAATCTTGTGGGAGTAATGACAAACGAGAGTTTTATAGAAAATCCCGGGGAACAGATTAACTCCATTCAGACCTCCACCATTGTTTTGTATTTTGCAAATGAAAAGGGAAACGGCCTGGTACAGGAGACCCAGGAAGTTCATCACAGCAGCAATATTTCCCTGGAAAAGCTGGTGATAGAGCATCTCTTAGAGGGGCCGAAAAGTAAAAATGCCCAGTCAGCCATACCGGAGGGGACAAAGCTGGTGGGGGTATCTGTCTTAGACGGAGTATGTTATGTCAATCTGGACGACGCCTTCAGAAATCAGAATTACAGTATCGAGGAGCCTGTGGTGATTTATTCCATAGTAGATTCTCTGTCTGAAATTTCTACCATAAACAAGGTCCAGATTTCTGTAAACGGCAACACAAAGGGCGTGTACCGGGACAGTTTTGCCCTGGATGAACTTTATGAGAGAAACCTGGATTATGTGCAGGAGGTAAACAACTCCGAGATGAAGGTGAATGATGTAGAGGGAGAGGAGGAAGAGGATACCAGTGACTAAGAGAAAGCTGGCCTCCCTTTTGGTATCCTTTCTCCTGGGAATCTGCGGGGTGCTCTTTGACTTCTCCTTGTTTTTGCTTATTTTTCTGGGATATTTGATGTGGCAGTTTTCTGTACTCGTCTCCGGGAAAATAAAAGGAAAAAGACGGTGGGTGTATCTGGCAGTTCTCTTGGCGGCTTTTTTTGCAGGAGGAGCCAAGGCAGGCTGCCGGGAGGAGGAGAGCAGAGGCGCCCAGTCTTTTTTCATCTCCGGGGAGGAGGTATCACTTTTTGGGAGGCTTAGCAAAAAAGAAGAAAAAGGGGAACAATTCTATTATTATCTCAAAGATAATATTCTAAAATCAAAAAAGGGGACATATTCCTGTCCCAAAATCTTAGTTATTCTTTCTGCCGATGAATATTCTATGGGAGAAATCTTAAGAATCACAGGAAAAATCAAAACATTCCATCAACCGGAAAATGAGGGGGGCTTTCATGAGCTGGCCTATTATCAGAGTCTTCATATAGACGGGGCAGTGGAAAAGGCCAGAGTGGAAAAAAGCTTTGGAGGGTCTTTTCCCTTTCAGGAAAAATTATATCAAATCCGAAAGAAATTCCGGGAGAGTTATGTAAAATGCATGAAAGATTCCCATGGCAGATTGATGGCGGCCATGACTCTGGGGGAAAAAAGCGGTATGGATCAGGAGTTAAAAGCCCTGTTTCAAAAAGCAGGAGTCAGTCATTTTTACAGTATTTCCGGGATTCACCTATCTATTTTAGGCATGGGGCTGTACCGGGCGCTGAAAAAAAAGTGTAACGGATATGCTGCGGCAGCCTTTGGTGGGACATTTGTCTTATGTTATAGCTGCCTCACAGGATTTGGCATATCCCAGACGAGGGCAGCCGGCATGTTTTTTCTTCTGCTGTATGGAAAGTGCAGGGGAAAAAGCTATGATATGCTCACGTCCTTATCCCTGATGGCGTCCCTTATGGCCTGGGAGAATCCTATGATTTTTTACCATACAGGTTTTCTCTTGTCTTTTGGAGCTGTGGCCGGAGTCCTTGTGGCAGGGGAGTTAAAAAAGGCCTGCTTCCGCAAGGAATTATCAGGCTTAAGGGATACGGTGCTGGTAAGCGTCTGTATTCAGCTCACAACGATTCCCATTCTCTGTAATGCATTTTATGAAGTGTCCTTATATTCCGTGTTTGTAAATCTTGTTATTCTTCCCTGCATGGGGATTCTCTTAGGTCTTGGAATGGCAGGGATGTTAGCCGGCTGCTTTTCTGTGGCTGTGGGAAAAATTCTATTATATCCCTGCACGTTAATCCTGTTGGTATTTGAGGCTGTCTGCCGAATTAGCACAGCACTTCCCCTTGCCGTTTTTATTACGGGAAAACCGCCGGTATTCAAAGTTCTTTTATGGTACGGAAGTATTCTTGTGTTTTTTATTTGTCGGAAAAAGAAAAAATTTCTGATTCCGGGAACCGCAGTTTGTATTCTGGCTTTTACCATTTTTTTCCTTTGTCCGCTCCCCAGGGAAAGAGAGTGGGATGTTCTGGATGTGGGACAGGGGGACGGCATCTGTTTTATGGAGGAGGACGGGACAGTTATGTTCTTAGACGGAGGGAGCACCACTGTGTCAAAGGTGGGGACTTACCGGATCCTGCCTTTTTTAAAATATCATGGAATAAGGCAAGTGGATTACTGGTTTTTAAGCCACCTGGACAAAGACCATACCAGCGGTATGATGGAAGTGGCTAAGAGCGGCTTTCCCATTAAATACCTGGTTTTGGCGGAGGGCATTGTGAGGGATGAGGCCTGGGAGGAATTAAATAAATTTGCCGCAAAACAGGACATTCCCATCTTATATATGAAGCAGAGGGGAACACTTGCAGGGGCAGATCGGCGATGGGAAATCACCTGTCTTTTTCCGGAGGATACCAATGAGGAGACGGACAGGAATGATGCCTCCATGGTTCTTTTTTATAAGAGCAGTGGTTTTTCGGGACTGTTTACCGGGGATTTATCCCTTGAGCAGGAAGAAAAACTGGCGGAGAAGTATAAATTTCCCGAGATTGATGTGTTAAAGATATCCCATCACGGCTCAAAGTATGGTACCTGTGAAAAATTATTGGCCGGGGTGTCTCCCAAAACCGCAGTGATTTCCTGCGGGAAAAACAACCGATATGGACATCCGGGGGAGGAGACCCTTATGCGGTTACATCAATGGAAAGCAGAGGTGTATGATACCCGGTTTACCGGCCAGATAAAATTTCGGGAAGGTAGGATTACCACAGCTTTTTCAGTTAATGATTGAGAATAGCGGGGATTTTTGATACAATGGAGAAAAATAAGAAGAGGATGAGATACCATGACGAAAAAACAACGGGCCTTAGAGGTGATTGAAAGGCTGAAAGTTCAATACCCCGATGCAGGGTGTTCCCTGGATTACAACGAGGCATGGAAATTGTTGGTCAGCGTGCGCCTTGCAGCCCAATGTACAGATGCAAGAGTAAATATAGTGGTGGAAAAACTGTATGAAAAGTTTCCCGATGTGCATGCCTTGGCAGAGGCGCCTGTGGAGGAGATAGAGGAGATTGTCCGCCCCTGCGGCCTGGGAAAAAGCAAGGCAAGGGATATCAGTGCCTGCATGAAAATACTAAAGGAAGAGTATGGGGGAGAAGTGCCGGATGATTTTCAAAAGCTATTAAAACTGCCGGGTGTTGGAAGGAAAAGCGCTAATCTTATTATGGGAGATGTGTTCCACAAACCCGCCATTGTAACGGATACCCACTGTATCAGGCTCTGTAACAGAATCGGGCTGGTGGAGGGGACGAAGGACCCTAAAAAAGTGGAGATGGCATTGTGGGAAATCATTCCCGGGGAGGAGGGCAGCGACTTCTGCCACCGTCTGGTGTACCACGGCAGGGAAGTGTGCACCGCCCGGACAAAACCTCACTGTGACAGGTGCTGCCTGATGGATATCTGCAGGCAGGCTGGGATATCATAATGCGCAAAAACAGCCAGAAAAACAATAAGAAATAGCTGGTACTTTTTCTTTATATATGTTAAACTATAAGAAGTAGTTAGATTGAGAGCGGTCATTTGGTTATGACATCTAGGAGGGGTCTGAATGGAATTAGTTTTTACCAATGAGTCGTGCACAGGATGTAATAAATGTGTAAGGGCATGTCCGGTTTTGGTGTCCAATGTAGTGGAAGACGATGGTTTTGTCTATGTGAATCAGGAGAATTGTATTGCCTGCGGGGCATGTTTTGACGCATGTTCCCACAATGCAAGGGATTATAGGGATGACACTTCAGACTTTTTCGAGGATTTGTCCCAAGGGAAAAAGATATCGGTCATTGTTGCACCTGCATTTTTGGCCAACTATCCCAGGGAGTACAAAAAGGTTTTGGGGTATTTAAAGCAAAAAGGTGTAAACCATATCTACAGCGTTTCCTTTGGGGCGGATATTACAACCTGGGGATATTTAAAATATATTACGGAACATAACTTTGTGGGAGGAATCTCTCAGCCCTGTCCCGCTGTGGTCCGGTATGTGGAGCAGTATATTCCCAAGCTGATTTCAAAACTGATGCCGGTTCACAGTCCCATGATGTGCATGGCCATATACATAAAAAAATATCTGAAAATTTCAGATGATTTGGCTTTTATCAGCCCCTGTATTGCAAAAAAGATGGAGATAACAGACGAAAACTGCAAGGGGTATGTGAAATATAATGTAACATTTGCCAAGCTTATGCAGGCTGTGGGGAAAGAGTATGAAAAGTGCCAGGAGTACACCGATGAGCTGGAATATGGCCTTGGCTCCCTTTACCCCATGCCGGGGGGCTTAAAAGAAAATGTGGAGCATTTTCTGGGGAAAGGGCAGGTTGTCCGCCAGGTGGAGGGAGAGCAGGAAGCTTACCACTATCTGGAGGAATATCTTGAAAGGGCGAATAAGGGAAAAGAACTTCCCTTTATGGTGGATATCTTAAACTGCAGCAAGGGCTGTATTTACGGCACGGCCACGGAGCCGGAGCGCAATACTGACGATGTCATGCTCACCTTAAGTAAAATGCGCCGGCTGGACGGGGATTCCGGGAAAAGCAAAACCCTGCGGCTGGGAAAGAAGGGGAAAAATGCCACTCCCTGGACAGAAGAAATTCCTCACAAACAGCGTTTTGAAAATCTCATGCATGCATTTAAAGAATTAAACATCAATGACTTTATCCGAAAATACAGTGCAAAGACCGTGGAGATTAAGGAGCCTACAGAGAAAGAGTATGATGAAATCTTTACGAAGATGCATAAATATGACGAGGAAAGCCGTAATATTAACTGTGAGTGCTGCGGTTTTACCACATGCCGGGATATGGCAAAGGCTATCTTCAACAAAGTGGGCAAGAGAAAGAGCTGCGTATATTATTTAAAGGATGTGGCTGATAGGGAAAAGGCAAAGATTCAGGAACTCAGACAAAAAGAGCAGGAAGACAAGGAAATCCATAATAACCGTCTGCAGGATGTTATCAGCCAGTTTATTACTCTTAGGGAAAATGTGACAGAGTTAAGCGTAGCGAATGAGGATTCTGCCAACGAAGCCACAAATCTGGCTCAGTATGTCCAGGATATCTCCCATTTTTGTTTCGAGTTAAATGAGTCTTTGGAGACGATATCCAACTTTATTGATATATACAAGACCACAAATGAAAATATCACCGCTATTGCGGGTAAGACAAATCTTTTATCCCTCAATGCATCCATTGAGGCGGCAAGGGCTGGGGAGCAGGGCCGGGGATTTGCTGTGGTTGCAGAAGAAATCCGTAACCTGTCCGCATCCACAAAGGATCTTGTCGTGGAGAGTGACAAAAAAGCGGAGGATATTATCCCAAAAATCAATCACAGTGTTGGATCTGTCAAGCGGTTGATTGAAAGCATCAATGAAATGACGGAAAAAATTGCTACCATTGCGGCTAATACAGAGCAAATTTCCTCACAGACTTCCTGCGTACAGAGTATGACGGATGATTTGAAGGATGCAGTGGAACAAATATAATAAAATTGTGAAGGGAGAAAGAGAATGAGGTATTCAATTGAAGGCGAACCCATGCCGGTGGTAATATGCGAGCTGGAAGCCGGGGAGAAAATGATTACGGAAAAAGGGGCCATGTCCTGGATGTCCCCCAATATGAAAATGGAGACCGTAGGGGGCGGCGTAGGGAAAATGTTCGGCCGTATTTTAAGCGGCGAGAGTTTGTTTCTTAACAACTATACTGCCGAGAGAGGACCGGGGATGATTGCCTTTGCATCCAGTTTCACAGGGGCAATCCGGGCTTTTGAGATTTCTCCCGGGAAAAATATGATTTGTCAGAAATCAGCATTTTTGGCATCCACAGCGGGAGTGGAGTTATCCACTTTTTTCCAGAAAAAAATCGGCAGCGGATTTTTTGGGGGAGAGGGATTTATTATGCAGAAACTTTCCGGCCATGGGGTAGCATTTGTGGAGTTTGACGGGTATATCAAAGAGTATGAGCTTGCAGCAGGCCAGTCTATGATAATAGATACAGGTTATCTGGCTGCCATGGAGGAGACATGTTCCATTGATATTCAGTCTGTCCCCGGCCTTAAAAATATGGTCTTTGGGGGAGAAGGCGTGTTTAACACAAGGATTACAGGACCAGGTAAAATTTACTTACAATCTATGCCGATTTCCCAGATGGCAGGCGCTTTGCTGCCATATATTCCAACTGGGAATTAATAAATTATGACAAAAACCTTGCGGTACGATAGACTGGATGATTGCGTATGCGATGGTTCAGAGGATGGTATCGCAGGGTATTTTTATTCTGGAAAGAGAGTCTTTTTATCAGAGGGGAATAAATGAGGGTATTCAAATGAGAAGAAAAACAGGAACAGAAGATTTTGAGACAATACAGGTTTGTTTTGCAGAAAATGCGGATATGTGCAAATGGAAAGCAAAAGAGACGGTGATTGGGAGTGTCATTCATGAAGTGCCGGGGGGCATTGTGATTTATGGGACAAAGCAGGGAAGTATTCAAATCTTTTATTACAGCGAAGAAGTTTTGGAATTGTTCGGGCTGCAGCAGGGGGATGTCTCTGAGAAAAAGATTTTTTTGCTGAAGGATTTGGTCTCAAGAAAAGATTTAATGAAATTAAAACAGTCCTTAAAGGGGAGGAATACCAAGGGGGATGGGATTTCCTGTGAATTTCGGATTATCAACAGAAAAACGGGATACCGCTGGGTATGTTTTCGGGAAAGGCGCATCTGCCATTGTGGACAGCCGGATATGTTTGTCGCCATTATGCTGGATATTACCAGGGAGAAGGAAAAAGAGCTCTCGGCCAAACAGCTGGCCCTTCAGTCCAAGTATATCTATGAGCATGATGCCTTGACAGGACTGTATCGGAAGGAAGCTTTTGAAAAGCAGGCGTGGGATTTGATTCATAAAAATCCGGACACGGACTATGTGTTTGTGCGTTGGGATGCGGAGCATTTTAAACTGGTCAATGAGTTGTCCGGCTATGAGGTGGGAAATCAGCTTTTAATCCAGGCGGCAGAATTAATCACCGACTTTCTGGGGACGCAGGGGGTGGCATCCAGGCTTGGCTCCGACCATTTTATCCTGTGCTTTCCTCTGAAAATGCTGGATATCCAGAAATCATTCCGCAAAATCCGAGAGGTACTCTCAAGAATGAATTTTGATTATAATATCCGCATCTATGCAGGCATCTATGTGGTAATGGACAGGGAGGAACCGGTGGATTTCATGTGCGATAAAGCCGCTTTGGCCCTTTCAAGCATTAAGGGGAGGTATATGGAAACCCATGCCTATTATGACAATGAGATGATGCAGAACATGCTCAAAGAGCAGGAAGTAAAAAACGATATGTGGGATGCCTTAAAAAATCACCAGTTTAAGGTCTATGTCCAGCCAAAATACGATGTGATTTCCGGCAGAATTGTTGGGGGGGAGGCTCTGGTCCGGTGGAAGCATCCGGAAAAAGGATTTGTCAATCCCATGGACTTTATTCCATTTTTTGAGCGCAGCGGATTTATCAGCAATTTGGACCAGTATATCTGGGAGCATGTGGCCAGGTATCTGCGTAACTGCATGGAACGGGGGGCCAGGGTTCTTCCCATCTCGGTAAACGTTTCCCGCATTGATTTTTACAGGGATAATCTCTATGTACATTTTGTGAAATTGTTGGATACCCACAAGCTCTCTGCAAAATATATGGAGCTTGAAGTTACGGAGAGTGCTTATGCCACCGACGAGGAGGTTTTGTTCCACACATTAGAACAGCTTCAGAGGGCAGGATTTTCCATTTTAATCGACGATTTCGGCAGCGGTTATTCCTCTTTTGGGATGATGAAAAAAGCTCCGGTGGATGTGCTGAAACTTGATATGGAATTCCTCCGGGGGATTGACAAAAACGGCAGGGGAAAAACCATTGTAAAACATATGGTGGAGATGGCAAAGGAGCTGGTGATTCCAGTGATTGCCGAGGGCGTGGAGACACAGGAACATGTGGAACTTTTAAGGGAAATCGGATGCGATTATGCCCAGGGTTATTTCTATTCCAAACCGGTTCCCATTGAGGAATACGACAGGATGGTACAAGGGGAATAAAGATGGCATTACAGTTTATATTTGGGGGTTCCGGCAGCGGAAAGACCCACTATATACAGAAAAAAATTGTGGGGGAGGCGGACCAATTTCCCCACAAAAATTTTTTTTATATTGTGCCGGAGCAGTTTACCATGGAGAGCCAGCGGGAGCTGGTGGTGATGCAGCAGGCAAATTGTGTTATGAATATTGATATCGTCAGTTTTGCCCGCCTGGCCTACCGGATATTTGACGAGCTGGGGAATTTCCACTATCAGGTGCTGGAGGAGACGGGGAAAAATCTGATTTTAAGGCGGGTGGCCCAGGCAAACCAGGAAAAACTTTCCGTGCTCCAAAAAAATATTACAAAGATGGGGTATATCAGTGAAATGAAATCCCTGATATCAGAGTTGGCACAGTATAATGTGACGCCGGAGGACCTTGAGAAAGTGTGCGAAGAGATTTCAGAGGGAAGTTTTTCCATGAAATTAAAAGATGTGCTGGTGATGTATCAGGGTTTTTTGGACTTCCTCCGGGATAAGTTTGTGACCCAGGAGGAAATCTTAGAACTTTTGATAGATGCGGCGGATTCCTCAAAATTATTAAGGGACAGTATCCTTGTCTTTGACGGGTTTACAGGATTTACCCCCATTCAAAAAAAACTCTTCCGAAAGCTTCTGGTGCTGGCCGATGAGATATATGTCACGGTCACCATAGATGAGAGGGAGAGTTTTTATCGCTGCACGGGAAACCATGAACTTTTTGCCATGAGTAAGAAAATGATTTCTTCTCTCACAAAAATGGCAGGGGATTGTCACGTGGAAATTTTAAAGCCTGTGGTAATTCCTGCCGGAAAAAACAGCCGTTTTAAGCAGGGGAGCGCACTGTTTTTCCTACAGCAGAATCTCTTTCGGGGAGGTCTTGAGAGATTCTGTCAGAAGGAAGAGGAAATAAAAATCACAAGCTGTAAAAACCCAAGGGAAGAATTGAAATATATTGCCGGTGAAATCCGCAGGCTGATTTCCCAGGGACAATACCGTTACAATGAGATTGCCATAGTCTGCGGGGATTTGCCGGCCTATGGCTCCTACGCCAGGGAGATTTTCGGGGATTATGATATCCCTTTGTTTCTTGACCAGAAGACCAGAATTGTATTCCATCCTTTTATTGAATTTTTCCAGTCTCTGTTAGAGGCGGTCCGCATGGATTTTTCCTGTGACAGTATTTTCAGGTATCTGCGGAGCGGCTTATCCAGGATTCCCAGGGAGGAAGTGGACGTGCTGGAAAATTATGTCCTGGCAGCGGGCATCCGGGGGTTTAAAAAATGGCAGGAGATTTTTTCTTATGTGCCGGGGGGATTTACCGGGGAGGATGTAGTTGAGATAAATCAGATTCGGGAAAAAGTGGCAGGACAGTTTCAGAAAATTTATCCCGCCTTGAGGAGAAGAGACGCAACGGTGAAGGAATTTTGCCAGGAAGTTTATCTCTTCATCACGGAGAGGGAGATTCAAAAGCAGTTAAAGAAGAAAGAGGAGGCCTATGAGAGGGCCGGGGATTTGAAGAATGCAAAGGAGTATGCCCAGATTTACCGGATTGTCATGGATTTATTGGACAAAATGGTGGAACTTTTAGGCGATGAGATAATTTCCTTAGAAGAGTATGGCAAAATTATGGATGCAGGATTTGAGGCTGCAAAGGTGGGGATTATTCCCCCGGGATATGACAGGGTGGTGTTTGGCGATATTGAGCGGACCAGGCTTGACAATATAAAAGTTTTATTTTTTGCAGGGGTAAACGACGGTGTAATCCCCAAATCCCAGGGGGCGGACGGCATTTTATCCCAGTGGGAGAGAGAGCTCTTACAAGAGCATGATATGGAACTTGCCCCCACGGCCAGGGAACAGACTTTTATACAGAAATTTTATCTCTATTTAAACCTCACCAAACCTTCAAAGAGGCTTTTTATCTCCTATGCCAGGGTGGACGGGGAGGGGAAGGCCATGCGCAGTTCTTACCTGGTTCACACAATTTTAAATATGTTTGAAAACTTATCAGTAAAAGAGGTGGAGAACCCTCCCCTTGAGGAGCGGATTGTCACGGAGAAAAACAGTTTTTTCCTGGTGGCGGAAGGGCTTTTTTTGGGGGGAGACTGGGCCCGGGAAAAAAAGGAGAGGGAGCAGGTTCTCTGGGGGGCGTTGTGCCGTTATTTTGACAGGGATGAAGGGTTGAAAAAGGAGATAGAAAAACTTTTTGCAGCGGCGGCTTTTAAACAGGGAGATTCAAAAATTGCGGCGGCAGTGACAAGAGCTCTCTATGGAAGCACACTGGAGAACAGCGTCACCCGTCTGGAGAAATTTGCGTCCTGCGCCTTTGCACATTTTCTCTCCTACGGCCTGAATTTAAAGGAACGGGAACTAAGCGGTTTTGCGGCGGTGGATATGGGAAATATTTTTCATCAGGTTTTGGAGCTTTATGCCAAGAGGATGGAGCGGGAAGGGTTCAGCTGGTTTGAAATATCAAAGGAGGACAGCGAGAATTTACTTGGCCTTGCCATGGAGGAGGCACTTTCCAGGAACAGCAATCTGGCTCTTTACGACAACGCTAGGAATGCCTACGGAAAGCAGCGCATGTACCGGATTTTAAAGCGGACGGTTTGGGCCCTTACGAAACAGATACGACGGGGGAGTTTTGTGCCGGAGAGTTTTGAGGTGTCCTTTGACTTTCCGGAACATATCGAGGCAGTTCATTTCTTGTTAAACGACCAGGAAACCATGCACTTAAAAGGCAGGATTGACAGGATTGACACCTTGCATCAGGAGGATAAGCTCTATGTAAAAGTAATCGATTATAAATCTGGAAATACCACTTTCCAGTTTCTGAATGTTTACCACGGGCTGCAGCTGCAGCTTGTGGTCTATATGAATGCGGCTTTAGAGATGATGGAGAGGCGCCACCCGGGGAAGGAGATTGTGCCGGCAGGGGTGTTTTATTACCATGTGAAAGACCCTGTGGTGGAAGCGGAGGGAGAACTTTCGGAGGAAGAACTAAAGCAGAAAATCTTCGGGGAATTGAAATTAAACGGTGTGTTAAGCGATGACAGAATGGTTGTGGAGGAGATGGATAGGGAACTTTTAGAGGGAGGAAGTGGGAATTCGGATGTAATCCCCGTGGGAATCAATAAGGACGGAAGTTTGAAAAAGACATCAAAAACCATTTCCCGGGAAGATTTTTTTGCCCTTTCCTCCTATGTAAACGAAACCATACTTCATCTTGGGAACCGGATGATGCAGGGCTCTATCAGTGCAAACCCCTATTCCCTGGGGGACAAAAAGGGTTGTGATTACTGTGAGTTTAAAAATATCTGCCATTTTGACGCCAAAATTCCAGGTTATTCCTACCGGCAGTTGGAGGAACTCTCCAAAGAGGAGATTTTGGAAAAGATGAGGGAGAGGAGATGGGCAAGTGAAGTGGACGGATGATCAGAAAAAGGTTATTACGGTAAGGGACCGGAATATATTAGTTTCCGCTGCGGCGGGCTCGGGAAAGACTGCGGTTTTGGTGGAGCGGATTATCGGCAGGATTTTAGACAGAGAACATCCCGTGGATATTGACAGGATGCTGATTGTGACTTTTACCAATGCAGCGGCGGCACAAATGCGGGAGAGGATACGGGAGGCCATTGAGGAGGAACTTTTTAAGGAGCCCTCCAATGAGAATCTTTTAAAACAGTCCTCCCTGGTGCATCATGCCCAGATTACCACCATCCACAGTTTCTGCCTGTATTTAATCCGCAATTACTTTCATCGCATTGACTTGGAGCCGGATTTCCGCATTGGGGAGGAGGGGGAGTTAAATCTTCTCAGGGAGGACGTGCTTTCAGAACTGTTAAATGAAAATTATGAGCAGGGGGAGGAGTCTTTTTTTCATTTTGTAGAGACTTTTGCCACGGGAAAAAATGATGATGGGCTAAAGGAACTGATTTTAAAACTCTACCGCTTTGCAAACAGCCATCCCTGGCCCAAAGAATGGCTTTCGGGGCTTTCTAAAGCATATGAAATTTCCGGGGAAGAAGAGTTAAGAAAGGCACCCTGGATGAAAAAAACCATGGAATATATAAGATTTGTCTTTTCCGGCCTTTTAGACAAGGCAAAGGAAAATATCTGCCTAGCCATGATGGAGGATGGCCCGGGATATGCAAAAAAGGTTATAGACCATGACAGGGATATTGTGGAAAGCCTGCTTTTCTGTGAGAGTTACGAAATGCTAAAGGAGGCATTGCAAAAGGTTTCCTTTGACCGTATGCCTTCCAAAAGGGGATATCAGGGCAGTGAGGAAAAATTGGAACTTTTAAAGGAGAACCGGGATGAAATCAAAGACTGTATCAAAAAGATGAAAGCCCAGTTTTTCTTTGTGGATGAAAAAGTGTCCCTCCAAAGAATTCGGGATATGCAGCCGGTGATGAAAGAACTTTCCCGGCTTGCCGCCTGTTTTATGGAAAAGTATGAGGCAAAAAAGCGGGAGAAAAATATGCTGGATTTTGACGATTTGGAGCATTTTGCCTTAAAAATCCTTATTGAGGAAGAGAGTAAAGAATTGACGGAGGCGGCAAAAGAATGTGAAAATCTTTTTGAGGAAGTGATGGTGGATGAATACCAGGACAGCAACCTGATTCAGGAGGAGATTCTTCGGGCTGTTTCCAGGGAACCTGCAGGGGAATATAACCGTTTTATGGTGGGGGATGTAAAGCAGAGCATCTATAGATTCCGCCTGGCAAGGCCGGAAATTTTTATGGAAAAATATGACAGGTATGAGAAGGAGGACTCTAAGAATCAGAAAATAGAGCTCCACCAGAATTTCAGAAGCAGAAAAGAGGTCTTAGACTTTACCAACGATATTTTTTATCGGATTATGGGGAAAGACTTAGGAAACGTAGCCTATGATGAGGATGCGGCCCTATGGCCCGGGGCAGATTATCCTTCCTCAGAGGGGATGGAGCCGGAGCTGCTCTTGGCAGACGAGGAGGAAGAACTATTAAAAGAAGCGGGGATAAGAGATTTGGTCTGGCTTGAGGCGGAGGTTGTGGCGGCAAAAATCAGAAATATGATGCAGGGCCAGCAGGTAATGGATAAGGACAGAGGAACATTACGCCCCCTTCGATACGGGGACATTGTGATTCTGCTCCGGAGTTTTGGGGTTTATGGGGAAACTTTTTTAGAGGTGTTGTCCAGGAGGGGGATACCGGCCCATGCCTCCTCAAAGACAGGGTATTTTCAGACGCAGGAAATTCTTACAATTTTGAATTTTTTAAGGGTGTTAGATAATCCCTGTCAGGATATTCCTTTAGCGGCGGTGCTGCGCTCTCCCATAGGAGGTTTTTCTGACGAGGAGCTGGCAGTGTTAAAGTCCGCAGGAAAGGACAGGGCATTTCATCTTTGTTTTCTTCATCCCCAAAAAGATGCGCTTCCGGAAGAACTTTTTCTAAAAGTCCAGGAAATGCAAACGAAGATTGGATATTTTCGGGATTTAGTCACAGAGATGACCGTGCATGAACTTTTATACCGGATTTTAAGGGAGACAGGGTATCTCTGTTATGCCATGTCCATGCCTTCCGGCGCCCAGAGAAAAGCCAACATCGAAATGCTTTTGGAGAAGGCGGTGGCCTATGAGAGCACCAGTTACAAAGGGCTGTTTCACTTTATACGATATATGGACAGGCTTAAGAAGTATGAGGTGGATTACGGGGAGGCGGAAATTGTCAGTGAAAATGCCGATGCGGTGCGGATTATGACTATCCACAAGAGCAAAGGGCTGGAATTTCCCGTGGTGTTTGTAAGCGGCACAGGGAAAAAATTTAACCATCAGGATGCCAGAAGCACCTTGGCGGTGCACCCGGAACTGGGGGCGGCTTTGGATTATATCAATCCGGTGTCCAGAGTGAAGGGGATATCCCTTTACAAAAGAGCGGTGGCAAAACAGTTAGATTTGGAGAACCAGGGGGAGGAGCTTCGCGTTCTCTACGTGGCTCTCACCAGGGCAAAAGAAAAGCTTATCATCACAGGAATTCGGAAAGATGCCGAAAAGGAGATAGAAAAAATAAGGTTAAAGCGTGAGTTAAAACAGAATGAAGAGAAAGCCATGTCATTTTTGGAGCGGGCAGGGGCAGATTGCTATCTGGACTGGATTCTCCCTGTGTTGGCGGGGAGGGTGAAATATCCTTTGAAGATATGGGGGACACAACAGCTTGTGATAGATGAGACGGAAAAACAGCTTCATGATTTCAAAGGGGTTTGGGAACTTTTGGAACACAGGGATGTGCCGGAGGAATGGGCAGACCGGATGGTGGAGGAAAAACTGACTTACCGATATCCCTATGAGAAGGAGACAAGCCGGAAGGGCAAATATTCCGTGTCGGAATTAAAGCACCGGGCCATAGAAGCCATGGAGATGGAGGAGCCGGATTTTGCTGAGCCGCTTTTTCCGGAGACAGAGATTGTACCCTATATTCCGGTTTTTATGAGCGGGGAGAAGAAAGTCAACCAGGGAGCCCTTAGGGGAAGCGCCATGCACCGGGCGGTAGAGTGCCTTCCCATAGAAGTTCTCTCCGGGAATCCAAACCTCAGGGAAGTGCTCAATGATGAGATTCAAAAAATCCTAGAGGACGGACATCTCTCTAAGGAGATGGAAGAATTGCTCCGCAGGGAAAAACTGGTGAAATTTTACCAGTCAGATTTGGCAAAGAGGATGAAGCGGGCGGCCCTTTTGGGACAGCTCTACAAAGAGCGGCCTTTTGTTATGGGAAAACCGGCGGATGACATAGAACATGACGGCAGTGATACCATGATTTTGATCCAGGGAATTATCGACGCCTTTTTTGAGGAGGAGGGGGAGATTGTCCTCTTGGATTATAAGACGGACGTGGCGGACACCAGAGAAGAGCTGGCGAACCGTTACCGGATGCAGCTTAATTTGTATCAGGAGGCCCTTTCCAAAAAACTGGAGAAAAAGGTGAAGGAGAAACTGATATATTCTTTTTATTTTGACGAAGTGATTGTGTGTTAGGTGATTGTTGCTTTTGGAAAAGTTTTGTGCTATCTTTTATATAGAAATGAAGAATAGGGGATAAAATAAATATGTTTCAATATGATGAAATATGTATTCATACATTTTTAGAAAATCAGCTTCAGCTGTTCCGGGAAAAAGTTGCCGGCACTCCCGAGGAGGCAGATGAATTTTTAACAGACTGTATGGCATGTGTCTTCGACGGCATAAATGAGGTACGGGAATATTTCAAAGAGCAGGGTACAGATATCTCCGGAATGGATGATGAGGCGTTAAAGGAAGCTGCGGAAGTTTTTGAACTGCCGGACGGCAGATTTTTAATTGTGGAAAGTTAAGGTGTTTTTATTGAAAAAATATGATGTGGTAATTATAGGAGCCGGCCCTTCCGGAATTTTCTGTGCCTATGAACTGATAGGGAAAGATAGGGAACTGAAAATTCTAATTGTGGAGAAGGGCAGGAAAATTGAGGAGAGAGTATGTCCCAAGAGAAAGACGAATGTGTGTGTAGCCTGTAAGCCCTGTTCCATTACCACAGGTTTTGCCGGGGCCGGAGCCTTTTCCGATGGCAAACTTTCTCTTTCACCGGACGTGGGTGGAAATCTCCCGGAGATTTTAGGATATGAGCAGGCGGAATCATTTATCCGGGAATCCGATGAAATTTATTTAAAATTCGGGGCGGATGCAAATGTTTACGGACTGGATAAGAAACAGGAGATTCGGGAAATCAGAAAAAAGGCTATACAGGCTAATTTAAAACTGATTGAATGTCCCATCCGTCATCTGGGAACGGAGGAAGGTTATAAAATCTATGCCAGGCTGCAGAAGCATCTTTTGGAGAGCGGAGTGGACATGGAATTTCACACTATGGTAAAAGACATTATCATAGAAGACGGAGAAGCAAGAGGGATTCTCACCGATAAAGGCGAGAAAATTTTCGGGGATGAAATAGTTGCCGCCGTAGGCCGGGAGGGGGCAGACTGGTTCTGCCATATCTGCAAAAATCATGGGATTGAGACCAAGGTGGGAACGGTGGATATCGGCATCAGGGTTGAAGTGAGAGATGAGATTATGGAGTTTTTAAATGAAAATCTCTACGAGGCAAAATTGGTATATCATACCCCTACTTTTGATGATAAAGTGCGGACCTTTTGTACAAATCCTTCCGGGGAAGTGTCGGCGGAGTATTATGACGGCGGTCTTGCGGTGGTGAACGGCCATGCATACAAGTCGAAAGACTTAAAGACAAACAATACGAATTTTGCAGTTTTAGTCTCTAAAAATTTTACCAAACCTTTTAAAACCCCTATCGAGTATGGCAGGCAGATTGCCCAGCTATCCAATATGCTCTGTGACGGCAGGATTATGGTGCAGACATTTGGAGACTTCCGCAGGGGGAGAAGGACTACGGAGGAGCGGCTCTGCAGGAATAATTTGATTCCCACTTTAAAAGATGCCGTGCCGGGGGATTTATCTTTAGTGTTCCCCCATCGAATCATGGTAGATATTGAGGAAATGATTTTAGCTTTGGATAAAGTGACACCGGGAATTGCCAGTGACGAGACATTGCTCTATGGTGTGGAAGTGAAGTTTTATTCCAATAAAGTTGTGGTGAACAGGGATTTTGAGACAAGTACAAAAGGGCTTCGGGCCATTGGGGACGGGGCAAGCGTAACAAGAGGGCTGCAGCAGGCTTCCGCCAATGGGATTTCTGTGGCAAGGAGCATTTTGGCGGCCAGAAAAAAATAACAGACAGGACATGACTGGAAAACGGAGAACACATGAGAAAACGGAAAGGAATATGGCTGGCGGGTGCCCTCATCATATCCCAGCTTTTGTCAGGCTGCAGTATCGGCGGCAAGGAAGTCATTTTGACAAGCGGCATGGGAAACAGAGATGTGTTTCGCATTGACGGGGTGACTGGCAGTCTTACGGAAGCAAAAGTATATCTTGCAAATTATCAAAATATATATGGAAAAACTTACGGCATCGATTTGTGGGAACAGAAATTTCAGAACGGAAAATTAAAGCGCTACGTAAAGGATGTGGCCTTGTCTGAGATGACCCGAATCGTCTGCATGGACCTTTTGGCTAAGGAGCAGGAGATTTCCCTGACGGAGGAGGAGATGGAGGATGTAAAGCGGGCGGCTAAGACCTATTATGATTCTCTGAGCCAGGCGGAAAAATCATATACCGGGGCATCCCTTTCAGATTTGGAGGGGATGTACGAGGATTATGCCCTTGCAAACAAAGTTTACCATGTGCTTACGGAGGGAGTAAACGCGGAGGTAAGTGATGACGAAGCCCGTATTATGGAGGCAATGCAGATATATATCAAGGATGAGAGTAAGGCGGGGGAGGTAAAAGAGAAGCTGGATACCGGGGAGGATTTTGCCGCGGTGGCCAGTAATTACAATAAAAAAACCGCTATTGAAATTTCTTTCGGCCGGAGGGAAATGCCTCCGGAGGTGGAAGAGGTCGCCTTTGAATTGGATGACGGGGAAATTTCAGACTGTATTTCCACAGAGGAAGGCTACTATTATATTAAGTGTATCAATAAGTTTAATGAAGAACTTACAGACGCCAACAAATCCAATATTGTAAAGGCAAGGGAGAAGGCGGCTTTTGACGATGTGTATGAGGCTTTTATCTCTGAGCTTTCCTCTAATTTAAATGAGAAAGTATGGAGGGAAGTTGACCTGGTAACAGACGGGAGCATTTCTACGGATAGTTACTTTAAAACCATTGACAATGTCTTGGACAAGGCGTCTTACATATACTGATAAAAAACGGAAAACAGTATATGGAAATTTATGTGGTGAAACCGGGGGATACGGTAGATTTGATTGGGGAAATGTATCAGATACAGCCCCAGTCTATTATCTATGCAAATCAGATAGCTCCCCCTTATCCCCTGGCAGTGGGGCAGGCGCTGCTGATTCCCGGCGGTGATGGGCCTGGTGAAAAAATTCCTGTAAGGATAAACGGCTATGCTTATCCCTATATTGAACCCTGGATATTGGAACAGACGCTTCCCTATCTCACAGAATTGTCTGTGTTTTCTTACGGATTCACTTCCGAAGGAGTATTGATTCCTCCGGTTCTCTCCGTGGATTTTATGATAGAGGCGGCCTATCGGCACGGGACTCTGCCCATTCTTACCCTGACTCCCTTCGGGGCGGACGGACAATTTAACAATTACCTGATTCACTCGGTGGTACAGTCTCCTTTGGCAGTGGAAACCCTGATTTTGAACCTGAAAAATACAGTGGAGGAAAAGGGGTATGCCGGGGTGGATGTGGATTTTGAATATATTTTGGCGGAGGACCGGGATGCATTTACCGCATTTGTGGCCCAGATTGCCCAGGGGATGCATGACATTGGCAGGCAGGTTTCTGTGGCTTTGGCGCCAAAGCAGTCTGCAGGACAGAAGGGGCTTTTGTATGAGGGAAAGGATTATGCCGGCCTTGGGGCTGTGGCAGATTATGTGCTTTTAATGACCTATGAGTGGGGGTATACCTACGGGCCTCCCATGGCGGTAGCGCCGATTTTTCAGGTGCGGAAAGTTTTGGATTACGCAGTGACGGAGATTCCCACGGAAAAAATAAGACTTGGAATACCTAATTATGGATATGACTGGAAACTGCCTTTTGAGCGGGGAGTGACAAAGGCAAGGACCATAGGAAACGTGGAAGCGGTGCAGATTGCCATTGAAAATGATGCGGAAATTTTTTTTGATGCCCGTGCCATGTCCCCGTATTTCCACTATTGGGAAAACGGGGAGGAGCACGAAGTTTGGTTTGAGGATGTGCGGAGCATGCAGGCAAAATTTGAACTAATAAAGGAATATGGTTTAAACGGGGCGGGCTATTGGCAGATTATGCGTCTTTTTCGGGCAAACTGGCTTCTTTTGGACTGGCAGTTTGATATTGTAAAATAATGAGAGAATACAGATGAAAATACATAGAAAACAAAATATAGAGCTGAAAAAGCCGGCAGTGTTGGCTGCAGGCGCAAGTATTGTGTTCATTCTGCTGATTAGCGGATGGATGGGTTTCCGAAGACAAAGGGGCAGTGTGTCGGTGAATGGGGGGATGGATACGGAGACATCCCTCGGGGATGCCGGCAGGGATACGGAACAGGGGAGGAGAGAGGAAAAGCCGGAAAATCAAAAGGATGCGGGGGAAGAGGAGGAGACGCTGGCCGTGCAGTACCAGGAAGTGACAGCTCAGGCGGACCGTCTCTCCCTTTCCTATGATTATGAGGGAGCCGCTGCCTTGATACGGGGAATAGAAGGATATGAGGGGGATAAGGAGTTAAAAGAGAAGCTTGCTTCTTACGAGAAAGGGATGGAATCTTGTGAGCCTGTAAATATCCAGGAAGTCACCCATGTGTTTTATCACAGTTTGGTGGTGGACCCCCAGAGGGCTTTTGCGAACCAGGATAGAAATCCCCAGGCAGCGGGAAATAATCAGTGGATGACCACCGTCAGTGAATTTAAAAAAATCATACAGGAGATGTATGACAGGGGATATGTGATTGTGGGCATCCATGACATCCTTAAGGTTTCTGCAGATGAAAATGGGAATACGTTCTTTGAGCCGGGAGAAATTATGCTGCCAAAGGGTAAAAAGGCTTATGTCCTGTCCCAGGATGATTTGAGTTATTATCACTGCTATGACAATTACGGGTATGCCGCAAAGATGATTTTAGATGAGGAAGGAAAACCCACCTGTGAGTACATAACCCCGGATGGTGAAAAGGTTACAGGGGATTATGATATTGTGCCTATTTTGGATAAGTTTATCGAAGAGCATCCCGACGCCTCCTACCGGGGGGCGAAAGGCATCATAGCCCTCACCGGATACAATGGGATTTTGGGTTACCGCACAGATAAGAGTTATCTCAATGTAGACGGAAATTTAGATGATGACAAGAGACAATGGCTTTTGGATAATCCCGATTTTGATATTGAAAAAGAAAGGGAGCAGGCGAAAAAAGTTGCAGATGCCCTAAAGGAGGATGGATGGGAATTTGCAAGCCACACCTGGGGGCATATCAAAATCAGGGATGCGAGTTTCAGCCGTCTCATGAGGGATACCCAAAAATGGCGTGAAAATGTGGAACCATTGGTTGGGAATACGGATGTGATTGTCTTTGCCCATGGACAAGATTTGGGGGACTGGGGAAATTATGATGAGAACAATGAAAAATTCCAGTTTCTCAAAGGGGAGGGATATCACATTTTCTGCAATGTGGACCAGGGGCAGTACCGGGTGTATTTTGGCAGGGATTATCTGCGCCAGGGCAGGCGGGATTTGGATGGATATAGGATTTACCGCAATGCCGAGGGAAAAGAGGACAGCGTATCGGATTTGTTTGATGCGAAAGAGATTATAGACCCCCTCCGGCCTCCGGTGCCGCCTCTTTGGTAGGCGGGGGAAAGATGAAATCGTTTAAAATGGGACAGTGTTTCACTGTCCCATTTGAGGTTTTTTTATTTTGTTAAAAGCATCATAATCTTATTGCTCCTTGCAATAAACTTTGTCATTGCTTCCGGCGCTAAAGGCTGGTTTGAAATCATGGCAAGGTCGTAGAGCTGTTCACAGAAATCCTTTACATGTTCGGATTCTTTGTTATTTAAAATATAGGTGACAAGGGGATGGTTGGCATTTAAAGTAAGGGTTATATCCTGTCCGAACATGGAAGCGTCCATGCCCATGCCGCCCATGGAGTACATTTTCATCATATCCTGCATACGTCTGCCTTCTTCAGACAAAGTAATGACAGAAGAGATGTTCTCATCCTTTAATTTTTCCACTTTCACATTTAATTTTTCATTCTCAAGCTCCTTGCGGAAAATGTCGGTGAGGCCCTCTGTAAGTGATTTTAACTCCTCTTCGGAGACATTCTCTTTTAAAGCCTCGGTAAGGTCTGCGTCGATACGCATAAACTTGTATTTTTCATTTCTCCGCTCCAACTGGGAGATAAAAGAGGTATCAATGTTGTGGTCAAGGATGACAGCGTTCATATTCTGCTCTTTAAACATTTTGATATACTGTCCCTGCTGGTTTAAATCGGTGACATAGTAAATCACGCTGCGGTCGTCTTTTGGCTCCTCCTCCGGTGTATCTGCAGGGGTGCCGTCGGCGTTTTCCACGGACTGTTTCGTATTTTCACTGTCTGTATCTTGGTTTTCCTCACCGTGGTTTTCTTCTTCCTCCACAGGCTTAATCCACTCCGGCAGGGTTAAATATTTGTCGTTGATATCCTTAAACAGGATGTAATCGTTCATCTTGTCACAGAATTTTTCGTCTTTTAGGCAGCCGAATTTGATAAAGGGGCTGATGTCGTCCCAGTATTTTTCGTAGGATTCCTTGTCGGTTTTACACATTCCCGTAAGCTTGTCAGCTACTTTCTTTGTAATGTAATCAGAGATTTTCTTTACAAAACCGTCGTTCTGCAGTGCGCTTCTGGATACATTCAAAGGCAGGTCCGGACAGTCGATCACCCCTTTTAGAAGCATTAAAAACTCAGGAATTACCTCTTTGATGTTGTCCGCCACAAAAACCTGGTTGTTGTAGAGTTTGATGGTTCCCTCGATGGAGTCGTATTCCGTGTTGATTTTCGGGAAGTAGAGGATTCCTTTTAAGTTAAAGGGATAATCCATATTTAAATGAATCCAAAACAGGGGCTCTTTATAGTCCATAAACACTTTCCGGTAGAAGGTTTTGTATTCCTCGTCGGTACAGTCATTTGGCGTCTTAGCCCACAGGGGATTCGTGTCGTTTAAGGGAACGGGGCGTTTTACAATCTTTAATTTTTCCGTCCTGGGAGAAACCTCAACGATTTCCTTTTCTCCGTTTTCGTTCTCTTTCTCCTCCGTTTTCGCCTCCTCAATAATGGTCTCAACCACCTTGTCTGTGTCTTTTTTCTCCTCGGGGCTTATGGTTTCATATTCCTCCGGTGCGTTGGCCTTTTTCAGGAAAATTTCCGTGGGCATAAAAGAGCAGTATTTTTCAATGACTTCCCTTGCCCGGTACTCGTTGGCAAATTCCAGGCAGTCCTCGTTTAAGTAAAGGGTGATTCTTGTCCCCACATCTTCCTTGATGCCGTCCTGCATGTCAAATTCTGTACCGCCGTCGCATTCCCAGTGTACAGGCTGGGCGCCCTTCTGATAGGAGAGGGTGTCGATGTGCACGGCGTCGGCTACCATAAAGGCAGAGTAAAATCCCAGTCCGAAGTGGCCGATAATCTGGTCGTCATTTGCCTTGTCTTTATATTTTTCCAGGAAATCATTTGCACCGGAAAAAGCAATCTGGTTAATGTATTCCTCCACCTCGTCGGCGGTCATCCCAAGCCCGTTGTCCGTAAATGTCAGGGTTTTTTCATCGGGGTTGACCTCGATTTCAATTTTGGGCTTGTAGTCTGCAGGAAGTTCATATTCTCCCATCATGTCCAATTTTTTCAATTTGGTGATGGCGTCGCAGCCGTTAGATATCAATTCCCTGTAGAAAATGTCGTGGTCAGAATAGAGCCATTTTTTAATCACCGGGAAAATATTGTCGCTGTTAATTGATAAGTTTCCATGTTTGTTTGCCATAAAAAACACTCCTTTATTAAAATATTCATAGTATACAATCTTCCGTTGGAATCTATATTAAGACGGAACGGAAAAAAAGTCAATAAAAAATTAGCACTCTTTTAACATGAGTGCTAACAAAACTCTGAAAACCCTTGAAAATATGGGATTTCCTATTTCTTAAAATTTTATAAACAATAAATAATCCAAAATCAAGACTTGACCGTATCTATCATTAGGGAATATTATATAGAGTAGGGAAATGATTACGAAACTGCGAGGTGCAATTATTTATGATCGTATTAAAGACAAACCGGGAATTAGATTTGACATTTGACCGGCTCATAAAAACCATGGGGGTTCCGGTGGAATGGACAAAACATTTTGTGGTAATCGGGGACTATCTAATTCTCCAGGGAAGGGTACGTTCTTTGTTTTTCAATTTTGAAAGTAAAAAAGTGATAACGAATGTTGTGGATATCCCCATGACAGAGGATGTGGTGCAGATTGAGGACGGGAACAAAGTCTGCAATGTGCTGAACCTTGTACTCTACGCCTTTGGGAAGTGGGGGGTAATCCATGGGATTAAAGTGGAAAAAGATTATGCCCAGGTAAATGCATTGTTTGAAAGCGTATTGCGTGAAATTCATGTGGAGCCTGGTTACAGCCGGGAGAATTTCCGTTTTTATAAAGATAATATGCGCATTAACTATGAGGATGTGGTACAGCTTGCCTTAGAGTCCACGGAGGAAAAGATTGAGGATGAGGGGGAAGAGGTGGGAGAGTCCCAGGGCCTATGGCACAATCTGGTGTGGAAAAAGAGAATGTCCTCCTTTATAAAGACGGAGACTACCTTTGAGGAGCGCCAGGCAGGACGTCTTGGAAACAATTTTTATATGGTGGGTTACCAGTGTCCCATCTGCAGGGAAAATCTCCACATGGTGGTGTTTCCCGAAGGGCAGGAATTTAAAATTGAGACGGAGGAAGGACGGGTTCTTTTGGCAAGGGCCTACACCTGTGAACACTGCCGCTGTTTTTACACCCCAAGGCCCAAAAAGCTTTTGATTGAGGGGGATGTCTATGACATGGAGTTTTTAAATGATGTCCGGGCGTACGGGGATTATGCGGAGCTTTTGGGAAACCATGGGGACCGGGTATCCAACTACAATTTTAATGAGTTTGAATCGGAGATAGGACAGAACAGTTCCGGGGAGGGAAAAGCAGCCATAGAAAACCTCTGTGATTCCATTGAAGATTTGTCCAGGGAGGAGCTGTTCCGCCTGGAAAATATGATAGAGGAAGGATTTTATCCCGGAGACAGTGTGAGGGCCTTAGAGGCCATCGTGCTTCGGGCCAGCAGCACCCGGAAGGGCAACCCTCTGCCCCGGGAAGAAAAGCATCCGGTGGGGGAGAGCCGTGTAGAGTTCCATGAAAGCGGTGAGAAAGATAGGGGTGCCCGGACAGAGGAGAACGTAAATACAGCCCCCAAAAGAGATGGAGAATTCAGGGAAGAAGAAGTTCAGGCAGCGGCGGGCAGGGTAAATCCGCCGGAGGAGGCGAAAGAGGAAATCCGGTATGAGACTAAGGCCACGCCGGGGGAACAGGCTTCGGCTAAGAGAAGGTATGACGCCAAATTTGGAGTGCTGGACAGGCTGTCCATTCCTCAGATGAAGGAGCTTCGCTCCCAGCTTGAGAAGGAGACAAAGCTTGCCTGGGAGGACAGGAAGGAGTATCTGGACAGGCTTACGGCAAAGGAGCAGGAGAAAAAGCTCAACCATATCCGCCAGAGGGCCATGGAGGGACAAAACAGTTCCAACTATGCCCAGACATTGAAAATTATAAAAGAGCTGGAGGGGGAAGAGCTCCCATTGGAATTAAAAGGGGAGCTGCTTGCGCCTCTTTATCAGAGGCGTAAGGCCCAGGCGGAAGCGGAAGTGGCAAAGTTAATGGGAAATATGCCAAAGACTTTGGACCGGGCAGGGTATGAAAACCTGAAAAAGAAGCTTTCCGGTTATCCCGAGGCGGATTTAAGCGTATATGAAGAAAAGCTTCTGGCGGCCAGGGAGCAGGCGGAGAGCAATGAGATCGCTTCCATGATGCGCCATGCCCGCACAGGGAGCAGGCAGGACCTCTCCGATTTGGCAGAGCGCTTACAGAGCCGGGGATTTGCCCAGGAACTCATCAATCCCCATCTGGAAAAGATAAATGCAAGAATCCGTCAGATGGACGAGGAGGCCATAGATAAGATATGCGGCAATCCCATGTCTTTGACAGAAAAGGAGACAAGAGAGGCCATAGAAAAAATTAAAACCGGCATATTTTTGCCGGAGTTAAAGACACATGCCTTAGAGATGTTGAATAAGCGTCTGGTAAAGATAAAAACCGATGAATGTGAACTTTTGGTCAGTAAGCTGCAATTTGCTATGACAGAGAAGATGAGGCAGAATCCCAGGCATCATTTTTATCCCGCCAGAAAAGTGATGATGCAGGAGAATACAAAGGAGGAGATCTCGGAGATTCAGTATGCCCTGGATACTTACGGCACCAACAGGGGCAGTTTTGAGTACCCCATTCTTGTGGTGGATACTTCCAGGAATGAGTCCGGGAAGGAGGGCATGATTTTAACGCCGGAACATCTCTTTTACCATACCATGATGAATGCCTACGACATCCCCATCTGGGATATTAAAGGGCTTAAGACGTCCACCGGCCTCTTAAACAGCGGGATTTTTGTGGAGCTGAAAAACGGGACAAAGGCGAAGATTCCTTATGCGGTGGAGCGCTCAGAACTAAAAGCCTGGGGCGTTATCCTGCGGGATTTTATCAAATATCTGCAGGAAAAGCCGGACAGCAGAAATGTGGCCTATCTGGCAAAAGATAAACATGAGACCATATGTTGTTTCCGCTGTGGGTACACTTACAAAGGCGGAAATATCTGCCCGAAATGCGGTTACAAAATGAATCAGTAGCTATAAGGGAAAATAGGAGGAGTTTTTTTGGAAGACATACGAACGTTTCGCAAGGGTGATTTGCAAAATGTGAAAGAGGTTTTAAGGGAAAGTTTTTTTGTGAAGGGAAAAAATGAGGTTTACAACGAATGGGAGTTTGCAGAGCAGATTCTTTTGGATAAAGGATTTCGGGAAAAACTTTGTCTGGTGGCCTCTGTGGAGGAGGAGATTGTAGGGTACTGTATTTTGACAGACGCCAGAATCGAAGATGAGGAAGGGCTTGCCCTAGGGCCTGTGGCGGTTAAGGAAAAGTTCAGAGGCCAGGGGATTGGCACCAGGCTCATTGACACATGCTTAAGCCGGGCCAGGGAGGCAGGATTTCCCTGGGCAGCAGTTTTAGGAGGAGAATTTTACCATCGTTTTGGTTTTGAGTCCGCAAAGACCTGGGGGATTTTTCTCCCCGAGGGGCAGGAAGGCAATGAATTTTTGCAGGTTCTGTTTTTTGACGCAGGTTCCCAGGGGGTGGCCCAGGGGGAACTTTGGTACTGCGATTCTTTTTACAATAAAAAAGGGGAATTACTGTAAAGTCAGGGGAGGGGAGTGGTTCATTTTTGAACCGCTTTTTTCTGCTTTGGCGGGAAAGGACATACATGAAAATATCAGAATATTTAAAACACCACAGGCTGGTGATGGACGGGGCTTTCGGCACGTACTTTGAAGCTTGTTTTCCTGAGGAATCCGGGGTGGCGGAACTTTGTAATCTCACTGCTCCGGAGAAAGTGAAAAAAGTCCATGCAGCGTATATAAAAAGCGGGGCAAAATTAATCCGCACCAACACATTTGCCGCAAACACCATGTTTCTTTCTGATTTAAAACAGGTGAAACTTGCAGCTGCCAGAGGGTATGAACTTGCCAGGGAGGCGGCAGAACACGGGGAGGGAATATTTGTGGGCGCAGATATCGGCCCTATTTACGATACGGGATTTCTGGGGAAGGAAGTGGTTTTACAGGAGTATAAAGAAATCTGTGATACCTTTTTTTCCTGCGGGGCCGACATTTTTGTTTTAGAGACCCAGACGGATTTTACCTGCCTAAAGGAGATTACAGAGTATATCAAATCCAGAGGGGATGTATTTGTGCTGGTACAGTTTGCCGTTGATAAAAGCGGATACACGAGAGACGGGGTAAGCCTTGAAAAAATCGCAGAGACAGCGGCGTGGATGGATTCTATTGATGCGTACGGCTTTAACTGCGGGGTTGGGGCCGCCCATCTTTTCCGTCTTTTAAAAAATGCGGCGTTTCCCAATCATAAATATTTAACGGCCCTGCCCAATGCAGGGTATCCCTTAACCCTGCGGGGAAAAACCCTCTATGGGGACAGCAGGGAATATTTTGTGGATACCATGGAGCAGGTGGCAGGTTTGGGCGTGGATATTTTAGGGGGGTGCTGCGGTACAACCCCGGAATATATCCAGGGATTATGTGAGAGGTTAGAGTCTGTTCCTCCGGGGAAAAAGAAGATTGCAATTAGGGAGGAAAAAGTATCACCTAAAGTGCAGTCGGGATTACTAAAAAAGATATCCGCAGGAGATATGTCCTTTATTGTGGAACTTGACCCGCCTTTTTCCGCAGATATTGGGAAAGTCTTAAAGGGAGCGGAAATATTAAAGCGTGCAGGGGCGGATTTGATTACTCTGGCGGACTCTCCTATGGCAAGGGCCAGGGCAGATGCAGGAAAGCTTGCGGCGAAAATTCAAAATGAACTGGGAATTTCGGTGATGCCCCACATTGCCTGCCGGGACAAAAACCTGATTGCCATGCGCTCCGGAATTCTGGGGGATTATATGAACGGCCTGAGGCATTTTCTGGTGGTGACAGGGGACGCGGTGGCCCGGGACCAGAGGGGAAGCGTGACATCCGTATTTGATTTTAACTCCATTACCTTTATGGAATATCTGTCCCGGATGAATGAGGATGTGTTTGAGGAGGAGCCGGTGTTTTATGGTGGAGCCTTAAATTACCACGGGGCAAATCCCGATGCCATCATAAAGAGAATGGAGCAGAAAATAGAAAAGGGCTGCGGCATGTTTCTGACCCAGCCCATTTACTCCAGGGAAGATATAGAGAGAATCGCTTATATCAAAGCCCATACCCAGACCAAAATCATGTGTGGGATTATGCCTTTAGTCAGCTATAAAAATGCTGTGTTTATGGCAAATGAGATGCCTGGAATCCGGGTGCCGGAGGATGTGATTTTAAGTTACCGGCAGGATATGACCAGGGAAGAGGGGGAGGAAGCGGGAATACATTGCGCACTTTCCATTGCCCGGGGATTAAAAGACATTGCAGACGGGTATTATTTTATTACACCTTTTAACAGGGCATCCATGATTGCCCGGATCATTCAGCAGTTAAAACAGGAGATATAACATGACAAGACAGGAATTTTTGGATTTAGTGGAGAAGGGGCCTGTGATTTTAGACGGCGCCACAGGCACAAACCTCCAGGAGGCGGGGATGAAAATGGGGGTGTGCCCGGAACAGTGGATTTTAGAAAACCCTCAGGCTATCATAGATTTACAGCGGAGATATGTGGAGGCGGGAAGCAATATTTTATATGCCCCCACCTTTACGGCAAACCGGGTGAAGCTTCAAGAGTACGGCCTGTCAGAGAAGCTTTGGGAGATGAACCAAAAGCTTGCGGCACTCTCTAAGGAGGCGGCGGGGGATAAGGCTTACGTGGCGGCGGATATCTCCATGACAGGACGGCAGCTCTATCCAATCGGGGATATGATGTTTGAAGAACTGGTGGATATCTATAAAGAACAGGTTGAGGCCCTGGAGGCGGCAGGGGTGGACCTTTATGTGGTGGAGACCATGATGAGCCTCCAGGAGTGCCGGGCAGCAGTGCTTGCCGTAAAAGAGTGCAGCGGGAAACCTGTGTTGGTAAGTCTGACCTTGGAGGAGAACGGAAGAACTCTTTTTGGCACTGAGGGGGCTGCCGCAGTGGTGGTGCTGCAGAGTCTGGGAGCGGATGCCGTGGGACTTAACTGTTCCACGGGACCGGAGCAGATGGCACAGAGGGTAAAAGAAATGTATGACGTTTCCCATGTTCCTATTTTGGTAAAGCCGAATGCGGGACTGCCAAGGCTCTCAGAGGGCAGGACTTGCTATGATATGAATCCAAAGGAGTTTGCCCAGGGGGTAGAAAAGCTGGCCCAGGCCGGGGCCAGGATTTTTGGGGGCTGCTGCGGCACGACCCCGAAGCACATCAAAGAGATGGCGGGGGCACTGAAATCTGCAGAACTGCTCCCTGTGAAAAAAGAGAGGAGAAGATTTCTGGCGTCGGAGCGCAGCTATATGGAGATTACCCTGGACGGGCCCTTTACGATTGTGGGGGAGCGCATCAATCCCACAGGAAAGAAAAAACTACAGGCGGAACTAAAAGAGGGCAGCCTTGCCATGGTCTGCGAAATGGCAAAACAGCAGGAGGAACAGGGCGCAGCGATTTTGGATATCAATATGGGAATGAACGGGATAGATGAAAAACAGATGATGCTGGACACCATCTATGAGGTGACGTCCCTGGTGGATTTACCCCTTTGCATTGATTCCAGCCATGTGGAGGTGATCGAGGCGGCCCTTCGGATTTATCCCGGCCGGGCGCTGATTAATTCCATCTCCCTGGAAAAGGTGAAGTTTGAGAAGCTTTTGCCCATAGCAAAAAAATACGGGGCTATGTTTATCCTTCTTCCCCTTTCCGATGCAGGGATTCCTGAGACGAAGGAGGAGAAGCACAAGATTATTGAGACAATCCAAAAAGAAGCCATCCGACTTGGCATGGCAAAGGAGGACATTGTGGTGGACGGCCTTGTGGCTACCGTGGGGGCAAACCCCAAGGCAGCCATAGAGTGTCTGGATACGATTTCCTACTGCAGAAAAAACGGCCTTGCAACCATCTGCGGACTTTCCAATATCTCTTTTGGCCTGCCGGAGAGAAGCTGCGTCAACACGGCGTTTTTAACTGCCGCCATCACAAGGGGGCTTACCATGGCAATCTCAAACCCTGCGCAGGAAACCCTTGTGGATGCCGCATACGGAGCAGATTTGCTAATGAATAAAGAAGGAGCGGATTTGCGGTATATCCAAAGGATGAACAAAAAATCCCCTCTCAAGGATACTTCCGCAGAGCGTGACAGGGCAGAAGACAGGGAAAACTCACCGGAAGAGAAGGTTTTTGACTGTGTCGTAAAAGGCAGTAAAGGCACTATTGTGGAGGAGACGGACAAACTATTGGCGCTGGGGGCAAAGCCGGGGGAGATTATCAGCCAGATTTTGATTCCGGCCATTAATAAGGTGGGGGAGCTGTTTGAAAAGCAGGTGTACTTCCTGCCTCAGCTCATCTCCAGCGCAAGCGCTATGCAAAGTGCTATCACCTATCTGGAACCTATGATAAAACGGGATGGAGACGGCGGGGCTAAGGCCGTTGTCATCATGGCTACCGTGGAGGGGGATATCCACGATATCGGGAAAAACCTTGTGGTGATGATGCTGAAAAATTACGGGTATCGGGTAATCGATCTGGGAAAAGATGTGGCAAGTGAGGTGATAGTGGATACTGCCATAAAAGAAAATGCCCAGGTAATCGGGCTTTCCGCCCTCATGACAACCACCATGATGCGGATGAAGGATGTGGTAAACCTTGCAAAGGAAAAGGGCTGTGAGAGCAAAGTGATAATCGGCGGGGCGGCAGTGACAGAAAGCTTTGCAGAGGAAATCGGGGCGGACGGATACTCTAAGGATGCGGCGGAGTGTGTCAAACTGGTGGAGCGGCTTTTAAAGGGTTGATTCCACAGGAAAATGGAATATGGGAGACATTTTATGGTTTTTTTTCAATACAGTCCGAAAGGTATCTTGCTTTTTTAAAAAAATTGTATACAATATAAGCAACAGTCAGCTTTTCAGGATAAGTCTGGCGGAAAACAAAATGTAAAGGAGACAGGTCATTATGTATGGTTTTGGTGATATGATTAAAGTTTTAAAGAAAAATCCAAAGAAAATTGTTTTTACAGAGGGTACGGATCCCCGTATTTTAGAGGCAGCTTCCCGTCTTCTGGCAAGTAATTTCCTTCACCCCATTTTAGTGGGAAATGAGGATGAGATTTTTGATGCCTCCGAGGAGAGCGGTTTTAATATCCGGGGAGCGGAGATTATCGACCCTTTAAAATTTGACAGGCTGGATGAGATGGTGGAGATGTTCTGCGAACTTAGAAAGAGCAAGGGAGTAACGCCGGAGCAGGCTAAACAGACATTATCCCAGGCAAATTATTTTGGGACTATGCTGGTAAAAATGGGACTGGCGGACGCTTTGCTGGGAGGAGCTACTTATACCACGGCAGATACGGTGCGTCCGGCACTGCAGCTCATTAAGACAAAGCCCCAGAACAGTATTGTTTCCTCCGTATATATTCTGGTACGTCCAAGGGCTACCGGGGAAAATGAGGTTCTTGCCATGGCGGACTGCGCTATCAATATACATCCCAATGAGGATGAGCTGGCGGAGATTGCCGTGGAGGCGGCAGAGTGTGCAAAGATTTTCGGTGTTGACCCCAAAGTTGCTTTCTTAAGCTATTCTACCTTTGGTTCCGGTGAGGGAGAGGATGTGGATAAGATGAGAAATGCAGCCCAGAAAGCAAAACTCAGAGCGCCGGAGCTTGAGATCGAAGGGGAAATGCAGTTTGATGCAGCGGTTTCTCCCCGTGTGGCGCGCACAAAATGTCCGGATTCCAAACTTGCCGGACATATCAATACCTTTATTTTCCCGGATATCAATGCGGGGAATATCGGTTACAAGATTGCACAGCGTCTGGGAAGTTTCGAGGCATACGGCCCAATCCTCTTAGGATTAAATTCGCCGGTTAATGATTTGTCCCGTGGGTGCAACGCCTCTGAGGTGTATTCCATGGCAATTATCACTGCGGCATTGGCGTAAATTGTCTGAAAATTTCAAAAAATTCACACTATTGTGTTTCTTTAAAAAAATGCAAAAAATATGTTGACTTTTGTATAAAAACCATTGTATAATAGCAGGGCAGGTTGAGGAACGGAAAGTGATTCAGAAAAGTAACTTAGCTTGTCCATATGGGATCTTAGCTCAGCTGGGAGAGCATCTGCCTTACAAGCAGAGGGTCAT
>CAMWKH010000022.1 GCA_947174805.1 uncultured Roseburia sp. | reverse complement strand
AATCCTTGTTATCCACATCCACCTCCTGTAAGTCCGGCTCAACCGGGCCTTTGCCTATTGGAATCAAGATTTTGAACTTGTTTCGCAATTGCCTAATCCTTTCTTGAAACATAGTATATCACAGATTCAGATTACAGGTATACATTTTTCCTGTAATTATGTTATACTCTTATAAAACTTTGGTAGGAGGCGTCTATGCGGAAAAGTGAAATGGGGATTGGAGATATTATCGTGGAATCTTTAACCATTTTTGGCGTGATACTGTATCTGGGACTGCAGATGTTTTATATTTGCCGGTATCCTGTTCGCGGAATGACTATGGTGTCACATTTCCTTACGGTTCTTCTGTTGTATGGGGGGATGATAGTTTTGCAGTGTCATCCTGAGTTTTTAAATGGAAGGGGCAGCGAACCTTTGACAGGAAAAGTGCGGATTTATGCGGTTCGGATGGTGCGCATCTGTAAATTTTTGATTGTGTATGGGATACTTGTCCCCAGTATGGCGGATATTATGGGGATGGGGATTAATGAGGCTTACAGCCTGATTGTGATGATAGGCATTCTGGCAGTAATTGCCTATTACATTTATAGGATTTATCAGTATAATAGAGAGGAAGAAAGAAAAAAGAAAAAATAGGAGAGTAGGATATGTTTAGAGACAAAAGAATAAAATTAATTTTGGGATTGATCATTTTTACTTTGGCAGCGGGAATTCTTTTCCATTCCGGGAAAGCTATAGCAGGGGAGACACCTCCTTCTCTGAATTATACGATTTTAGGCAGCAGCACTCTGGATACTCCCATGACACAGACGGTGGTGGTGAGTATCGGGGAGATGGATAAGAGCAGGCTGAATTCAGCAGTTTTGACCTATACCAACCGGAACACAAAAGAGCAGTATACCGTGGAGGCACAGCAGATATACAAGGATGCGGCACTTTTTACCATGGATTTTGACGACAGCAGTTTTAGGGGCAGTTATGAGCTTACAAAAATTTCTTTTGTTTATAACGGGATGTCCCAGGAGATATCTTATCAGGAAACAGGAAAAAACGTGAGATTTGCAGTGGATCAAAAAATGGCGGCAGTACCGGACGCAGTGATAGAGGGCATGTCCTTTGAGGGAGAGGACCAGGTGGTGCAGGTGGAGGCCACGGACACAAAACCGGATATCAAAGGGGCGGTTTTGTCTGCACGTTCCTTAAATGTTAAGGGAAAAAGCCGTTCCGGGGAAAAAGTTATCGTCTTAGACCCGGGACATGGAGGTTACGATTCCGGGGCAGCGGCAAACGGTTTAAAAGAGAAAGATCTGACGTTAAAGATAGCAAATTACTGCAAAAAAGAACTGGAAAAATACAGCGGGGCAAAAGTCTATATGACAAGGAGCAATGACACCTATATCAGCCTTGAGGGAAGGGTAAAATATGCCGCCTCTGTGGGGGCAGACGTATTTGTGAGCATACATATAAATTCGGCGGCAAATACTATGGCTTCCGGCGCAGAAGTTTATTATCCCAACGGCAATTACAGGCCGTCCCTGGGGACAGAGGGCAAAAATCTGGCCTTGGCCATTGAGAAGAAGCTGGTGGCTTTAGGGCTTGCAGACAGAGGGATTAAAATCCGCAATTCCGCCACAGGAAACACCTATGCGGACGGTTCCCTGGCAGATTATTATGGGGTCATCCGCCAGGCAAAACAGGCGGGATTTCCGGGAATTATTGTAGAGCATGCATTTATCTCAAACTCTTCCGACGCAAAAAAATATCTGAGCAGTGATGAGGCATTAAAGAAGCTTGGGGCGGCAGACGCAGCAGGAATTGCGGAGACATACGGGCTGAAAAAGAAAACATCTCTTGACAAGACAAAGATTACCCAGCTTACAGGAAAAAATTCCACATATGTCTCTTTGAAATGGAAAAAAGTAAACGGAGCCCAGGGGTATGAGATTTACCGGAGCACGTCAAAGGATAAGGATTTTAAAAAGATTAAGACAATCACTAAGGGAAGCACGGTTTCTTTTCAAGATAAAAGTGTGAAGGCCGGGAAAACTTATTACTACAAAGTGCGGGGATATAAAAAAAGCGGCGGGGAGACGGTTAGGGCAGGCTTTTGCGGGGTGCAGAAGACAAAAGTGCTGAAAAAGCCTTCTGTGACCTCAGCTTCCGCATCAAAAAATCAGGTGAAGCTGAAGTGGAAAAAAGTAAGCGGGGCGAAAAAGTATCAGATTTACCGAAGTAATAAAAAGGATGGCTCCTACAAAAAGATAGCAACCGTAAAAAATGTTTTGACTTATAAGGATAAATCAGTTTCTAAAAATAAAACATACTACTATAAAATCCGGGCAGTGGGGGACGGTGTAGGGGGAAATACCTACAGTTCTTACAGCGGGGTGAAAAAAATAAAGACCAAGAAATAGGAGGAAAATGGTATGCATTGGCTGGAGAAAAGTATTTTTTATGAGATTTATCCCCAGAGTTTCTGTGACAGCAACGGGGACGGAATCGGGGACATTCCCGGCATTATTGGGAAACTGGATTACATTGTGGAACTGGGCTGCAATGCCCTATGGTTAAATCCCTGTTATCTCTCTCCTTTCGGGGATGCAGGGTATGACGTGGCGGATTACTGCCAGGTGGCGCCCCGGTATGGGTCAAATGAAGATTTGGAAATGCTGTTTCAAGAGGCCCATAAAAGGGACATGCATGTGATTTTAGATTTGGTGCCGGGGCATACCTCCACAGGAGACCATTAAATTGTGGCAGGATATGCGGGAGTTTTTAGACAAAACATATCCCAATGCAGTGATGATTTCCGAGTGGGGGGAGCCGGACAAATCCCTTTTGGGAGGATTTCATATGGACTTTCTCCTCCATTTTGGGCCTTCCCATTATCTGGATTTGTTCCGCTGCGAACACCCTTATTTTTCCAGGGAGGGTAAGGGAGACGTTTCCTCCTTTGTGGATACATATATGAAAAATTATAGACTCACTAAGGGGAAAGGCATGATCTGTATTCCCTCGGGAAACCATGACATGGAGCGTATCCGAAAATATCTGGACCTTAAGGAGATGAAAATGGCCTATGCATTTCTATTTTCCATGCCCGGTGTCCCCTTTTTGTACTACGGGGATGAAATCGGCATGCGCCATCTGAATCTTACCTCTGTGGAGGGCGGATATAACCGCACCGGTGCCAGGACTCCCATGCAGTGGAATCATGAAAAAAATTGTCTGGAATCAGAAAGAAGTTTCCGGCTCTCTGCGCTTCCGGCAAGATTGAGTTTGTGTATTGTGAACCGGAGAAATATCCACTGGTATATCTGCGTACCTATGAGGAGGAAAAGATTCTTGCTGCTTTAAATCCCTCTGAAAGAGAAGTGTCCATTCAATGTCCTTATGAGCTGCAGGAGAAGATTTATACGCTGGGAAGTGAAATGACATTGCAAAATGGTATGCTTATTATGCCTGGGGAGAGCGCTGGTTTTGGGAAAGTGGTGTGATGGCTGAGACATAAAACAGCAGGGGATATGGATTCCTCTGCTGTTTTTGTATAGGCCTGCTGCCATGTGTCAGCACTTTTCAGGTTCCGGATATTCCGTGCCAAAAGTTTCCACGGTAACGCTTTTCATGACCTGGTCTTCCAGGGGTCTGTCCGAATAATCGGTTGCCGTCTCTGCAATTTTATTCACAACCTCGATACCTTCTATGACTTTTCCGAAAGCGGCATAAGCCCCGTCTAAGTGGGGAGCATCCTGGTGCATAATAAAAAACTGGCTTCCTGCGGAATCCGGCATCATGGAGCGGGCCATGGATAATACCCCTGCAGAGTGTTTCAGATTATTTTCAAATCCGTTTTCTGCAAATTCCCCTTTGATGCCGTATCCCGGGCCCCCCATGCCTGTGCCTTCCGGGTCGCCTCCCTGAATCATAAAGCCTTTAATGACCCGGTGAAAAATCAATCCGTCATAAAAATTTTTCTGTATCAGACTGATAAAATTGTTGACTGTGTTTGGAGCTGTCTCAGGAAAAAGTTCTGCCTTTATTATGTCTCCGCTTTCCATTTTAAATGTTACAACTGGATTTTGTGCCATAGTATCCTCCTTACAGTGATTTTTTGATTTATTATATTTTTGCTTGCCAAGGACAGGCAATGAATATAATATATCATATGAAAGGGAAAATAACCACAAGAAAATACATGGATAGGGAGGAAATGCGCATTGAAATTTGAGACAAAAGAGGAAAGACAGCCAATGTCCCGGCTCCGCAGGCTTTATATGGCGAAGCTTGCAGCACGGGCAGTGATTTTTTGTATCAGTGTTTACCTATATGTTAAGATGCCGGAAATGTTTACCCTGTTAGAAGGAATGAATTTTTTTAAGGAATTTTCCCTGTTACATATTTTGTGGCTTATATGGATGATGGATATGGTTTTTCAGCTTATTCCTGTGAAAAGCCGTATTCCCCTGGGCTCACAAAAGCTTTTCCGGCAGCGTTTTTCCCCGATTCGGGAGAAAATAAACGTTCAGAATTTAAAACAATATATTATTTCAACTACAAAGTCAGCTTACCGGGTACTTTTATTGTGGACGGTACTCACGGTGTCCCTGGGGGTGCTGTACTATGAAAATGTAATAGATAAAAAGTTTCTTCTAATGACATCCATTTTCTTTTACCTGTGTGATTTGGTGTGTGTCTTAATCTGGTGTCCTTTCCGGCTGATGATGGGGAACCGCTGCTGCACTACCTGCCGTATTTTTAACTGGGACCATCTTATGATGTTCTGCCCTTTGGTATTTGTGGGAGGTTTTTTTGCAGCGAGCCTTGCCGCCGTCTCCATTCTGGTGTGGCTCTTGTGGGAAATTTGCGTATTCCTCTATCCGGAACGATTTTGGGAGTATTCAAATGCGGCGCTGAAATGCGTAAATTGTACGGATAAGCTCTGTACCCAGTACTGTAAAAAATTAAGAAAATATACATAAGTTTTTTAAAGGATGTAAAAAATATGGCAGAAAATTTAAAGTATATTTTGTACAGGAGAGAGGAACTTTTAGAGAATGGCAGGCTTCCGCTTTTTATCGGCAGGCTGTTTCGGGATCTTCAGAGACGGGATCTTACACTGATGAATCTCTCTGATTTATGGAAGGATAAAAAAGAGCATCCCTGGGAAACGCTGGGAGAAATGTTAGAGGAATCTCTGCTCATCACTGCAAGGGATGAAACCTTAAGGGGGACAAAGCATCTGCCCTTGGCGGTTCTGGCATATGAAAATCCTGAAATTCCTGGTCAGGACCTCTTTGGAACAGATTTTTTGGCCGAGAGTTTGGAGGAAGTGGATTATTATTTTTTGGAGCGGGTATACCAGAGGAAACATGGGATTCCCTGGAGGGTGATTGATACAGAAAGATGTTATCTCAGGGAGATGACGTTACAAGATCTGCCCGATTTGTACCGTCTGTATGAGGGGGAGGGGATAACGGATTTTGTCCCGCCCTTATATGATTGGGAGGAGGAATCGGAGTATGCCAGGGCATATATTGAAAAAATGTATCCATTTTACGGATACGGCATGTGGATGGTGATGGACAGGGACACCCATGAGCTTATAGGGAGAGCCGGGTTAAATGTGAATCTGGTAAATGAGGAATATCTGCTTGAGATGGGATATATTATCGATGCGGGACGCCAGAGAAAGGGATACGGGACAGAGGTGTGCGAGGCCATTATCGCATACGCCAGGGAAGCGGATGTGGGATTTGACAAGCTGTTTTGTTTTGTACAAAGGGATAACCGGGCATCTATGGCCCTCTTAAGTAAATTTGACTTTTCCTTTGAAAGGGAGGAGCTTCGGGATGGAAAAGAAATGCTGCGGTTTTCTTTAGATTTGCGGAAATGAAATGATTGCATTTTGACTCATAATTATTTATAATAAAAAAATACTATGTAGAAGATAAGAGTGGTGAGTTTATATGGCTGAAATATCAACCGAGGAATTAGAAAAATTGGAAAAACAATATCATTCGGAAGAAAATATCGTGGAGACGAAGGATTTTGAGGAACCGGTCAAATTGTATGAATCCTTGATTCAAAGCGTCCTCAAATACCATCCCTCCACAGATATTTCCATGATTGAAAAGGCATACCGCATTGCGGACGAAGCCCATAAAAATCAGGTGCGGAAATCCGGGGAAGCGTACATTATCCATCCTCTCTGTGTTGCCATTATTTTAGCTGAACTGGAACTGGACAAAGAAACCATTGTCGCAGGGCTGCTTCACGATGTGGTGGAGGACACCGTGATGACAGAGGAGGAGATTGCGCAGGAATTTGGCGATGAGGTGGCGCTTTTGGTGGACGGCGTCACAAAGCTGGGCCAGCTTTCTTACGATGCGGACAAAGTGGAAGTCCAGGCAGAAAACTTAAGGAAAATGTTTCTTGCCATGGCAAAGGATATCCGGGTGATTTTGATAAAATTGGCGGACCGTCTCCACAACATGCGCACCTTAAAATATATGAGGGCGGAAAAGCAGAAGGAAAAGGCCAGGGAGACTATGGATATCTATGCCCCCATTGCCCAGCGCCTGGGAATCTCAAAAATAAAAATTGAACTGGATGATTTGTCTTTAAAATATTTGGAATCCGATGCCTATTATGATCTGGTAGAAAAAATTGCCCTGCGGAAGAGTTTGAGGGATGAGTATGTGCAGGGGCTTGTGGAGGAAGTAAAAAGCCATATTGAGAAGGCGGGCATCAAGGCGGAAATCAGCGGAAGGGCAAAGCACTTTTTCAGCATTTATAAGAAAATGGTAAACCAGGATAAGACCTTAGACCAGATTTATGATTTGTTTGCCATCCGTATCATTGTGGACTCCGTGAAAGACTGTTATGCGGCCCTGGGGGTTATCCATGAGATGTATAAACCTATTCCTGGGCGTTTCAAAGATTATATTGCTATGCCAAAACCCAATATGTACCAGTCTTTGCACACCACATTAATCGGTCCTACGGGACAGCCCTTTGAAATTCAAATCCGCACATCGGAAATGCACCGGACGGCGGAATATGGAATTGCAGCCCACTGGAAATATAAAGAGGGCAATACGGGGATGAGTGTGGCCAATCAGGAGGAGGAGAAATTAAGCTGGCTTCGGCAGATTTTAGAGTGGCAGCGGGATATGTCGGACAACAAAGAATTTATGAGCCTTCTAAAAAGCGATTTGGATTTGTTTTCCGATACGGTGTTCTGCTTTACGCCTTCCGGGGATGTGAAAAATCTACCCAACGGCTCCACGCCCATTGATTTTGCCTACAGTATCCATTCCGCTGTGGGAAATAAAATGGTGGGAGCGAAAGTAAACGGCAAGCTTGTCACCATTGATTATAAAATCCGTAACGGAGACCGGGTGGAGGTAATTACCTCCCAGAATTCCAAAGGCCCAAGCCGTGACTGGCTTAATATCGTAAAAAGCACTCAGGCAAAAAATAAGATAAACCAGTGGTTTCGGAGCGAGTTAAAGGAAGAAAATATTATCCGTGGCAAGGATTTGATTCACCAGTACTGTAAATCTAAGGGGATAAATTTAGCGGATATCAATAAACCGGAATATCAGAATAAAATTTTGAATAAATACGGGTTTCATGACTGGAACTCCGCATTGGCCACAGTGGGCCACGGGGGGTTAAAAGAGAGCCAGATTGTAAACCGGATGTACGAGGAGTATAAAAAAGACCATGTCACTGCAATGACGGACCAGGATATTTTAAGTGTGGTGTCGGAGAGCGGGGCCAAAGACAGAAATGTGCCGGTGAAATCCAAAAGCGGGATTATCGTGAAAGGGCTTTACGATGTGGCGGTTCATTTTTCCAAATGTTGCAGCCCAGTGCCCGGGGATGAGATTGTAGGGTTTGTCACCAGGGGGAGAGGGGTCTCCATTCACCGTACGGACTGCGTCAATATTATTAATCTGTCAGATATGGAGCGGGTGCGTTTAATCGATGCGGAATGGCAGCAGGGGGTTTTAGAGGGAAGCAACGGACTCTATCTGGCTGGGATTAAGATCTATGGTCATAACCGTACCGGGCTTTTGGTGGATATTTCCAGAATTTTTACAGAGAGGTCCATAGACATTAACAGCATCCATTCCACCACCAGCAAGCAGGGAATCGCCACCATTGAGATTTCCTTTAATACGAAGGGCAGGGAAGAGCTCTCCAGCCTGATTGAGAAAGTGCGGCAGGTGGAAAGCGTGATAGATATTGAGAGGACTACGGGATAGGAAATTCGTATGTTTGGATTGTGACAGGAAAGGGAAAATTATGGCAAGGCTTAGAGTAGAACAGTATGTGGTTGGGGAGGTAATGACCAACTGCTATTTTGCGGTAAATGAGGATACTATGGAAGTGCTGGTGATTGACCCCGGGGATGGGGCAAAATATCTCGCAGAGAAAATCAGGGAGAAAAACCTGATTCCAAAGGCGGTGCTTTTAACCCATGGGCATTTTGACCACGCCGGGGCGGCAGGGGAGTTGGCAGAAGAGTTTAAAATTCCCGTTTATGCGGAGGAGCATGAGAAGGAGACCCTTCATAATCCAGGGGTGAATCTCTCCGGCATGATTGGAAAGAGAGAAACGTATCATGCAGATGAATTTGTAAAGGACGGGGATATCATATCCCTGGCCGGCTTTACCATAACCGTGATGTTTACGCCGGGACACACAAAGGGAGGCTGCTGTTTTTATTTTGAAGATGAGCAGGCGCTTTTTTCCGGGGATACCTTATTTCATGACTCTGTGGGGCGGACAGATTTTCCCGGGGGCAGCGCATCTGTCCTGTTAAAATCCATTCAGGACAAATTAATGCCTCTTCCCGGGCAGGTGAATGTGTATCCAGGCCACAATGACACCACCACCATCGGATGGGAGAGACAATACAATCCATTTTTATAGGAGCAGATATGATTATCGTTAAACTGAACAGGGCTGATTTCGAGTACGATATTCACTCTCTGGTAAAAGCTTTTTTTCCTGGCCGGGACGTTTGTGTCTTTGCCGGGGAAAAAAAGCCGGAGGGGGCAATATCGTTTCCTATTCTTATCCATTACGGGGAGAATGATATAGAAATCCGTTTATATGAAGGGGAAGATGAGGCGGGGCTACCTGCTTTTTCCAGTAAATTTTCGGTGGATTTTTCTGACAGGAAAAATACCAAGAACCGTCTGAAACAGGAATTGTATAAGCTTTTAAGGGAATATACTGGGGAGAGCCTTCCCTGGGGCACCCTTACAGGCATTCGTCCCACAAAGATTCCCATGGGATTTTTGGAGGAGGGCAGGGAGGAGGAGTTTATCCGCTCTTATATGAGGGAAACTTATTTTGCCTCAGAGGAAAAAATTTCCCTTTCCTTAGAAGTGGCAAGACGGGAATCAGAGCTTTTACATAGTATTGATTATGGCATGGGTTACAGCCTTTATATAGGGATACCTTTTTGTCCCAGCACCTGCCTGTACTGTTCCTTTACATCTTTCCCAATCAGCATGTGGGAAAAGCAGGCGGAGGAATACTTATCTGCCTTGGAAAAAGAGATAGATTACACGGCTTTCACATTTCGGGACAAAAAATTAAATGCTGTTTATATTGGCGGAGGGACTCCCACTACTCTCAGCCCGCATCAACTGTCCAGATTGATAAAGAAAATAAAATCTTCTTTTGATTTAAAGTACTGCCTGGAATTTACTGTGGAGGCAGGCAGGCCTGACAGTATTACCAGGGATAAACTTGCCGTACTGCGGGAGGAGGGAATCTCAAGGATTTCTATTAATCCCCAGACTATGAAGGAGGAAACTCTAAAGATTATCGGCAGAAAACATACGGTGCAGCAGACCATAGACAGTTTTCTGCTTGCCAGGGATTTGGGCTTTGATAATATTAATATGGATTTAATTTTAGGACTTCCCAATGAAAATATCCGGGATGTGGAAAATACAATGGGGGAGATAAAAAAGCTTGGGCCGGATAATCTCACCATTCATTCCTTGGCACTGAAGCGGGGGGCAAAGTTAAAGATGTTCAGGGAGGAATATGAAAATCTTACCTTTGAAAATACCTGGGAAACCATAGCGTTGACGGAGCAGCTGGCCCGTGACATGGGGCTCTCTCCCTATTATCTTTACCGCCAGAAAAATATGGCGGGAAATTTTGAGAACGTGGGATATGCGCTGCCGGGAAAAGCAGGGGTTTACAATGTGCTGATTATGGAGGAAGTCCAGAGTATTGTGGCTCTTGGCGCTGGCTCCATCACAAAAAGGGTGTATTCAGACGGACGCATTGAGCGGTGCGACAATGTGAAGGATGTGGCTCTCTATATGGAAAGAATTGATGAGATGATTGACCGGAAACGGAAGTTATTTGAAGATTTATCATACGAAAGGAAGGAATTATAAATGGCATTAGCAAAAAAGCCTGTGACAGGCATGAAAGATATTTTACCGGAGGAAATGCAGCTTCGGGATTATGTAATCAGTGTGATTAAAGATACGTACCGGAGTTTCGGGTTTACCCCTATCGAAACCCCCTGCATGGAAAATATAGGAAATCTGTGCAGCAAACAGGGAGGAGAAAACGAAAAACTCATCTTTAAAGTCTTAAAGAGGGGGGAGAAGTTAAACCTGGATAATGCCCAGAGCGAGGCGGACCTTACGGATATGGGGCTTCGCTATGATTTAACCCTTCCCCTGGCCCGTTTTTATTCTAACAATGCCAACAATCTGCCTGCGCCGTTTAAGGCCCTGCAGATTGGAAATGTGTGGCGGGCCGACCGCCCTCAGAGAGGGCGTTACCGCCAGTTTACCCAGTGCGATATTGATATTTTGGGGGAGGCGTCCAATTTAGCGGAAATCGAGCTGATTCTTGCCACTACCACCACCCTGGGAAAGCTTGGATTTTCTAATTTTGAAATCCGTATCAATGAGCGCCGAATGTTAAAGGCTATGGCGGCCTACAGCGGTTTTGGGGAAGAAGATTTTGACAAGGTCTGCATTCTTTTAGATAAGATGGATAAAATCGGATTGGAAGGGGTTGCCGAAGAACTTAAAAAGGAGGGATTTGAGGAGTCTTCCGTGGAGAAATATTTAAATCTCTTTCAGGCAGCGGGAAACCTGAACAATGGGGAGGTTTTGGAAGCTATTACTGAAAAGCTGGAAGGGTTTTTGGAGCCGGAGGTAAAAGAAAACCTTAAGACCATTATAGAAAGTGTGGAGAAGACAAAAACCGCAGATTTCGCCATAGTATTTGACCCTTCCCTAGTCCGGGGCATGGGGTATTATACCGGGACGATTTTTGAGATTGCCATCCCTGAGTTTGGGGGAAGCTGCGGGGGAGGCGGACGTTACGATAAAATGATTGGGAATTTTACCGGAAACAATGTTCCGGCCTGCGGTTTTTCCATTGGATTTGAGCGGATTATCCTGCTTCTGATGGAGCAGGGGTATGAGATTCCGGGGCAGTCGAAAAAGACGGCGTACCTTATTGAGAAAAATTATCCCAAGGACAAGCTTGTGGATGTGATAAATAAGGCTGGGAAAGCAAGGGAGCAGGGACAGCAGGTTTTAGTGGTTCAGATGAATAAAAATAAAAAGTTTCAGAAGGAGAAACTGGCCGGGGAAGGCTATCTGGATATCCAGGAGTTTTTTAACAGGTAATCTAAGTTTAGGGAAATGAGGAGAGAAAAATGGCAGAGTCAATGCAGGGATTGAGAAGGTCCCACAGATGTACGGAAGTTACAAATAAAAATATCGGTGAAAAAGTCACCGTTATGGGCTGGGTGCAGAAAAGGAGAAATTTAGGTGCGCTGATTTTTGTGGATGTAAGAGACCGTTCCGGTATCTTACAGATTGTATTTGACCAGGATACTGTGGGAGAAGAAGGCTTTTTAAAAGCGGAAACCCTTAGAAATGAATTTGTGATTGCCGTGGAGGGGATGGTGCAGAAGCGTTCTGCCGCAGTAAATGAAAATTTAATAACAGGAGATATTGAGGTGGCGGCAGAGAATATCAGAATCCTGTCCGAATCTGAGACGCCGCCCTTCCCCATTGAGGAGAACAGCCAGACAAGGGATGAAGTCCGGTTAAAATACAGGTATCTTGATTTGAGAAGGCCGGATATCCAGAAAAATATGATGCTAAGAAGCAAAGTGATTTATTTGATGCGGGATTTTATGATGAAGGAGGGGTTTTTGGAGATTGAGACACCGATTCTCTGCAAATCAACTCCCGAGGGGGCAAGGGATTATCTGGTGCCGAGCCGTATACATCCTGGGAATTTTTATGCGCTTCCCCAGTCACCCCAGCTTTACAAACAGCTTTTAATGTGTTCTGGATTCGACAGGTATTTTCAGATTGCAAAATGTTTCCGGGACGAGGATTTAAGGGCGGACCGCCAGCCGGAATTTACCCAGGCGGATATGGAATTGTCTTTTGTGGATGTGGATGATGTGATTGATGTAAATGAGCGTCTCATAAAGTATGTTATGAAAGAAGCCATCGGTGTGGATGTGGAGATTCCTTTCCGGAGGATGCCCTGGCAGGAGGCCATGGACAGATTTGGCTCCGACAAGCCCGATACCCGTTTTGGCATGGAATTAAAAGACGTTTCCCAGGTGGTAAAAGACTGCGGTTTCGGTGTCTTTACCGGGGCTCTTACCTCCGGGGGAACCGTACGGGGAATCAATGTTAAGGGCCAGGGGGCAATGCCCAGAAAGAAAATTGACAAACTGGTAGAGTTTGCAAAGGGCTGCGGGGCAAAGGGCCTGGCATATCTATCCATCAATGAGGACAAAACGTACAAGTCTTCTTTTGCCAAATTTATGACGGAGGAAGAGTTAAATAATCTGGTGCTGGCCTTGGAGGGAGAACCGGGAGATTTACTTCTCTTTGCAGCGGATAAACATAAAATCGTGTGGAATGTCCTGGGGGCCCTGCGTCTAAATCTGGCGGAGGAATTAGGGCTTTTGGATGAAAACCGCTATGATTTCCTGTGGGTGACGGAATTCCCGCTTTTGGAGTGGTCTGAGGAGGAAGAACGCTATGTGGCCATGCATCATCCTTTTACCATGCCCATGGAGGAAGATTGGGAAAATGTGGACACTGACCCAGGCGCTGTCCGGGCAAAGGCGTATGATATCGTATTAAACGGAACAGAACTTGGAGGGGGCTCTGTGCGTATCCATCAGAACCATATACAGGAAAAGATGTTTGAAGTTTTGGGATTTACAAAAGAGCGGGCCTACGAGCAGTTTGCATTCCTCTTAGATGCATTCAAATACGGGGTGCCTCCCCATGCCGGGCTTGCCTACGGCGTAGACCGCCTTGTGATGCATATGGTACATGCGGACTCTATCCGTGACGTGATTGCATTTCCCAAGGTAAAAGATGCCTCCTGCTTGATGACCCAGGCTCCGGGAAAAGTGGATGAAAAGCAGCTTTTGGAATTGGGGCTTGATATCGTGGAAGAGGAAAAAGAATGATAGAATTGGGATTTCCAGCAGGTTTATTTGCCCTGGATACATGTATCAAACATTATGTGGATAGAAAGTTTTCTTTTGACAGGCAAAGGTATCTCTTTGGAAAACATATATTGGTACACAAGTATTATAATAAAGGTGCAATGTTAAACCTTTTGGAGGATTTTCCCAAAGTGATGCGGGGAATCCATGCAGGAGTGTTTGCGGTTGTGGCAGGGATATATGTTTTATTCTCCCGGCAAAAGGGGAATGTGGGATTGAAAATTTCCCTTGGGTTACTTGCAGGGGGCGGAGCCAGCAATCTTTTGGACCGTTTGTCAAAAGGCCATGTGGTGGATTATTTCAGTTTCGTCACGCCCTTTAAAAGGTTTAACCAGATTGTTTTTAATCTTTCGGATATCTTTATTTTTGCAGGGACAGCACTTTCCTGTATTTTTTGGAGATAGAGTATGTGTGATTTTACAGCATACGAGATTTATATTATAATATATAATTTACTTGACTTTATCTGGTGATGATGGTATATTATACTCAACAAGGAGGAATACATTATGGATAAAGAGAACAAGGAATTGTTTCAGGAAATTATAGGCCGCTTTGACAAGATGGACGAACGTCTTGACAGAATGGACGAGCACCTTCATGTAATTGATGGAAGGCTTGATGTCTTAGAATACAAGCAAGACCGTATGGCAAAAAAACTGGAAGATATTCAGCTTGATGTTAAAATATTTGAACGGGAAACCAAACGGCATTTCAAGCAGCTTGATGATAAAGTGGACACAGTAATAGAAGTTTTAAAAATAAATAATCTTATCCCACAATAAATTTTATTATATGAAAAAAGATGTATGAGACAAAAATCATATATCTTTTTTTATTTGTGTGCCTTGGGGAGCAGTCTTTCAATGAAAGGGCGGCATATTCCAATATTTTCCCATGTAATCCTTATTATTTGGTCACAATTTTGTAATAAACTCGTAACATGTTCGCAACAAGAAATAGTCTTGTGGGGGGGAATGCTCTCCCTGAGATATGCAAAATTGCCAATAAAGGAGATTATAAAAATGAAACAGAGAAAATTGAAACTTACTATGTTATGTATTACAGCAGCGTTGCTTTCTACTGCACATGGGATGCCCGTGGCAGCAAGCGAGGTGAAAGCAGAGAAAGAAATTTTGACACAGGAAAACGGAGAAGAATTGTCACAAGAGCCGGAAAAGGCCAAACTGCATGCTGGAATATCCTCTGTTACAACATGGGCAGCAGAGATATATCAGGAGGAAATAGAAAAAGAGGAGCCCCCCCAGGAGGAAAATGTACAGGAACTTGCGGTGGCACAGGTGGATTCATACATAAATGTGAGGAACCAACCCTCTGTGGAAGGAGAAATTATCGGGAAACTTTACGATGATTCTGTGGGAGAAATTATCGGGGAAGAAGCAGACGGAGAATGGCTATTGATAAAATCCGGCAATGTGGAAGGTTATATTAAATCAGAGTATGCCCTCCGCGGCGAGGAAGGCCAGGCAAAAGCAGAGGAGGTAGGCAGACGTTTTGCAAAGGTAACAGCAGTTACCCTGCGGGTTCGGGAAGAAGCTACTACAGAGTCCGATACTATGACGCTTTTGCCTGTGGAAGAAGTTCTGCCAGTCCATGAGGAAGTTGAGGGCTGGGCAAAGGTTTCCACGGAGGAAGGAGAAGGTTATATTTCCACGGACTTTGCAGAGGTTTACACGGAACATAAAGTGGCGGAATCAAAAGAGGAGGAAGAGGAGAGACTTCGCCGGGAAGAAGAAGAACGGCAGGCTGCAATTCGGGCAGAGGAGCAGAGGGCTGCGGCAAACAGAAGTAAAGCATCTTCCGGTTCTAAAAGTTCTTCTGCCCCCAAAGCTCCGGCAAATTCAGATAAAAATTCAGGAAACCAAGGCAGTCAAAACAGCAGTCTGGGATCAAGTATTGCAAATTTTGCCCTTCAGTTTGTGGGAAATCCTTATGTTTACGGGGGGACGAGCCTTACAAACGGTGCGGACTGTTCTGGATTTGTCCAGAGCGTGTTTAAAAACTTCGGCATCAGCCTTCCAAGGACTTCCGGGGAGCAGGGACAGTGCGGCACAAACGTGGGTGGTATTGGCAATGCGAGGCCGGGAGACTTGGTATCCTACTCCGGCCACATCGGAATTTATATTGGTAATGGACAGATTGTACACGCAAGTTCTGTGAAAACAGGCATAAAAGTGTCAAATGCCAATTACCGTCCAATTTTATCTGTGCGCCGGATTGTATAGCATGAAAATAATCAGCCATACTTATACAGTAAAAAAGTAACAGTTCCCTCTGAGCTGTTACGAGAGAATGGCTGGTGTGAGCATGAAAGTTCTGGTACAGGGACAGGATTTTAACTGGGTAAAAAGATTAAAAGAGATATGCAGGGAAAAAAACATAGATATTGCAGAGGGAGAATCGTCAGATCAACAGGCAGACCTGTTGGTGAGCGATTCTGCCCTGAACAGAGGAAAAGGAATTTTGAGAGAAATTCCTTTTCTTATTGTGTCTGAAAAAGAGGAGGAAAAGACAATACTTCAGGCATTCAAGCAGGGTGCGGAGGATTATCTTATCTCTCCGGTAAGTCCGAGCATAGCTGCTGCCCGCATTGAGGGGATTCTAAAGAGGTATGGATGGGAGCAGAGTGGTATCTCCTATACGCCCAATGAATACCGTCTGATTTCTTTTATGATGCGCCATCCCTACCACGTGCTGTCCAGAGAGCAGATTTTGGAGGGGGCTTTCCCTGGGGACTATGAGGGAATTGACAGAAATGTGGACAACTATATTAAGGATATTAGAAAGAAAGTAAAAGCCGCAGGGGAGCCGGAGCGGATTTTTACGGTGTACGGAGCCGGATACCGTTATGTGCCGGAGGGGAAAAAATAGAAGACATGGATTCTGTAACAAATAATAGACTTTGTCAGTTGGATGTGGTATACTGTAATGAGAAAAAATATTATAGGAGAGGTGAGGGTTTAACAGAGAATGAGAAACTTGACTTAATTTTATCTGAAATGCAGGATAGATAACATATTTATTTTTGGAGAAAGGGTGGAAGGTATTATGAAAATTGCAATTGGAAACGATCATGCGGCTTTGGATTTAAAATGGGAGATTGCAGATTACATAAAGGAACTGGGGCATGAGGCTGTTAATTTTGGGACAGACACCCCGGAGAGTTGTGATTATCCCGTATTTGGGGAAAAAGTGGCCCGTGCAGTGGCAGCAGGGGAAGCGGACTGCGGTATTTTAATCTGCGGGACAGGAGTGGGGATTTCCCTGGCGGCAAATAAGGTGAATGGAATCCGCTGTGCCGTATGTTCGGAGCCGGTGACAGCAAGGCTTGTGAAACAGCACAACAACGCAAATATTATTGCTTTCGGAGCCAGGATTGTGGGCAGCGAGACGGCAAAGGAAATTGTGAAGGCGTATCTGGATGCAGAGTTTTTAGGGGGAAGGCATGCAGAGCGGGTGGCTATGATTATGGAGCTGGAGAAAAAAGATTAAACAGCATGTTTCAAAATGACCATACCAGAAGCGAAAATCATTTATCAGAAGTATAATTGTTCGTCTTTCCGCATCTGTACCCAGGATTATCCTATGTATATGGAGTATCACCGCCTGGAGATTGCAAGGTGGCAGGAGGAAGAGTGGAAGAATGAAAAAATTCAGGAAATGTATGCGGAATTGGTTCAGACAGGAAAAGTGGAGACATTTCTGGAACTTTACGAGATAGCGGCAGGATTCCATGATATGGAAAAACTGTCGGTGCTTTACAGAAGTTTGGTAAAATTAGCAGTGCCCCAAAAACCTCAGAGAAAAGTAGATTTGGCGGAGACGATTTTAGGAAAGAAAAAAAGAAACGTCAGAAGCGGTATGATTTACTGGGCATATGATTTGCGTTGCAGGAAGCTGACGGGGGCACTGTTTTTGTATGTCCAAAACTGTTTGGGAGAAATACGTACCTGGGATGTGTACATACTTCGCAGGATTCAAAGGGCAAAACATCTTTACATGTCCATGAAGCAGGAACTGGGTTATTAGGCCAATAACCCCGCTGCAGGCGGCTTCCTCATTGCAGGCGGGAATCAAAGATATGCCATAGGGTATATCTTTTTTAAAGTGGAAAGGGAGGTACTGTATGGAAGATAAAACGAATGTTATGCGCATATTGGATAAGAAAAAAGTAACTTACCGGTGCCACACCTATGAGGCAAAAGAAGCGGTGGCAGGCATGGAGGTTGCAGATATATTAGGGCAGAATCCAAGGGCTGTCTTTAAGACCTTAGTTACGGTGGGAAAGTCCGGGGAACACTATGTTTTTATGGTTCCGGTGGACAGGGAACTGGATTTAAAAAAAGCTGCAAAGTGTGTGGGGGAGAAAAAGATAGAGATGATAAAGTCAAAAGAGCTTCTTCCCTTGACGGGGTATATCCACGGGGGATGTTCTCCTGTAGGGATGAAAAAGGCTTTTTCCACGATTATAGATGAGAGCGTCCAAAATCAGGAAAACATATTTTTCAGCGGAGGGAAAATCGGTTGTCAGATTGAGACAACATTGGAAGGGCTTTTAAAAGTTGTCCGGGTAAATACCGGGGACATCTGTACAGATTAGGAAGGGAGAATGTCATGGGATATCATACAAGAGACGAATTGGAACATTTTAATTTTGCCGGGGCAGAGATATTGGAAATCAGGGAGTACAGAGACCAGCTTATTTTTGAACTGGGATTTGTGACTATCCTTCCGGAAAACAGCTGCAACCGGGATGTGCGGGAAATGGGAACCAACCAGCTTACCTTAAAGCTTCTCCATGTAAAAGATGCTGAGATTATTCTGGAGGGATATAAAGTCTTTGACGCCGACGGAAAGCTGAAGGAAACCTATGAGGATGAGAGGATGGAGAAAAAAGAGTTTTCCGCCTTATACCAGAGCTTTGCGGGAAGTATCATTTACAGCTTGGATAAGGAGGGGGAGACTTACATTTTTTATCTGGATACGGAGGAGAGAACTTATCGTTTTACCGTGAGGGCGGAGGGAGATTCTCAGGATTGGGAACGGTTTATGAACAAAACGCCCACTTACTGATAAAATGAGAGGAGTTTTTATGGAAAAACACTTATCAGAGAAACTGGATAAATTAAAGCAGTATTTAGAAAAACTTGGCAGCGCAGCCATCGCTTTTTCCGGCGGGGTGGACTCCACATTTTTATTGCAGACGGCCCATGAGGTTTTAGGAGAAAATGCACTGGCTGTTACCATCCGTTCGGAAGCTTTTCCCCGAAGGGAGACAAAAGAGTCCCAGGAGTTTTGTGCGGCCAAAGGTATACCTCAGATTGTATTGGATTTTAAGCCCCTGGAACTGGAGGAGTTTGTAAAAAACCCAAAAGACCGGTGTTACCACTGCAAAAAGGCCCTGTTTTTAAAAATAATGGAGGAAGGGAAGAAGAAAGGAATTTGCCATGTGGCGGAGGGCTCTAATATGGATGATTTGGGGGATTACCGTCCGGGGCTTTTGGCGGTTAAGGAGATGGGAATTTTAAGCCCTTTAAGGGAAGCAGAACTCTACAAATCAGAGATTCGTCTTCTTTCAAAAGAGATGGGGCTTCCCACCTGGGAAAAGCCGTCCTATGCCTGCCTTGCCTCCCGCTTTGTGTACGGGGAGGAAATTACCTTGGAAAAGTTAAAAAGTGTGGAACTGGGGGAAGAGTTTCTTAGGGAGAGGGGATTTTCCCAGATCCGGGTGCGGCTCCATGGGACGATGGCCAGACTGGAGGTTTTGCCGGAGGACTTTGGAAAATTTTTGGATGTGGAATTCAGGGAAGAAATCTGGGATAAGTTCCATGGACTTGGATTTTCCCATGTGTCTTTGGACCTTAAGGGATACCGCACCGGGAGCATGAATGTGTGATACAGATACGAGAGGAGAACGATTATGAGAGATAATACGACGGAAATATTTGAAAAGGCGCCGGTTCCAAAGGCCGTTCTGCTGAATGTGATACCTTCTATCATCAGTATGATGATGGTTTTGGTATACAACCTGGCGGATACCTTTTTTATCGGACAGACAAAAAATGCCTACATGGTGGCAGCGGTTTCCGTGGCAACCCCGGCGTTTTTATTCTTTATGGCGGTGGGGATGCTTTTCGGCATCGGAGGAACATCTTTTATATCCAGAATGCTGGGGGAAGGAAATCAGAAAAAGGCGGATAACGCCTCTTCTTTTTGCTTTTGGACAGGGTTATCCATCGGAGTGATTTCCATGGTTTTCATCTGGATTTTTGTGAAACCTGTGTGCATTATGATTGGGGCAAGCCCGGATACCATGGAGTATGCGGTGCAGTACCTTGCTATTGTGGCGGCGGGGATTCCCTTTTTAATCTTAAGTAATATATTCAGCAATATTATCCGCGCCGAGGGAAATGCAAAGACGGCTATGATGGGGATGATCATCGGAAATATGGCAAATATCATTTTAGACCCGGTAATGATTTTGGGATTTCATTGGGATGTGGCAGGGGCAGCGGTTGCTACAGTTTTGGGAAATGTGTTTGCCAGTGTATTTTATCTTGTGCATCTCTTGTCCAAAAACGCAAAGCTTTCCATAAGCCCGAAAGATTACAAAATCAGGGAGCATATTGCATTGGATGTGTTTGCCATCGGGGTTCCGGCGTCCTTAAACAGCGTGTTAATGAGCGTGTCAAATATTGTAATCAATAATTTTATGATGCAGCACGGGGATATGGCGGTGGCAGGCCTTGGGGTTGCCATGAAGGTTAATTTGATTGTGGTCATGCTTTTAATCGGCCTTGGAACGGGAATACAGCCCCTACTGGGCTATTGCTTCGGGGCCAGAAACAGAAAACGGTATATGGATGTGCTGAAATTTTCCTGTGCCCTGGCGTTGGGGTTAAGCCTTGTGATGACAGTTACCTGTTACTGCGGGGCAGGGCCTTTGGTTCGGGCATTTCTGGAAAATAAAGAAGCCTTTTCCTACGGGATGTCTTTTGCCAGGATTTATATTTATTCCGGTCCTATTTTGGGAATTTTATTTGTGTTTATCAATGCCATTCAGTCCACCGGGGCGGCGCTGCCCTCCCTGATACTTTCCATCAGCAGGCAGGGTCTTTTGTTTTTGCCTATTCTTTTGGCTATGAATGGAATATTCCATACCCCAACAACCCTCGCAATGGCCCAGCCAGTTACAGACTATTTGTCAACAGCGTTAGCCCTTTTGCTGTTTCTTGTCACTTATAAAAAATATTTAAAAGAAAATGTTTAGCGTGGTTAAAAATGCCCGGATAGCCTTTTTCCCTATCCGGGTATTTTTTTAATCATAATACTGTTGACAAAAGATGTACTGTGTAGTACGATATACATAAAGAAAAGGAGGTATGAGATGAATTTGGACAAATGGAAATCCCAAATTGCCCGGGGAACCCTGGAATACTGTGTTTTGCTTATGCTGCGGCAAAAGACGTGTTATGGGTACGAAATATTGCAGGAATTAAGTAAATACACTATGCTTGCCTCCACAGAGAGTACAGTATATCCTCTGTTGCGCAGGCTGTTAAAGGAAAATTACCTGGAAGCTTTTTGGAAAGATTCCGTGGAGGGACTGCCCCCCAGGAAATATTATTCCCTCACATCTTTGGGGGAGGAGTATGTCACGCTTATGTCAGAGGAATGGGAAAAGCTTTTACAAGCAATTATTAGTCTGAAAGGAGAAGATCAATGAAAGCTGAATTTGAAAAATATTTGACCATGGTGGAGAGGTATTTAAAGCCTTTGCCCACGTCAGAAAGAGTTGATATCGTGAAGGAAATCAAAGGTTCTATTTTGGAGATGGAGCAGGAGGATCTCTCTGAGGAGGAGATTTTACAGCGGTTGGGGGAGCCGAAGGATTTGGCGAAAGCCTACCTGGGAGATTTGCTGACAAAGGAATCGGATTTCAGTTTTACCAGGGTTCTTACCATATGTGCATTTTACAGTGTGGCAGGTTTTTCCGGCATGTTTGTGATTCCTATTTTGGGGATTGTGGCACCTGTGTTTATTGTTACGGGAGTTTTGTCTGTTCTTTGTATGGCGGTGAAGCTGACGGATCACATTTTTCACCTGGGGCTTCCCTATATGGAAAATATAGGGGTGTTTTCCATTAACGGCGTGTCTGTTATGAATCCTTTTGGAGAGTTTCTTGCAGCCCTGGTGATTGGGGCGGTTCTCTGTTTTTTGGGGCAGGGGGCCTGGAAACTGCTGAAGTTTTATTGTATTAAGGTTGGAAAGACAAAAAAGGATTTGTCTATTTGATTTTTCGGTTGACACAGGGCAAATTAGCGGGTACAATAGGAAAAGATTAAAAAATATTTAGGAGGAATTTTTATGTTAAGTGTGATTGTAATGGAGAAAGCTGCAAAATAAATATTGCAGGGCTGCTTTTACTGTGGGAAAAGTCTGCCCATTTGCTGGCCATAAGCGCCGGCGTTTTCGCCTTACAATTTGCTTACGATTATGGAATAAATTTTCAGAGAGTACAGGCATGGCTTTTGGCCGTGCCTTTCTTTTCCGGAATGGGATTTTCACTGCGTTTCATAGGAGAGAAACGACCATGGTACGTTATGCATTTGCGGCTATGGTTGTTTTTTTGTGCAAAAATAAGAAAAGCGGAAGTTTTCCTGTAAGGCGGAGAATACTACAATAAATAATCAGGAGAAGAAAATGGATATTGAAAAAATAATTGAATTTGACAAAATAAAAGAGATGTGGATGAAACTGGCTGTCACGGAGGGGGCAAAGGAAAAAATCAGGGACACATCCTGCTGCCTGGATGAGACAAAATTGCGGAAAATGATGCAGGATACCACCAGTGGAAAAAATCTTATGGAAAAGCTGGGGATGCCGCCTTTACAGGGCACAGGAGAAATCCATGAGATTCTTACCGCAGCAGAGAAGGGAAGCTGTCTGACCCCTTATCAGCTGGAGCGGGTAGAACGGGTACTTGCCTCTGTCTGGCGTTTAAAACTTTATCTGGAAAAGGGGAAAAATTTTCAAAATTCCCTGGCGTTTTATGAAGAAAACCTGGACTCTTTAGAGTCTTTGCGGGAAGAGATTTTAAGGCAGATTAGAAATGAGGAGGTGGACGATTATGCCTCAAAAGAATTGGCTCAGATTAGAAAAGATATTGCCAGATGCCAGGAGGAGATGAAGGGGAAAGCGGAGCAGGTAATGCGCACCCACAAAACCTGTATGGCGGATAATTTCTGTACATTCCGGGGAGGAAGAGTCTGCGTCCCGGTAAAAAAGGAATTCAAATTAAAAATTCAGGGAAGCGTGCTGGACAAATCCTCCACAGGAAATACTTTATTTATTGAGCCTTTTGGAGCGGCAAAATATTACGAGGAATTGCAGAGCCTTAAAATCGGGGAGGAGAATGAAGTCTACCGCATTTTGTACACCCTAACTGCTATGGTTTCATCTGAGGCGGAGCGCTTAAGGGAAGATATTTTCTATATGGAAAAACTGGACTTTATTTTTTCCAAGGGGAAGCTTAGCATGGATTTGGAGGGGGTGGAGCCTTCTTTAAATACGGAGCGGAAAGTTATGCTAAGGTCTGCCAGACATCCCCTGATGGATATAAATACCAATGTCCCCCTGCAGTTTGAAATAGGGGGAGATATCCGGGGGATTGTGGTAACAGGGCCGAATACTGGGGGAAAGACAGTTGCCATAAAAACGGTGATGCTGAATTGTATGATGGCCCAGTGCGGGCTGCATGTCACCTGCAGGGAGGCGGATATCTGCATGAACAGCTGTTATCTCTGCGACATTGGGGACGGCCAAAATATATCCGAGAATTTGTCCACATTTTCCGCACATATTAAAAATGTTCTGGAAGTGCTGAGAGAAGCGGACAAAGAAAGCTTTGTCGTCATGGATGAACTGGGTTCCGGTACAGACCCCACAGAGGGCATGGGAATTGCCATTGCTATTTTGGAGGAACTGAAAAAAAGAGGCGGGCTTTTTCTTGTAACCACCCACTATCCCGAGGTAAAAGAATATGCAAAAAAGCAAGGGGAGATTTTAAATGCCAGAATGACTTTTGACAAGGAGACCTTAAGGCCCACGTATCAAATGGTAATCGGGGAGGCCGGGGAGAGCTGCGCTTTGCACATTGCAGACAGGCTGGGGATGCCAAATGAGATGCTTCGGACAGCGGTCCGGGCCGCCTATGGGGAAGATGCCCTGAGGGCTTGGAATTTCCAAAAAGAAGAGAAAAAACCGGAGAACATAACTGCCGGAAAAATATCCAAAAGGAAAGAGAAAAAGGGGGGAAAGGAGCTGGAGGAGAACTACCATATTGGGGACAGTGTAATGGTTTACCCGGACAAAAAGATTGGGATAGTGTGCCAGGGCGTCAATGAAAAAGGCGTGTTGAGGGTACAGCTTCCCGGCAAGAAAATCTGGATCAACCATAAAAGGGTAAAGCTTCATGTGGCAGCGTCTAAATTGTATCCGAAAGATTATGATTTTTCTATTATTTTTGACACAGTGGAAAACCGGAAAATCAGACATGATATGGATAGAAAGTATACGGAGGAAGTGATTGTCACAGAGGAAACAGCTTGGAAAAAAGGAAAAAATTAAGTCCCCAGCCACTTGACAAATACCCAACAAGGGTATAGTATACTTTGTGTAACTGGAAAATATTTACACTTTAGAGGAATGGGGAAAGGATTTGAAGTTATGGATACAATAAACAGTGAGATTACAGAGGATATGGAAAGCATGAACCATGGAGAGAATACGGAACTTTCAGGGGAGGCTTGCTGCAGCGGAAAAAACAAGAAGCGCACAGACAAGGAATTCCGGGATTTGATGAACCGCCTGAAACGTATCGAAGGCCAGGTGCGGGGAATTCAGGGTATGCTTGAGAGGGATGCCTACTGTCCCGATATCTTAGTCCAGGTGGCGGCAGTTAATGCGGCTTTAAATAGTTTTAACAAAGTGCTTCTCACAGACCATCTTAAGACCTGCGTGGTGGAAAATATCCGTCAGGGGAATGACGAGGTGGTGGATGAGCTGGTACAGACCTTAAAAAAAATGATGAAATAGTATAAACAGAAGGAAAGGAAATCAGCAAAATGGAACAATACAGCGTTTCAGGCATGAGCTGTGCTGCCTGCAGTTCCAGGGTGGAAAAGGCGGTGCAGAATGTGCCGGGAGTGACCAGCTGCTCTGTCAGCCTTTTGACCAACTCCATGGGGGTGGAGGGAAATTATAACCCGGGAGATATTTTAAAGGCTGTGGAGGATGCCGGTTACGGGGCGAAGCCCAAAGGTGCAAAAGAGGGAACAAAAACACCGGATTATGAGGAGATGCTTTTGGACAAAGAGACGCCTGTGATGAAAAAAAGGCTTACGGCATCGGTGATTTTCTTAATTCCCCTGATGTATGTGTCCATGGGGCATATGATGTGGAACTGGCCCCTGCCAGAGTTTTTTTCTGGAAACCATGTGGCAATGGGGATTTTTCAGCTTTTGTTTACTACGGCCATAATGGTGATTAACCAGAAGTTTTTCGTAAACGGGTTTAAGGGGCTTTTGCACAAATCCCCCAATATGGATACCCTTGTGGCCCTTGGGGCAGGGGCTTCCTACGGATACAGCGTGTTTGCCCTCTTTGCCATGACGGATGCCCAGATGCGTATGGACACGGAGGGGGTTATGGCCTATATGCATGAGTTTTATTTTGAGTCTGCGGCCATGATTCTCACTTTAATTACCGTGGGGAAAATGTTAGAGGCCCGTTCCAAAGGGAGAACCACAGATGCGCTAAGAGGGCTTATGAAGCTGGCTCCCAAAACTGCTGTTGTGATAAGAGACGGGCAGGAGACAGAAGTGGATATCGCCGACGTGGCAGAAGGGGAAGTCTTTGTGGTTCGCCCCGGGGAAAATATTCCCGTGGACGGCGTTGTGACAGAGGGGAGCAGTGCGGTAAATGAATCCGCCTTGACGGGGGAGAGTATTCCTGTGGATAAAGAGCCGGGGGATACGGTATCCGCAGCCACTCTCAATCAGTCGGGATTTTTAAAATGCCAGGCCGCCAGAGTGGGGGAGGATACCACCTTATCCCAGATTATAAAGATGGTCAGCGATGCGGTGGCTACAAAGGCTCCTATTGCAAAAGTGGCTGACCGGGTCTCCGGTGTGTTTGTGCCAAGTGTTATCACCATTGCGGTGATTACCATAATAATTTGGCTCTTTGCGGGCCAGACCATAGGATTTGCCCTTGCCAGGGGAATTTCCGTGCTGGTCATCAGCTGTCCCTGTGCCCTTGGCCTTGCCACCCCCGTTGCCATCATGGTGGGCAGCGGCATGGGGGCAAAATCCGGCATTATGTTTAAGACGGCAGTATCTTTAGAGGAGACGGGAAAAACTGCCATTGTGGCCCTTGATAAAACGGGAACCATCACAAAAGGGGAGCCGGTGGTGACAGATGTCATCCCACGGGAGGGATGCAGCAAGGAGGAACTGCTGTCCATGGCTTTTTCCCTGGAACAAAAAAGCGAGCACCCCCTGGCCCGGGCGGTGGTTTCCCTGGGAAAAGAAATGGGGTTAGAGCCGGTGGAAACCGCAGAATTTCAGGCTGTGGCGGGAAACGGCTTAATGGCTGTTTTAAAGGGGAAAAAGGCAATGGGGGGAAACCGGGAATTTATAGAAAAATTCGCCCCGGTGCCAGAGGAATTAAGCCGGCAGGGAAGACTGCTCTCCGGCCAGGGAAAAACGCCTCTTTATTTTGCCAGTGAGGGAGATTTCCTGGGCATGATTGCAGTGGCGGACGTGATGAAAGAGGACAGCAGAGAAGCCGTCGGGGAGCTTAAAAACATGGGCATCCATGTGGTGATGCTCACCGGGGATAACGAGAGGACGGCAAATGCCATCGGCGCCATGGCCGGGGTGGATGAGGTGATTGCAGGGGTTTTGCCCCAGGGAAAAGAATCTGCCATCCGCTCTTTAAAGACAAAAGGGAAAGTGGTGATGGTGGGGGACGGCATCAACGACGCTCCGGCGTTAAAGCGGGCGGATATGGGAATCGCCATCGGTGCAGGCACGGATATTGCCATTGACGCAGCGGATGTGGTTTTAATGAAAAGCAGGTTGAGGGATGTGGCGGCGGCCATCCGGCTAAGCCGGGCCACTTTAAGGAATATCCACCAGAACCTGTTTTGGGCTTTTTTCTATAATGTAATAGGGATACCTTTAGCGGCAGGCCTTTGGTATCCCATGTTTGGGCTGACCTTAAATCCCATGTTTGGGGCGGCGGCCATGAGTTTGTCCAGTTTTTGCGTGGTGAGCAATGCGTTGAGGCTAAACTTTTTCTCTATGTATGACGCCCGCAGGGATAAAAATAGAAAACCAAAATATGAGAAAGAAAAGGAGATTGTGCAAATGGAAAAGACAATGGAAATTAAAGGAATGATGTGCGGACACTGTGAGGCCAGGGTGAAAAAGTGCCTGGAAGCCTTAGAGCAGGTGGAGGAGGCAGTGGTGAGCCATGAGAAAGGGACTGCCGTTGTAAAATTAAACGGGGAACTATCCGATGAGGTGTTAAAGAAAACCGTGGAGGAGCAGGATTACGAAGTGACTGGAATTTCATAAGCCAGGGCCGGATCTGGGAGTAATTGAAAAGTTTTGATAAAAGGTGGAGTGAAAAAGTGATGAAGGTAATTGAAAAACAGCAGTTTGACATGGAGCGTGCCCTGTACGGGGAACGGGGCGTTGAGGTTTTGAATTGTTCTTTTGACGGCCCGGCGGACGGGGAGAGCGCTTTGAAGGAGGCCGCAGATATAGAGGTGAAGAAATGCTATTTTAATCTCCGGTATCCCTTCTGGCATAACCATAATCTTAAAATCCAGGACTCAGAAATGACAGAGCTGTGCCGTGCCGCCCTGTGGTATTCTGAACATGTAGAAATAAAAAACACAAAGCTTCACGGTATCAAGGCGCTGCGGGAATGTTCTAACATATATTTAAAAGACTGTGACATTATCTCGCCGGAGTTTGGCTGGTCTGTCAATGGGATTTCCATGGAGGGGTGCAGGGCGGAGAGCGAATACTTTTTCATGCGCTCCTCTAAAATAAATTTTTCCCATGTGGCCATGAAAGGAAAGTATTCCTTTCAGTACATAGAGGATGCCCGGTTTGAAAACTGTGACTTTGACACAAAGGACGCCTTCTGGCACGGAAAAAATGTGGTGGTAGCTGACAGTACCATTAAAGGGGAGTATCTGGGATGGTACGCCGACGGGCTTACTTTTATCAACTGCCATATTATTGGAACCCAGCCCCTTTGCTACTGTAAGAATTTAAAACTCATCAACTGTAAGATGACGGATACGGATCTGGCATTTGAAAAATCCCAGGTGGAGGCGGAGCTTACCGCACCTGTGAAAAGCATTAAAAATCCGGCAATGGGTACTATAAAAGTCCCCGCAGTGGGGGAACTTATTATGGATGATGAAAATGCGAAAGGAAAGGTCATAATCGGGTAATATATGAAACAAAATTTATTGGAAAAGATGCGTAAGGGGGAAAGGCTGGCCTTTGGCCAGCAGCTCCTTTTAATTTTTCAGTTAAGCATCCCTGCAATTATGGCCCAGATTTCTTCTATTGTGATGCAGTATATTGACGCCTCCATGGTGGGACAGCTTGGGGCCAAGGATTCCGCATCTATCGGTCTTGTCTCCTCCAGCACCTGGCTTATGGGGGGGCTCTGTTCTGCGGCAAGCATTGGTTTTACGGTGCAGATTGCCCAGAGAATCGGGGCAGGGGAAGAAAGGAGGGCCAGGAATATTATGCGCCAGGGGCTTTTTGCAGTTCTGTTGTTCAGCGGGCTGCTTTTTTTGGCGGGAGCGGGAATGAGCGTTTTTCTTCCCAGATGGCTTGGGGGAGAAGAAGAAATCTGTAAAAATGCTTCCCGTTATTTTTTTGTGTACGCCCTTTCCCTTCCGGCGATTCAAATGAACAATGCGGCGGGGGGAATGCTCCAGTGCAGCGGCAATATGCGCCTTCCCAGCGTCCTTCATATTTTCATGTGCATATTGGACGTGATATTTAACAGCGTGCTTATTTTTCCTGCCAGAAAGATGTCTCTGTTTGGACTGGAGTTTTTCTGTCCCGGGGCAGGGCTTGGAGTGGCGGGAGCCGCCCTTGGGACTGCCTTAGCAGAGATTTTTGTGGCGTCTCTTATGCTATATTTTCTCTTGGTGAAATCTCCCATGCTGCACTTAAGAAAGGGGGAAAAGACCAGGTTCATAAGGGAAGATTTCCGGCGGGCGGTGAAAATTGCAGTGCCGGTGGGGTTTGAACAGGTTGTTATGTGCGGGGCTCAGATTATGAGCACGAAAATCGTGGCGCCCCTTGGAACGGTGGCCATTGCGGCAAACTCCTTCTCCGTTACGGCGGAGAGCCTTTGCTATATGCCGGGGTATGGAATCGGGACAGCGGCAACGACCCTTATCGGCCAGAGTATCGGGGCGGGGAGAAAAGATATGACAAGGCGGCTGGGGTGGCTTACCACCGGCCTTGGAATGGCGGTGATGGCGGGGAGTGGCGTACTTTTATATGCCTTTGCCCCTTATATGATTGGAATATTATCCCCGGACGAGGCAATCAGAACCCTTGGGACAAAAGTGCTCCGCATTGAGGCTTTTGCAGAGCCTATGTACGCAGCATCTATTGTAGCGTCGGGAGTTTTCAGAGGAGCGGGGGACACCCTGATTCCAAGCTGCATGAATTTTTTCAGCATGTGGGCGGTGCGCATCCCCCTGGGGGCATTTTTAGCTCCCAGGTTTGGTTTAGAGGGGGTGTGGATTGCCATGTGCCTGGAACTTTGCGTGCGGGGGATTCTGTTTTTGTTTCGGCTGGCAGGAAAGCGTTGGCATCAGGGCACAGAAGGTAAGAGGAAGAGCGCATAAGCTTGCATGGGTTCCAAAGGAGCGGCAGGCAAAAAAGGAAAAGATAACGCCTATGTGATAGCACAGCAGGGAAGTGCCGAAAAATTTCGCTTTCCGCAGCTGTGCCTTATCTTTGTCCAAGATATAATTCGTAAGGGCAAAGGTAAACTGCTTTAAATTGTTGGTGGAAAATATGGTGGAACTGTTAAATTCCCCGTTGCCGGAAAACACGCTCCACTGGGTTGCCATCATAAAAAAGATGGGGAGTATGCCTGTAATGGGGTTGATATCTGCCGGGATAAATGCGAGGAGGATAAGCCCTGCCATATCGATAAAAATAGCGTAGCGTTTCACATTGAGGGCAGTTTTCTTTGTGAGCAAAACACAGATTACCATGGCCAGGACATACAGGAAAAGCCCAAAGAGCCGCAGGAGGAAATCTGTAAAATCTCCCCCAAAGAGACTGCAGAAAATATCAATTAAATTTGCAGTCTGGGAGGAACCGAAATTCATCAGGCGGCACAAAATGGCATATGCCCCTAAAAATCCTCCCAGGATGCACATAATACAGTGGAGATATAAGGTTTGTTTTTCAGATTCCATTTTTAGGATGCTCCTTTTTGTATAACCAGTTCTTTTTGCAACGACTAAATCATAGCACAGGTTTTCGTATTTTTCAAATGTGTATGGATAATTTGATTGACATATTTTTGTGGCTGTTATAGTATATTAATAAAGACAGGCAACGTGAGTGTTTGTCCAAGCGCTGACATAAGGTGTTGTGCCAGAGAGCAGTGCCTTACGAGCTTTGAATGGGTTTGGCGTTTACCGCATTCTGGCTAGGCTGTGCAGGCAGTCGAAAGAAAACGTCGAAAAAGCTCTGCGAAAGCGGGGCTTTTTCTATTGTACAAAAGAAAAGAGGTAAAGGGAATGCATAATGTGTGTGATTGTGTAGATGCCTTCAGAAAATTATTAGATAAAGAGTATCATATAATCTTGGAAGGAAAAATAAAACGGTTTCATTACAGATTAATTTTGATAGAAAAGAATGTTTCCATTTAATGGGACTTCAATATCTGACGGACAGGCCGGAATTATCACATGACAGAGGAAAAATATTTGATGCAATAGGAGAAGGCAGGATAACGGCTAAACAACTTGAGTCCTCAGATTTGTATTATAAGATAGCAGGCAGAATCCATATGTTTCCATTGTTAGAGGAAATGCTTGACAGTAATGATACAATTTTTAAGTATAATGGAAAGCTTAATACTTATTCGGTTATAAAAGCAGATTATATTATGAAAAACGAAATGAAGGGAAAAAATATGTTTTTATTCCTGGCGGAGAAAGAGACAAGGGGAAGATTTTTTTGCCGTTCATTTTTTCCACAGGATAAAATGGACTATACAAAAAATCAGGCATCCTGGACTTTGCTGTATAAAAAGAAAGTAACTCTTTCCACTGGGGAAGAAGAGATATTGTACGACAGATTTAAGAGATGAGACAAATATTCCATAGGCAATAGTTATCAAAAGACTGATAATTTTTACATTTTTCAAATTATGTAAAAACTATCTGGTCATACCAGAAGCCAAAACCGCCATTTCCAACAAAACATACCGGAAAATCAAGGAAAAAGATTGACTATATCCATGCCTCACAGTATAATAGTAAGAAATGATTACAAACTGGAACAACCAGAAAAAGCCAGGAGGAACTATGGGAGATTTTCGCATTATAGAGGTAAAGCAGAGTGTCTTTGCCGACAATGACAAACGGGCAGCAGAGGTGCGCAGGGAATTAAAAGAAAAAAAGGTGTTCCTTTTAAACCTGATGTCCTCCCCGGGGTCCGGCAAGACCACCACCCTTACCCGTACCATTGAGATGTTGAAAGGGGAAATGAAAATCGGTGTGATGGAGGCGGATATCGACTCTGATGTGGATGCAAAAACCATATCGGATTTGGGGGTAAAAGCCATCCAGCTCCACACGGGAGGCATGTGCCATCTGGATGCGGACATGACATATCAGGGACTTTCCGGTTTAAATGCCGGGGATGCGGATTTGGTGGTGCTTGAGAATGTGGGCAACCTTGTATGCCCGGCGGAGTTTGACACCGGGGCGGTGAAAAACGCCATGATTTTAAGCGTGCCGGAGGGGGACGATAAGCCTTTAAAATATCCCCTGATGTTTTCCATCTGTGATGTGGTTTTAATTAATAAGACAGATGTGCTTCCCTATTTTGATTTTGATATGGAGGCATGTAAAGAGAATATTTTAAAAAGAAATCCGAAGGCAAAAATCATTCCAATCTGCGCCAAAACAGGAGAAGGTGTGGAGGAATGGGCGGACTGGTTAAGACTGCAGGTTTCGCAGTGGAAAAATTAGGAGGGGGAAGCATATGGAAAATCAAAACAAAAAACCCAGAAAACTGATTTTGGAATTGGGGCAGATGATTACGGACCGCCTGGGGCGGAAAATCACCACAGAAGACCCGGAATACTGGGGGCTAGAGTGTATTGTGACAGACGAGATGGCGGAAGTTGCGCTGAAAATGAAGGTTAGAAAGCCAAAGACCATAGAGGAGCTTGTGAACCTTACGGGAAAAGACAAAAAGCATCTGGAAGAACTTTTGGCGGAAATGGCTTATGTGGGGCTGATTGAGTACAACTGGGAGAATCCCAGAAGGGAAAAGCAGTATATTCTGCCTATGTTTGTGCCTGGAAGCGCAGAGTTTACCAATATGCGGCAGTCACAGCTTGAGGAACATCCCCAGCTTGGACGTTTCTTTGAGCGTATGACATTTGAACCTTTGGAGAAGGTGACTCCCATGGTGCCTCCGGGAGGGGCGGGGATCGGAATGCATGTGATTCCCGTGGAAAAGGCCATACGCTCCGAAAATAAGACGGCAAGCGTGGAACATATTTCACATTGGCTGAAAAAGTATAAGGGCAAATATGCCGCAAGCCCCTGTTCCTGCCGTATGTCCAGAAAGACTTACGATGAGGGATGCGGGGATGATGTGGAGGACTGGTGCATCGGCGTGGGAGATATGGCGGATTATCTGGTGGAGACCCAGAGAGGGCACTATATTACATACAACGAGGTAATGCAGATTTTAAAGAAGGCGGAAGATAACGGTTTTGTCCACCAGATTACCAATATCGACGGGCATGACAAGATTTTTGCCATCTGTAACTGTAATGTGAACGTGTGTTATGCCCTTAGGACTTCCCAGCTCTTTAATACGCCAAACATGTCCCGTTCCGCCTATGTGGCGAGAGTGGAAAAAGAGGACTGTGTGGCATGCGGCCGCTGCGTGGAGTACTGTCCCGCAGGGGCGGTAAAACTGGGACAGAAGCTTTGCACAAAAGAGGGGGAGATAAGCTATCCCAAACAGGAACTGCCGGATGCAGTGAAATGGGGTCCGGAAAAATGGGATGAAAATTATCGGGACAACAACAGAATCAACTGCTACGACACGGGAACTGCCCCCTGTAAGACAGCCTGTCCCGCCCATATTGCAGTGCAGGGTTATCTTAAGATGGCGGCCCAGGGCAGTTACAAAGACGCCCTTGCCCTTATCAAAAAGGAAAATCCATTCCCGGCAGTGTGCGGCCATGTGTGCAACCGCCGCTGTGAGGATGCATGTACCAGAGGAAGTATTGATGAGGCCATCGCCATTGACGAGGTGAAGAAATTTATTGCCAGACAGGATTTGGACAGTGAAAACCGTTACATTCCCCCGGTAGTGCAGCCTTCTATGCGAGGGACGTTCCCCCAGAAAATTGCTATCATCGGCGGAGGGCCCGCAGGGCTTAGCTGCGCCTTTTACCTGGCGGAAAAAGGCTACAAACCGGTGGTGTTTGAAAAGAACCAGAGAGCCGGAGGTATGCTGGTATACGGAATCCCCTCCTACAAGCTGGAGAAAGATGTGGTGGAAGCCGAGATTGACGTGCTCCGTGAAATGGGCGTAGAGATAAAGTGCGGCGTGGAAGTGGGCAAAGATGTAACCCTTGACGACCTTCGGAGAGAGGGATATGAGGCATTTTATATTGCCATTGGATGTCAGGGAGGAAGACGGGCAGGAATTCCCGGGGAGGATGCTCCGGGGGTTATGACGGCAGTTGACTTCCTTAGGGCCGTTGCAGACAATGAAGAGTACAAGGTATACGGAAAGACAGTGGTGATCGGCGGCGGAAACGTGGCAATCGATGTAGCCCGCACTAACGTGCGCTGCGGTGCTGAGAGCATTGCCATGTACTGCCTGGAGGACGAAGGGCATATGCCTGCGTCAAATGAGGAAGTTTCCGAGGCAAAAGAGGAAGGGATAGACCTAAACTGCGGCTGGGGCCCGAAAGAAATTCTCTCAGAAAACGGAAGAGTCACCGGGGTGGTATTTAAGAAATGTGTCTCCGTCTTTGACGAAGATGGTAAATTTAACCCGATTTATGACGAAAATAACACAATTACCGTTCCCTGTGAAAATGTGTTTGTCAGCATAGGCCAGAGTATTGAATGGGGAAATCTTTTAGAGGGTTCCAAGGTAAAATTAGGGCCGGGGAACAGAGCCATTGCAGATTCTCTTACCTACCAGAGCGGACAGGGAGATATTTTCGTGGGAGGAGACGTGTACACCGGGCCCAAATTTGCCATTGACGCCATCGCAGCAGGAAAAGAGGGAGCGGTTTCCATTCACCGTTTCGTACAGCCCCACACTTCCATGACCATTGGAAGGAACAGGCGGCAGTTTATCGAGTTGGATAAAGAAAATATTGTGGTGGAAGAATATGACAATTCCTCCCGGCAGATACCAGGGTACAATGCATCTGTGGAAGAGCGGAAACATTCCTTTAGGGATGTAAAACAGACTTTTACGGAAGAGCAGGTGAAAGCGGAGACTGCCAGATGTTTAGGCTGCGGCGCTTCTGTGGTGGATGAAAATAAATGTATCGGCTGCGGGCTTTGCACAACCAAGTGTGAGTTTGATGCCATCCATTTATTTAGAGAGCATCCCGAGTGCAGCCGCATGTATAAGACAGAGGATAAGCTGAAAGTGATTCTGCCCTACATGGTGAAGCGGGAAGTAAAGATTAAGCTGAACAAAAACAAGAAAGATAAAAAGTAAAATGTCAGTCTGAGGATTTCAGGCTGGGGAAAAGAGGATTGCCATGCATGAATTGGGCGTTGTCTTTCATGTCATTGAAAGCGTGGAAAATATCGGAAAAGAGAACCAGTTGACACAGGTGGCGTCCGTGACCCTTGAGGTGGGGGAGGTATCTGGGGTGATACCTTCCTACCTGACGGATTGCTGGAAATGGGCGGTTCAGCGCAGCGATTTAATGAAAGGTGCCGCTCTTCATTTTGAAAAGATTCCGGCGGTGACATTCTGCGAGGACTGCAAAGAAGAATATCCCACGGTAAAGCATGGGAAAACCTGCCCCCGCTGCGGCAGCGGCAGCACATACCTTTTAAGTGGGAATGAATTTGTGATAAAAGAGATAGAGGCCTGTTGACACTGGCCTCTATTTTTAATCAAAATATATCTGGTGTGACCCGAAAATTACATCATTCATGGAGGATTGGATATACGCAATGGCTCCCTCCTTGTCTCTGTCCCGGATATAGGTCCACAATCTATAATTGTTTTCATAGAGGGTGGGGATGCCGTAGAGGATGCAAAACCGTTCCCACAGGGTAAACACAGGGGGGCGGAAGGACTGCATTATCAGGGGCATCAGGGTGTTTCCCGAAACCAGGGAAAACTCGTGCTGGAAAGCAAAAGCAGCGCCTGCTGCCTCTGTGGCGTCGGTGGCATTTTTAATGGCTTCTATTTTTTCTAAGAGCAGAGCGATATCAGTGTCTGTAATGGAAGGGATGCAAAGCTGTACGGCCAAGGTGTCAAGGGCAATGCGGATTTCTAAAATAGAGCGGATTTCACTGCTTTTTAACCTGCCTCCCCGGTAATTCATAATGGCCAAAAGGGTATCAATGGTGCCTTTTTGCCGGTAATCCGCAACGAAGGTGCCGCTTCTTGATTTTACTGTGAGAAAACCTTTTTTTTCTAATTCACGGATGCCGCTGTTTACCACGGCCCGGCTTACCTGCATTTCCTCTGCAAGCTGCCGTTCCGGGGGAAGTTTTTCTCCGATTTTCAGTTTTCCTGATAATATCAGTTCTTCAAATTGGTTTACAAATAGTTCCCGCAGGGAGGGGGAACTGATTTTCTGAAATTCCATAGGGTTCTCCTGCCTATCGCAATACACGTCGGTTCTTTTTCAATTATAGTAACATACCTTAATGGAAAGCACAATTCTCTTTTCATATGGCCAATAGTTTGTTATAATAAAAGAAACTAAAATATTTTATGTTTATTTAAACATACACTGGATTTCGCACATATGAGGGGAGTTTTTATTATGGATGTATTTAAATTTGGACTTGGCCACTGGAAGAAATATCTGCCTGCTGCTATTTTCTTTCAGCTAATCAGTTTTGCCGCTCTCACAGCTGACCTTATGATACCTATGATTTCAGAGATGTTTATTGACTATGTGATCTGCCGGAATGTGCCGGATGGCAGGGGAATCTTTTCTTTTCTCCTCAGCGGGAAATATGGGGAAGTGCAGAGTTTTGCTCTGTTTAGAAGCCTGGCGGTTCTCTTAATGCTTTTTCTTTCCCTGCGTATCCTTTTTGTATATGGGAAAAACCTGTGGAATGAAAAACTTGGATTGCGGCTTGAGACGGATTTGAGGATGAAGACCTTTGATAAACTGCTCACCCTGGACAGTGCCTTAATCGGAGAGTATAACACAGGAGAGCTTTTGACTATTTTGAATGGGGATACCATTATGTTTAAGGACTTATTCAGCCGTATCCTGCCCCTTATCTTGGACAGTGTATTTGTGCTTATTGCAAGTGCCGTTTTTCTGGCAGGCATCCATCCCTGGCTTTTGGCTTTTTCGGTGTGCTTCATGCCGGTGTTTGCCGCAGCGCTTATGAAATTCCGCAAGCTGGCATGGGAGGCTTATGGAGTTACCCGGGGGAATATTTCTGCCATGAATTTAACGGTACAGGAAAATATAGAGGCCGTCCGCCTGGTGCGTTCTTTTACCAATGAAAGGCTGGAGGAGGAAAAATTTGACCAAACCAATGAAAAGCTTAAAAATTCCTGCATCCGTCTGGCAAAACTATTAGCCGGTTTTGAGGTGGTGTTCTCCTCCATTAAACAGCTTGCCTATGTGGGCAGCGTGGCAGTGGGGGCAGTGCTTGTGATCCGGGGGGATATCCGGGTGGGATATCTGGCGGCGTGTACCAGCTATGTATTAAAAATCATGGATTACATCACCCAGATTAACAGCGCTCTGTTTCAGATGCAGCAGCAGCTTGTGTCAGGGCAGAAAATGATGCAGTTTATGGAGAAGCCTTCCCGGATTTTGGATGGGGAGAAAAAGGTGGAGGAGAAGAGGGCAGATATTGAACTTTGCCATGCAGGGCTTACTTTAAATGGAGAGCCTATATTGAAAGATATCTCCGTGTCCATACCCTATGGCAAAAAGCTGGGAATTGTGGGGGAGACGGGTTGTGGGAAAAGTGTTTTGATGGAATCTCTGGTTCGGATTTTTGATGTGACAGAAGGGAGTATTCTGTTAAACGGAAGAAATGTAAAAGAGTATGAGTTGTCCTCCCTTCGGGAATGTTTTTCTTACGTGTTCCAGGATGTTTTCCTGTTCTCCAATACCATAGATTCCAATATCGCTTACGGGAAACCGGAGGTGGGGGAAGAGCAGGTAGTTACGGCGGCAAGACACGCCCAGGCCCATGGGTTTATCCAAGGGCTTTCCGATGGTTACGACACCATTGTGGGGGAGCGGGGGTTTGGGATTTCAGGAGGACAGAAACAGCGGGTTTCCATTGCAAGAGCCCTTCTCAAAAATGCCCCTGTTCTGGTTTTTGACGATTCCACAAGTGCCCTGGACATGAACACGGAAAAAAATCTCCTTTCGGATATCAATCGCTATTATCCCGGAAAAACTATAATTATTTCTGCCCATCGGCTCTCTTCCGTGGAAAACTGCGATGAGATTTTATATATGCAGGAGGGGGAGATAAAAGAGAGAGGAACCTTTGAGGAACTTATGGCGCTCAAAGGCCATTTTGCAAAAGTGTATCAAATACAAAAGGCAAGGGACAGGGAATTCATAGACAAAGAAGGGGAGGAAGATCTGTAATGGCTAAGAGAAATACATATTTTGAAGATGAGATTGTGATGAAAAAAATAGATGTAAAACAGCTTTTAAAGGTGTTTCGGTATATCTGCCCTTTTAAAAAGACAGTGATTCTTGCCGTATCTTTGATGCTGTTTTCCGCCGGAATTTCCATGGTATCCCCCCTGCTGCTAAAGCAGATTATAAATGTGGTGGTGGTGAGGGAAGATTACCGAATGCTTGCCCTTGTGGTAAGCGTTATGGTGTTTCTTGTGCTTTTGGATATCGGGATAACCTTTGTGCATCAGCTCCTGTCGGGAATTATGGGCCAGGGAGTGATAGCCTCCATCCGGCAGGATATCTTTTATAAACTCCAGAGACTCCCCTTTGATTATTTTGATTCCCGTCCCGACGGGAAAATTGTAATCCGGGTGACAGACTATATAAATGACCTGGCCAATTTTTTTGCAAATTATCTGGTGCAGCTTCTGGTTTATATCGCTAAAATTTTTATCGTTACCTTTTTCATGCTGTCCATTTCCCTCGCTCTGACCGGGGCAGTGTTCCTCACCGTGCTGCCTATGATGGCATGTGTTTTTTACCTGAGGCACTGCGTTGGAAAAATCTTTCCCCGCCACAGAGCAAAAATGGCCAACCGTACGGCTTTCTTAGTGGAGACGATTATGGGGGAGAAGATCGTAAAAAGTTATAACCGCTCTGAGCTTAACAGGGAAATTTATAAAGAAATCCATCAGACCAGCGTGGATACCTGGCTTCGCATAGTAAGGCGCATCCAGCTCAACACTCCCATTGTGGAACTTTTCTGGAATCTGGGTACACTTTTGTTATATGGGCTGGCGCTGCTTTTGATTTTAAAGGGAAATGCCGGGATGGATGCCGGGACGGTGGTTGTATTTACCAGTTATATGAGCCTGTTTTCAGGGCCATTAACCCAGATAGCTTATATTATCCAGCAGCTTGCCCAGGTGAGTTCCAATTTGGAGCAGGTATTTGACACCATTGATTATCCCCTGGAGATACCTGAGGAGGAAAATGCCAGGAATCTATCCCATATCAAGGGAAAAGTGGATTTTAATCATGTTACCTTTCAGTATGAGGAGGGTATCCCGGTATTGACAGATTTTAATCTTCATGTGAAACCCGGGGAAACGATTGCCCTTGTAGGGCCTACCGGGGTGGGAAAAACCACGATTATAAACTTATTGACCCGATTTTATGACGTCACCTGCGGGGAGGTAAAAATTGACGGAATGAATGTGAAACAGGTGTCCCTTCACTCTCTGCGGAAGGAAGTGGGGGTATTGATGCAGGACCCTTTTATTTTTAAGGGGACGATTTTGGAAAATATCCGTTACGGCAGGCCGGATGCCACAGACCGGGAGTGTATGGAGGCGGCAGAGCTGATTCATGCACAGGAGCACATTCTGCAGATGAAGGACGGGTATTATCACATGCTGGATGAGAGGGGGCAGGGATTGTCTGCCGGGGAAAAGCAGCTCATTAGTTTTGCTAGGATTGTACTAAAAAATCCCTCTGTCATTATTTTAGACGAGGCTACAAGTTCTATTGACACGGAGACGGAGCAGCTGATCAAAGAGGCGCTGGATACGATTCTTGCTGAAAAGACGGCGTTTATTGTTGCCCACCGGCTGTCAACCATACGGAATGCGGACAGGATACTCTACATTATGGACGGGGAGATAAAGGAACAGGGAAACCATGAAGAGCTCATGGCCCTGAAAGGATATTATTATTCCATGCAGTAATGTGGCTTATAAAAAACCTCCGGGCATTTTCACTGCCGGGAGGTTTTTTTGGTTTTTTTTATTTTTCTGCTGTCTCCGGTTTTTCAACGGCAGAGATGGCTGCTTTCTGCATGGGAATCCGGCAGTTTTTATTGCTCCCAAACTCTACGATAATGGTATCGTCGTCTGAGATGTCAATGACTACCCCAAAAAAACCGCTGGTGGTTAAGATGGTGTCCCCCACTGCAAGGTCTGCTAACATGGCATTTTTCTTTTTCTGCTCCTTCTGCTGAGGGCGAATCATGAAAAAATACATAAAAACAAACAGTATAATCAGTGAAACCACCATAGATACATTGGCCGTTGTCTGGCTTAATAAAATTGACATAATTTTTCCTCCTTGTAACTCACTTTTATCATTGTACACAAATCGTCAAGAATGGGCAAGGGATTTTATGCTTTTTTTAAGATTCTTTCCGGTTTTGGCCCATGCCGTAGAGTTTTTCTTCTTTGTAGGAGAGGAAACATCCCCGGTCAAGGGAATCCCGTATTTCCTCCATCATGGTATTGTAAAAGTAGAGGTTGTGCAGCACGCAAAGCCTCATGCCAAGCATTTCCTTTGCCTTTAAGAGATGACGGATGTAGGCCCGGGAATAACGCCTGCAGGCAGGGCATGCACAGCCCTCCTCGATGGGTTTTGTGTCTTTCTGGTATTTTTGGTTAAATAAATTCAATTTTCCCTGATTGGTGTACACATGGCCGTGGCGTCCGTTCCGGGAAGGATATACACAGTCGAAGAAGTCGACGCCCCGTTCCACCGCCTCTAAGATATTGGCCGGGGTACCTACCCCCATGAGGTAGGTGGGCTTGTCCTTTGGAAGATAGGGTACCACCGCCTCTAAAATCCGGTACATCTCCTCATGGGTTTCCCCCACCGCTAAGCCTCCCACCGCATAGCCGTCCAAATCCATCTCTGTGATTCTCTTTGCATGGTCAATGCGGATATCCTCGTAAACGGCCCCCTGGTTGATACCAAATAAGAGCTGTTCTTTGTTGATGGTATCGGGAAGGCCATTCAGGCGTTCCATTTCGGTTTTGCACCGCCGCAGCCAACGGGCAGTGCGGTCAGCGGAATTTTGCACATATGTCCTGTCCGCCACGCTGCTGGGGCATTCGTCAAATGCCATGGCGATGGTGGAGGCAAGGTGGGATTGAATCTGCATACTCTCCTCCGGTCCCATAAAGATTTTGTGTCCGTCAATGTGGCAGTTGAAATAGACGCCTTCCTCCTTTATTTTCCGAAGCCCTGCCAGGGAAAATACCTGAAATCCCCCGGAGTCTGTGAGAATTGGTTTGTCCCAGGACATAAATTTGTGAAGCCCTCCCAGCTCGTGGATTAAAGTATCCCCCGGCCTTACGTGGAGATGATAGGTGTTTGATAATTCCACCTGGGTTTTGATTTGTTCCAAGTCTTCTGTGGAGACGGCCCCTTTAATTGCCGCTGCGGTTCCCACGTTCATAAATACAGGAGTTTCTATGGTGCCGTGGACGGTATGAAATTCTCCCCGTTTGGCCATTCCCTCCTGGGTTAAAATGCGATATTCTGCCATTAACGTTCCTCTTTTCCATTCTTTTTATAAATTTTTAAATTTATTATAAAGTAACATTGATTTCATGGATTGTCGATAGTATAATTCTATATTATTGACTTTTTTTTAAAATATGGGGAAAAGGGATGTGCAGAAGGAGGAAATTTCCTATGAGGGGAAAGATGGAGAAAAGGAAACTGCTGCAGGAAATGGTATATGTTTTTATACTGCTGTTGGCGATTATTGTTTTGTTTCACTGGTATGCAGTGCAAAACAGCAAAAGAATGGAGGAGCAGAATAAAAATTATGCCTCGGATTCAGCAAGGCAGACGGCAACTCGAATCGATGAGGAGATGGACAATGCCTTAAAGTTAATCAGTACCTATGCCTACTTTTTGGGGGAGAGTCTTTCCGAGCCGGAAATTACGGCGGAGATGTTAAAGAAGATGGAAGAAAACTCCTGGTATGATGCGTTGATTTTTACCGACAGTGAAGGCTTGGACCATGCCTCCGACGGGCGGACAGTGGATGTGGCTGACCGGGAATTTTATACAGAAGGCATGCGGGGGGAGAGCGGCACCTCTATCATATTTGATCCCCGGTTTTTTGACGAGGCAATGGCATGTTTTTATGCCCCGGTGCGCTGCGACGGAGAGATTATCGGTGTACTCCGGGGGGCTTATCTGGCGGAGGAATATTTAAAAAATATGCTTGCCACTACCTATTTCGGGGAGAGGGCAGACGTATATTTTTGTACCTCCGACGGGATGGTAATTGCCAGTTCCGATGATGAGACGCACAATGGTGATTTGCTGGAGATTCTTCTTGCGTCCGGGGTGATTGACCAGAATATCTCCAAGGAGGCCAGGGAGATATTTGAATATGGCGGGGAGGGGGCATTCATCTGTGATTCCCGCAGCAAAACGGACAATATCTGTGTCAGGAGCCTGGCGGAAAGCCAATATATTCTGGTACAGACTTTCCCCAAAAATGTTACCCAGAGAATGATAAGAAATGAAAACATTGTGGGAATCCAGCTTGAGGGTATGCTTATCGGCCTCTTTGTAATTTATATTATCGCCCTGCTTCTTAGGGCGGGACAGGAAAAGAAGATACTGGAAAGAGAAAACCGGGAGATGGGATATATCATTCATGGTATCAATACCCTGTTTTCACGTTTTGTTATAGTGGATTTGGAGACAGAGAGATACCACTATCTCTCCGGCACAAGACCAGAGGGAAGTTCCATTTCTGTCAGCGGAGATTATGAGGATTTTGTGGGGTATTTGTGCTCTATTATGATAGAGGAGCCAGACCGGAAGGAACTTTTGGATTTCCTGGAAAAAGAATCTGTGATTGAAGCCATGGAGGGCCACGAGGATTTGCGTTATGAGTGCCATGTGCAGAGAAACGGCCATCCCGAGTGGGAGCACATGAATATCATGTGTCTGGAGAGGAAAGAGGGAAGGGCAAGTAAAATTTTGTTCAGCCGTCAGAATATTACAGATGTGAAGGAGAGAGAACTGAAGATTCAGGCGGAGATGTCTTTGGCGAACCGAAAGGAGAGGCAGTATCAGATAGCCATTACCTCCAACGCCATCTGTACCTTTGAGTTTAATCTTACAGAGGATTTAATCGAAGAAGATATCACCAGGATGCTGGAGGGAAAACAGATTTCCATGGTGGAGCGTACTGGGCTTAAGGTTCCCTGCAAGGCGTCTCAGTGGCTGGAGCGCTGGAAAGAGTTTGTACTGGAGGAATCCAGGGAGAATTACTGTGCTATCGCTAATGTGGAGCATCTGCGCACATGTTTTGAGCAGGGGGAAGCCGAGGTAAATGTGGAGTACTGGTACAGAGATTCCCTGGACAGGGAGATTTGTGTCAGACAGTCATTCCTTATGACAAGAGATGATATTACAGATGACATTTTGGTTATGGTGGTGACAAAAGAGATTACGGAGAGCGTGAGAAAACAAAAAGAGCAGACCCAGGCACTGCAGGATGCCTTGATGCAGGCCCAGCACGCCAACCGGGCAAAGACAACATTCCTCTCCAACATGTCCCATGATATCCGCACGCCTATGAATGCCATTATCGGGTTTACGACAATTGCTGTGACCCATATCCAAAATCAGGATCAGGTGAAAGACTGTCTGCAGAAAGTATTATCTTCCAGCAACCACCTCTTAAGCCTGATTAATGATATCCTTGATATGAGCAGAATTGAGAGCGGAAAAGTGCAGATTAAAGAGCAGGATTGCAATATTTCCGAGATGATGCACAATCTGGTAAATATTATACAGCCCCAGGTAAAGGCAAAACAGCTTGAGCTGTTTATCGATACCTTTGAGGTGGCCAATGAGGATGTAATTGCCGATGGCTTAAAACTGAATCAAGTGTTTATCAATCTCTTAAGCAATGCGGTAAAATATACCCCTGCAGGAGGAACCATTACATTCCGTATTATTCAAAAGACCACATTCCGCCATGGATACGGGGATTATGCCTTTGTGATTAAAGACAACGGGATCGGAATGTCCCAGGAATTTGTGGAGCACATCTTTGAACCCTTTGAGCGTGAAACCAGCGTTACCCAGTCCGGCATTCAGGGTACGGGGCTTGGAATGGCAATCACTAAAAATATTGTGGAGATGATGAACGGAACGATTTCCGTAGCAAGTGTGCCGGGCAACGGAAGTGAATTTACTGTGGAGCTAAGTTTAAAGCTTCAGGATATAAAGAAAAATGCAGAGCAGATTAAGGAACTTAACGGCCTGCGGTCTCTGGTGGTGGATGATGATTTCAACACCTGCAGCAGCGTGAGCAAGATGTTAGGCCAGCTTGGCATGCGCTCCGAGTGGACCACTTCCGGCAGGGAGGCAGTGTTCCGGGCCCAGGTAGCCCATGACGAGGGAGATTCTTACCATACCTATATTATTGACTGGCAGATGCCGGAGCTCAGCGGCGTGGAGACAGCCAGAAAAATCCGAAAAGCTGTGGGGGAGGATGCGCCTATTATTATCTTAACAGCCTATGATTGGACGGATATTGAGGAGGAGGCAAAAGATGCAGGCGTCACGGCATTCTGTGCGAAACCCCTCTTTATGTCAGACTTAAAATCCGCCCTTCTTGCCGCCAATAACCTGGGAGATAAGGAGGAAAAAGCTGCTGCCTGGACGTTAGCGGATTTTTCCGGAAAACGGGTGCTTTTGGTGGAGGATATTGAGTTAAACCGTGAGATAGCGGAAGTTATACTCACGGAGGCAGGATTTGTGGTGGAGTCTGCCCCGGATGGAACCGACGCTGTGGCAATGGTGGAGAAATCGGAAGAGAACTATTATGACGTGGTTTTAATGGATGTTCAGATGCCTATTATGAACGGCTATGAGGCCACAAGAACCATAAGGAATATGGACAGAAAGGATGTGAAGGAGCTGCCCATTATCGCCATGACAGCAAATGCCATGGAGGAGGATAAGGAAGCAGCCATAAAACATGGAATGAATGCCCATATATCAAAGCCGCTTGACATGGATGTTTTTATCAGTGTGCTGGGGCAGTATGTGAGTAAATAGAAATGATGAGTAAAGTATTGATTATTGAGGATGATGAAATCTTAAACGCAGGATTGTGCTATAATCTGCAAAAAAGAGAGAAGACAAATAATCTTATAAAATATTACGGGGCCGAGCCTGTATTGGTAAAAACCCTGGATTTAGATGATAAGCTTCAGAGAAAACCAAACAAATTCAGACCATCGTGATGATTACCCATAATGAGAGGCTGCAAACCGAAGCAGACAGATGAAGTATACAGCTCTTGTGCGGTGTGTGGATTAGAATTTATGGCGGATAACCTATGAAAATTATTATTTCACCTGCGAAAAAAATGAACAAAGACACAGATTCCCTGGAAGTGAAAAGTATGCCTGTGTTTTTGGATAAAACAGAGGCATTGATGAAGTGGATAAAAGCTCTTTCCAGAGAGGAGGCAAAGGCGCTGTGGAAATGCAATGACAAGCTGACAGATTTAAATTTTGCACGTTTTGCCAGTATGAACCTGCGCCAGAGCCTCACTCCGGCAGTGGTTTCTTATGAGGGGATTCAGTATCAGTATATGGCGCCCTCTGTTATGGAGCAGAGCAGCCACGACTACATACAAAAGACTCTTCGGATTCTTTCTGGATTTTACGGGGTGCTAAAGCCCTTTGACGGCGTGGTGCCCTACCGCTTGGAGATGCAGGCAAAGGCACAGGCAGGAGGCTGTAAGGATTTGTATGAATTTTGGGGGGAGGAGATTTACAGGGAACTGACAAAAGAGGATTCTGTGATTCTCAATCTTGCATCAAAAGAGTATTCCAAATCTGTGGAGCCTTACTTGAAAAAGGGTGATATTTTTGTGACCTGCGTGTTTGGGGAGTGGAGGGAGGAAAAGGTAATCCAGAAAGGCACTATGGCAAAAATGGCCAGAGGTGAGATGGTAAAATATCTGGCGGAGAGAGGCGCCAAATACCCGGAGGATGCAAAAAGGTTTGACAGGCTGGGATACTGTTACAGGGAGGAACTGTCTGGGGAGAATACGTATGTGTTTTTGAAGGAGGGATAGAGGATAATCGTTTTTATCCGATAATTTATTTCAAATAGGCAATTAATTTTTCACTGTTCCACTTTAAAGAGTCAGGTATGTCCTTCCGGCTGCTTAAAACGGCCATGACGCCTGGCTCTTTTTGATATACAAAGCAGGGCTCCTTTTCGCCCAATACAGGAATCAGCTGCTTTATAAATTCCTGATAATCTATGACATCAGAAGTTCCCACATGAAAGGTTCCCTCCTGATCTGTCTCAATTATCCACCGGACTGTCTGGGCAATCTGCAAATCTGCCGCATGATTGCTGAAAAATTCTGTATAAACCTTAAGCGTCCCTTTTTCACATCCGGCTTTTATTTCCTGAACCCTGGGGGAGTTTTTGCCCCAGACAAAGGGAATCCTTAAGATTACGGCATGGCTGCCCAGCCGGTTTTTCAGTAAATCTTCACACTGTATCTTAAAACGGCCATAGTCACTGTCTGAATTCCGGGTATCATCTTCATAGTGAGGTTTTTCACAGCTGCCGTCAAAAACATTGGCGGTGGAAATGTAGATGATTTTTCCATGGTTGGCGGATAGATAGTCTGCAATACTTTCATGGACGAAAAGTTGTCTGTCAAAATCTCCCCGGAGAGAGGAGATGACAATATCAGGGCGAACCTGATTTAACACAGAGGGGATTATATCTGGATGTTCCACAGAAAAACGCAGCATGGAAGAGGTGTCTTTTTGTTTTGAGGAACAATACGTCCCCCATATTTCCCAATCTTTTTCCAAGGAAATCTGTCTGTGTATGGCTGTGCCTACGGTTCCAGTGGCCCCTAAGAGTAAAATCCGTTTTTTCATAGCATTTGCCTCCCAAATAATTTTATCATATCTTAACTTCTTATGGAACCATAGCTTTAAATATATTGACGAGAAATGAATTTCTGATTACAATAAAAAACGCCTGTATGCATTTCACACAGCTTTTTTGCATTTCATTGTCCAAATCCTTGCATTCCTTTTCCATAGTGGTATAGTCAGCATATCACAGGGAAAGGGATGAGAGAAAATGAATATTTTATTATTATGTGCTTTAAGTGTAATTGAAATTGCTTTTCTATTTTTAGCAGTACAAAAAAAGCCGGCTGTGAAAGAATGGTTTTTTACCAGACTGCTTGTAAATGGAGGGGAAGTTCTTGTTTTTCTGGTTATGCTTCCCTTGCCAGGAATTGATTTGGGAATGCGTTTTGGGATACTGTTTTTCTTTTTGGGAATAAGGGCTTTTCTGGCGGCAGTCCTGTATTTCATGAAAAAGAAGGGGGAAAAAGAAAAGAAATCTGCAGGCATGGTCTTTTCGTTCTTGGGTTCCCTCCTTCTATTTGTAATTGGAAGCATTCCTTCTTTTCTCTTTACAGATTATGAGGGACTGCCTGCCACAGGCCAATATGAGGTTGAAATGGCTCAGGCCATTTTAGTGGATGAGGGCAGATTGGAGTCTTTCGAGACGGATGAGTCCAAAAGGGAAGTGCCGGCCTATTTTTTCTATCCCCGGGGAGGAAATCAGGGGGAGAAATATCCGATGGTATTTTTTTCCCACGGTGCCTTTGGATATTACCAGAGCAACACATCCACATACATGAATCTTGCCAGCCACGGTTATGTGGTAGTGAGCCTTGAGCATCCCTATCACTCCCTCTTTACAAAAGATACGTATGGGAAACTGATTCTATCGGATGGGAAATTTATGCAGGGGATACAGAAAATCAACGGTACGGAGGCATCTGAGGAAATGGTTTTTGCCTTATCTTCTGAATGGATAAAGCTTCGCCTGGAAGATTCCTGTTTTGCTATAGATAAAATAAAAAAGGCTGCCAAAAATCAAAGTCTGGCGGACTGTTTTTATGTCTCCGAAAAGGACAGAGAGGGGATGAATCAGGCAATTTCAATGATTGACGGTGGAAAAATCGGCTTTATGGGACATTCCCTGGGGGGTGCCGCAGCAGTTACCATTGGCAGACAGCGGGAAGATATAGGGGCAGTTGTGGATTTTGACGGAACGATGCTTGGGGAAATTAAAGATGTGGTGGATGGAAAAGATATAATAAATGAAGATATCTATGATACACCGCTCTTATCCTTTGACAATGAAGAACATTACAAGAGCAGGGCAGAGCTTTCCAGGCAGGGGGTTCCATATGCAAATAATGTGGTATTGGCTCATGCGAAAAATGGATACAGTACCTATATTGCAGGAACAGGACATATGAATTATACGGATTTACCCCTGTTTTCTCCCTTTTTGGCAAATATGCTTGGAACCGGGGATGTGGACGCGGAGGAGTGTGTTTTAAAAATGAATGAAATTACCCTTCAATTTTTTGACTGTTATCTAAAGGACGTGGGAGAATTTCAGGTAGAGGAAGGATATTTTTTACAGGATGATGGAAATTAGGCTGAAGAAGATTTCAAGGGGCGAACCGGAAATGGTGGAAATTAAGTGCCATGAGATAAGCGACGAGGTAATGGAAATTGCCGCCTTTGTCAAATCTCGTCAGGGGCGGCTTTCCGGCAGTCTGGATGGCAGACAGTATGAGATAGCAATCCGTGATATCTTATATGTGGAATCTGTGGATAACCGGACGTTTCTTTATACCGCAGACCAGTCCTATGAGGTCAAACAGCGGGTGTACGAGCTGGAAGAGGTGCTGAAAAAGAAAAGCTTCTTGCGGATATCCAAGGCAGCATTGCTCAATCTGATGAAAGTAACTTCCATTCGGCCGGCGCTAAACGGACGTTTCTTGGCGGTGCTCTCCAATGGTGAGGAGGTAATTATTTCCCGAAAATATGTACCTGATTTGAAAAAGACACTGAAAGGAGAAGGATAAAATGAGTTTTAAGTTATTTCTCAAGTCAATATGTACCACATATTTTATCATAGTTACCCTGATTAATCTTTCAACTTTTGCGCTGGGGACCATTTACCGGCCGGAGGAACGGTTTGGATACGATGCTTTTCTCGTCCCTTTAGTTTATGCTTTTTTGGGAATTTTCCCTATGTGCGTGATGTATTCCAAAAAAGAAATGACATTGGTGCAGGTTCTGGTGCGAAAAATGATTCAGCTTATTTTGTTGGAAGCACTGCTGCTGGGGTTCGGGTTTGGGTATACCAATTTGTCCAAAGACAATATAGAACAGATGGTCAGCTTTGTCCTGGCTGTCTTTGCGGTGTTCCTTTTGGTACATGTTATCTCTTTTGCGCTGGATGTGCAGCAGGCGAGACAGATGACTTTGGATTTATTGAACTATCAAAAAGGTACGAATCGATTCCATGGAGGAAGCGATGAAATGACTTGATGGTTCTGGCTTCACAAGCCTGGAATCCTTTGTGCTTTGCTTCAAAATGCGGTGCAGTTCTTTGATGACATCCTAAAAAATTTAATAGTAAATATAATAGCGAATGGGTTTTCTTTCTCACCCTCCGGTTTTTTCTATGTACAATTTTCCTACAAATTCTCCCAATATAACCCAAATTTATAAAAAATATGAAAAACTATAATGATAAACTATATTGAAATCTTCCCTTTATTATTATATTATAGTAACAATAGGCGAAAATCTGCGAAAGCAGCAATACCAGAAGGAAGGAAGATGAGAATGAGTTATCATGTAGGCGTGATTTCCGGCGACGGGATTGGCCCGGAAATCGTAGCGGAAGCAAAAAAAGTACTGGATGCAGTGGGAAAAAAGTATCACCATGACTTTGAATATGAGGAAATATTGATGGGAGGATGTTCCATCGATGCCACGGGAGTTCCCTTAACCGATGAGGCGATCGGGCAGGCAAAAGCCAGCGATGCTGTGCTGATGGGCTCTATCGGAGGCAATACCGCAACTTCTCCCTGGTATAAACTTCCCCCGGATAAAAGACCGGAGGCAGGGCTTTTAAAAATAAGAAAATCCCTGAATTTATTTGCCAATTTGCGGCCCGCTTATCTCTATGAAGAGTTAAAAGAGGCATGCCCCTTAAGGGATGATATTATCGGGGATGGCTTTGACATGATGATTATGCGGGAGCTCACCGGAGGCCTTTACTTTGGGGCAAGGGAGACAAAAGAAGTGGACGGGGTGATGACAGCCCAAGACACTTTGACTTATAACGAAAATGAAATCAGAAGAATTGCAAAGAGGGGATTTGACATTGCCATGAAGCGCCGGAAAAAAGTTACCAGCGTGGATAAGGCAAATGTGCTGGACTCTTCCAGGCTTTGGAGAAAGATTGTGGAAGAGGTGGCAAAAGATTACCCGGAAGTTACATATGAGCACATGCTGGTGGATAACTGCGCCATGCAGCTTGTAAAAGACCCCAGGCAGTTTGATGTGATTCTGACGGAAAATATGTTTGGAGACATTTTATCTGACGAGGCAAGTATGGTGACAGGCTCCATAGGAATGTTATCCTCCGCCAGCTTAAACGATACAAAATTCGGACTCTATGAGCCAAGCGGCGGCTCTGCCCCGGACATTGCAGGAAAAGGAATTGCAAACCCCATTGCCACGATTTTAAGTGCGGCTATGATGCTGCGTTATTCTTTTGACCTGGACAAAGAGGCGGAGGCCATAGAAGGAGCCGTAAAACAGGTGTTAAAAGAAGGATACCGCACCATCGACATTATGCCCCAGGAGGAGGCAAAAAAAGCCTCTGTGAAACAGGTGGGCACAAAAGAGATGGGGGATTTGATTGCAGAGAGAATTTAGGAGGAAGGCAAATGCGAAGCATTTTTAAGATGCCTTCCGACGATTTGCCGCCGAGCCAAGGGCGAGGGGGCGTTACAATAGTTTAGGAGGAAGGCAAATGCGAAGCATTTTTAAGATGCCTTCCGACGATTTGCCG
>CAMWKH010000021.1 GCA_947174805.1 uncultured Roseburia sp. | reverse complement strand
ATATGATTGGCGCGGCTATTTGGTGGACTGTGGACAAAACTGCGGAAACTCAAGAGGCATTTTCATTGTATACTGGCGAAATTTATGGTAAAATTTAAGAACATAAATGCGAAAGGACATACAAAAACATGGGTAAAATTCTGAATATTCTGAATATTTTATCGCAAATACGCCTCTATATGCTTCTAATATTTTTTCTTCTCCGCTCTATCGGGAAAACAATACACAATAAAACTCAAAATTATAACTCCTACATAGGAACCGGACAGATGGTTGACGGGCAGACAGAATTTAAAGTGCCTTATTACAAAATGAACGGAGACCGTGATTACCAGACAAATTATAAGCTGGCATAGGAATATTTTGACAAAATTGATTCTCCATTTAAAAAAATCTATATCATGGAGAACACAGGAGGATAACAGATGACCGAACAAGCAAAAGCCGCAACAGCGGTAATGGAAGAGTGGCTTTCCCACCCCGACAAACTTGGGAAGAAACCAGCGTATCTTGAAATTGCAGGGGAATTTAATCTCCACGGCCTGCATTACTACACTTTCAAATTTAAAAAATCACCACGATCTTCATGGAAGGTGGCTGTCTGCGGAGGCTATGAGGGGGATAGCCTGGGCCACTGCGGCCATATCCACAGCCAAATGGAGACCTATGAGCCCGGCACTGCCCAGGCAAAATCCGTGGAAATGGTTGAAAAAATCTGCAGATGTTCCAGAGACAGTACCAATGAAGAGGCGGACCAGGGTAAGGCCAAAGGACAATCCGGAGGGGAGTTTTTGGGCTTTATACTTTTGTCTGCACCGGAGTTTGATATAGAAAATTTCCGTGCAGCCTTAAAAGAAGATTGGGGAATCCACTTTCCTAAAGCCCCTGAGAATGAAAAGAAAACTTCCACTGTTTTTGAGGTGGGGGATATGATGGTTACGGTTGCCCTAATGGAAATGAAAGTTCCCAAAGGGGAAGCAGAGCATTGGGCAAACAACTTTAGGACAAGGGAAAAGTCCCTTGCAGCAGCCAAAAACCATACAGCCCATTTACTGACGGTTGTATTGAGCAAAGAGTCCGCTCCCTTGGAGGCAGGAAAACTCTTTGTTAAAATCGCTTCTGCATGTCTGAAAGCTGACAATGCTTTGGGTATCTATAACTGCGGCACTGTTGTACTGCCGGAAGACTTTATCCAGTGGGCAATGGTTATGAAGGACGAGGAACTGCCCCTGATGGATTTGGTGTATATCGGATTAGACCAGGATGAAAAAGGTGTAAGCAGCTGGAGCAACGGCCTGCGATCCTTTGGCAGGGAAGAGGTGGAAATTATTGAAAGCAGCGAGCCTCCCTCCCAGGTGTATGACTTAATGTGCAGCATTTCCGCCTATATCATTCAGGAAGGTGCCGACCTTAGAGACGGGGAAACCCTGGACTTTGCCGAAATACCAAAACTCTCCTTGACACTCTCAAAGGGCGTTCATGTGGAGGGACAGTCTATTAAAATAAAACTTTGACACAGGAAAATATAAGTTTAAAACGATTATTTTCCTTTGATTTTTTCCTTTTTTATATTAGAATAGATGTAATCATATTACAACTTACAGGAGGACAATTATGAAAATCAATACAACCTGCGTCCAGGGAGGTTACACTCCAGGCAACGGGGAACCCCGACAGATTCCCATTATACAGAGCACTACCTTTAAATACGACACCAGCGAAGATATGGGAAAATTATTTGACCTGGAAGCCAGTGGATATTTTTACACAAGACTTCAAAATCCTACCAACGATTTTGTGGCTGCCAAAATTGCCCAGATGGAAGGGGGCACTGCCGCAATGCTCACCAGCAGCGGACAGGCTGCCAATTTCTTTGCACTGTTTAACATCTGCCAATGCGGTGACCATATTGTATCTTCCAGTTCCATCTACGGCGGAACCTACAATCTCATAGCCGTCACCATGAAGCGCATGGGCATCGACGTGACATTTGTTCCCCCCACAGCCACTGAGGAGGAATTAAATGCGGCTTTTCAGGAGAACACAAAGGCAATGTTCGGGGAGACCATCGCAAACCCCGCCCTAACCGTGTTAGACATTGAAAAATTTGCCAAAGCCGCCCACGCTCACGGAGTTCCCCTGATTGTGGACAACACATTTGCAACCCCTGTAAACTGCCGCCCCTTTGAGTGGGGTGCAGACATTGTCACCCACTCCACCACAAAATATATGGACGGCCACGGTGCAGCGGTAGGGGGCGCCATTGTGGACAGCGGAAAATTTGACTGGGGGGCCCATGCAGAGAAATATCCCGGCCTGTGCACCCCTGACGAGAGCTACCACGGCGTGACTTATGTGGAACGCTTCGGTTTGGAGGGAGCTTTTATCACAAAATGTACCACCCAGCTTATGCGTGACTTAGGCTCTATCCAGAGCCCTCAAAACGCCTTTCTCTTAAACTTGGGCTTAGAGAGCCTTCACGTGAGGATGCAGCGCCACTGTGAGAACGGACTGGCTGTGGCAGAATTTTTATCTAAGCATCCAAAGGTTGCCTACGTGAACTACTGCGACCTGCCGGGGGACGCCTACCATGAGCTTGCAAAAAAATATCTTCCCAAGGGAAGCTGCGGTGTGGTATCCTTTGGATTAAAAGGCGGCAGGGCTGCAGCGGAGGCGTTTATGAAAGAATTAAAAATTGCCGCTATCGAAACCCATGTAGCGGACGCCAGAACCTGCTGTTTAAACCCTGCAACCAGCACCCACAGACAGATGAACGATGAACAGTTGAAAGAAGCCGGGGTTCCCGCAGAATTAATCCGCATTAGCTGCGGCATAGAGGACAAAGAAGATTTGATTGGAGATTTGGCTCAGGCCTTGGAAGCTTGCCATTAAGATATTTCCTCCATGAAACCTTTCACGGATATCCCTATCCCGTTTCATGTTCTACAATAAATAAGTCCACGATTAAGAATCATTCTTATCGTGGACTTATTGTATTTTGCATCATAGGAATAATTGAAATTATTTCCCTGCCGTATAAACTTAAAACAAAATTTCCTCCAAAGTTGTAAGCAGCAAATCCATATTTACAGGTTTTGACAAATGTCCGTTCATGCCGCACTCCAAGGACTTTTCCATATCCTCATCAAAAGCGTTTGCCGACACCGCCACAATGGGAATCTCCCTTAAATCCTGGCGCTTAGAATGACGAAGGGCGCTGGTGGCCTCCATTCCGTCCATGACAGGCATCATAATGTCCATCAGCACTACGTCATAGGTATCCTCCGGGGAACTTTCCAGACGGTCCACCGCCTGCTTTCCGTCATACACCACATCTACGGTAAAGCTGCTCTCCTCCAAAAGCTCACATATAATTTCTGCATTCAGCTCATTGTCCTCCACCACCAGAACGCGAAATCCCTCAAAAGAAACAGGTCCTGGCTCTTTCTGCTCAGGCTCCTCCCCCAAATTCAAAGTGATGGAAAACCGGAAGATACTACCCTTTCCCGGACTACTCTCAAGCTCTATCTCCCCGCCCATGAGGTGAACCAAGCGGTTGCTCACAGTAAGTCCCAGGCCTACCCCTGTACTCATCGCCGACTCATTGCTGCCCAAAGCCTGTTCAAAGGAATGGAAGATTCTTTTCTGGTCCTCTGCGCTGATGCCTCTTCCGTTATCTTTAACTTCAAAATAAATTGTATTTGCCTTTCCTTTCACAGAAATGGTTTTCACTGTAAGAGAAACCTTACCTCCCGGTTCTGTAAATTTTATGGCATTCCCCAGAAGATTTGTCAGAATCTGACTCATCCTGGTCTCATCTCCCACCAAACAGGTATTTTGCAAATCGCTGATGATCTCAAACTCTAAATTCTTCTCCTTAGCCTGGGGCAGAATAAACTGATTGATATTTTCCAGCATATCTTCCATGTCAAAATCCTTTAACTCCAAGGACAGCCTGCCATTTTCTATACTGGACATATCTAAAATCCGGCTGATAATCTTCATTAAACTCTGGGACGACCTGCGGATTTTCAAGAGACAATCCTCCACCCGCTCCTTGGACTGCCCACTTTTCAGGGCGATTTCCGTCATCCCAATGATGCCGTTCATAGGCGTCCGAATTTCATGGGACATTTTCGACATAAACTCCGTCTTTGCCTTGCTGGCAACGTCATGTTTTTCCGTATTCAGGCGGTTTTGTATAATACTTGCAATTTCACGCAGCTCTTTTCCCGTCTCGGTAACATGCAGTTCTTCTTCCTCCAAATCCAGGAGACACAAAAAGCCAATGAGAGCTCCATTATCCACCAGCGGTACAATAAAACAGCTTCCCTGCCCAATAAAAGAATTCAATCCTTCAAAGACACTCTGCCTCTCTCCGGAAGGTACAAACGCTGCCTCCATGCACTGCTTTAAACTCTCCTCATAATTTGCCAGTTCCGTCTCATTCCACCGTATTTTTTCATCGTAATCTGCATGGTCTTTGTTCCTGTGCCATTGATATTCAGGATAAATGGTAGAAAAATTCTGGTTCATCATCAGCAGCAGCACATCTTTTGCACGGTAATAATTCCCCAGCTTCCGCAAAAGAACGTCCATTTTAACTTCAAATTTCCCGCCTTTGTCAAAAATATTCAGCACAAGTGAAAGCATGTTGGACTTCACGTCATTACCGGAAGATACAATGGGTGAGGGCGCATATTCATAGAGCAAATCCTCCACCGCACCCTGCACATCCTCCATGTTAGAATCCGCTGTCTTTTGGAAAGTATTAACCGTAAGCAATTCCTCTCTGCTGTTAAAGGTACTTTCGCCCTGCTGCTTTAAATATTCCCCAAAAGCTTTCGCCTCATCTTTATCCGTCCCTGGAATCCATGCAAGGAAATCACTGTCCCCCGCCCGCATGATAATATAAATCTCACTGTCATCCGCAGGAAGAGAGGCATACTCCCGCATCCAGTTTCCCAACTCCTCCAAAATCAAATCCTTAAAGGTCCTTCCATACATCTGGTCCAGTCCACTCTTCCACTGAACCTGAATGTAGAGGAACGTCCCACAGGATTCCTCTCTGCGGCATTGAACAATGCGCTCCACTGCGGCTGCCTTTGAGTAAAGCCCTGTAAGGGTGTCATATACCGCTTTCTTCTGCTGGGCAATCTCAAAAAGCTTGCGCTCATGAATATTTTTAATCGTACCTACCAGACGTGGATTATCCCCATCCTCTCTCTTTATCACAGTTCCCTTCAGGCTTTGCCAGCGGTATCCTTCCCAGGAATCCGACTTCAGGCGGAACTCAATATCATATCCCCCGTCCATCTTTTCAAACTGTTCTTCCACCAGTTCCTGGTCTTCCCAATAGATATCCTCTCTGCTGAAAAATCCAATTCTGTCGGTAATCCGGTTGCAGTCCTTTTTCCCTATCTTCATCTGATGGTTGTGTATTTCCAGCCTTGCCGTCTTAAACTCATAGGTAATAAAGGTATCGTCGCTGCCGTCCATAGCCAGGCGATACCGCTCTTTCTCCTCCAAGAGCCTTTCATTTATCAGCTTCTGCCTTGTAGTTAAATCAGAAATCACATCGTAGAGATTTTCAATCTCCTCAATATTTGACCTCCTGTAAGCTGCGATTCCGTCAGTTCCCTCCTCAATACAGTTCATGAGATTGCCAAAGGGCCTTAACAGTTTTTTCAGCACGATATAAAGAATCACCATGCCGAAAGCCATCCCTGCCAACAGGGCAACCCCCATATAATAATACATTCTCTGGTATAATCCAAAAACATTTTTTCTGGCGTTTACACCTACCAGAATCCACTCTGTATTCTCATAAGGAACATTGCTTCCGTATAAGTCCAGGCTGCTGGAAACAGCACAGAGACGAAGGCCCGAGGAGACAACCAGCTCATAGAAATCGTCATATTCTGTCTTGCTAAACTCTACCTCCCCTTCCTGCAGGAACTGATAAAGCGTTCCCTTTCCGGAAATCAAAGTATAACTCTTATCCGCATTTCGGATGGCCACCGCATATCCGGTGTTGTCATTTGTACTTAACTCTTCCAGATTAAAGTAGGTATTGAGAAAATCAAGAGAAATCTCCACTCCAATCACACCATACACCACATCCTCATAGACCAAAGGAACGGTATATGTAATTCTGCGGTAAGTATCCCGCTCTGCATCCTCAAGGGCAAAAGACTGGGACCAGTAACCTAAATTTACCGGGTCCGCACCGGGATTCTCTTTCCCGGCTTTTAAAGGCTTATAAAAAAAGTCGTCTGACTGACGGCTTCCCTCAGGCATCATCTCAAAATTTGAAGTCCAGTATACATCCAGGGGAATATTTTTACTCCTGGCCAACGCCTTGTCCCCCCGCTCCATCAAAAGTTCCCCTTTGTTGGAAGAATTGGACAAAATATCTGAGTGATGCACATAAAACCCCTCATAGCTTCCGGAACTTTTCATATTATTATCCAAAATAACAAAAACCCCTGTTGCCGTTCCATACTGCGCCTTGTCCACACAGTCCGCAAATATGTACGACAGATATTCTTCCTGAAACTGCCCGGAAGTAAGAAATTTGTCCATATTTATACCGGAATCCTGAAAATACTTTTCCAGCTGAAGATTGATCTCCTCTGTATCATGACAGATGGCAGCCCAGCGCTGCAGCATGTCATTTTCCAGAATCACCTTCCGGTTGTCCACAGTATGCATCATTGTGCCTACAGCATCATCCTTCAATACTTTAAATGTATTGGTCACAAACACCATTCCATAGGAAAAGGCACTTTGCACCGCAATAATCAATATCAATGGAATCAACAGCAGACGAAACATTGTTCTTCTTTGTCCACCCATTGCTTCACCCCTCTGGTATTTTTCTGCAGGTAATTATTACTGAACGGCCTCTCTCAATGCCTTGTCAAAGGATTCATACCATGCCTCAAAGCACTCCTCGGTGAGGAACGGGCCACAGGCTTCCTCCAAAGAGCTCCCTTCCTTCAAAGACTTCACTACCTGCTCTCTGTCCTCCACCGCTTTGTCGGACAGGGAATATTCCAAAACTTTCCGGGCATCGGAAGCTCCTGCAAAACTCTGGCAGGCGTACAATTCCATCTGCCCTGACTGATCCAGCACATTTGATAGACATGCATATATTTTGTCTGAGACTTGTACCTGATTATCTCCTATCACCTCATCCAGCTTTTCCCTGGCAATTGCGTCTTTTTTTACAGGGAGGTATCCCGCCTCACATCCAAACCTGATATTCGGCTTCGCCTGGGTCATCCACTTCAAAAACTCCACCGAAGCATACTCCCTTGCCTTTTCAGATTTTGTCACGACAATCCCAGCCCCCTGCTGGATGGCGATGGATTCGCCTCCCTCTAAAACGGGAGCAGACATGACACTGTATTCAATGGGCTTGCTTCCCTCATTGGTCTCAATCTGATCCGGAAAATACATAGCGGAAGCCGTTGACCCTGTGTACGCCAGCAAATCCCCTGTCTTCACATCGTCGGAACGGAAGGAACCGTAACTTGCAAAATAACCTTTAATATAAGGCACATAGTAGTTGTCCCAGAGACGGCGGATTTTCTCTTTATCATCATTCACCGTCACTTTGCCCTCTTCCACCTGAAAGATTTCTGTTCCCTGCTGGCGCATGCCGATTACAAAATAATTCGCCATGGAATCCCTGCCGTAAAGGGCTTTGCCGTCCCCCTCCACATCCGGGGTCTTTCCATCCGTCCAGTTATAGTACTCCTCTGCCAGCTTTACGATTCCCTCCAGGGTGGAAAAGCCATCTGGGGAAGCCCCTGTTTCCTCTGCAAATACATCCCAGTCCGTTTGATTTATCATTAAAATCTCCGTGGATTTAGCCACTGGGAATATCCGAAGTCCTCCGTCCTGTGCAATATATCCTTCTTTGATGTAGGAATCCACATACTCCCCTATCTCTTCCTCTGTGATGTAGTCGGAAATATTGGCAAGTTTTCCCTGCTGCTCTATAAGATACGCCGTATCTGCATATGCTGAAAACATATCCGGCACTTCATCTGCCCCAACTTTTCCCTCCATGGAATCCTGAACTGCCTGCTCTAACTCCCCTACGCTCCCTTTGCTCATAGACTGGACATGGATGCCCATTTCTTTTCCTGCCGTATCATTAAATTCCTCCACCAGGCCCTGAAAAGCTTCCTGCTGAGAACCGTTATAATAATGCCACACTGTAAGAGATACCGGATGTCTGGGATCTGTCAGCCTTTCACTGCATCCGCTGAAAAAAGATGCTGCCACGGCTATTCCCACTATTGCGCTGATATGTTTTTTTCTCATATTAGTTCCCCTTAAAAATAAGCTAATTATATTATAGTCAAAAAGAACTAGATTGTAAAGCAGTATTCATTTTGCCCATTATAAGGAGATGGCGGTTACTTATGCAACCACCATCTCCTTATAATCCTTTATCATTCCATGTTTTAAGAGTACATCCACAAAAATTCCAAACATATCATTTTCCAGCCGGTTTAAAAAATCAAACTCCTGCCTTCCCCCGCTGCAAATTTTATTTTTATTCCAGATCTCAAGCAGTTCAATAATTGGATATTCCCTGCGGACCCTGTCGTCCTCCTCCAATGGATTAAAATCACTTTCCCCTTTTTTTACATAAAGGTCATTGATTATCAATATATCTTTAAACGCCTTTGCATCCTCCGCCGTGCTCTGCCTGCGCACCAGCTCCTTGGCAAACAACAGTTTCTGTTCCAGCAATATCCTTTTTTTCATTGTCCGCTCTCCTCCCGTTTCCTTGTTAAGAACATCATAGAACAAGACATATGCAGATATTGTCGAAAAAACAGTACAAATTCCCAAAAATTGGAAAAAATTAAGATAGAAAAACGGACAGGGAATATCACATCCTCTGTCCGTTTTATTTTTAACTATCTTTGGACTCTGGCGCCTGCGCCTCCCATAATAGCCTCCACTTCCTTCTTGCTGGCCATTGTGGTGTCTCCCGGTGTTGTCATTGCCAACGCCCCGTGGGCTGCGCCATAGTTGACTGCCACTTCTGCATCCCCTGTGGTCATAAGCCCGTAAACAAGGCCCGATGCAAAGGAATCTCCGCCGCCTACACGGTCCATAATTTCAAGTCCTTTGTAATCTTTTGCTTTGTAGACTTCGCCCTCCGCCCAGCAGATTGCACTCCAGTCATTTACGGTAGCCGTCTTCACTTCCCTTAAAGTGGTTGCCACTGCCTTAAAGTTGGGATAAGCTTTTGCGGCTTCGTTAATCATCTTTTTGTATCCATCCAGATTTAATTCTTTTAAGTTCTCGTCGTTGCCCTCGATTTCAAATCCCAGACATGCGGTAAAATCCTCCTCATTGCCAATCATAACATCCACATACTTGGCAATCTCTTTATTTACCTCCTGAGCCTTCCCCTGGCCGCCGATGGCGCTCCACATGGAAGGACGGTAGTTTAAATCGTAGGACACAATGGTGCCGTACTTTTTCGCCGCCTTAATAGCTGCGATAACCGTCTCGCAGGACTGTTCCGATAAAGCTGCATAAATCCCCCCCGTATGTAGCCACCGGGCTCCCAGTTCTCCAAAAATGTAATCAAAATCAAAATCTTTTGGCGTTGCCTTGGAAATCGCAGTATTGGCACGGTCAGAGCACCCTACTGCGCCCCGGATACCAAATCCCCTCTCCGTAAAGTTGATTCCGTTGCGGCACACTCTGCCGATTCCGTCTGTTTTCATCCACTTGATAAGAGAAGTATCCACTCCCCCCTGAAGGATAAAATCTTCCATCAGCATACCCACTTCATTGTCAGCAAATGCAGTAATCACAGCGGTTTTCATTCCAAAGCATCGTCTCAATCCCCTGACAACATTGTACTCTCCGCCGCCTTCCCATGCACGGAAAGACCTAGCTGTACGAATCCTGCCCTCCCCCGGGTCAAGACGAAGCATAACTTCCCCCAGTGATACCGCGTCAAATTTACAATCCTTCTCCGGTCTTAAATTTAAATCCATTTGTTCCTCCGTTCTCCGGCCAGTATGTGCCGGCCATTATAATAGTTTTTGCCCTGATGTGTAAGACATACACCAATAGTATGTGTACAAATTTCGCGCACATGTATTATAGCATGATATAATATCAATCTTCAAGGTTTTGTACTAAAATAATGTTTTTATGGCAAATACTGAACCACTTGCAGAAAATGATGAACTTAAACGGAAAAATCAAAGGACTGTCCTATTTTTTTCTCCTCCTCTGTCCGGGCATAATCGCTCATGCTCTCAAAAGTTACGTCATTAATTTTCTTTAACAGCTCTTCGATGGAGGATGCCTGGACCGTCACCGTATCTTCATCATATATATTTTCCGTTTTACCGGAATCCTTTTTCCAGGATTCTTCCAGCTTCTCCTGCTGTTCTTTCTTCTTGGCCTTTTTCTCCTCCGCTTTTTTTGCCTCTTTTTTCTCCTGGGCCCTCTTTTCGATGCGCTTTCTCTGGGCCGCTAAAGACTTGTCAACCACGGCAAAAAAAGACGCTGTCCCGTTGCCGTTGACCTTCATGCCGTATCCCTTCACGCTGGAATTTCCGGAAAGGCTTTTGGAAAGCTGGGACATGCCGCTTGCCGCATTGGCAATAATTCCCTCGTACTGTTTCCTGTAACTCTCATCCTGGGCCATGCGCTCGATTTTATCCTCATCAATCAGAACCACCATTTTGGCCGGATTGGCATAGCTTGCCGCCTGTGACTGGGCAAAGGCTTTCTGGTCCCTGCTTACAAGAATAAACTCCATGCCGGAATACTTCTTTTTTAAATCTTCGTAATACTTTGCCGCCTTGTCGCTGAGTTTTGGCTCGCCTACGGTTTTGCCTTTCACATTTGACTTTTTGGCCGTGTTTTTTGTATCCTCTGCTTTTACCTGGTTTGCCTGGGCCTGGGCAGATGATACAACATCAGAAATCAAACTCATAATTCGTCCTCCTTGATCATTTGAGCCTGTTGGAAAAATCCATTTCTCCAACAAATGTTATGTAAGCTTCTTAAGTATATATCGGCACAATGGGCTTGAAAATATAACATAGCGCATAATCATACCATAACAATCTCCGAAAGATTGTCCATAATCCCTTTCACCACATTTGCATGGTTCATAGAGTAAATATGAATATTGTTGACACCATTTGCAATTAAGTCAATAATCTGTTCCGAGGCGTAGATAATCCCAGCCTGCATCATTGCATCTTTGTTTGTGCCGAATCTGTCCACGATATTTTTAAACCGCTCCGGCATGTTACAGCCGGAGAGACGCATGGCATTCTTTACCTGAGACGCCCGGGTAATGGGCATAATTCCAGGAATAACCGGGACATCAATCCCGGCGCTTCTCACCCTGTACAAAAAATTATAGTAGATATTATTGTCAAAAAACATCTGGGTGGTGAGAAACTCACAGCCTGCGTCCACTTTTTTCTTAAGATTTAATATATCCTCTTTTTTATTTGCTGCGTCGGGATGGCCCTCAGGATAACATGCGCCGCCGATACAAAATCCTCCAAACTCCTTTATGGCTGCCACCAAATCTGAGGCATAATGATAATCCGTAAAAGGTTCCTGCTCCATCCACTGGGGCTTATCCCCCCGAAGGGCAAGGACATTTTCAATGCCGGCCTGTCTCATCCCCTCAAGCGCTCCCCGAATGGAATCTTTTGTCCCGCCTACACAGGTGAGATGGGCAATGGCAGTGACACCATATTCTTTCTGTATGCTCTCTGCAAGGGAAAGGGTATTATCCCTGGTACTGCCCCCAGCGCCGTAGGTAACGCTCATATAATCCGGCAAAAGTTTTGCCACCTGAAAGGCCGCCTGCCTCACACCCTCAAAATCGGCATCCGCTTTGGGCGGAAATACTTCAAAGGAAAGGGTAATTTCTTTTTGTCCTAAAACATTGGTTAATTTCATATGTTTTCTCCTGGGTTTCTGTTGGCTTTTTCTTTTCATTATAAAATAGATGGCCGCACATGAAAAGACCCAGACTATCTATTTTTCCATCAAAGCCTTATACTCACAGATTAGTTCTTGAAATTCATCGCAGTTTTGAAGAAAGGCATATGCTGAATCTCTTTCATTTTCCATTTCAGTAAGAATTGCCGGCAGCATTTGTTTCGGGTCAAAAGTTTTTGCAATGCGGTAAAACAGCGGAGATTTGCCCGTATCCCATGGCCTGCACAGTGCCGCAAGCATATTTCTTAAAAGGCAGATACATTTATCCGTATTCTTCTCTGTGAATGCGATTTGTAAGGGAGCCACAAAAGAATTATATTCCCATAAGTCAAAAAGCCCTGTCATCTGGCTGGCTTTATCCGCAATGGCCTTTGCCGTCTGTATCTTATCATCTGCCAGTTCCGCATCAACTAATTTGTAGAGCAGCATTTGAACCTTATTGATGGCTATAAGCAATGCGTTCTGCAAGTCTTTCACCGCTTTTTCTGTTTCTCCCTGACACAGATAGATGTTCACCTGAAGCATTGTTTTATCTGCCATGCTGCTGAGCGCATCCCCCTTATCCGGCATGATATCCAATATTTCCTGGGCCTTTTCATAATCACCGTTTTTGATAAATCTGCTTGCCATCATATAGTTTGCGCTGTTACGAATTTTGCCGTCATTACTATCTGCAAGACGGCGGTACCATTTGAGGAGTATAACTTCGTATGGGTGTTTTTCATTATCCGGCAGTCCAGACATAGAAAGCAGGTTGTCAAGCTGAAAGGTAAGGCAATGTAGTAAAGTCTCATTATGGGGATAGTCATGGATTTTTTGCTCCGCCCCTTCAAAGCCGGCTGCAATTCCCTTTTTCCGGACCATTTCCACAACTTCTCTGGAAAAATACTCGATTTCTTGTTGTGTCATATCTTCTTGAAAACAAAACAGGGTATTTAAATCAACTTTTAGTAAACGGGCCAACAGTGGAAGAAGGGAAATATCAGGATTCGTGGAGCCGTTCTCCCACTTGCTGACGGCAGGGATTGATACGTTGAGATATTCGGCTACTTGCTCCTGGGTCAGCCCTAATTCTTTTCGTTTTTCCTGAATTATCAAGTTCATTGGCATAATCGTTTTCTCCTTTTATCTGAATGACACAAAAGCTTTTGTTGCCCTAATTGTATCACCAGATAGGGTATACAACAATTGAACAGGTATTAACTTTCCCGATTTTTTATTAACTCCAGGTTAAACACTTTACGCCAAACATCTTCTAAAGCTGCCGCAGCTCCTTGATAAAAGATAAGGGCGTCATGTGATACTTTTTCTTAAAGGCCCTGTGAAAATAAGAAAGATTGCGAAATCCCACCGACAGTGAAACTTCCAAGATGGATGTCTCCCCCTGCTCAAACAATTCCACCGCTTTTTCCAGCCGGAGATTATTTACGTATTCCACACAGGTCATGCTCATGTGTTTTTTGAAAAACCGCATAAAATGATATTCGCTAAAATAACACAGACTTGCCAGGTCCGAAACGGAAATTGCCTCCCCGTAATGACGTTCAATATAATCCAACACGTTCTTCAGTTTTTCCGAGGAGGCCCTGGCATCAGAAGAAACATTTTTTCTGCTGTATTGAAGCAAAAGAAACATTGCCTGTAAAAACAGAGACTTTAAAGCCAGCTCATATCCAAAAACCTCCTGGTCATACAGGGAGGTTATCTGCCGGAAAATCTTTTCCAAGGATACATAGGCTGGATGTTCTTTTGTAATCAGGCATGGCATAGAAAATTCCTGGTTCATCACAGGGGTTAAATAGCGTGTGGAACAGATATCCGTGGCGTTCCCTCCCAGAAAATTCATGTGAAACACATAGGTTTCCGACAAAATCTCCTCCTCCGCTTCCACAGAGATAGCGTGAAGAAACAAAGGCGGGACAAATAAAATATCCCCCTCCTTCACCTTATAATCCACCAGATCAACCTGATAGAGGCAGTTTCCTTTCGTGAGCATCGTAAGTTCCGCCTCCTCATGCCAGTGGGTAGTGACCACAGGATATTCCCTGTCAAGGTGGGTCATATATTTTTGCACCGGAAAAAAGGTTTCCCCATGTTTTGCATCTTCTTTTTGTTCCAGGGTCAGGGAATAAAGCTTCTTCATTTCTTCTCCTTTAAAATTCCAAATGAGCAGGATTGTGTTATAGAATGAAAAAATACTGCAAGAAAAACCGCTCTTTACAATCTATAATCACAGTATAATACATCTAAGGAGATATCTCAACGATTAAAAATATATGTGGAAAGAGGTTTATACGATGAAAAGAAAATGGTGGCACAACAAAACAGCATATCAGATTTATCCCAAAAGTTTTTTGGATACCAACGGAGACGGCATAGGAGACTTGCGGGGAATTATTTCAAAACTGGATTATTTAAAAAAGCTGGGAATCGATATTATCTGGCTCTCCCCCATATACAAATCACCTTTTGTAGACCAGGGTTACGACATTTCCGACTATTATGCCATTGCACGGGAGTTTGGAACTATGGAAGAATTTGACGAACTTCTGGCAGAGGCAAAAAAACGCGATATGCACATTATAATGGACCTTGTCATCAACCACTGTTCTGACAAACACGAATGGTTCCAGAAAGCCCTCTCCCAGCCGGACGGAGAATATGGGGATTACTTTTATTTCCGGAAAGGGAAAAACGGAAACCCTCCCAGCAATTACCGCTCCTACTTCGGTGGAAGCTGCTGGGAACCCATTCCCGGAACCGACAAATATTACTTTCACATGTTTGCAAAAGAACAGCCGGATTTAAACTGGGAAAATCCAAAGTTGAGACAGGAACTTTACAATATGGTAAACTGGTGGCTTGACAAGGGTTTAGCCGGTTTCCGCATTGATGCGATTATTAACATTAAAAAGGATTTGGAATTTCCCAATTTGAAACCCGACGGCGAAGACGGAATGGCAGGCTGCTGGCGGATGGTGGAAAACGTTCAGGGTGTAGGAGAATTTTTAGAAGATTTAAAAAGAAACACTTTCCAGAAATACGACGCCTTTACCGTTGCGGAAGTATTTAACATGAAGGACGGGGAACTGAATCAGTTTATCGGGGAGGACGGACATTTTTCCACCATTTTTGACTTCAGCGCCCACAGCTTAAGCAACGGAGAACACGGATGGTATGATGCGCCGGATATTACTTTTAAAAAATGGCGGGAAACTGTGATAAACTCCCAGCTTGAAGTGGAAACATGCGGTTTTGAGGCAAATATTATAGAAAATCATGATGAGCCCAGGGGCGTTTCCCGGTTTTTACCGGCATATGCAAGAACTCCCGCAGGAAGTAAAATGCTTGGAACTGTAAGCATTCTTCTTCGGGGAATCCCTTTTATCTATCAGGGTCAGGAAATCGGTATGGAAAACGCCCGCTGGAACAGCGTGGAAGAATTTGATGATATCAACACAAAAGACCAGTATCAGCTGGCAAGGACAGCGGGGCTTTCCCAGAAAGATGCACTAGAAGTCTGCAGTAAGATGAGCCGTGACAACGCCAGGACTCCCATGCAGTGGAGTGACGGGGAAAATGCCGGATTTACCAGCGGCACTCCCTGGTTAAAAATAAACTCCAATTACAAAGATATTAATGTAGAAAATCAGGAAAAGGATTCTGGCTCCGTTTTAAATTACTACCGAAAACTGGTGGCACTGCGGAAATCTCCGGCGTACAGTGAAGTATTTACCTACGGCAGTTTTGTCCCTGTGTATGAGGAAACGGAAACCGTAATGGGATATTACCGTTTGGACGAAAAAAAGCGGATAATGATTGCAGGAAATTTTGGAAAAGAGACTGTGGAACTAGAACTTGACTTCCCTGTAAAAACGGTTCTCTTATCAAATCTGAAAGACTGGGATATGGAAAACCGCCGAGTTCCGAAAGACATCTTGACACTGGAAAGCTGTGAGGTTGTGGTTTTGGAATGCGAAAATACTGAAAAATGACAAACAATGAAATATCTCCAAACGTAGTAATTTTCCGTTTGGAGATATTTTAATTTTAGGCATAATTTTCTCTTAACAACAACACGGCTGGATCATAACTACGGGCCGAATCTAATTTTTCCAGGAAGTGGCAGTAAAACACCCGCTCTTTCAATTTTATCCTCCTGTCCTCCTCTGCCATCTGGCTCATATCCATTTCCTCCAGCCTCTTTATCATATGCCCTGCCATTTTTACGGCGGATTCCACAGTTGTGCCGAAAAGGTTAGCCCCCATCCCTTTTTCCATGCGCTCCATCTGCATGCGCATATATTCTGAGATAAACTCTTTTTCCCTCAATTCATAAAAATCTGCGGTTTTCTCTGCGTACATCCAGGCTTCCTTTACTTTACTGGGACAATTGTCAAACATCTTTTCATTCTGATTCTGGATTTTCATCATCTTCACATAGGAATCATACTCCTCCACCTGACATTTTCCCGATAAAATGTCATCCCAGAAAGAATCGTCTTTCATATACGCCTTATAAGGACTGCAGGCAATTTCCATTGCCTTTTTATACTCCTCATCTGTCAGTTCCCTGCTCCAAAGCGTCTCCTTTCCCATGTAACATTCCATCTTTTTTTGTTTTTCATATATCCAAATATTCATGCCACTGTCCAAAGATACCACAGATATAGATTCATACTCCCGAATCGCATGAAACCAGTCCTCAAACGCAACAGGCCTCTCCTCAAAACGGGAATAAAAATCCATTAAATCTTTCATTCTGTCCACTGGAAGATACTGGGTATCCGCCTCGTCTGACGAATAGGTTTCCGCCACTTTCCCTACCATATCTCTCCAATTATATTTCTGTGTCCCAAACACCGCCCCCAAACTGCCAGGCTGTATATCCCCATTCTCCACAGCTGTCTCCTGGTAAAACACCAAGGAATCCCAACTGCTCGCCGTGTCACTGGAAATATCCTTATACCTGCCCCGTTTCGTATCTGCATGGCTGCACAGGGCAAACATTTCGATTGCCGTGGCATTCCCGGTGTCCACCTTGTTGACCTCAACCTGATACTCTTTGACATTTCCGTTTTCATCTGTCACCGTTACCTTAACCTTGGGAAATACCATGGTTGCGCCTTCTGCGTACTCTGCTGTCATATGATAGGACTTTCCGTCGGCCGTCACATACTGGCTGCTGGAATTGAGTTTTTCCAGCCTATTAGCGTCCTCCCACCCCTCATACCAGGACTGTACTGCCGCTTCCGTATTCTTTTTGGATGTTATTGGCGGAGTGTATATGTTCTGCTGAGTTCTCCCTACTGCATCTATTGTTCCCATATCACTGTCCTCCTTGCGCAAATCTTAAAATAGATATAATTTTCTTTTATGAGTATAATACTGTCTGCAAAGCGCCCTTCCAATTTGGAAAAATTATCACGATACCTGGAAAAATCAAACTGTCTGCGCTTTTATTGTTTCTCAAACACAGGCATATACTCCACCGGAGCATCCACGCTTACCAGGTCATTCCCGTCATAAATCTGACCTGTGGAAGTCAATTTCCATTTCCCCTTTGGCAGATAGACTTCACGTTTAAACTCATTTAAGTGCAGAATCGGGGCAACCAGATACTTATCCCCAAACATATACTGGGACGTAACCTCCCAGCACTTTTCATCCTCCGGGAATTCGTAAAACATGGCTCTAAGCAATGGGGAACCATTTACGTGGGCTTCCTCATACAGTTTTTTAATATAATCGTGCATTGACATACGGATATCATAATACTGCCTCATAATTTTATAATTATCTTCGCCATAGCTCCAAAGCTCATTGGGCTGCCCGGTGCGGAGATATCCCCCGCCCCAGTCCCTGTCATCCAAGGTGGGTATATTATAAGGCCCTCTGTCCCCGTGCATGCGCAGCACCGGAGAATAAACGGCAAACTGATACCATCGGATTAAAAGCTGCCTGAAATCCGGGTCGTTTACATCATCTGTCATAAATCCTCCAATATCCGTAGTCCACCAGGGTATTCCCGCCAGCCCCATATTTAAACCGCACTGAATCTGGTCCTCAAGTGCCTCAAAAGTGCTTGGAATATCACCGGACCAGATGACATTTCCGTATTTTTGGGAGCCTGCCCAGGCGCAGCGGAGAAGATTTACCACTGTCCCCCTCCCTGATTTGCTCATTTCATCATAAAAAATACGGCTGTACATTTGGGGATACATATTACCGATGGCAAGGGCCGGGCCTTCACAGTAACGGTAATTTTCATAATCGTAAACGCCGTAATCCGGTTCCGAATTGTCCAGCCAGAATGCATCGATTCCATAATCATAGTAATTCTTTTTACATACTTCCCACACATACTCTCTGGTCTCCGGGTTAAATGGGTCAATTTCCACACAGTCCCCCTGATAGTCATAGGTCTGGGCCGCTCCCCGTTCCGTGCGGATTAAAAGGCCCTTTTCCATCATCGGGCCAAAATTTTCACTTCTTCTGTCCACGGAAGGCCACACAGACACAATCACTCTTATCCCCATCTCATGGAGTTCCTCCACCATAGCTTTCGGGTCAGGCCAGTATTTTTTGTCAAACTTCCAATCTCCCTGAAGGGTCCAGTGAAAGAAATCAATCACAATTTGGTCAATCTTTATCCCCTCTTTTTTATACTGCCGGGCCACGGACAAAACTTCCTCCTGGGTTCTGTAGCGGAGCTTGCACTGCCATAACCCCATCAAATCCTCCGGGAACATTTCTGCATGTCCTGTCACGTCCGTGTAATTGGAAAGAATCCCCTTGGGCGTGTCGGAAACGGTAATCCAGTAATCCATCTCCTTCGTTGCCCTTGCAATCCATTCCGAATAATTTTTCCCGAATGTCACACGCCCCACTGCAGGATTGTTCCATAAAAATCCATAGCCCAACGAGGACAGGGCAAAAGGTACGGAAATCTGAGAATTCCTCTGTGCCAGCTCTAACACGCATCCCTTTAACTCCATGCAGGGCTGCTGATACTGGCCCATTCCAAAAATCTTCTCCCCCTCATTACTCTCAAATTTCACATTGAGAGAAAACTCACTTCCCCCTATAATTCCCTTCCACTCACGGTTAATTATCTTTAAACATCTGCTCTCTTTGGATAAAGTCCCGTCATAAAACCGGAAATATTCCCGAAGTATAAGTTTCTCATCTTTATAAAATGAAATAACCCCTGCAAAATTTACAACGGCTCTAATCCTGCCGTTTTGAATAGATGCAATCTCTCTTTTATCCATAGAGCCGTCCCCAGCCCAATGGTCCTCTTCTGTTATAAAAATTTCCGTCTCAAAGCTTTCCAAAGATTCCGTTAAGGCCCAGTCATTTCCGGTGAAATTAGAAAGCATGGTGGAACGCACCCGGAAAGAATCTTTTCCCCAAGGTTCAATCCGCACCCTTTCCCCCTGATGATAAAATACCAAAGCCCCGTTATCCTTTTCAAATCTCATATCTGTCTTCCTCCTGTTTATAAATTTTCAAGCACATTGCGTAACCTTATATTTAATGGTATCATACTACTGTGAGAAAAAGATTACTACTGAATTACTATGATAAAATGATACGATACTACTTTCATCTCCATAGGGCACACATGGAAAATGTATAAGTAATGAAAAGGAGTGAATCAAATGCCGGACAAAGAAACAGAAGAAAAAAGGCGGCACAGCACGCCGCTTATTCCATACAGCCATTACCAATGCCATCTTCCCGATGCGTTTATGAATGTGCCCATGCACTGGCACAGTGAATTTGAACTGGGTTACATACTGCAGGGAAAGGGCGAATTTATCTGCCAGGACAAAAGGTTTGTTGCAGAAAAAGGCGACATTCTCCTTCTCCCTCCAAATATGCTCCATGCCGCATACCCCTGTGAAGAGAGCAGCCTTATTTACCACGCCCTGGTGTTTCACCCTTACCTGCTGGGTGCAAACAGCAATGACCGCTGCACTACAGAATGCATCCGTCCCGTTATAAACGGAAACATAGAGATACGCATTCCCATCGGCCCGGATTTTAAAGACTATCCCCGGCTGAAATCCTCCGTGGAAGAAATTTTTTCCTGTGCTTTCCAAAACAATCCCAGTCCGGATTTGTTATTAAAAAGTGAACTGCTGCGGCTCTTCTGGCTGCTTCTTAAGGACAGCACTTTTATCCGCCGGAAATCCCAGGGATTAAGCCACAGCGAAATAATCCGCCCCGCCCTTTTTTATATGATGGAAAATTTTCGTAAAAATATAACCGTAGAGGAACTTGCAGATCTGGTGCACTTAAGCAAAAGCTATTTCATGGGATGTTTTAAAAAGGCGGTGGGTGTGGGCGCCATAGAACACTTGGCCCAGCTTCGGATAAACGCCGCATGTGAAGCCCTCTCCGCCACTGATACACCTGTTGCGGACATTGCGTTTGCCTGCGGGTACAGCAATCTCTCCAATTTTAACAGGCAGTTTAAAAAACTGGCGGGGTGTTCTCCCAGGGAGTACCGACATAATACCTCTTCTTTAAAACTTCCCTCCCCCTCCTCCATGTGACCTTCCGGAAGAGGACGTATGGGTAACGCTCCCCCCGGAATAGCTGGACTCGTCATGCTCCGGTTTTCTAATTCGGTTGACATGCCTGTACAAAAACATGTCGCTTTGTTTTGTCAAATGCATACTGTCTCTTTTTATATAGCTGTCCGCCATAGGCTGACTGTGCACAGATTTTAGTTTTCCTCTCATCACACTGGTTACAATAAACGACAGAATAAACCCTGCTATCAATGCAATGGCAAGATTCATGACAAAAGGAAAAGGCTCTTTGGGAAGATTCCCCACATCATAGGGCTGCCCCTCTCTCGCCTGGGTGATAAAAGCATCGCACAATTCTGCAAATGTGGTAAATGCAGCCCCATACTCACCGTCACTTAAATCCTCCAAAAAATTCTCCGATATATATTCCCGCCCTGCATCTGTAATTGCCGTAATTCCAAAACCTGTCGTGGATATATACCAGTCCCGTTCCTCCATACTGATGAGAAACAAAACCCCGTCATAATCATCCCCAAAACCATAGCCGTTGTAGTCATAAAAATCGTCTGCAAACTCCCTGGGCGATTTCCCCTCAAGGGAATCCGTAGTAACCACCACCAAGTCCACCTGCTGCCTCTCACTTATCTCATCCAATTTGTCCCTCAAGGCCGATTCTTCCCTGTCCGACAGCAAATCCGCCTCGTCCACAAGCCTAGGCATATCCTCCGCTGCAAACACCGGAAAAACCGGAAGAAATATTATGATCAACGCAAAAATTAGGATAAAATTTCTCTTTTTCATCTTCTCTCCCCCTTACAGTAACCAAAGCAGATAGGAAGCGGCAAAAACCGCTGCGCTGGTGATGCCGGTAAGCCCAAACAGCCATTTGCTGTATGCCGCTTTATCCAGGGGCAAATCCCCCACCATTTTTCCTGTCTGCCCATTCATGGCAAAAAGATAATTTTTACCCTTCCAGGTGGTATTCAAAAGCCATACGGGAAAAAGGGCATATTTTATTTTACCGTTATGTAACTGAATACTTCCTGCTTCCCTGACAACCGTGGTATACCCCCTTACCGTGGAGCCAAAAGCATCCTCTGTGCTCTTGCGAATCCTTGTATTTGCACGTTCCACACTCTGCCCGGCATCCACATCATATTTATCCGCCAAATATCCTGCCAGATATGCGGTTTTAAAATCCACCGCCTCTGAAAAATCAAAGGGCTCGATAGATTCCATAAGTTCATCCGGCATTTTCGTAGAGCCATCCACCGGAACTTTCTCAAATGCGATATTTCCGCCTCTCGTTACCGCAAAAAAGCTGGTTTCCGTATAATCATATTTGCTGTCGCTCCATGCACGGACCTTCGTTGCTTTATAACGTATATTTGCATCAGCACCGGCATCAAAAAGCCAGAAGGGAACATACACGCCTTTTACCTCATCAATGTGATTCTCTTCTTTAAACACTTTAGGAAGCAGGCGTTTTCCCTCATAATGTCTCTTTAATGCTGCTTTTGCTGCATTTTTATCCAGTTTAAAGGGAATCACATAATCCGGTTTCAATGCTCCTGAAAACTGTCCCATCAAAACAACAGGATTTCCGCAGTACGGACAGGAAAGAGCCGCCGCATTCTCATCACATACAATTTCACCGCTGCAGGACTTGCACAGATAAGTGCGCAGCCCTTCAGCCTCACCGTACTGCCACTCCTTCCCCGCAGAACTCTCCCACTTCATGTCATCTGCCATGTCATTTTTCAGTTCACTGTCATAACCTGCCAGTGTTTCCATCTCAAATTCTGTGTCACAATAAGGACACTTCATCTTCTGCGCGCTGCTGTTAAAGACAATCCCACCGCCGCAGCACGGACATTTATATTCCTGTATTTCCCCCATTCCATTTCTCCTTTTCTTTTTTATCGGCTTTCTATGTTAAAAATAGTAATGGATTCTGTCGAAAAAAGCAACGAATATTTTTGTAAAGGGATTTGGCAAAAAGAGCTTCAAGGAAGCTGTTGAATGAAAAACAGAATTGAAAAATTGAAGGGAGAAACAGACATTGTGAAATGCCTGTGAACTCCCAACTGTACAGAACATAATTAGATCACATTTTTCTTACCTCTTTGGCATCTGAAATCCCACAAGGGCCTTGTTCAGGTAATCGTTAAAAGGTTTCATGATTCGGAAAATTTCTGCTGCCTTTGCAATAAATGCTCCTGCATCTGTCAATTCCTGGTCTTTCAGGGGATATTCCAGATACCAGCTCTTAAATTTCAGATATTCTGCCTGAGGGTGTTCTTTCTCATATCCCGCAGGCACATTCTTTAATGCCGTTCCCTGTACAGTGAAATATTGTTCAAACTCCGGCTCATGTATTATTTTTTCCCATTCTTCACCATTTTTGGAAATATAATCCCGGACCATCGTCGTCGCATCCTTAAACATGTCTGCAAACAATCCTCCTCCTAAAAAAGACTGATTGCCGGGCTTAATCATCAGATAATATCCCACTGGAACAGGCAGCTTGCCCTGAGAGGAAATATGGGCACGGAATGCGGGATTATACGGCGATTTGTCATGGCTGAACCGGGTATCCCTTACAATCTTAAAGGTAAGGTCTTTGGGATTATTATGCAAAATGCTGCTGTCAAACTTTCCAATTTCCAACATCAATGTCTGCAATAATTCTTCAAATTCGGCATTTGCGTTTTTAAAGTCGTCTTTGTTTGCATGATAAAATTCACGGTTGTTATTCATGCTCAATGCGGATAAGTAATCTATAATTAACTGTGTATTCATAATCTGTTATCTCCTTTATGATCTCTGGATAATGGAAAGCTGCGTGGAATCTAAAAATTCCTGTATCATATGTTTTGTGTGTTCGGGCGCCTGGTAGGGCTTGCAGAAGGAAAAGTCCTGTGACAAATCGTCAATATCTTCCATAGCATTTTTCACGTCTGTCATGGTCTGAATCGAGATTTCCGCAGCTGTCATATAATCTAGCTGCAGCGGATTTAACCTATGGCTTTGTATTGCATAATTCACTCTGTCTTTACATTTACATCTTCCGCTGCCGTATTCTCCGCAGTACTGTCCGAGAAAGTCTGCCATTTTTTTGCGTATACGGGAAAGCCGTTTTCGATACGCTTCCGGGGTCATTTCCAAAATATCCCCCGCTATACGGCTGTCAAGCTTAAACATCGTACCCAAAATAAAAATACATCTGCTCTCCACATCCAGGCACTGCAGCATCACGTTGGTACAGGACATTTTCAGTTCTTCCGCTAATATATCCTTCTCCACATTCTGTGTTAAATCCGGCACATCCTGAATTTTTCCCTTTTCTATGTCATCTCCGTAATACTCGAAACTCAAGGGATAGTGGGCGAACATATGCTTTTTGTAATTTTTCAGATGGTTCGCCGCAATGCTGAATACCCACGTTGTAAATGAACTTTCACCTCTAAAAGAAGACAGATGGGTAATCATTTTCAAAAGGATATCCTGTGTGGCATCCTCCGCATCTGCAAATGTGCCCAACATCCGCAGGGATAAATTGAATACAAGGTCCTGCACACCTGTGACAAGGGTTTCAAGGGCTTTTTTATCCCCTGCAGTGGCTTTGCTCACCAAAGCCTGTAATTCTTCATTCGTTTTTTTCTTCATAGATTTTTACCTCCTGTTTAATTAGACAACGTTCCCTTGTCTGTGTGACAGAAAAAATCAATATTAATATTTCCCATGCCAAAATTCCTTACTGCTGCCAATATATTTTCCGATATATCTTTATTTTACAAAAAAACCTGTTACAAAACAAGTAACAGGTTTTCGTCTTTTCTGCCTGGGCTGTACTTAATGCCCTGCTCCATGGAACCCATATCGGAAATTTTCAAATCCCCGGGGGCAATTAAGGTTCCCTCTTCTTGTGTATCCTTTGTGGAGCCGATTGTACCTTCAAGCTGGCCTCTGATACTTTCTCCCCTGAGCAGGCAAAATTTCCGAAGGGTGGATACGCCTGTTTCAAATTCGTCATATGTGCAGAATTTTGTTGGGTCTTTTTCCACATACGGTCCAATCAGTTCCCTTACACTGTCTATCATTTCCTCCAAATATCCGCTGTCAAAGTATTTGGAGACAAATTCACGAAAGTACTGATGATACATTTCTGTATATTCTTCATTTGAAAAAATCCAGGCTATCATAGGCCTGTCTTTTACACTGCCTCCGGATACAGGCGAGTCTATGGGATAATTTACAAGATTTTTAGCACTGTCCATTGACTGGAACCCTCCGAAGGAAAGATTGTAATCCCAGGGAATCATTTCCATCTGTCCATCTTCTTCGTAGAGATAGTAATTGTGAATCATAGACCCTGTATAGCTGTCAAAGTTCAGAAGGAAATTGTGAACCACAAAGTAGCGGGTTACGGCTTCCATATCAACGGTTTTCTCCAATTCCCGCCCGCTGCTTAAATTTTTCAGGGCATTTATAAGCCTTCTTTTATCACTGGCGGTAACCTCTGTTTTGGCATTGTCAAAGATATTGGAATAACTTTCCATATCATCATCCGTGTACTTAAGCAGCACATCATCCCTGGAATCTCCCATGCCTCCCCCTGGAAATTTCCCGCCGGGTTTATCTTTAAAATTGGTGCCGTCACCTGCTGCAGGGGGCATCCTATCATCCGGCTTTTCTCCATCCACTTTTTCCCTGAGAATTTTCATGGCGTCCGGTTTATAGAGTTCCCCGTAATTACTGCCGTAATTTCGCTGAAGAAAGGATTCTTCCACCCCCTCTACCGCAAGGTAAAGTCCCCAGTCCCGGCCGTTTACAGTAATATAAACATAGCTGCAAAGGGGGGATGCAGCCCCCATCTCCCCCATCATCTGGTACGCCAGATAGTCTTTCATATAGGTATTATCCTGAATAATATTATTCAGGCATAGTTTATCCAATCCATAATAACTTTTTGTACTGTCATAATGGTCGAACTCAATTTTAAAACTGTACCGGTTATTACCGTACGCTTCCACCTGGGTAAGGGAAGTGTTTCCTTTCCCCCTAATGGCTGCGTTTTTGCAGGCTTCGTTATCAATCATAAGACTACAGGCATAATACTCCTCACTTTTGCAGTCTGCGGCAAATGTTTCCCAATCCTCCATAATAATATCAATGGTGTGCACCCTGGAAGTATCAAAAAGTTTATTTTCATATTCCATTATGGAGGAAACTTTTTCAACGCCAAATCTCTCTGCGTTCATAAATAAAATGGTAAGAAGCAAAGTTAAAGCCAGCACAGCACAGCATACCTGATCAATACATTTATGCGTTGACATAATTCCTCCTCAGCCCATATATTCTCCGTTGTAGCTCACAAGCACAGCGCTGTGGATCCCCTGCATATCTGATAGAATATTGATAAAGTCAGTATTATCATTTTTCATACGGATTTCCATATTAAGCTCAATCATGCCCTTTTGTGCTGTCTTGCTCTTAACCATACATTTCCGAACCTCTTGTAAAAGATAATCTTCTGCCCTTTTTTCAGCTTCGGAATCCTGGCAGGATAGAACCAGGATATAGGGATTGCAGTGAGACTTTTTATTTACAAATATTAGAAGCATGGTTCCGATAATAACACTGCCGATAACTGCCAGCGGAATCATTCCTGCCGCCAAAACAATACCTACCGCAATCGCCCAAAACAAAAAGGCGATATCAAGAGGCTCTTTAATGGCAGTCCGGAAACGCACAATAGAAAGGGCACCCACCATCCCCAGGGAAAGCACCACATTTGATATCACCGCCAAAATAACAACTGTTGTTATCATTGTAAGGGCAATAAGGGTCGTGCCGAAACTGGACGAATACATCACGCCCTGATAGGTCTTTTTATAGACAAGAAAAATAAACATACCAATGCCGAAAGAAAGAATCAAGGCAATGGCCATATCCAAAATACTCACACTTGTAATATTTTCTAAAAAACTGGATTTAAAAATATCTTGAAACGTCATGGTTCTACTCCTTTTAAAATGATTCAGCCGTAAATTCTGCAGGCTGCGTACTTGGAAAATGCCCCCGGACGGCAATTTTTAAGCCTGACTGCATCCCGGATAATATCCGGCAGATACTCATCCCACTTTACCTCAAGAATCATGGGCGTATCCCCTGAGGGAAGGGTAATACAGCTGGGATCCAAAAAATCCCTGCAGCTGAGTCCCGTTCTGATATTGTAGTCTATGGTGACACGGACATTCCCGGCAGGAAAGACATAAGGCTCTCTCGTATAATCCACAATTATCTTTGGCCGTAAACCAAGACAAATTTTACGGAAAAGTTCTAACACAAGGGGATGGCTGCTCTCCTTCATCCAATCAAACTTACCCTCCGCAATATCCCCCGCCTGGCCTTTGGTAAGAGGCGCTTGTTCTTTTAAACATAAGTCCTTTACCTTGCTTTTCTTTTCAAGATGAATCACTTCCTGGTTATTATCATAATATCGGATTCTGAATTTTTCACGGACAGAAACGCCGTTGATTTTATCACGAAGTGCTTTATCTGAAACATCGTCAAAATATAAGCTGCGTACCATATACTTCCCCTCTGTGGCATGGATATCATGTTTCGCCACCGCCAAAAGCCTGTGGCGGAGAATCAGCATATCAGCGTAATGAATCCTGAATTTCCACTCATGCCGGTATTTCATAAATCTTCCACTCCTTTCTCAATTAAACAGGTATGTGCAAAAAAAATCCTCCTGTACTTTGACTTCGTCATTGTACAAAAGGAAGATTGAACTTTTATTGAAAACTGCCAATTATTTTCTATAGGGGAGGGAAACCACAAACTTTACTTTTCCGTCCCGGCAGACAGCCTTAATGTCTCCGCCCTGTGCCGTGACCACCGCCTTTGCAATCGCAAGCCCCAAACCATAATGTCCCCCTTGGCTGTTTCTTGCCCTATCCCTGCGGTAAAAGCGTTCAAAAAGATTCTCCATCTGCTCCGGGGATATTTCCTCTCCCTTATTTATAACAGACAGTTTTACTAGATTGCGTTCCCTTTTAAGCGAGCAGCTGATCTCCCCTCCTCTTTCACTGTGGGAAACTGCATTGTCTAAAAGAATAGATACCACCTGCTTTAACTGATTGCCGTTGCCGAAAACATATAGGGATTCTTCTATATTGTAATGAAATTTCAGTTCTTTTTCAAATGCAGCGCTTTCAAAGGGAAGTGCTTCTCCCGTCACAAGACGGCTAAAATCCAGCCTTTCTTTAGGTGCAGAGACATTTTCTGTTCTGGCAAGTTCTAAAAGCTGGCCCACAAGAGCTCCCATTCGCCCATTCTCATACTGGATGTTACAAACCCATTGATTTTCCCCATATTCCCTTGACAATAGTTCGGCATTTGCATTTACAACTGCAATGGGCGTTTTCAATTCATGTCCCGCATCGGAGATAAACTGTCTTTGCTTCCTGTAGCTCTCTTCTAAAGGCATTACGATTCGTTTTGCAAGATAAACCGCAAGGAAAAAAAGGGCCGCAATGGCAGCCCCGCCAAAAATCAGGGTATACCGAAACAAAGTATTCATACTCTCGTTGATCACCGTATTGTCCTTAAAAGTAAAAAGCATATATCCGCCTTTATCCAAAACATAATAAACTAGGTTGTTTTTTACCCCTGCTGTTGTGCCCCCGGATAGGATTTCACCGGCAAGGCTTTCCAGCTCTTCATTGCTGTGCAGCTTTTGCTGTGGATTTCTTATTTCAATGATTTCCCCCTCATAAGTCATTGCAACTGTATAAAATGTGGAAAGCCAAAACAAGGGCATATCGGAATAACGGGGATTTCCAAATTCCGGCTTTGGCTTTGCAGGAGGAGGCACAACCTCCGGCTGGGACAGGGCATACCGAAAAGCGTGTTCCCTTAACATCCCCCTGTTTTGTTTCTCCATTTCAAAATAGCTGCAGGAATAGATGACTGCGAGAGTCCCAACCCACAGCGCCACAAGCACAGACATAATGGACGCAACAATTTTTCTTCTGGATTTCTTAAACATAATCACACCTTAATTCATATCCCATACCCCGGACTGCCTTAATTTGGGTCTTCGCCCCCACAAAAGATAATTTTTTTCTGGTAAAGGACATATACACCTCTACATTGTTATATTCCGCTTCACATTCAAATCCCCATATCTTCACTGCAAGCTGTTCCCGGGAGAGAATCTGTCCCGAGTTGGCAATGAGATATTCCAGTATCCGATATTCCTTCTCACTAAGCCTGACACTTTCCCCGTTCTGAGTGCAGCAGAGTGTTGCATTGTCCAAGTCAAGGGAAATATCCCCAAAGGCAAGGGTTTTGTCCGGTGTAGCGATATTCCTCCTGCCAAGGGCCCTAAGCCTTGCCAGCAATTCTTTTGTCATAAAAGGCTTGGTGAGGTAATCATCCGCTCCGCAGTCAAGCCCTGTAACTTTATCCTCAAGCTCACTTTTTGCCGTGAGCATTAAAACAGGAGTTTGGATTCTTTTTTGCCGAAGCCTTTTCACAAGTTCAAATCCATTCATTTCCGGCAGCATCACATCGAGAATTATAATATCATAAATTCCGCTTTCCCCTGCGGCAAGCCCCGTCAGGCCGTCAGCAAAACAGTCCACTTCATATTTCTCCTGTCGAAGAATTTCAGAAAGCGCCTCAGCCATCCTCTTTTCATCCTCAACAAGCAATATCCGCATTTATTCCCACCTCCCGGTATTTCATTACCTTCCCCTCTCCCTGTGCATGAACGGTAAGGGTTAGACTTATTATACGGAAAATGTAAAGAATTAACAAGATAGATGCCGACAGGTTCCCTAAATTGTATTAAATGAAAAATTGTGCTACTATGGTAACAGCAAACAATACATCTGTATGAAAGTGGAATGTGCCATGAAAAAAATATTACTCATAGAAGACGACAGGGAATTAAACAGCGGCATTTCCTATGCCCTGGAAAAAGAGCAATATCAGGTTTTTAAAGCCTTCTCCTTATCCGAAGGAAAAAAACTTGAGGCAGAGCAGGATACAGACCTTATCCTGTTAGATGTAAACCTCCCGGACGGGGAAGGATTTTCCTTCTGCCAGTGGTTAAAATCCCAAAACAGGGAGGTGCCCCTTATATTCTTAACTGCCCGTGATTTGGAGGAGGACATGCTAAAGGGCTATGACCTGGGCGCCCAGGATTACATCACAAAACCTTTTTCCATAAAAGTTCTGATAAAGAAACTGGAAGTAATTTTAAACAGGGAATCCCCAAATGAACATCTGTATGATGACGGATATTTAAAAATTGATTTTCAAAGGGCAAAAGCTGAAACAGGGGGAAAAGAATGTATTTTCACCCCCACGGAATTTCGCCTTCTCTCTGTGCTGATACAAAACAGAGGGCAATTACTCACATATTCCCTGCTGTTAGAACAAATCTGGGACCAAAACGGTCAGTTTGTAGACAAGCACGCCCTGGCGGTAAATATCAACAGGCTGCGGAAAAAAATTGAAAACGGGGAACACAAATATATTTCAAATGTGTATGGGATGGGATACCAATGGCTGAGAGAATAATAATTTTCATATGCGCCGCCGTCATCCTTTTTTTGGGATACAAACTGTGGCAGCTATACAGGGATATCTATGGATACCACAGCTGGCTGGAACAGTCGCTAAACGACTTAATGGACGGAAAAGAACTCAGTAAAAATGATATTCCAAAAGACACCTTAAAAGGCAGAACCGAGAATAAACTTCTTCACCTAAGCCGTATCTGGAAGCAGAAAAATGAGTCGGCGAAGATTGAGCAGAAAAAAATAAAAGAACTGATTTCCGATATCTCCCACCAGACAAAAACTCCCGTGGCAAATATCAAACTGTATATAGAAGTAGCGGAGGGGGAAACTGACCCAAAAAGAATCAGAGAATTTTTAGAAAGCATAAAACTCCAGACGGAGAAATTGGACTTTCTTATGGAAAGCATGATAAAAATGTCCAGGCTTGAAACAGGAATTATGGAAATCCATCAGAAACCGGAACATCTTTTTTTCACTTTGCAGAAGGCCATCTCCGCCATTGTGCCCAAAGCGGAACAGAGAGAAATTACACTCTCTGCAGAATGCGGGGAAGACATTGTGGTAAGCCATGACAGAAAATGGACAGAGGAAGCCATTTTTAATGTATTGGACAACAGTGTAAAATACACGCCAAGGGGTGGGAATATTTTTATCTCCGTAAAAAAACAGGAGATATACACAAAAATTTCTGTGAAAGATACAGGGAAAGGCATTGCAAAAAACCGCCAGGCACAAATTTTCACCAGGTTTTACAGAGAGCCGGAAGTCCATGACACAGAGGGTATCGGCGTGGGGCTTTACCTGGCCAGGAAAATCATAACCCTGCAAAAAGGCTATATCCAGGTGCAGTCACAGCCGGGGGAAGGCTCGGAATTTCTAATCTACCTTCCAAACAAAACCGGATAGGAACAATCCTTCCGGGGGCACATAAAAAGAAGAGACGAATCCTCTTTGATTCATCTCTTCTCATACAGGTGATACCCCTGTCTATTCTGCTTTATAAGATTTCTCTACAAGCACATTTCCCTCCGGGTCAAGGTAACGCATGGTAACTGTACAAGCGCCTGCCTGTCCCACTGCATCGTCAAATGTCTTTACCTGAGCCTTCAATGTATCTGCCTGCTGGTCTAATGCTGCTCCTAATGCCTCTCCCATTCCGTCTACAATCATGGAACTGTCCTCAATTTTAATAATGATAGCCAGTTCATTTCCGCTGGCTTCAAAATCTACAGACATACCGTCTGCTGCCATTGCTCCAAATGCAGTATCCATAGTAGATTTTACACTGGGATCATTGTATAATTCTTCCAATGTAGTGGAAGTTTCCACATCACTGCCTGCATCGTCTGCCTGATCTGCACTGTCGTCTGCCGCATCTGCCTCTGCTTTTGTATCATCTGCTGCCTCTGTCTTAGCTCCTGTCTCAGCTGTCTTAGCCTTATCGTCAGATCCGCCGCATCCTGCAACAGACAATGTCATTGCCATAATTGCCGCACATGCAAAAAATTTTAAAGATTTTCTTTTCATAATCCATTTCCTCCTTGCTGTTTTAGAGCTTCCTGCCCTGCTTACAGCTTAATATATGTAAGATTGTATCAACGCTGTTAATGTTACTAGAATTAATCCCCCTTGTCAATATAAAACTTTATAATCAGCACAATGTCTAAAATTTACAATTATCACAATGTTGTGATATTCTGTTTTTGTGAACGGTTTGTGATTTTTCTCTGATATCTTTGTATATGTACCACAAAAAAAAGATATTTTCACAAAGAAAGGAAAAACAATGAACAATATCATGGTAAGGACAACTGGCTTAAAAAAATATTACCAACTGGGAGAACACAGGGTAAAAGCCTTAGACGGTGTGGATTTTTCCGTAAAAGAGAGGGAATTTGTCTCCATTATCGGAAAATCCGGAAGCGGGAAAAGCACCCTCCTACATTTAATCGGAGGATTAGATACCCCCACCGCAGGAGATATCTGCGTGGACAATATTCATCTGTCCCAGATGAACCGGGAGGAGCTTGCGGTATTCCGAAGAAGAAAAATCGGATTTATTTTTCAGAATTACAATCTGGTACCAGACTTAAATGTATATGAAAATATAACCCTCCCGGTGGAGCTGGACGGCGGAAAACCCGACAGGGAATTTATTCGGGATATCCTCTCCCTCCTGCAGTTGGAAGAAAAAACGGACGCCCTTCCGGGAACTCTCTCCGGGGGCCAGCAGCAGCGTGTAGCCATTGCAAGGGCAGTGGCATCAAAACCTGGTATTATCCTGGCGGACGAACCCACAGGAAATTTAGACACTGCCGCCAGCCACGATGTTATGGGGCTGCTAAAAACCGCAGCAAAACTCTATGAACAGACGATTCTTTTAATTACCCATGACTACGATATTGCCCAGCTTGCAGACAGAATTGTTCAGATTGAAGACGGAAAAATTGTGAAAGGAGGGGAAATGAATGCTGATGAATCATAATCAGAAAATAGTAAATAGAATGGCAAAACACACCTTAAAAAACAGCGGAAAAAAATATATTATCCTGGGAATTGCCATATTTCTCTCCACCTTTATGCTTTTTAGCGTTTTTACCCTGGGCAGCACATACTTAAAAATGCAGAAACGCCAGGATTTAAGACTTCAGGGAAGTGACCACGATGCCTCCGTCATGAACGGATACACGGAAAAACAACGGAAAATATGTGAAAATTTTAAAAACGTCCTATCCCTGGGCAGTACATGTTATGCAGGCTACCCCATAAAATCAGAGAAATCTGAAAATCTCCACTATGCTTTTATCTATGCGGACCCGGTTTTCTGGAATCTGCAGGCGGCACCTGCCAGAACCTCCCTTAAAGGCAGATACCCGGAAAAGGAAAATGAACTTATGGTGACAAAAAAAGCTTTGGAAGACTGCGGCATGGATAATCTCACCCTGGGGGATTCCTTTTCATTAACCTACGCAGACCTTTCCGGGGAATACACAAAAGAGTTTGTAATCTCAGGTATCTGGGAGGGATATGGCCCAAAAGACTTTTATGTGTCCAAAGCATTTTTGGATTCGTCAGGTTACAAAACGGAACGTTACGGTATACTCTATCTGAAATTTAAAAATTTCATCATCACAAAAAAGGAGCAGGAGCGTCTAAATAAGGAACTAAATCTTTCCATACGGCAGTCACTGGCTTTTTCCGGTTATAAGGGAAAATCCGTCTCTGTTCTCACAGGACTTATTTTTATATCAGTTGTCACCTGCCTTTCCGCTTACCTGCTGATCCACAATATCCTCTACCTTTCCGTTCAGGGAAACATCCGTTATTTCGGACTGCTTCTCACCCTTGGAATGACAAAAAAGCAGCTGAAGCGTTTTTTAAATTTAAAAATATTATGGGTAGGTATCTCGGGGATGTCTGCAGGACTTTTCATCTCCTTTGTCAGCTCCTTTTTCCTGATACCTGCGGCCTCCCAGGCCCTGGGACTTAAAGCAGACCAGGTTACGGCCACATTCCACCCAGCTATTTTTTTGGGAACTATATTACTTGCCGCCCTTCCCATTTATCTTGGAAACAGAAAACCCGTAAAAACAGCGGCTGATATCTCCCCCATGGAGGCGCTGCGGTTTAAAAGCTCCTCCGTAAAAAAGAATTTCCGGAAGAAAAAAAGGGGTACGCCCTTATGGAACATGGCATGGGAACAGCTTACCGCCGACAGAAAAAAAACAGCCGTAACCCTTACCTCCTTAACCCTTTGCCTCACTGTATTTTTATGTCTTACCACAATAATAAACAGCCAAAGCGCCTTTGTATCTACTTTCATGGACACGGATTTGGAAATACACAACAACACACAGTCCTATGACAATCCAAAAGAATGGAGGGACGTGCTCACAAATACATTCATCCAAAAAATCGAATCTGACCCCGGCGTGGCAGAGGTAAATCCCCTTCTTGCCGCCACAATAATTGTTCCCTGGGAAAAAGATTTTGCCGACTTGTGGATGCGGAGCATGAATGCATTTTTTATGGATGAGCCCTATGAAGAAACACTTTCTAATTACAAGGCACACCCGGAAAATTATTACTCTTTCATCGAAGGCATAAACGAAAGGGAATTTGACGCATTAAACGAAAGCCTTGAGACTCCCATAGACAGAGAATCTTTTTTAAAGGGGGAAAGCTGCATTTTATCCGCTGCATATGTATTAGGTGAGACAGATGTTGTTGGAAAAAACGTAACCTGCTTGATAGAGGGACAAAAAAATAATTCTCACAAGTTTCAGATTGCCGCCGCTATTTCTGACGGTTCCTACAGTATGCGTACTGCCGGAGGGCCGGTGATTGTAGTATGTGATACATTTATAAAAGAAAATACAGATAATTTTTATACGATAAAACTGAATGTGACATACAAAAAAGCTTTTGACGAAACCTTGGAAAATAAGATAAAAAACACACTTTACCAAACCTCCAGAAAAAATGATTTTTTCCTGGAATCCAAAATTGAAAACAGAAAGGAGCTGGAAAAAGCCCAGGGAAATATGGCGGGGGTCAGCATGGGAATTACATGTATCCTTGCCCTAATCGGAATTATGAACTACATCAACACCATATCCTGCAGTATCCAGAACCGGAAAGTTACACTGGCAGTTATGGAAAGCATTGGAATGTCGGAAAAACAGACAGACAAAATGCTGGCCATAGAAGGGCTGCTCTACGCCGCCGCATCCCTTGGCGCTACGGCTACCTTTGGGATGGCCATTATCTGCTTCTTTTATCATTCCGTTAATTACCAGGGCATTCCTCTTACCCTTCCCCTAATGCCTGTCATCGGCATGACGCTTTCGGTATGTGCCCTGTGTGTGTTTGTGCCCCCTCTTGCCTACCGGGTGATAATCCACGGGAAAAGTATTGTGGAACGGATACACGGGTTTGAATAAATAGATACCCCTGGCAGGGCTGGGATTTAAGAAGCGCCGGGAAGAAAATCACTCCCTATGCATCACTCCAAAATAATAACAAGCTCCCACTGCGTCTGCAAGCACCCATCCTATGGGGATAGCTGCCCAGATTCCTGTCACCCCCACAGAGGGAATCCCGGAAAGCACGTAGGCCAGGGCCACCCTGGTTCCCAGGGAGCACACGGTAAGAACCACTGACATCCCCGGTTTTTTCACACCTCGGTAATAGCCATAGAGTAAAAACAGCAACCCGATTCCAAAATAAAATGCGGCCTCTATCCTTAAATATCCCACTCCTGCCAAAATCACCTCCTGATTTTCTGCTTCCACAAAAATCCCCATGAGGGGTTTTGCAAAGAGACAGACCAGGACACTGATAATTCCGCAGAACACAAAGATAAATACCAGGGAACGCTTCATTCCTTCCCGAATCCTCTCTTTTTTTCCGGCACCGTAATTTTGAGCCACAAAGGTGGAAAAAGCGTTCCCGAAATCCTGTACCGGCATGTAGGCAAAGGTGTCTATTTTCACCGCCGCCGCAAATGCTGCCATTATCACTGTTCCAAAACTGTTCACCAGTCCCTGCACCATAAGGATTCCAAAATTCATCACGGACTGCTGCAGGCAGGTGAGAAAGGAAAGGCTGAAAATCTCTTTTAAAATACCACCATCCCAATGCATGTGATGCTTTTTTACCCGCAGCATGGGAAATCCAAAATAGTAGTATATGCCGATTCCGATTCCCGAAACATACTGGGCAATCACTGTGGCTGCCGCTGCTCCCCTCACCCCCCAGGAGAAAACTACCACAAAAATAATATCCAAAAAAATATTTAGCAGGGCAGACACCCCTAAAAAGATTAAGGGTGTGAGGGAATTTCCCACCCCCCGGAGGAGATTGGCAAAAAAATTATAGAAAAAGGTAGCGGAAAGCCCCAAAAAAATACATACCAGATACTCTTTTATCATCCCCTGGATTTCCAAAGGCACTTGAAGCACAGTAATTATCCATGGAAGCGAAACAAAAACAAAGACGTTTAATATCAGGGTAAAAAATCCGATTAACACAAAAGAGAGAAAAATTCCCCTGTTTAAACTCTCATAATCTTTTCTTCCGAACTGAATGGCAAAATAGGCACTGCTGCCCATGCAAAGCCCTATGACAATAGAAGTGAGAAATGTCATAAGGGTATAGGAAGAACCCACTGCCGCCAGGGCATCTGTGCCAAGAAAACGCCCCACAATCAGTGTGTCCGCCACATTATAAAACTGCTGCAGTACATTACCCACCATCAGGGGAAACGCAAATTTCAAAAGCCGGCCCGTAATATTTCCCACCGTCAAGTCCCCGTCCATGCCAATCCTCCTTACGTCTTCATCATCGTTATTTTAAAATGTCCCGGAGAAGCTCAAACAATTTGGGAATATCTATGGGTTTTGCAATATGTCCGTCCATCCCTGCGTCAAAGGCCGCTTTTCTGTCCTCGTCAAAGGCATTGGCCGTCATGGCGATAATGGGAATGCCTGCAAGCTCTTTATTCTCCAGCGCCCTTATCTTCTTTGCGGCCTCGTAGCCATTCATAATAGGCATCTGTATATCCATAAGAACAAGATCATACCATCCCGGTTTTGAATTTTTTACCTTATCCACTGCAATGGAGCCGTCGTCGGCCACATCCATAAGAAATCCCGCCTCTTTTAATATCTCCTGGGCAATTTCCTGATTAATCTCATTATCCTCCACCAAAAGGAGCCTCCTGCCCTGGAAGGAAACTGTCTCCTGGTCATCCTGCCCTTTTGTATCTTTTACGATAAACGGCGATTCCAAAATTTCCCTAAGCTCTGATAAGAAAATAGGCTTGGAACAAAAAGCTGTGACCCCGGCTTTTCTCGCCTCCTCCTCAATGTCAGACCAGTCATAGGCTGTGAGAATAATAATGGGCTTGTCATCCCCGATAAGTCTACGGATACGCCTCACCACCTCAATGCCGTTCATATCCGGCATCAGCCAGTCGATAATATATGCAGCGTAGGCATCATCCTGTTCCACTGCCAGCTTCACACGAAGCACCGCCTCTTTTCCGGAAGTCGTCCAATCCGGACGCATTCCGATGGTGGAAAGCATCTGAGTCACACTGGAACAGGTATTGAAGTCGTCATCGGCTACCAGGGCCCGAAGTCCTTTCAGTTCCGGGACAATATTCTGCATCACCGGTTCTGAACAGGTTCTAAACTGCAGGGAAACGGTAAAAGTAGTCCCCTTTCCCTCTTCGCTGACTACGGAAATTACCCCGCCCATCATATCCACAATATTTTTGGTGATTGCCATGCCAAGCCCTGTCCCCTGGATACCGCTCACTGTGCTTGTACGCTCCCGCTCAAAGGGCTCAAAAACATGCTCCAAAAATTCCGGACTCATTCCGATTCCCGTATCCTTTACCTGAAATTCATAGGCAGCCCATCCCTCCGGGGCATTTCCCCTCTGAATAATACGGACGCCTACCATTCCTCCGGGTTTTGTAAATTTCATGGCATTGCTTAAAAGATTTAGGAGAAGCTGATTCAGCCTCAATTTATCGCAGAGGACATTCTCATTTACCACATCAGCCGTGTCAATAAAAAATTCCAACTGTTTTGAGGTAATATCCGCCTGGACAATCGTCTTTAAGTCATGCATAATTTCCGGAAGGGAAGTCTCCTTCTCCTCTATTTTCACTTTCCCGCTTTCAATCCTGCTCATATCTAACACATCGTTAATCAGGCTGAGTAGATGATTGCTGGAAGTTGTAATTTTGGACAGGTAATCCTGCACCTGCTCCCTGTTCTCAATATGGGCCGCCGCAAGGGAAGTAAATCCGATGATGGCATTCATGGGTGTCCTGATATCGTGGGACATATTATTGAGGAAAGTGGTCTTGGCCTTATTGGCGTGCTGGGCAACAGCAAGGGCATCCTCAAGGTCGATTTTCTGCCTCTCCAGCTTTTCTTCCAGTTTTTTCTCATCGTCTATATCCACAAAAAGACCCACGAAAGTTATCGGGGAACCGTCCTCCCGCCTGGAGAGCCTTCCTGCTGAATGAAACCATCTCAGGCCGGCATTTTGGGTGATAAGGCGGTACTCCACGTCAAAGGTTTTCTCCCCGGAATAATCCCTGACCGTATCCCAGTATTCCTTTAACACCCTTTCCTTATCCTCCTGGCAAAGAAGATCTGCCCAGGATTCTATTCTGTTTGGAAAATCTTTTTCACTGTCATATCCCAGCATATTCCTGAAAACCTCAGACCAGCTGCAGGATATCATCTCCCCTCTCTCATCAAACTCCATGCTCCAGAGACCGGAACCCATGGCAGCATGAATATTCTCCATAGACGCCTGCTCCTTTTCAATCTGGGCAAAAGCGTTTCTTATCCTATCTCCATCGGCTTTCTCCTGAGCCAGGAGAATCCTTGCATTCCTTCTTGACTGGCAAATCAACACTAAAAACACCACCAGCATTACCATAACCGTAATTACAATCTGAATAATACTGCGGCGCATCATGTCGGTGCTGATAGAACTTATCTGATCAAAAATTACGTTATCCCGAATCAGGATTGTCATCATCCAATTTGTGTCCTCCACGGGAACATAACATAAAGTCTCCCGAAGACCACGATACTGGAAAGCTATCTGACCTGACTTCCCATTCTTAAAGGCTTCTTCCATCTCTCCATACTTGAAGCCCTTGTCAATCTTTGCATCGGAAAGGGCAGAGAGAAGATTGTTTCCCGCCTTAAAATTACCGAAATCACCGTTTGTCAAATCCTCCCCATTTCGGTGGTATAAACTGCAGTACGTCTCATTTCCCCCAGTCTGTAAGGTCAGGGAACTTAACATACCGTCTATATTAATCTGAATAAAACATACTTTTATCCGGGATTCCTGAAAAACAATATTATCCACAGGAACCGCAAGAATCACCTGCTTTTTGGCCCCGTAAAGGTTTGCTGTAGTAATCACCGGCTCTGTGAGTTCCTCGGACAAAAAATTGTAGTGGCTCAGTCCTGACACAGTGCTGTGCTCCGTATAGACAATTCCATTCTCATCTACCAGGGCAAATTTATCCAGGCTATAGAGCTTTTTCATTTTTCCAAGAAATCTGCGGAGCGTTTCCTGGGATTTCAAATTCGAGTCATCCAGGATATCAAGGACATTTTCTATGTAAGTAAAATTATTTTTTAATTCCTCAGAAACCACCTGAGCCCTCCTGCCCGCCAGTTCCTCCAGATAAAATTCACTGACCCTGTTCACGGCCTGGCTTGTTGCCCTCTGGGACATGTTGGATACCCAGACTGTTGTGATCAGCAGAATCCCAGCAATCAAACACCCGGCCGCAAAGACACTGAAAACTGCCTGCCTCTTTTGTTTTTTCCCCCGCCATTCCTAATTAAATTCACCGTAAAGTATCTGAAGCATCTCTGCGGCTCCATTCTGATATACAATTGTGGTTATCTCCTGTGTTTTTTCGGGATAATTCTCACCGGGAAGCTGACCGTCTGCAATCTTAACGGCTACCTGAACTGTATCAAAACCGATCGAATAACAGTCCTGGACACCCAGGGCATAAATTATCCCGTCTTTGAGATAATGAAGGGCTTCCTGGTCGTGGTCCATGCCTACAATTACAACCTCATCCTCCCGTCCCGCTTCGATAACCGCTCTGGCAGCTCCCACGGGATTACTCATATTGCAGCACACAATTCCGGCCAAATCCTCATAATCAGTTAAAAACTTTTTTGTAAATTCATACGCCAGCTCCACAGTATCCTCATCGTATTCAATCTCCACAATTTCCATATCAGGATACTCTGCAATTACATCCTTTGCCCCCAAAGCCCTGTCCTCATGGCATGGAGCTCCCTTGGTCCCCACCAAAATAGCAACCTTCCCTTTGTAATTAAGCTTTTCACACAATGCCCGGGTAAGATCAGCGCCGTCTTCATAGTTGTGGGTATTCCCCACATAGGCAATCCTGTCACAACCGTCCTCCTTCGCCGCATCGGAACTTGAAAATGTCATGACTTTATGTCCTTCTCCCATCAGTTCATTAATCACAGGGCTCACAATCTCCACATCCGCCACATCCACACCGATTACGTCAAAGTCTCTCCCGGCGGCATCTTTTAACCGCTGAATTTGGTCCTGGGCAGAGGCACCGTTGGGAGCGAGATACTCATAGTCAATGATAATCCCCTTCTCCTCATACTGTTTTGCCGCATCCTCCATCCCAAGGGCAACTGCATCCCACCAGGGATGCACTGTTTTATAGGTAAAATAGAAATTATACTGTTTTTTTAAAGGCATATACTCATCCAGCTTATGGTCAAATTTCACCACACTGGCACTTTCCGTACTTTCAATGCCGTTTTGATGATATAAAACCTGTCCTTCCTCCGAATTTTGCATAAGCTCATCCGAAGCCTTTTTGCCGCATCCGGCCAAGACTGCACTCCATAGAAAAAAAGCCCCCAGGCCCGCTTTCATTAAAGTTTTTCTATGTACCCTGCCGCCTAAATTTTTCTCTTTTTCTTTCAAATGACTCATAGAAATACCTCACATTTTATGCTCTGTCCCCCCACCCTGATTTCCTGGAAAATGATACGAAACCCGGGACATACCAGATGCATTATTCGTTTACATTTTACCATAATTTTCGGTTTCTGGGTAGATGTTTTGAAATCAAAATTATTGGTGAGGATACATGATGTTTTTCCTGTATGCTTCTGGGCAAGCCATAGAACTACCGCCCCTTGATTTCCTACTGGCAGGTTACTGTATGAAAACTTCTTCCTAAATTATGTGAATCTTTGCTTAAGTGTATAAAGTATTTATTGCGGCTGCTCAATGCCAAGAATACAAAAACTTCAAGGCTGATATAAATGGCACTTTTTCACATGGTCGTTAACAATTCCTACTGCCTGCATATAGGCATATATAATCGTACTGCCTACAAACTTAAATCCGCGTTTTTTCAAATCTTTACTGATATGATCTGAGATCTGTGTCTTTGCAGGCAGTTCATCTTCTGTGTTGAAATGATTATGAATGGGTTTATGATTAACATAAGACCATATAAATGAGTCAAAACTGCCATATTCTTCTTGTATTTTTATAAATTGCTGAGCATTCGTTACTGCCGATTTTATTTTTAATCTATTGCGGACTATTTTTTCATTTTGCATCAATTCCTCAATTTTTTCTTCACCATAAAGAGCCACTTTTCTACAATCAAATTTATCAAAAGCTTCTCTGAATGCCTCTCTTTTATTTAATATTGTCAGCCACGATAACCCTGCCTGCATCCCCTCAAGTATTAGCATTTCAAATAATTTGTCATCATTATGAACAGGTTTTCCCCACTCCTTGTCATGGTATTCTTTGTACAAGTCTGTTGTTGCCCATGAACATCTTTCTATCGTCTGTTTTTCCATCATATCCTCTTTTCTTTCAAATATTATAATTCCCAGCGCATACTGCATAACAGCACTGCAAGAACACAAATATGCCGTGGTGTCATTATCTTACCACAAGTGCATACACAATTCTATTAAATTTGCAGTCATAGGGTTCATTATCCAATAAAAATTTTGATAAAATATATTGACATTTATCTATGTGTGCATATAATAATACATAGATAAATATCAATGTGAGGTGATTAAATGGAAATAGACGAAAAGAAAGCAGCAACCATTTTTAAGGCTTTTTGTGATGAAAACCGTATTCGCATCTTGCAGCAATTACTTACTGGGGAAAAATGTGCCTGCGTGCTATTGGATAATCTCCAAATTACACAGCCAACACTTTCACACCACATGAAAATATTGTGTGATGCTGATATTGTAACCAGCAGAAAAGAAGGAAAATGGACGCATTACTCCATATCCAAAAGCGGTGGGGAATATGCCGCAGAGTGTCTTAAAGCTCTGACGAATACATCTCTTTCAAACAATAGATAATCGTGCTTGAAAAGCAACATATTAAAGAGGATTTTTATGGACGTAATAAAAACAGGGTGGAATTTCTTTCAAAATGAAATTCTTGGTATGAAATGGTTAAATAGTTTAATTGGTAACTTACTCAATGCCTGCGGTTTAAACACGAAAGAAAAGATGGTGGGCAGCGTTCAGTTTTTTCTTTATGACACCATTAAAATCATGGTGCTTTTAGGCGTTTTAATTTTGTTAATATCATATATTCAGAGTTATTTCCCGCCGGAAAGGACAAAGAGAATTCTTGGAAGATTTCACGGTATCAAAGCCAATATCATAGCAGCATTACTTGGCACAGTAACACCTTTCTGCTCCTGTTCGTCTATTCCTTTATTTATAGGATTTACAAGTGCAGGGCTTCCATTAGGTGTGACATTTTCGTTTCTGATTTCTTCCCCTATGGTTGATCTTGGCTCTCTTGTGCTGTTAATGAGTATATTCGGTTGGAAAGTTGCGATAATCTACGTTGTACTTGGGCTTGTGATTGCTGTCGCGGGCGGCACTATGATTGAGAAATTACAGCTTGACAATTATGTGGAAGAATTTATACGCAACGGAAACTCTATTGATGTGGAACAAGAACAACTCCGCTTCAAAGACCGTATGAAATACGCATGGGAACAGGTGATATCTACGGCAAAAAAAGTTGCTCCATATGTTTTAGTTGGTGTTGCCATCGGTGCATTTATCCATAATTGGATACCCGAAGATTTTATTGTTCGTGTTCTTGGAACGGGAAATCCTTTAGGCGTTATTATCGCTACGGTTGCAGGCATTCCCATGTATGCGGATATTTTTGGTACAATTCCGATTGCCGAAGCACTTTTGGCAAAAGGCGCACAACTTGGTGTTGTCCTGTCCTTTATGATGGGCGTAACTACGTTGTCTTTGCCGTCAGTAATCATGCTGCGGAAAGCTGTTAAACTTAAATTGCTTGCTATTTTTATTGCAATCTGTATAATTGGCATCATTCTTGTCGGTTACTTTTTTAATGCAGTACAGAATTTTATAATTTAAAGGAGGAATAGATAGTGGGATATACCGATAAGGCATTAAAATTATTCTCACAAAATTTTGTAAAGAAAACGGTTCTTATATTTGCAAAGAATTGTTAGGCTGCGATTTATCAACTTGCAAAGGGAAAGAATATGCAATAAAACATAATTTGTTTACATAATTTTGCCCCAAAATGGTGGCTTCTGCTGTTCGTATTGCAGAAGAACTCTTAAATCTTAAATAAAGGAGGAACTTTATTATGGCATTATTTAAAAAAAAGAAAGAAGAAGAAAAGAAAGCCCCTGCTTGCGCCTGCAGCCCTTGCTGCCCCACGTCGGAAACAACAAAGATTGCAAACGACTGCTGTCCCGAAACAAAAGACGGCATTTATTGTATCAAAGTATTAGGTTCTGGTTGTACGTCCTGTCATGCACTATATGAAAACACAAAGGAAGCTGTTCAAAAAATGTTGCTTTCGGTGGAAGTGGAATATATAACTGATTTGCAAAAAGTTATGGAATATGGTGTAATGAGTATGCCGGCGCTTGTTGTAAATGAAAAAGTAGTGTCTATGGGTAAAGTGCTGAAAGCTAATGATGTAGAAAAGCTATTGCACAAATTAGGCTTGACTGGGTTGTTTAATCTAAATACACCTGTTTAACTCAAATTTTCAAGCCCTCCTTTACAAAAAATATCAGAAAATAAATGATTCCGTCAACTGTTATGCTCATTTCCACAATGCTTGTCTTTTGGCCTTTGGTTTCATTGGTTCGGAGTAGAACCATCATAATCTATCATTGTAATTCCGAATACTTTTAAATCTGTGCTTTCCTCACTTTCCAAAATCATGTCGCTAAGGGAGTTCCCCGGTGGAACAATGGGCATAACATTGATTTCTCTGTCTATGATAAATTCAATAACCGTAGGCGTTTTCGTATTCTGCTTTGCACTTATCAATGCTGTTTTTATATCCTCTGCTCTTGTAACACGGATGCCTTTCGCCCCGTAGCTTTCTGCCAGTGCGATAAAATCAGGCGTATATTCCGGACAGCAATGATTGGGGGTATTGCATCCCTTTTCACAGCTCCTTCGGTAACGCATACAGGTACTCGAATAACGCCTGTCATAAAACATCTCCTGCCATTGCCGCACATTCCCCAAATATCCATTATTCAATATGCAGATAATAATCGGCAGTTCATAAACAATGGCAGTCGCCATTTCTTGAATGTTCATCTGCATACCTCCATCACCAGAAATGGCAATTACATCTTTATGGGGATTTCCAAGCTTCGCCCCGATTGCGGCGGGAAAACCGTATCCCATCGTTCCCAAGCCTCCAGATGTCAGCATTTGCTTATTCTCGTCAATATCAAGAAACTGCGTTGTCCATAACTGATTTTGACCTACATCAGTGGTTACAACAGCATCTTCAAAAAGTTCATTGATAGATTGAATAACCATCTGCGGAGTCAAACCGCTTTTTTCCATGTCAATCGGATATTCCATTTTTAGGCGGTTTATTTCATCTGTCCATTCTGAAATATGAAGCGGCTTTGCCTTTTCAAGCAAAGCACATATCGCCTTTTTTGCATCGGCTGCGATTGGAACGTCAGCAGCAACATTGCGGGAAATAGATGCCCTATCAATGTCGATATGGATAACCTTTGCCTTTGCTGCAAATTCTTCGATTTTCCCAGTAATACGGTCATTGAACCTTGTTCCTATTGAGAAAAGGACATCACATTTGCTGATAGCAGAATTGGCTGCATAACTTCCGTGAATGCCTATATTCCCAACATACAAATTATTTGTTGTGGGAATTGCTCCTTTTCCCATAATCGTTGTAATAACGGGAACTCCTGTCAATTCGGCAAGCTGTGTCATTTCTTTATTTGCATGGGCAATCTTAACTCCGCCCCCTATTAAAAAAACCGGTTTTTTCGCATGGTTCAAAATATCCAATGCTTTATTTAACTGTCCCGTATGAACGGAAGTATTCGGCTTATACCCTCTGACCGATATTTCTTTTGGATAAACATCACTGCCATACGCCCTCTGAACATCCTTTGGCAAATCAACTACAACAACTCCTGGCTTTCCTGTTCTTGCAATATAAAAAGCCTTTTTGATTGTCTCTGCCAAATCCTCCCTTTTTCGTACCCTTACCGCATATTTGCTGATGCTTCTTGTGATGCCTACGATATCCACTTCCTGAAAAGCATCCTTCCCAATAAGGTTAGTTGGCACTTGTCCTGTAAAACATACAAGGGGAACACTGTCAATATTTGCAGTGGCAATACCCGTAACGAGATTGGCAGCTCCCGGTCCGCTTGTCACAAGGCAGACACCTATTTTTCCTGTGGAACGGGCATATCCGTCTGCCGCATGGACTAACCCCTGCTCATGGCGTGGCAGAATTACATCTATCTCCTTTTCTCCATATAACGCATTAAACAGGTCTATTGCCTGCCCTCCCGGATAAGCAAATAAAGTTGTAACAGATTCTTCCTTTAATGCTTTTACAAATAATTCAGCACCTGTTATCTCCATAATATCATTCCTCCTCTTGTATGCGTGCGCTTGCTTGCACAAATTTCATTTTTTTCGGTACTACCCACAGGGCAGTACCGATTTTTACTGTTCTAATCCTTTTATAAACATCTGTACACTGCTTTTTATGTATTCCTCTTTTTCTACTTTAGATAATTCATTGCCGAAAGACGCATTTAAAAACGCATAGCCAAATGTTGATGAAAAAACTGTTAGCGCCAGAGCATCAAAATCTGCTTTGGGTATTTTTCCCGAATCAAACATTTTATTAAGATACTCCGTAAATGACGATAAAAAAGCCTGTGGAACTTTCATAATAAGGGCAGACGTTTCCTCATATAACTGCGGTGCTCTCAAACCGATAGACAAATTTACAAAATCCGGGGTCATCCTGTCCATATATGCCCTCATAAACATCTCTATGTCTGCCTGCAAATCCCACTGCACATTTTCAAAAATTTCTGGAGTTATATTTGCCCTCCACCCAGCTTGGTTTACACCTTGCAGCACAATATCTTTCTTATTCTTAAATTTCCGAAACAGGGTACACTCATTCACGCCTGCCGCTTTTGCAATGGCTTTCGTCGTAGTGGCAACATACCCATTATCTCTTACCAGCATCATTGCGGCATCTATAATTTTTTGACTTGTTTCATCCAAAATATCACCTCCATGCAAGTGAACACTTTCATTTTAGCAAAAAAATACTTATAAGTCAATAAAATAGATTTTGCGCAAATCCATATATAGATTCATGTACTCTCTTTTTCGATATAAATAGTTTTCTTTATCTTGCACCGGCTGAAAGAAAAATGTAGACAATATTAAGGTTATTACAGAAGAACCCAATATACTAATTATGGATATTACATGATCTATGCCCATTATAAAACCCATACCCTTTCCCTCCATTGCACCGTGATTTACTTTTACTGTCATGGTTACAATCGGCAGGAAAGACTGCTTGCAAAATAACTGCTATATTACGCAAACTTGACACTGTAAAGTTTGCGCAGTATAATATAGACAGTGTCAAGTTTGAAAGGAGATTTTCTTTGGGTACCAAGTCATATCATCATGAAAATTTAAGAGATTCGCTAATTGAAAAGAGTATTGAGATTATAAGTTTAGAAGGAGATACCAACCTATCAATGAGAAAAGTTGCTTCTGCTTGCGGTGTTAGCCACGCTGCACCGTATGCACATTTTAAGAATAAAGACGATTTGATACATGCCATGCAAGAACATGTTGCATTTGAATTATCAAAAACTCTGATGCATGTAATAGAGACATGTTCGGAAAAAGAAGAAATACTTACATATTTAGGAAAAGCATATGTGACATTCTTTTTGGAGAATCCGCATTACTTTTCATTTCTGTTTTCTCGAAGGGAAGTCATGGTTGATTTTTCATATAATGCAGACCCCGCAAATAATTACAAACCCTATGAGATATTTCGTCAAACTGCTATTCAGGCACTAACCCCAACAGGGCTTTCTCATGAAAAAATGAATGACGTTATTATAGCTATGTTTGCTCTGGTACATGGCCTTGCGTCTATTGCAACAATGAAAAATACAACTTACAATGAAAAATGGGAGGACAAGATAGAAACAATATTAACCTTGTTTTCCTGTGGGAGGAATCAATGACACAACAAGAACAAACAAAAAAGATTACACTATCCTATTTATTGATTACATTTGCAATAATGGGGCTTACCTGGGGAGGTATTTCCATAGCACAACAATACGGCTATCTAAAAAACAATTCCACTATGTTCTATCCGCTGTACATACTTGGTGGAGCATCTACTACAATTGCTTCTTTCATTTCACTAACAAGAGCCGGAGTATCCCCCTTTGAGTGGTTGAAAAATGTGTTTGGCATTAAGCAAAAACCTATTCACTATTTTGTTGTCTTATTTCTTCTGTGCAGTTATATCGGCACTGGACTATTGACTAAAAATTTTAAGCTTGCTATGCCTTTGGTATATTTGTTTTTATATACTTTTACATCTATCATGGAAGGCGGATTGGAGGAAGCTGGGTGGAGATATATCTTGCAGCCAAACCTTGAAAAGATGATGCCTTTTAGCCTTGCAACATTGCTTACCAGTGCGATTTGGGGACTTTGGCATGTACCTCTGTTTTTCATGGCAGGAACCTCACAGCAAAACATGAATTTTGGAGCATTCTTTCTTCTTTTAATCAGCTTTTCATTTAGCCTTGCGGTTATCAGAAAATTGACTAAAAGCGTCTGGCTGTGTGTACTGTTCCACGCAGCATTAAATGCTGCATGTACAGTTTTTGCGGTGGAACTAAATTCAATTAATACGGTTATATTTTCATTGTCAATGGTGCTAATATCCCTATCTTTATTGAAAATCGAAATATTGCATTATAAAGAATAGAATCATGGGTGTTTCCATGAAGAAAAAAACGGTTGTGCATCGCTTGTTCAGGGCCATGCTCCACACGGGAGCAGCAACGCCATACTGTGGAATATTTTCCCCGGTTTTTCCGTTTCGCTCCGCTGTGCAGATTTGACCTTCTCACCCCCGTTACTGTTCATCATAATGTCTAAAATCCCCAAAACTTTGATGTCAGCTCACGGCTTATGATAGATGAGAGAAAATTGGGATTATTGCTCTGGAACATTTTCAGGCTTTCAAAGAAAGCGGCCTTGCTTCCCGTCTTTATGCCCGCAAAAGTCTTATCCAGTTTCTGATTTTTTACATTCTTCTCCTCATATTCCTCCCACTGCTTCTCATAATTATCAACCATCGAAGGATTCTTATTCATCGCACCTGCATACCAGTTTGTAAGATATTTCAACGAGCTAAGCCCGCCGTCATCGTTTTTCCCCATCTTCCGGTATTCTTCATATGCGTCTTTGTCCATCGTCCGCATCATGTCGAGTACATTTGTGGTCTGGACGAGATTGCTTCCATGCCCAAGATACCTGCCTTTTGCAACCCCATAATCCATGTTACCGCTGCCGTCCGCTTTTCCCCCGCTTGCCAGTTTTGCAATGGATTCCATTGCCTCCATGAACGATTTTCTGCTTTCCTCCGGGATAAAGTTCTCCGCCGCATATTCCGCTTTCTTCATGCCAAGCGATATGTTCGCCAGCCGCTCCTCCTCCGTCATGGAGCCGCTGTTCTCGACAAGGAAGTTCTGCCGGATAATGTCATACACAAATCCCTGTTCTTCCTTGCCGCAATTCTCCAGCGCAGACGCAACCGCCTTGTCCGCACTATACATCCCTGAATATGCCGGAAGCTCATTCAGGGACTTGTCAACCTGCGTGATCTCTTTCTGGAATGCCGCATTTCTCGCCTCCATTGCTTCCTTATCCTCCGGCACCATGCTGCCTTTCCTGCCTTCCACAAGGGCCGCCATGCCGTCTCCCGAAAACTCCACGATGACCGCATCCCCATACTGTGAACGGATGTCTTTCATTGCCTGCAGGGTTTCCTCCTTTGACATCTTATCCATGACCTTGTTGCCATGTTCATCCCTGGTGTTGAACTCATATTTTACAAGGGTGTCCCTCTTCGCCGCCAAATTGGAGCCGTAAGTTTTCAACTGCTCCGTCCCCACATAAAACTGGCTGTAATCCTGATTAATATTCATTGACATAATCTTTTCCTCCAAAATTTTATAATATGAATCAATTCTTCCTTTGCCATATCTCTGCCTTACTTTCGTTTTAATTCGTCATTTTATATATCGGCCAATTATCGTAAATTGATAAGAATCTGTGACCTTTTGCCTAATATGGATATGAACACATGAAAGAGCATGGGAAATACTTCCCCACATTCCAAGTAGTTTCCGTTATCAGACGCCTGGCCTGGCTTCGGTACTGTGCCATTTCCTCCTCATTTACCGTATCCATAATGTACTGCAATTCCTTGACCACAACACTCCCAATATCCAACCTATCTACTCAACTTTCCTCCATTTTTCAAAGAAGACCAGTTTCCACGAGCTCCTAAACGCAAAAAATCCAGGGGATAGAGCTGCCATACAAACAGTCCCAACTCCCGGAAATTCCTTGTTTTCTACAGTTTTTCAGTTTAATATTTCTCAACTCTTGGCATCGACATGATATACTCCACATGAGTACCAAATTAGAACATATTTCGCTCAATAACTTCTGTTTCTTCGCCATAATATCTTTTTAATCATCCATTCACTTTCCATTTCTATAATTCTAAAATATCTAAAATCACAGAAATAATATTACCTATCCCATTAGTAACTTTATATGCACCTAATCGTAAAGATTCCTCTCCGTATCTTTCGATTGCTCTACGGCTTGCATAAACTATAATTGGTATTTTACAATGCAATAATTTAAGTTCTTTTAAAAGTGATAATCCAGCATCACTTTCATCTCCTCTTCCCATATCTGTAATAATCAAATCATATAATTCATTCTTATATAACTCCAACCCTTGCTTGGTTGTAAGTGCTATATCAAATTGAATATGTAAGCCTCCATATTAATTGCCTCATCTCTCCTAATTCTTTTTCAACATTATTACATGCTCTACTGTTTACGGCACTGATGACTGGACTATCACAAACAGCATCATCCAACTTGTTCAAATAATCTTCTATAGACCTTTTTATACTCTGCTCTAAGCCAATATACCCATCTTTGATTCTTCCGGCATCAAAGCATTTGTTACCGAAAATAATCCCAAGTATGCTAACAGAATCATTAAGCAGCTTAAGGCATATGCAAAAGCTCATGGTTTTGATAAATCTTATGCCCCCTATAAAGCCGCTTACGGCTCCATGCCTTCCTATGCTTCTGCTAATCTTGAAATCAAACAGTTATATATAAATGGTCATTTTTGCAATGTCTTCCAGTTTGGTATTGTTATCAACGGTCCGTGCATCATCCGCCATCTCTTTTTTTTATAACAAAGACTTTATGACGTCTCATCCTGATATTGTTCTTGAAAAGAAATCCAGCTCCCCTGACGAAGATAAATGTGTTCACGATTCAAAACTTTTGATTCCAACACTGAAAGACTTCTTTTCAAAACATCCTCTGATCCATCCGAAAACATTCCTTGATGATGCGGCTCTTGATACTGCACAACTCTATAAGAACCTTCTTTCCGGTAACACTTTTGGGAAAGATAAACATTTTACCAAAGCTTATATTCCGCTGAATGCAAGATCAGGTCTTGAAAAACAGGATTATTTCATTAATAAAAATGGTATTCCCTGTTATCCCCATAATCCTTTTTTACCAAGTTTTGATTCAATATTGCGAACTACCTTAATAAGTTTCGCAATTACCTACACATTTATAACTTGTCCTTTCTATCTGCATCCAAATACCCACTATATGCCAAATAATCATGATATATTGCAAAACCCCCAATCCTTTTAACTTTGGGGGTATCGTTCAAATTACAGTAAATTTATCTTTTAAGAATATTCTGCCAATTAACCTTATTATATAGAACTCTGATTATGTATACTATATCATCGTGCATATCATAGAAATAAAAAATATTGTAGTTATCAAAATATGTAATGCGTATACCTATACGCCCTAGTAATTCCTCGCCAACCAATGGATGTCCTTCAGGATATTCTGCCA
>CAMWKH010000020.1 GCA_947174805.1 uncultured Roseburia sp. | reverse complement strand
GTTTTATGAACCCTTATACAAGTGCGTTCAAAAATACACTTTTTTTTCACTCTTATCCTCTTTTCCCATTTTTTGCAAGCCCATTATACAATACTTTGGAAAAGAGTTCAACTACAGCATAATGCTTTGGCGTGCAAGAAATGTTACAGTAACGGCAGAATTTCCTCCATCTTCCACTCTTTTGCTGAAAGAATCCTCCCGTTTCTCCCCAAAACATGTTCTATAATCTGAAGTTCCAGCTTCTGCCTTCGCTTAAAATGATCTATCAAATCTTCAAAACTTTTACACCCATGCTCTGTTCCATATGGGGAATTGACAAAATATTCCCTCATAAGAGTATACCACAGCTCATTCCCCTGATTATCACAGCGCTCTTTCCGAATCACCTCAATACACTCCTTTGTCCTGTCGCTGTAGAGATATAGCAGCAGAAAATCTTCCCGATTCATGCCCCAAAAGAGCTTTTCATAGAATGACAAAATTTCCTCATCACTTAACAGATGATACAGCATGAACTCTTCAATCATATTCTGAAAAAAAGAGCACTCAAAAAGACATCCTTTACAGGAAAAATTCCAGTGCCTGGATAAGACAATTTCTTCAAATTCCTGCAAAGATTTTCTTCCATTATATATTTCATACCGTTCCAAATCTTTGTGAAAACCAGGAATATCCGTAAGGATTTTCGTATAGGAGACAACAAAGTGATTTCCCTCTCTCACCTTATTTTTTTCTATTTCTTCCACAAGAGACGGATAGCGGTGCAAGACCTCCCTGTATTCGCTTTCACTCATCCAGGTACACCAGGCAAGCTCCACCGGGGAATAATCCCCTTCCCGAAATATGCGGTATTCCGGTTTTTCTCTGTGAATTGCATTTAGCAGAGTAGATTTTCCCATTCCCGGAATGCCCTCGATAAAAATATTTTTCATTTGGCTTTTCCTTATTCTTTTATTTTCCTTCCAGAACAGGCCGTTTTCTTTTTTGCCCCTGACAGGAGATACGCCCTCCGCAGATAATTGCAGGTATTTACGTTTCTCACATACTCTTTCTCTGTGACATTCTCTGGCAAACGCTTTTCCCTGCCCGTGTCCTCCACCAAAAAATTGTGCAGCCTGTTTGCCCCGGCAGCCTGGATTTTTGCGTGATTCTCCTGCTCTATCCGGCTCATCTCCCCTCTGCGCTCTGCGTTGAGATTTGCCTGAGCCTTTAACCTTGCCCGGATGATTTTTTGACGCTTGTCAAACCAGGATTCCTCCTTTTTTCCACATTTTTTCTTTTTCTTCTTTTCCCCCATTACCCGGCGAAAATCCCTGTCCGTATTCTCCGTCTTTTTTTTGTCTAACTTATCTTTAAAAATGTTTCCTGCGTTTTCATAAGCCTGAATCTGCTCTGCCGGCATAGTCTTCCCTCCCAAACAAAAATACAAAAAAACAGAAAGTCCTCCTTTGCGATTCCTTTCTGCCCATTGTCAATCCATTGATTCTTCCAAATACTGCTGATATTCTTTTTTTACCTGAGGATATCTGGCCTTCGGCACCGAAAGCTCCTGGCCGGTGGTAAGCGTCATAATATAACTGCTGATTTTTTCCACATACTGCATATTCACCAGAAAACTCTGATGGATGCGCACGAAGCCAAAGTCTTTTAATTCCCCTTCAATCTCACTTAATTTCTTATAGATACTGTAAGTCTCCTCTTTTGTATAAAAGGTATTTTTATGTTTGCTTGTCTCGATATAAATTATGTCCTCCGTATTCAGGGAGACTCTGCCCTCCACAAAAACATACTCTATCATTTCCCCAGGACGGATTGTATTTTGTTCCATACTACTCTCCATTTCCAAATTGTTTCTATTGTACTAACTATTAAATTATTTATAATAAGTATCGGAACATTTTTGCAATTCGTAAGGAAGTTGGCACGAAACGACTATAAAATGTCATGAAAGTTAATCTATGGCAGAGGAGAACCTAAAATCATTGATATTATTCGCCTATACATCTAAAATAAAACCTATAAGGAGGTTTTGCATGAAACAAAAAATATTAATTATAGATGATGATGTGGATTTATGCAGACTGCTTAGAGTCTTTGGATTCCCGGAGCACGAAAGAACAGGAAGAATATATCCATATTGCTTACAGGAAAGCCCTGGATTTACAGGAACTGATTGATATGCTTTTCCAGTGGTTTAAATTAACTTCCGACGAACAGATATACCAGATGAAAATTTGTGACATCAATGAATTAACAAGGGAAGTAATCATTGCACATCTTCCTGTGTTGGAAGAAAAGAATATTTCTTTTTCAACAAATATTCTGGAGGATGAATGGCATGTGAAAATAGACAAAACGGCATACGCAAGGATTATAAACCCTTTTTAGTTACCGTAAACGATGTTAGGATTTGCATATCAAATCCAGAGGCAATTTTAAGCCTTGGCTGGATTTATGAAGATACCATTATGTTTCTTATGCTGTTATTTGGCCCCCTTGTTATGGCGGTAGTTGCAGTGTTTCTGATCAGCAGGGAGTATACGGAAAAAACATTGAAAACCATTTTTGTAGTTCCCGTAGGGCGCAGGCAATTTATAATGGGTAAATTTATCATTCTGTTTATTCTTATCCTTTTGTTTATGGTTCTTTCATGGTTGGACATTGTTGTGATATCTGTGATTTGTAATCTATTTATGCATTGTTCATTCTTTTATCCCTATGGGTGTTTGGCATCTGGGCCAGTATAATAAGATTACAAAAAGAAGATATCGCATAAATTTCATGATGGATCAAAGGGCGGAATAAAAAACACAGGCAGGCTTAAGTTCCGAAATAGATTTACCTTAAAAGCGCTGCCTGTGTCATCCTGTGCCTATTTTAATTGTTTTTCCTACTGCACCGATAAGCTGGAATACCCTAAAAGCTTTTCATCCACCTCGTGGGCGGCTTCCCTTCCTTCCCGGATGGCCCACACCACCAAGGACTGGCCTCTGTGCATATCCCCTGCGGTAAACACATTTTTTACATTGGTGCTGTATTTTCCTTTTTCTGTGGACACGTTCGTCCTCTCATTTAATTTGACTCCAAAAGCGTCCGCCACATATTTCTGGGTTCCCAAAAAGCCTGCTGCAATGAAAACAAGATCTGCGTCAATTTTGCTCTCGGAGCCAGGGACTTCCCCCATAACCATGCGCCCTGTCTTCTCGTCTTTTTGGCTCTCAAGCTTTACGGTTTTCACAGCGGTAAGGTTCCCGTTTTTATCTTTCAAAAACTCTTTTACCGTTGTCTGGTAAATCCTGGGGTCATGGCCGAACACGGCAATGGCTTCCTCCTGGCCGTAGTCTGTCTTTAAGACTTTGGGCCACTGGGGCCAAGGGTTATCCTCCGCCCTTGTCTTTGGGGCAGGGGGCATCATCTCAAGCTGGGTAACGCTTACGGCCCCCTGGCGGATGGCGGTTCCCACACAGTCGTTTCCCGTGTCCCCCCCGCCGATAATCACCACTTTTTTCCCCTTGGCGGAGACAAATTTCTGGTCTTTGAAATCAGAATCCAAAAGGCTTTTCGTGGTCTGGGAGAGATAGTCCACCGCAAAATAAATTCCCTTTGCATCCCTTCCAGGGGCATTTATATCCCTGGGATTTTTTGCCCCGCAGGCTAAGATAACAGCGTCAAATTCTTTTAAAAGCTTTGCCGCCTTTACATCTTTTCCCACATTTGCCCCTGTGACAAATTCCACCCCTTCCTCTTTCATAATGTCAACCTTGCGGTCAATCACCTGTTTTTCCAGTTTCATGTTGGGGATTCCATACATTAAAAGCCCCCCAACCCTGTCGTCCCGCTCAAACACCGTCACCTTATGGCCCCGGCGGTTTAACTGGTCTGCCGCCGCAAGCCCTGCCGGGCCGCTGCCCACAACAGCCACGGTTTTCCCTGTGCGGGTTCTTGGGGGCTTTGCCTTGGCATATCCCTCCTCATAGGCCCTTTCAATAATGCCGTGCTCATTTTCCTTTACGGTGACGGCATCTCCGTAATGTCCGCAGGTGCAGGCGTTTTCACAGAGGGCGGGACACACTCTGGAAGTAAATTCGGGAAAATTATTTGTCTTTTTCAGCCGGTTGTATGCCTGCTCCCAATTTCCTGTATACACCAGGTCATTCCACTCCGGCACCAGGTTGTGCAGGGGGCATCCGCTGGTCATTCCCATAATGTCCATCCCTGCCTGGCAGAAGGGAACGCCGCAGTTCATGCACCTGGCTCCCTGCTTCTGCTGCTCTTCCTCAGACAAATATATATGAAATTCCTTATAATTTGTAATGCGCTCTTTCGGCGGTACAGAGGCTGCGGCTTTTCTGTCATAATCCATAAATCCTGTTGGTTTTCCCATTGCTCTCTCCTCCTTAATCCCTTGTACTTGCATAAAATGCTTCAATCTGGGCCTGCTCGGAGGAAAGGCCTTTCTCTTCCATCTGAACAATAGCCATCATCATGCGGTTGTAATCGTAGGGCATAATCTTTTTAAACTTAGGCAGATATTCGCTGAAGTTATCTAAGATTTCCTTGCCCTTTGCGGAATTTGTCAGAGCCACATGTTCCTGTATCATCTCTTTTAATTCCATCACGTCATATTTATTGGAAATGCTCTCGGAAAAGACCATCTCTTTGTTTGTCCTGGTGTAAAGGTCATTGTCCTCGTCCAAAACATATGCAATTCCGCCGCTCATTCCCGCCGCAAAGTTTTTCCCGGTTTTTCCAAGAATTACCACACGGCCCCCTGTCATATACTCACAGCCGTGGTCGCCCACGCCTTCCACCACTGCGGTGGCCCCGGAATTTCTCACGCAGAAGCGCTCCCCTGCCACGCCGTTGATAAAGGCTTTTCCGCTGGTTGCACCGTAAAGGGCCACGTTTCCAATAATAATATTTTCATCCTGTTTATAATTTACCCCGGTAGGCGTGCAGACCACCAGCTTTCCGCCGGAGAGCCCTTTTCCAAAGTAATCGTTGGAATCTCCCACCAGCTCCAGGGTAAGTCCTTTGGGGATAAACGCCCCGAAACTCTGTCCCCCGGCACCGGTACATTTTACAATAAAGGTATCATCCTCTAAAGTATCGTCGTATTTTCTTGTTATCTCAGAGCCAAAAATAGTCCCAAAAGAGCGGTCGATGTTGGTAAGCTCCACATCGATAATCCTCCTCTGTCTTGTTTCCAGGGCATTTTTTAACTGTTTTAACAGGATTTTTTCATCTTTTGTCTTTTCCAGTTCAAAATCATACACCTGTTTTGGGTCAAATGTGACCTTCTCCTTTGGCCCTGCAAAGGGATTGTTGAGAATCCGGGACAAGTCAATCTCTTTTTCCCTGCCGGACAAGTCCTCCCTTACTTTTAACAAATCGCTTCTCCCCACCATCTCGTCAATGGTACGGCAGCCCAGTTTTGCCATATATTCCCTTAACTCCTCTGCGATAAACCGCATAAAGTTTTCCACGTACTCCGGCTTTCCTGCAAAGCGTTTCCGAAGCTCCGGGTTTTGGGTGGCAATTCCCGCCGGACAGGTATCCAGGTTGCACACACGCATCATTACACAGCCAAGGGTTACTAAAGGAGCCGTGGCAAATCCAAATTCCTCCGCCCCAAGGAGAGCTGCGATGGCTACGTCCCTGCCGCTCATCAGCTTGCCGTCCGTCTCAATCCTCACTTTATTTCTAAGGCCGTTCATAATTAAGGTCTGATGCGTCTCCGCAAGGCCAAGTTCCCAGGGAAGCCCTGCGTTGTGGATGGAGCTGGAGGGGGCGGCTCCCGTTCCTCCGTCGTAACCGGAAATTAACACCACCTGTGCCCCCGCTTTTGCAACGCCTGCCGCAACGGTTCCCACACCTGCCTCAGACACCAGTTTTACGGTTATCCTTGCCTGGCGGTTGGAATTTTTTAAATCATAGATTAACTGCTCCAAATCCTCGATGGAATAAATATCGTGGTGGGGGGGGCGGGTAAATCAAAGACACCCCCGGGGTGGAGAGCCTTGTCTTTGCAATCCAGGGATACACTTTTTTCCCCGGCAGATGGCCTCCCTCCCCCGGTTTTGCCCCCTGGGCCATTTTAATCTGGATTTCGTCCGCGCTGACTAAGTAGCGGCTGGTGACGCCGAAGCGGCCGCTGGCCACCTGTTTGATGGCGGAACATTTATTTCTGTTTGTATTCCTGCTTGCGATGCGCTCTGCGTCCTCCCCGCCTTCCCCGGAATTGGATTTTCCATGGAGACGGTTCATGGCCAGGGCCAGCGTCTCATGGGCCTCCTGGGAGATGGAGCCGTAGGACATTGCCCCGGTTTTAAACCTGGTGACAATGGAATCTACACTCTCCACTTCCTCAAGATTGATGCCTTTTTTGGGGAACTGAAAGTCCATCAATCCCCGCAGATTTGCATTTTTTTCCTCCTCATTTACAAGCTTTGTATATTCTTTAAAAAGGTTGTAATCTCCCCGCTTTGTGGACTCCTGTAAGAGATGTATGGTGGCGGGATTGTACAGATGAGAATCCGCCCCGCTTCTCATCTTATGGCGTCCCTTGCTGTCCAGGGTTAAATCCGTCTCAAATCCCAGTGGGTCATAGGCGGTGGAGTGCAGCTCGTTTACATCCTCCTCAATATCTTTTAAGGTAATGCCCCCGATGCGGCTTACGGTGTTGGTGAAATATTTGTCAATCACCTCCGCGTCTATGCCGATTGCCTCAAAAATTTTGGAGCCCTCGTAGGACTGGATAGTGGAAATTCCCATTTTGGAGGCAATTTTTACAATTCCTGTGATAATGGCATGATTGTAATCATTTACCGCCGCATAGTAATCCTTGTCTAACATATGCTCATCCACAAGCTGCTTCACCGTTTCCTGGGCCAGATAGGGGTTGATGGCACAGGCGCCGTAACCCAAAAGTGTGGCAAAGTGGTGAACCTCCCTTGGCTCCCCGGACTCTAAGATCATGGCAAGGCTGGTTCTCTTTTTTGTCCGCACCAGATGCTGCTGCAAGGCGGATACCGCTAAGAGGGAGGGAATGTGCACATGGTTTTCATCCACTCCCCGGTCGGAGAGAATCAATATATTTGCCCCGTCCCGGTATGCCCTGTCCGCCTCCATAAACAGACGGTCAATGGCTTTTTCCAGGCTTGTGTTTTTGTAGTAAATAATGGGAAGCACAGCCACTTTAAACCCTTCCACTTTCATGGATTTTATTTTCATCAAGTCCGTATTGGTCAAAATGGGGTTATTGACTTTTATTACCTGGCAGTTTTCCGCTTTTTCCTCCAAAAGGTTACCGTCCTCCCCCACATAAATAGTGGTGGATGTGACGATTTTTTCCCGGATGGAGTCAATGGGAGGATTTGTCACCTGGGCAAAAAGCTGCTTAAAGTAGTTAAACAGGGGCTGGCGGTCATTTGCCAAAGCTGCAAGGGGGGTATCGATCCCCATTGCGGAAGTCCCCTCCCCGCCGTTTTTTGCCATGGGAAGAATGGCTTCCCGCAGGGATTCATAGGTGTAGCCAAAGGCTTTCTGCATCCTCTGACGCTCCTCCTTTGTGTACTCCGGCACACGTTCATTGGGAATTTTTAATTCCTCAAGTTTAATTAAATTCCTGTCTAACCACTCGCCGTAGGGCTGTTTTCCCGCATAGGTGTTTTTCAGCTCCTCGTCGTCAATTACCCTGCCCTGCTTGGTATCCACAAGTAGCATTTTTCCCGGGCGCAGCCTCTCTTTCACCAAAATCTTCATGGGGTCAATGTCCAAAACCCCAACCTCGGAGGAGAGAATCAGGTAATCGTCCTTTGTAATATAATATCTGGAAGGGCGCAGGCCGTTTCTGTCAAGGACCGCCCCCATCATATCCCCGTCGGAAAAGAGAATGGAGGCCGGGCCGTCCCAGGGCTCCATCATGGTGGCGTAATACTGATAGAAATCCCGTTTTTTCTGAGGCATTGCCTTGTTGTTTGCCCAGGGCTCCGGAATCATAATCATCACTGCCAGGGGCAGATCCATGCCGCTCATCACCAGAAATTCCAGGGTGTTGTCAAGCATGGCGGAATCGGAACCCTCGCTGTTTATCACCGGAAGGACCTTCTGCAGCTCCCCCTTTAAAAATCCCGTCTCCATGGTCTCCTCACGGGCCATCATCTTATCCGCATTTCCCTTGATGGTATTAATCTCCCCATTATGTACGATAAAGCGGTTGGGGTGGGCTCTCTCCCAGCTGGGGTTTGTGTTGGTGGAAAAACGGGAGTGTACCGTTGCAATGGCGGATTCATAATCCTTATCCTGCAAATCCCCGAAAAACAGCCGAAGCTGTTCCACCAAAAACATTCCTTTGTACACAATGGTACGGCTGGAAAGGGATACCACATAGGTGTCATCGTTGGACTGCTCAAAGACACGCCTGGCCACATAGAGCTTTCTGTCAAAGGGAAGACCCTTTTCCACATGTTTTGGACGCCTCACAAATCCCTGGATAATGTAGGGCATACAGTCCACTGCCTTCTGGCCAAGCTTGGAGGGGTCTGTGGGCACATCCCGCCATCCCAGGAATTTCATGCCCTCTTTCTCCACAATAACTTCAAACATTTTTTTTGCCCGGTTCCGCTTTAACTCATCCTGAGGAAAAAAGAACATGCCCACGCCGTAATCCCTCTCCTCCCCTAAATCAATCCCCAGGGGTTTTACCGCCTTTGTAAAAAATTTGTGGGAAATCTGAAGGAGGATTCCTACCCCGTCCCCGGTTTTTCCGTCTGCATCTTTGCCTGCCCTGTGCTTTAAGTTCTCCACAATTTTTAGTGCATTAGCTACCGTCTCGTGGGTTTTGATGCCTTTGATATTTACCACTGCGCCGATACCGCAGTTGTCATGTTCAAATTCCGGGGAATAAAGGCCCTTAAGCTCTGTCCCTTTTACATTCCATTTATCTCTCATATATTTATCCTTTCTTCGTTGTTTTATGGTTTATCTATGCATGCAATTTCTTCTAACACACATAATACAACTTTTCTCCCCGGTTGTAAACCACTTTTTTCATTCTATTATCTGATTATTTGAATATAATGTATATATTATATTATTGTCTGATTATTTTAACTGTTTTCACGTAAAAACCTTGTCATACAAACAATTTAGATTTAAAAATCAATAAAAATCAGCGAATAATATTCCCTTCCCAGGAAATCTTCGCTGATTTTCACATTCACTTCACTTTAATTTGTAAAAAGCTGGGTATAGTAAATATCCCCGTTAGATGCCACGGCAACTCCAATGCCGATTTTCCCATAACTGCCGCTTAACATATTGGCTCTGTGGCCCGGGGAATTATACCACATCTGGCTGACAACTTTCGCATTTACCCCATAGCCTTTTGAGGTGTATGCGATATTTTCCCCGGCAGCCATATAACTTACTTTATACACCTTCAAAATCGTAAAGCAGCTGCTCCCGTCAGGCCTGGTGTGGGACATTTTCTTTGTCTTTGCCATCTCTAAGGAACGATAGCAGGCGGCCCGGGTGAGATTGGTATCCAATACCAGGTTCTTCTGCCCCGCCTTCTTTCTGTACTGGTTTGTATATTTCAAAACCTGCTCAATTTGTCTCTTATACTTTTTGGCATTGTCTTTTGCCTGGGCCTTCATATCCTTCTTTTTTACCGTGACTTTGCAGGATACGGATTTTCCCTTAAGTTTTGCCGTTATCTTTGCAGTTCCGGTTTTTTTCGCCGTCACCTTTCCCTTGGAAGTCACCGTTGCTATTTTCCTATCCGAACTCTTCCAGGAAATTTTACCTTTAAGGCTGGTAGTGACCTTAAGGGTTTTCGTTTCCCCTACCGTAAGATTTAAGGTTTTGTGGCTGATTTTCATAGATGCCGCCTGAGCTGGAATGGGAATCCATAGCGCTGCGATAAATACCGCCAATGCTAATAAAAATGCTGTTGGTTTTCTTCGTTTCATTTGAAGTACTCCTTTCTACCTAACCTGTTTTTACCCTTGCCTTTCTTTAGTATACACAAAATACTACGCTAAGGCAACTGCCAGCTACAGCGAAATCCGTTACTTTGAGCGGCCCTCCAGGCCGTGAAAAGTAACTATTATCAGATTTTCAAGTCCACCCCCGCTTTTTTCAGAAGTTTTTCCATCCTGTCAGCTTTTTTCAGCCTTTTTTCTTCTAAAACCTCTTTGGCTTTCTTCTTTTCCCGCTTTTCTTTTATCTGCTTTTGCACCTTCTCCTTGTATGCTGTGCCGGGGTTTTCCACTTTATCCCTGCTTCTGCCCGCCATCCAGTAGGAAACTTTCCCGTTTTTATCAATCACGGCTCCTGCGGAAAGAATCTCGTCCCCTGTCTCCTGTGCAAATTTTTCCACACGGGCTGCATTCCCGGACATTTCCCTAAAGACCTTCTCATATTTTGCCGCCGCACCCGGGTCATTTGCCATCTTCGCCAAAATGCCAGGCGAAACCGCCAAGTTGTTGTATCCCCTGCATCCCAGCATATAGGCATCTTCCTGTCTTCCACTGTTAAAATCCACTGCCGTCACATTTACTCCCGGATACTTTCTTTTTAATTCATTGAAATAATTCCCAGTGGACGCCTGGAAGGTGCTTTTGCCTGTCCCTCTGGTTTTTTTCCCTTCTGCCAGGGAAGTGATGCTCTCATCGGCAAAAATTTCATCCAATACCCCTGCAGGAATGGATTTTCCCCCCGACCACCCAGGTATTTTCTCTTTTAAAGCACTCGTGACTTTTCCTGATATTTCAAGGTGCAGCTGATTTAAGGTCCAGCACGCAGACAAACGGTCTTCTTTCTTCAATGTTTTATAGTATTCGTTATTTTTCCGGTAATAGGCATCCCATTCCGCCTCATTATCCCCGGACATGCCGTTGTATTTGTAATAGCTTCTCTTAACATCCTCAAGGACATGCTGTTTCATCTCCTGGGAAACGGGAATTATTTTTTTATAATCGCTTCTTCCCGTAACGCACATGCCCTCCACCCCGTATGAATTCTTATAATGCCCGGTGAGCAAATCCTCCAATGTGTTCCTTCCCCCAGAGTGAAAGCGCCTGCCGGATGAAGGGACGCCAAAATAGTAATTTGAATTTCCTATACGCATAACCAATTCCTCCCTGTCCTGTGGTTTTTCATCTATATCTCTTATATCGGCGGAAAATTTCCACTTTTGGGCAGAATGGAATGAAAAGGGTGTTTTACGGGAATAAAAGGCAGAGGCAGATTTCAGAATCCCCTGTTGTCTTTCATATCGTAAGAATTTTAATTTTTCTGAAAGAATTTGAAATAAAATAAGTTATGCTTCGGAAAAGATTATATTACAAGATATAATCTTTTCCGCCTTTAGATAAAAAATGTAAAGCCCCAAAAACAAGCCCCGCCGCCAATAAAAACAGCAAAACCGTCATTATAACCATCACAGGTAAACTTTTGTCCATAAAAGAAAAGAGTTCCGTCTCCCCCCGCAGAAGGGATGTGAGGTTCGCCGCCGCATGGGCGGCTATTGCACTGTGCAGTTTCCCGGTTTTTTCCACAAAAAGCCCAAGAAAAATCCCAAAGACCCCGGCATAGACAAACTGCACCAGATTCATATGCACAAGTCCGAACATAACTGCGGAAACAATAATTCCAGGCCAGATGCCCAGCCAGTCCTTCGCCCTTTTATACACAATTCCCCGGTATAACAATTCTTCTGCCATTGGAGCTAAGAGGCACACCACGCAAAATTCCATAAAAAATTTTCCCACATAAAAAGTTTCCCGGATTCTGTTATAGCTGACGGAGTAATCCGAAATATGTACTATGGAAAGCACATTGTTCCAGGCAAGGGCAAAGCATCCCCCTGCCAGAAACAGTAAAAATACCGTCCCCGCCTCCCTTTTTGTTAAAAGAAACGCCTTTTTTCCCAAGGGTTCTCCCCGCCAGAAAGAATCCTGACGGTAAAAGGAATACAAAAAAGGCAGAACCGAGAGGGAGGTAATCCCCTGCCGAAAGAGATGGCTGCCCTTTGTATCGGGCAAAACAAAGTCCAGAAAAAACAGAAGAACCGCCGTCACCACAAAATAAATGCCCACCGGATAAATCAAATTCCATGCCCGCATCATTTTAGATTCTTTTAAGATAAGCCCCCACCTCCTCCGGTGTATCCATTACTGCCGCTGACCCTGCGGCCTCAAGCTCCTCTCTTGTCCCAAAGCCATATGTAACGCCGATACAGTCTATACCTGCCTCTTTTGCCCCCAGGACATCAAATTTCGTATCCCCGATTAAAACAGTCTCCTCCTTAGAAGCCTGCAGTTTGCTCAGGCAGACTTCCAGCACCTGTTTTTTGGTAGAAATTTTTCCATCCTTAGTGGCACCAAAGATTCCCGTAAAATTGGATTCCAGATGGAAATGCCTTAAAATCCTGCCGCATGCCTCCTCATGCTTGGAGCTTGCCAGGGCAATCCGGTATCCCTCCCGGTGCAAATCTTCAATCAATTTTTGAATTCCCGGATAAAGTTCGCACTCATAAAGCCCCAGCTTATCAAACCGCTCCCGGAATATATGGACAGATTTTTCTGCCTTATCAAAATCCCAGCCAAAGACTTCCATAAACTGCTCCCTTAAGGGAGGGCCGATAAAACATAAAAGCTCTTTTTGGGTGGGATGTGCCATTCCCCAGTAATCCAGCACATACCGGACACAGTTGGTAATGCCCTCCTCCGAATTGATAATGGTTCCGTCCAAATCAAACAAAACTGTTTTTTTCATCCTATCTCTCCTTTATATCCTCCATGACTCCGTTGATATAATTGTTTTTATATTTATCTAAGATTTGTTGGCTATACCGGCATTGAGAATATAAAATCTTATTCTCCTGGAAGGAGAGCAATTCCCTTACAGGATACGCTTTGGGGATATACCCCTTTTCCTCTCCCTCATCATCCATATAAAATTCCTTCATTTCCCCCAAAAGCTTTAACGCCCTCTTCCGGTATCCTATTTCTTTTTCCCAGAAATCAAGTTCCGCCGCCCGCTGGTGGAGCAAAATCCGCCCTTCCCCTTCCCGCTCCCCCTCACTGACTTTTTTCCCCGTTTCCAATATCTGGAAAATCCTGTATGCTATCAGAAGATGGATAAAAATCAAATCCTCTTTTGCCACTCCTGCGCAGCTCATAAGGTTTAAGTCCAACATCCGCAGCTCGATATGGTTTACGCCCTGTTTTTTCAAATTTTCCAGCGTATTTTCCCCCTTAGGCTTTAAGCGGAGAGGGTAATAGAGTTCATGGACACAGGAGAGAACCCCTTGCTTTATATACTCCTCTACAGAAGAAAGATACCGGGTAAAATCCCTATAAGAAAGGCAGGGGATAAAAGGATTCCAGTACCCGTATTTGCTGTTGCGAAAAGATGCATAATGATTCCATTCCTCCCTGGGGACCCCAAGTCCTGTTAGAAACTCCGGCTCTGCCACAGGGCTTGCGGAAGTTAAGGCCACGAGAAGCCAGCTGTCATCCATGAGACAGTCCAAAAGATTTAAATACCATTCATTTTTCAGGGTTTGTATCCCTTCCCCTGTCAGTTCCTTCAGAAGCACAAAAAATTCTTCCGGCATGGAAAAATTTAAATGCACTCCGGAAAACAGCATTTTTACCTTTCCATACTTCTCCGAGAGATAGTGGCGGTAAGTATTTTTTCCCTCCAAATCCTCTTTAAATTCCGCAATACGAATATTTTTTTCTCCGTTAAAGCCAGGGGGATTGGAATAAGTCCACACATATTCCCTGCCTGTTTTACGGTTTCCAATTTCCTCCTCCACAAGGCTCTGCAAAAAACAGATTTCCTGGCAGGCGCTATCCACCGTAGTATGCACCCTGCTCACAAACTCAAGCTGGCTCTCTGCAAAATCTCTGCTGATCTGCTCCTCCATATGATACCCTGCCATATCAGGATGATCGGTTAATGCCAGCATGCCCTCCCCCGTAACGCGGAGAGATTCTTTTTCTATCCCAAACTCTCCAGATAGTATATTTTCTCTTAATTTTTTCTTAATCTCCTGTGATGTCATGCAGTGCTTCTTTCACCTCCAATAGATAATACAGCGAGCCAAAAACCATTACCATAGCCCCTTCCCTTAGCGCCAAGGTATACGCCTCACTGACGGCATCCTTGATTTGGGGCACAAAAATCCCGGTCATCCCCTGTTTCCTTATCTCCCCAGCCAGTATTCCTCCCGGCAGGGACCTGGGATGGTCCGGGGTCACAGTAAATATCTGAGAAAATAATGGCCCCAGGGTCTGAATCATAGGGGAATACTCTTTATCCGCCATCACACCCATAATTCCAATTTTCTTTTTATTCGGAAAACACTCTGTTAAGGTTTCATTTAATTTTATAGCTCCATCTAGATTATGGGCACCGTCTAAATAAAATAAGGGCTCCATGGAAACACACTCAAACCTCCCTGGCCAGGACGCCCTAAGAAGTCCCTGTTTCATCTCCTCCAGGGAAATCTCTATATTACCCATTTTCTTTAACACAGATATAACTTCCAAGGCAAGAGAAGCATTTTCTAACTGATACCCTCCCAGCATAGAAATCTTAATCTCCCCAAACTTTGGATGAAAAGCATGGCGGACCCCCTGAAACACCCTGTCATTTTCCAACTTTTCAGCCCTAAAAACAGGGGATTGCTTTTCCCTGGCAAAAGCGCTGATTACCCTGTCTGCTCCCTCTCTCTGTGCTGTTGTCACCACAGGGCACCCTTCTTTGATAATTCCTGATTTAATTTTTGCAATATCCTCTATGGAATCCCCTAAATATTTCATATGGTCTCTGCTGATAGAGGCAAACACGCTGCAGAGAGGTTTGGTAATCAGATTGGTGGCGTCCGTTTCTCCCCCCATGCCCACTTCCAATATCACCAAGTCACAATTTCTATGGGCAAACCATAGAAATCCCAGAGCGGTCTCGATCTCAAACACGGTGGGATGGGCCTCACCTTTTTTCACTATATTCTCACAGGCAGATTTTACCCTGCCCATGCAGAAGGCATACTCCTCTTCGGTGATTTCCTCCCCGTTTATCCGGTAAACTTCCCGCAGGGAAAAAACTGCCGGAGAATTGTACTGTCCCACAGTGTATCCCGCCTCTTTTAACATAGAGGCAAGAAAACAGCAGACAGAGCCTTTCCCGTTGGTTCCCGCCACATGGATAATATTTAGTGTTTTCCACACGTCCCCTAATTCATACATTAATCTTTGAATATTTAAAAGCCCTAAAATACTTCCATATGCCTTCGCCTCTTCATGAAAGGCTTCTGCCTGCTGATAGTTCATGGATTTTTCTCCCTTATGTGTGCTTTACGCCTTTCGTATCCCGGCTGCCTACCCGAAGCCTAGAAATTTCCAGTTCTTTTTCTCCAAGTTTTACCGACTTACTCTCCCCGGGAAGCAGCACATACACATGTTCCAGTTCATCCTCCGTCCCCAGGCGGATGCCTCTGACCCCCACTGCGCCTTTTTTCTTCTCCGGTATTACATTGGCCTCAATGCGAAGGAACATCCCTTTCTTTGTGTGCAGGACCAAATGCTGCTCTTCCCTGTAGAATGCAATTTTAACAACTTCATCTTCCCCGTTTAACTTGGTGGCTGCCGTGGTGCGCTTTGCCACGTTAAACTCACTGCCCGCCACCAGTTTTAGCATCCCGTTTCTTGTGGCAAAAATCATTTTTTCCCCGGCCATCTCCTCTAGGGAAGCCACAAATATCACCTGTTCCACGCTGCTGTCATAATTGCTCAGATTGTCAATGGGCTGGCCCTTATCCCGGAACTTTCCGTAGGGCAAATCCGCCACTTTTAAGAGATGCATGTGGCCCGTATTGGTAAAAATACCGATTTTATCCGTATTTTTACAGGTAATGACACAGCGGTTCTCACTGTCCGCCGCCTCCTTGTTTCTCTCATAAACTGCCACATCAATAATTCTTGCGTAGCCAAATCGGTCCATGAGAAATACCACGTCCATCTCTTCCATTTTCGGCTCTTCCAGGACAATCTCCTTTCCGTTTTCAATCACTGTTTTCCGCTCTTTCCCGTAGGCTTTTTTTATGGCATCCAGCTCCTTAATTATCACCTTCGCCATCACTGCCCGGCTGCCTAAAATACTCTCATATTTTTCTATTTTTTTCAAAGTCTCCTCATGTTCTTTCATCAGGGCTTCCAATTCCAGGCCGATTAATTTGTAAAGACGCATTTCCAAAATGGCCGACGCCTGCTTTTCCGTAAAGCGAAGCATTGCCGCCTGCTTTTTCGATTTATCACTTTTAAATTTAATATTTCCCGTTTCACCGGATACCAGGCAGGCTTTTGCCTCTTTTACATTCTTGCTGCCCCGGAGGATTTCTATAATCAAGTCGATGACGTCGCAGGCTTTTATCAATCCCTCCTGGACTTCTTTTTTCTCCAGTTCCTTTGTCAAAAGAGTATTATATTTTCTTGTTGCAAGCTGATACTGGAAGTCTACGTGATGGCGAATCACCGGGACAAGTCCCATGGTCTCCGGCTTTCCATCCGCCACCGCCAGCATATTCACCCCAAAGGTATCCTCAAGCTTCGTCTTCTTATATAAAAGGTTGCAAATCTGTACCGGGTCCGCCCCTTTCTTCAGTTCAATCACAATGCGGATTCCCTCTTTGGAGGACTGGTTGGAGATATCTGTAATATCTGTAGTTTTCCTGGTTTCCACCAAATTATAAACATCATTTAAGAATTTCCCAATATTGGCACCAATCATAGTGTAGGGAATTTCAGTGATAACAATCTTATCTTTCCCCCCTTTGCCCTCCTCGATTTCCACTTTTCCCCGGACTTTAATTTTTCCCGTTCCCGTGGAGTAAATCGAAAGCAGTTCATCCTTATTCACCACGATTCCTCCGGTGGGAAAATCGGGGCCTTTTATATACTGCATCATCTGCTCCGTGTTAATCTCGGGGTTTTTCATGTAAGCCTTTACCCCCTCAATCACTTCCGACAGATTGTGGGGAGGGATACTGGTGGCCATACCCACGGCAATCCCCTCCGCCCCGTTGACTAACAAATTCGGCACTTTTACCGGAAGGACCAAAGGCTCTTTCTCCGTCTCGTCAAAGTTTGGGCCAAAATCCACCACGTCTTTGTCCAAATCCGCCAGATATGCCTCCTGGGTCACTTTTTGAAGCCTTGCCTCAGTGTAACGCATGGCGGCGGCCCCGTCCCCCTCAATGGAGCCGAAATTCCCGTGGCCGTCCACCAAAGGCATTCCCATTTTAAACTCCTGGGCCATCACCACCAAAGCCCCGTAAATGGAACTGTCCCCGTGGGGATGGTACTTACCCATGGTATCCCCCACGATACGGGCGCATTTCCGGTAAGGCTTATCGTACCTTGTGCCAAGCTCATACATATCGTAAAGGGTTCTTCTCTGCACCGGCTTTAAACCGTCCCGCACATCCGGCAGCGCCCTTGCCACAATGACACTCATGGCATAGTCAATATAAGATTTCTGCATCAAATCCGAATACTCCGTCCGGATAATCTGTTCTGTCTCGTTCATTTTCTATCCTTCCCGTCTTTCCCCGGCAGTCCCCTGTCAAAAAACATACGTCCTGCAGCTTCACCTGCAGACTGCCCTACACATCTAACTCTGCATCTGTGGCATGTTCATAGATAAATGCCTTTCTTGGGGGCACATCCGTCCCCATAAGCATCTCCGTCACATCCGAGGCCATCCTTGCATCCTCAATCTCCACCCGCTTTAAAATCCTTGTGGCGGGGTCAAGAGTAGTCTCCCAGAGCTGCTCTGCGTCCATCTCCCCCAGACCTTTATACCGCTGGAGGGTAAAGCTTCCCTTATGCCTTTTCCTGTATTTTACCAGGGCAGCGTCGTCATAGAGATATTCCTCCTCCCCCTTAGAGGGAATGGCTTTATAGAGCGGGGGCATGGCGATGTACACATGTCCCTCAAAAATCAGTTCCGGCATAAAGCGGTAAAACAAGGTTAAAAGCAGGGTGGAAATATGGGCTCCGTCCACATCTGCATCCGCCATAATAATAATTTTGTCATACTTTAGCTTTGTAATGTCAAAATCATTGCCGTAGCCTTCGGAAAATCCGCAGCCGAAGGCATTTATCATGGTCTTAATCTCTGCATTTGCCAACACTTTATCAATGCTGGCCTTCTCCACATTTAAAATTTTTCCCCGGATGGGAAGGATTGCCTGGAAATTCCTGTCCCTGGCCGTCTTTGCCGAGCCCCCGGCGGAATCTCCCTCCACAATAAAAATCTCACAGATAGAAGCATCCCTGCTCTCGCAGTTTGCCAGTTTTCCGTTGGAGTCAAAAGAAAATTTCTGTTTGGAGAGCAGGTTTGTCCTGGCTTTCTCCTCTGTCTTTCGTATTTTTGCCGCTTTCTCCGCACAGCCAATCACAGATTTTAATGTTTCCAGATTTCTGTCAAAAAATAGCAGAATCTCATCCCCCACTACTTTTCCTGCGGCCCTAGCCGCATCCTGGTTATCCAGTTTCGTCTTTGTCTGCCCCTCAAACCTGGGGGCAGGGTGCTTTACGGAAACCACCGCCGTCATGCCGTTTCTCACATCCGTACCGGTAAAATTAGCGTCCTTTTCCTTTAAAATTCCAAGCTCCCTGGCATACTGGTTAATCACCGTGGTAAAGGTGGTCTTAAAGCCCGTGAGGTGGGTTCCCCCCTCCGCATTGTAGATATTGTTGCAGAAGCCAAGGACATTTTCATGAAACTCGTTGGTATACTGAAAAGCCGCCTCCACGGTAATCCCCTCAGATTCTCCCTTGAGGTACACCACGTCATGGATGACTTCGGCTTTTTTGTTGATATCTTTTACAAAGCCGATAATCCCCTCCTCCTCGTGGTATTCAATATGTTCTGTCTCCTCCCCCCGTCTATCCTCATATATAATCGTGAGCTGGGGATTTAGGTAGGCAGTCTCATGAAGCCTGCTCTTTACCTCATCCCCTTTAAATCTGGTTTTTTCAAAAATTTCCGGGTCAGGAAGGAAATTTATCTTTGTCCCTGTCTTTTTGGTTTTCCCAAGTTTGGGCAAAAGCCCGTCCTCTAATTCCACCACAGGGATTCCCCTCTCATAACCGTCATGGTGGATATAGCCTCCGCTGTAGATTTCCACGTCCATTTTCGTGGACAGAGCATTGACCACCGAAGAACCCACACCGTGGAGTCCCCCGCTGGTCTTATATGCCGAATCGTCAAATTTTCCCCCTGCATGGAGCGTAGAAAAGACCACCCTGGCGGCGGATACCCCCTTTTCGTGCATCCCCACAGGGATTCCTCTTCCGTTGTCCAAAACGCTGCAGGAACCGTCCGCCTCAAGGGTCACAAAAATCTTGTCACAAAAACCCGCCAGATGCTCGTCCACTGCATTGTCCACAATCTCGTAAATCAAATGGTTTAAACCTTTTCTCGACACGCTTCCGATATACATGCCCGGCCGTTTCCTCACAGCCTCCAATCCCTCTAAAACCGTAATGCTGCTCGCATCATAGGTATTGTTCTTCGCCATGTTCTGCTTCCTTTCCGGCAGAAAAGTTTTAAATCTCTTTTTTGAATTCTTCTCTGCAAATAAATCCACGTACTATCATAGCATAAGAACACACATTCTGCCAACCATTTTTTTCATAAAAATACTTACTCTTTTTTATGCTATTGTTCCGTCCCTGCCATCGCCGCAGGCAGTGGGCGTTTTTTTGCCGTAAGCTCCGTCACATCAATCCGCACTACATTTACAATCGATACCATTTTATCCTCGAAGGTGAAATCCTTTCCCGTCTGGGTTTTCATCAAAATGGACAGTGCCTTCTTTTTCTCTTCCGCATCCTCCAAAATATACGCCTTTCCCCTTGCACAGACACTCTCATAACTGGTGCCGTACTGACAGGGCAGTTTCCCCTCAAAAGGCTTCACATTGGCCTCAATGGAAAAAGCTGCGTTGGAATTGTTTTTTATAAGTTCATACTTGTATCCCTTAACTGCCCCATGAATATAAAATGTATACCTTCCATCTATATAGGTATACCCGTAATTCATGGGCAGCACATAGGGGATTTCCCTGTCACAAAGCCCAAGATGAAGGACTTTTCCCTCATCCAAAATGCGTAAAATCTCTTTTTCCTCCGTCACTTCCCGTTCTCTTCTGGTCATTTCTCTTCCTCCTACTAAGGCAGGAAAGATTCTTTCCTGCCCGCATACAATTCTCAAATCTGCTCCCGCAGATACATAATTTTATGAAATATCCAGTTCCGGAGGAACGTCTATCTCCTCCGAAACATATTTCCCGTTCTTTTTCCTCTGCCTAACGCATTCGGTGAGCAGATATTCAATCTGCCCGTTGACTGAGCGGAAGTCGTCCTCTGCCCATGAGGCAATGCTTGCGTAAAGGCTCTCGGATAGTCTTAAGGGCACCTGCTTCTTTTCAGCCATATCAGTAAAGGCTTCCTGAATTTACTACAGGCTGGGCATCCCGGTTTCCGCACAAAACCACCAGAAGATTAGAAACCATAGCCGCTTTCCGCTCTTCGTCCAGATTCACCACCTGTTTTTCACTTAACCGCTCAAGGGCCATCTCCACAGTGCCCACGGCGCCGTCAACAATGGTCTTTCTGGCATCCACAATGGCAGACGCCTGCTGTCTTTGCAGCATAACAGATGCAATTTCCGGCGCATAGGCCAGATAGGTAATCCTCGCCTCCACAATCTCAAGGCCTGCATCCCCCACTTTGCCCTGAATCTCGCTGCGGATCCTGTTCGCCACCGTCTCACTGCTCCCCCGGAGGCTTCCCTCGTCCGCCATGCCGTCCCCTGTGGTGTCCACGTTTGGCGAAACGTCATAGGGATAAATCCTTACGATATTTCTTAAGGCACTGTCGCACTGGAGAGACAGGTATTCTTTATAATTATCCACATTAAACACGGCTTTGGCGGTATCCTTCACTTTCCAGATAACGGCGATGCCGATTTCCACCGGATTTCCCAGACAATCGTTAATCTTCTGCCTGCCGTTATTTAAAGTCATGCTCTTTAATGAAATCTTTTTGGAGAGATCATCCACAGACACACCGGTATTGTCCCCCATGGAAATCTTAAATCCCCCTCCCTGGGAAGGCCTTGCCGTGTCACCGCTCTGTGCAAGCTTTGTGCGGGCTGCCGGATTTACGCTGGTGCAAAAAGGATTTACAAAATAAAATCCCGGCTCTTTTAAAGTCCCCACATAATTTCCAAATAAAGTTAAGACAAGGGCTTCCTGGGGCTTTAACACCTTAAGGCCGCAATAGGGAATCCAGCTTACAAGAAAAAGAAGCACGCCGCATACAACCGACAATACCCAAATTCCCGGCAAATCCGATGCCAGCCCCCATATAAACCCTGCCAGTAAGAGCACCTCACACAGCAGAGTCAAAAGCATCACTGCCATACCGTTTTTTCTTCTGGTTAAAATTTTTTCTTCCATAATCTTTTCCTCCTGTATTTATTTGATATCATTATGATATCATGAAGAAATGATTATGTCAAGCCAATGGGAAATATTTCTCATGGGAATAAATTTATTCCCGGTCTGCTCACATCAAAGCCGACAAAACTATTGGTTTCCACATCAAAGAACAGATAAAAACACAAATTCTCTTCCCACCCCACAAAGGTTACAGCATATCTCTCAACCGTATCATTGTAAAAATCAGATTCCTCCACCCCGTAGGATGAATAGAAATCATATACTCCGCTGTTTTTCACCAATTCCATTTCCTCCAATTCCTCAGAAGTATACACAAGTTTCAGCAAATCATATCCGTAAATAATATCAAAGGCTTTATCCAGCCTTTGCCCCCGGGTAAATTTTTCTTCCGGTTTACCGTACACATTTTCCCCCGGGGCCATCTGACGTTTCTCACAGAAAAGCCATCTCCCGGTAACTGAGCTAAACTCAAAGGAATAACTGTAATTGTATTTTAACGCTGTCCGGTCCGCATCTTTGTGCCACTCATCCAAAAATATAAGCTGTCCTGCCCAGATACTTTCTTTTGCACTTCCCTGCTCTTCCATCTCAGTATCCCGGTAAAGACCAAGTTCCAGAGTCATTTCCTCCATATGTTTTTCCCCGAAAATCCTGTAAATTTCTTTCAGCCCCTTTAAGGCTGCCTCTTCCCTGGAAATTTCATTTTCCCTGGGCTTCTCCTCCGTCCTAAACCCCATGGGGCTTTTATCGTCCTCATAATCATACCCGGTAAGATGATATTTTGTTTCATTATCAATTACAAGAACCTTACTGTAATCCGGCTCCCTGCCGTTTCCATTTTCCGCCCCCTCCCCTGAATTTGCCGGCAAAACTTTCCATGGGGCATCTTTCTTTGTCTCATCTTCTAAACTTTCTGCCGTTTCTGTCCCCGCCGCCTCATGTAACTGGGTGCTCTGCACAGATGCCGCATATAAATGCATTCCGGCAAGCAGCGCCCCTCCCATAAAAATACATGCGAGCGCTGCAAACAATATGGTTTTTAACGTTCCTTTCTTCATACTGACCTCCTGTTATTTGAAATTTTCTTTGTCAGGTAACATAATAATCCCATGTTATGTTCCTCTTTTCACCGACTTGTCAGGAAGTTGTAAAAAAACAAAAACTTTTGTTCCTTTCCCTTTTTCCGAAGAAAAACTGATTTTTCCCCCAAATTTTTCCACAATAAGTTTTGCCACGGAAAGCCCAAGCCCTGCGCCCCCTTCTTTTCTGCTCCTGGATTTGTCTGCCCGGTAAAAGGGTTCCATAATATGGGAGAGTTCCTCCTGTGTCATCCCCACTCCCTTATCTTCCACCGTAAAAAGGCCGTACCCATCCGTTTCCCCGCTTCCAATAAAAATCTCCCCCTGGGTTTCGCTTGCCCGAAGGGCATTTTCCAGAAGATTGCGAAACACATTCACAAATAGTTCCTCCCGCCCCCAGGCCTCACTAACCTTATAGTCCTCCTTTAAAATAATTTGTTTTTCCTTCATTTTGCCGGCTAAAATCTGTTTTACATGGGCAAAGACCTGCTCCATGTCCACCCTTTCTGCCAAAGGCTCCTCCCGCTGAAACAACCGCATGGAAAGCATGGTTTCCCCCATCCCGGAAAGCCTTTTACTCTCCTTCATAATGTAGGATAGGGCCTGGTATCTTTCCTCTTCGCCGGCTTTCGCCCGCGTTAAATATTCCGCATATCCGTAAATCGAAGTCAGGGGTGTCCTAAGTTCATGGGCCATATTGTCCAAAAGCTGCTGCTTTTTCTCATTTTCCGTCTCCAAAAGTTCCATCTGGCTACGAATCGTCTTCCCCATCCTGTCCACATTTTCCCATAGTTCCCCAATCTCATCCGCCCTGACCCTTCCAGGCATTTCTCCCCCATATTTTCCCCTTCCCTGGGCAATCAACATTACCCTGGAATTCAAAAGAGAAAGGGGAAGTAACAGCTTTTGCAAAAGCAGATACAAAAAAATCCCAAGAATCAGAGAAATTCCAATTCCCACACAAAAAAATGCCTGTTGGATATTCTTCCACAGGCTGTCAAACCCTTTCAGCTTCTTTTCATAGATAAGGGTGTAATCTTCAAAAGGAGCCGGCAGCACACTGGCAAAAGCCGCCACGGTGTCCCCATCTTCCCGAAAAATCCCCGTCTGATAGGAACCTTTCCGGATAAGGTCCACCCTCACCCCTTTTTTCTTATAACTCTTTTTATAGCTGCTTAGCAATTTTTCCATCACCTCCTGCCGGAACTGACGATTTTCCTGCATCCTTTCAAAATCCCTGGCAAGATTCCTGCTTAAAAAATAACATTCCGTCTCCGCCTGGCTCTCTTCCTGAGAAAGATTCTGACGATATAAAAAACCGGAGGCAAAAAACAGCCCCAGGTTTACCGTAAAAAGAACCAATATAAGCACAGCCAAATACACTTTCTGCCAAACCTTCATGCTACACCTCCAATCGATAACCCATTTTGTAAACCGTTTTTATCACATCCTCAAAATCCAGCTTCTTCCGAAGCTTATTGATATGTACATCCACAGTCCGGGTATCCCCCATATAATCTATTCCCCAGGCAAGTTCCAATAGCTGTTCCCTGGAAAGGGCAATATTGCGATTTCGCACCAAAACTTCCAAAAGTTCAAATTCCTGGGGGGTAAGTTCCACCTCTCTGTCAGAAATAAACACACTGCGGGCGCAAAGGTTTATTTTTGTCTTTCCGATTTTAAGCGTATCCACCTCTTTTTTTGTTTTCTGCAAAATCAGGTTTACCCTGGCAAGAAGCTCCAGCATCTCAAAAGGCTTGGTGAGATAATCCCAGGCCCCGGAGGTAAGCCCTGCAATTTTATCGGAAATCCCATCTTTTGCCGTAAGGAAAATCACCGGATTATCTCCCGTATCTCTCATAAGTTCCAGCCCATTTACACCGGGCAGCATAATATCCATAATAATCACATCATAAGAGGGCTTTTTTAATAAATGTCTCCTTGCCTCTCCCCCGTCAAAAATCTGGGTGCAATGGTGGCCGGATAACATAAGGTTTTGTTTTATCAACTGGTTAATAGACTCCTCATCTTCCACAATTAAAATATCTGCCATCCTTTTTTCCTCCCTGTCATATCATACCACCCACTTGTTAGGAAGTTGTAAAAAGGGCATCAATAATCTTCCCTGTTTCTCTTTTTCCGGATCCGGTATAACTTCTTTATCCCGTGATACACTCCCCGCACAAGGGAAAAAAGAAAAAACATCACCAAAAAGCCAAAGATTCCAAACACTATATCTGCAAAATCCATATTTCCCGTATGGGTGATTTTCTGCCCGATTTCAATGGCAAAGGTAATCACAATAATCAGGGTAAACACATAAATCCAGGCAATTACCATCACATGGCCGCTCTGGGCCAAGGCCTTAAAAAAAGGGTACACCACAAAAATAAACAGCATCCCCAGCACTCCAATCACAAGAAAGTGGAGTTCTTTGTCCGTAAAATTGTATTCGTAGGCATCATTTAACCGCATAATATAATTATGTATCTTCGCCACCATACCCACCAGTGCATACAAAAATTTGCTCATAAGCGCCTCCTTTACAAAATCAAATCCAGTTTTTTATCCAAACAATAAAATTGGCGGTATCATCAAGATACCGCCAATCACTGATTTACACAAGTGCCGGTGATGGGACTTGAACCCATACGTTGTTGCCAACAACAGATTTTGAGTCTGCCTCGTCTGCCAATTCCGACACACCGGCCAATGTCCGAACCAATCACTCGAACAAATAAGATGATAACACATAAATAGACAAAACACAAGTACTTTTTTTATTTTTTACCATTTTTATCTTTTTGCCTCCATTTCCAGCTCCTTTTCCCGCTCAATATCTTCCGGTGACATATATTTCTGATACACTTTCTCCAGAGTGAAATTAAAAGCCAGACACAAAAGCGCCGGGGCAAAAATACTTAAGACAGGGACAAAAAAGAAAATCAGCACAAAAACAACAAGCTCCAGAAAAATCAAACATGTTCTGGGCAGATTCGCCACAGCTATAATCCCACAGTTTTTCATGGTCTGCTTGATAGAATCCTCAAATCTGGCCACATAAGAAAAGAGGTATACCATCCACAAAATTAAAAATACAATCATCACAAGAAAGATATAATAAAAGACTCCCAGTTTTTCTCCGTTCCCCAGCATGTGATAAGTGATATAGGCATCCACTCCCAAAATTCCGCCTACCAAAAGACAAATCAGCCACATAAGGGTGGACTGCTTAAAATTAGACTTAAAGGAATCCCAAAAACTTCTCCACACATACCCTCTGTTTCCCTTAATTGCCTTATTCATCGTATAATAAGTGGCAGTACATGACGCCCCTGCGGTAATTACGGGAATGCTGAACAAAACCCACAGTACACTTAAAAAGAAACAATCTGCAATTTTATTGATTGCCTGAAAAAATTTGTTATCATAACTAAATAAGCTGTTCATTCCTAAAACCTGCACTTTCTTTTGCATTAAAATATTTTACTAAAATATGATATTTTATAGCATAACACATTTACAAAATATTGTCTATTGCAGTATAATAAAATACGGCGGCAAAAAGCCGATTTTATATTTTTTTTATATTTATTCCCGGAATCTATTCTATGGCAGATTTTGTGTCAAAGTCCCTTCGGGAAACACGATTATAATTAGAATATGGAGAAATGAAACATGAAGAACAGAGAAAAAAGAATCAAATCAAAAAAAAGCATACGTTTTAAAATCATGGCGATTACCGTTATCATAGTCATCGGTATTATGCTGGTCTCCTCAGGAATCTTACACTATTCCATGCAGAATTTGACAGAATCAATTCTCTTAGACGTATTAAAACCAATGGCTGGCCAGTCGGCTAAAACAGTGGAATCCAACATTCACCTTCTGGCGGACAGAATGAGCGATCTCTCCCTGGACCAACGGTTTACCAACGCAGACGCATCAAAAGCAGACCATGACCAGGTTTTAAAAGAAGCCAGAAATACATATGAATTTTACGGCATTGCCCTGTACAGCTTAGAAGGCAGCCTCCTTTCTTCGGATGGAGAAAATTACGGGACAGATATTAAGGAGACCTCCCTTTTGTCCCTTATGAGAGAGACAGACAACCTCACGATTGCAGACCCAATGGTTACACAGGATTTTGTGGGAATCCCTATGGGGATGCCCGTCAAATCCCAGGGGGAAACCTGGGGCTATCTGGTGGGAATCTACAAATATGACCTTTTAAGCGATGTGCTGGGGGCTATCCACATCGGCCAGAATGGAATGGCCATTTTAGTAAACCAGGACGGCAAGATCGTGGGGCATCCCACCACAGATATAGTACGCCAGGAGTTAAACATTTACGATTTGGACACTTCCTCCTCCGCCCACAGTATTTTTGACAGAATGATAAGCAGGGAAACCGGCCAGGCACAGGGCTTTATCAACGGTCAGGAATCCTATGTGGCCTTCTCTCCTGTCCGGGGAACCCGTTGGTCCTTTGCAGTGGAAGTGCCGAAAACGGATTATATGGCGTCAACAAACCTTGCCCTCTTAAACACTTTGGTGGGGACTTTCGGCACACTCATTGTGGCACTGTTTCTCATCTGGATAACCACCACCATGATTTCCTCCCAGTTAAAGAGCGCGATTCTCCGGGTAAACGGACTGGCCCAGGGCGATTTAACCTCCCATGTGGAAGTGAAAAAAACCGGGGATGAAGTGGAAATCCTATCCGCCTCCCTGGACAGCACCGTACAAAGCATCAACGGATATATTATGGAAATACAAAGGGTGCTGGACAATATCTCCAAGGGAAATCTCAATGTAACGGCAGAGGGGGAATACAAAGGAGACTTCCATGTGCTCAAAGAGTCACTGACCCAGATTATCACCTCCATGAATGAGATGATGAAACAGACCAGCAACACGGCTCTCCGCCTAACGGACACCGCCCAGAGCATGAGCTCCCAGTCTGAGGAATTACAGCAGGCAGCCCTGACCCAGACAAATGCTATGGACGACCTGAACAGTAAAGTGGAAAATATCCAGGGCAATTTAAATGACGTCTCAGACAATACAAAAGAGACAAAGCAGAGGGCCGCTGAAATTGCAGAACAGATAGCAGACGGCAACCAGAAAATGCAGGAACTGACAAAAGCTATGGAAGCCATCTCCCGCAACGCCGCAGATATCACGAAAATCAGCAAGCTCATGGAAGATATCGCCCAGCAGACTTCCATCTTGGCGTTGAATGCCTCTGTGGAGGCCCAGAGAGTAGGGGAAGCTGGCAAAGGTTTCGCCGTGGTGGCGGAGGAAGTGCGGACTCTTGCGGGACAGAGCACCGAAGCTGCACAAAATACAGTGGAAATTATAGACACCACCAGCCATTTAATCCGAAAAGGCGTAAAATTAACAGCGGAAACTTCCAGGGCCCTGTCAGAAATTAGTAAAGGCTCTGACGCTGTCACAGCAATCTCCAACCGCCTGTCAGACACTGTGGATATCCAGGAGGAATCCCTAAGGGGCGTATCCCAGAGAATAGAGGATCTCTCTTCCATCACCAGGCAGAATCTCCAGTGTGCGGAAAACACTGCAGCTGTAAGCCTTTCGCTGGATGGGGAGTCCAAAAAACTAAAAGAGCTTTTAGACAAATTCAAGTTTCACTAAAACTTATCCGGGAGGAAAACAATCATGAAAAAACAATTCGTAATCTTGCTGCTGTGTGTCCTGCTCACCATGACATTTTGCGGCTGTGGAGAAAAAAAGACAGAAGGTATGCAGGACGGCACTTACACCGCCCAGATGTCCGACTTTTCTTTTGGCTGGAAAGAATATGTTACCATAACCGTAAAAAACGGGAACATCACCACAACAGAGTACAATGCAGAAAATGCCAGCGGGTTTATCAAAAGCTGGGACAACGTATATATGAACAATATGAAACCTGTATCCGGCACCTATCCCAACGAATATACAAGATATTATGCCGCACAGCTTACAGGGCAGAACACCCTGCCGGAGATTGACACCTTATCCGGCGCCTCATCCTCGGGAGACAACTTTAAAAAGCTTGCCCAGTCAGTGGTAGAGCAGGCAATAAAAGGAGACTCCACCATCGCAACGGTTCCGTCGGACCCCGATACTCACGGGGAAAAATAAAAAAACAGGCTTGGCCTGTTTTTTTATTTTTCCCCTATTCTATCTCAGCCCTTTTTGCTGAATCTTTATAATATTTAAATTCTGTAAAAATCTCTCCGGTATATGGATTGGTCTTTGTGGTAACGGCTTTGTAAACAATGTAACCAAAAGCAATGATATTTACAATCAGCGCCGCTGCGCTTACCACGGTCATAGCTGTGGGATCTGCATTTGCGGAAGTCCCCTCCACAATGGTATTTACTGTGCCGTCGGCATACTGTGTGGTAATGGTGGACCAGGGGAAAAACTGGGTACCGTCATGGAATGTCTCCTGGAACAGTGGAAATACCTGGGCAAACATACACCAGATACACAAGGTATTGGCCCGGTTCATAATCCACCCTCCTTTATTCCACAAAAGAGCTGCAATGGTGGGAGCCAAAAGAAGCGCCACGCCGCAGAACCAGGAATGAGTGGGCAGGCAGTTATATGTATAGGCAAAATTCCAGACATCATAAACAACGATATACACCCAGATCATATCCGGCCAAATCATATCTTTTTTATCCTTGGAGGAATAGACACACCACCATCCTGTCATACAAAGAATATTTAAAATTCCTGCAATTCCGTTCATCACATTGTGCCAGCCGCCGTAGAGCCACACCCCTTCCGAGGAAAGCCACCAGGTATTCCATCCGTTGATGGCGGACTCAAAATCACTCACCACTGCAATAAGGATATTGATGGCCACAATAGCAAATGGAAAAGCTTTAAACCAGTGGGTTTTTCCGATTCCCCACTCATACTTAATCATCATAAAACCGATACATCCCGCCAACGCCGCATACAATTTTGCATAGTGGAACCATCCGTTCATATAAACATAAGTCTGGTTCTCAAGGGCCCACTGGGCTCCCCCCGCTGCCGATACCGCAATCACAATAAAATACACTGTCAGCACCGCCGGAATCACCCCAAACATCAACAGCCCTCCTGCCTTTGTCCTTCTGGCAAATTCGTTTAGCAGAATCAATGCAAGAAGCACACAAAGCATGGCTGCCCACTGGCTTAAGGCATGATCCCCATACACATGAAACAACATACTCTTTCCTCCCATTCTATTGGTTAAACCAATTCACATTATTTTATACATTGTACTATTATATGTACATTTTGTCAATTATATACCGCATTTTTCCCTATGTTTCCGGAATATTCTCTTTTCCTTTCCATTTATTGACTATTTTCTATTTTGGTATCTGGTATAACCAATATCATTTTCCCAGGCACCTTAAAACAAAAAAATGCCCAGGAATATTGGAGGGGAACTCCTCCCCTCCAGGCTACTCTTCCATCATATATTCCCTGTAATCTGCCTCGTCTGCGAACAACATATATTTTCCATTCACATATCCCATATAACCATTTTCCACTACATATCCTTTCATAAAAAAACACTCCCTTCAGATTTTTTTGTTCTGAATAGAGTGTATCTCTTTCTATGTCCCATATGTGGGACATTTTACAGCACATTTTTTTCTTCCCGGATTTCTGCAATCTCCATGGATTCCTCTGTCACTTTACACATAAGGTATAGTATATGTACCCCTGCATTTTTTGCCCTCAAAAGAGCTTCTCCAAACTCTGGGTGCATATCCACATTGGGTTCTACCACAGAGATACCTTCCATTTGAATGACAAAGGCCAGGTAACATCGGTATCCCATGTCCAAAGCCTGGGTTAATTCCTCCAGATGCTTGACCCCTCTTAAAGTAGGGGCATCGGGAAAATATCCAATCCCATCCCGTTCCAAGGTCACGCCTTTCACTTCCATCAAACACTTTTCTTCCCCCTCCTCCAGATAAAAATCCAGCCTGGAACTTCCGAATACGTACTCTGGTTTAAAGAAATCCAGGTTTGGATAAAGCAGGAGCTCTTTTGTGACATTCTTTGAAAGCTGGCATACAAGCCATTCCTTCACCACCTGATTTGGGGCCTGGCTGTCTATGTTAATCCACCCTACCCCCGTCTTGTAAACGCACACCAAATCATATTTGGTTTTTCTTGTATTTTTTTCACTTTCACTGAGTACCACTTTTACCCCGGGTATCAAAAGTTCCCTGCACCTCCCGGTATTTTTTACATGTACTGTCTCCTCCTTCCCATTCAATAAGACCTTTGCAATAAAACGGTTGGGCCGGGACAAAAATTCTGCCTCCAGAGTTTTTTTGTACCTCATATAAATTCCTGCTCTTTCCATATTCTGATAATTTCCTGCTCCAAATCCAGCTCCCTGTGATAACAAATACACCCCAATACATTCTTGTGGCCCAAGAGCTGCATTGGCACTGTAGAACATACGATAACAGGAATCTCCCCGTATCCCAGCCGGTTCATCTCCTTTAAAAATTTCAAACCGCATTCCGGATATATGACTTCTCCATACTCCAATGGAAAATACATATCCAGAAAAATGAAATCTATCTTCTCGCTGTAATTTTTAAGTGTCTCCATACCGTCGGCAAAATCCTTTTCCCACAGTATTTTTCCCGGATACACATGCTTCAGAGCCCTTTTTTCATGACTCCCTTTAAATACATCATCCTCCACCAGTAAAACCATGCCATCACCCTTTATCCTTTTGCATTTTTTATTATATGGTTACCTTCCCCTTAATATCCGTGGGATTTAATAAAATAAGTTTTGCCTCCGACAAGTCCAAAAGAGCATACCGCTGTTCCTGGGACAAATCCTCACTGTAAATCTGATTTTCATAATCTACCAGAACACATTTTAATTTTGCGGTGAGATAAAACAGGGGAGAAATATTCTCCGGCACTTCACTTAAATATTCCTCATCACCGCTCATCTGAATTAATGTGTCCAGATGACAGTCTTTACATTCATGCACCTGCCCCTCCCAGTCAATCACACAGGGACAGTACTCGCTTAATTCTGAATGAAATGTTGCTACAAATTCTTTTGATGTCATAATTTACCTTTCTTTTTCATACTTCTTTTTCCTCAAATAAATCCCCCCAAATATCCCTGCGCCGGAAAGGCTTATCACCGCCCCGGGAAGCAGCCCCGGCGTCCGGTATGCAAGGAAAATTTCATGCTCCCCCTCAGGCAGTGGAATTTCTATAAAACTATCCATAAAAGTTTTACACTCTGTCTCCTCCCCGTCCACATAGACATGCCAGCCTGCCTCCTTTGGAATGGATAAAATCAGATTTCCCGGCCATTCCACCTGAATTTTCCCTTTGATTTTCGTATCCGAAAAATACTCCGGCTCAAAGGTCTGACGGTTCAGCGTCTCATAGGCTTCCCCCAACGCATTTAAATTTAACACATATGGGCTCACCTGTAAATCCTCAACTTTTGATGTATTTGCAATTTCCACTGTATCCCCTGGCTGGCACCAGCCCAAATCTAAAAGATACCCGTGGTCACACTTCGTAAATTTTCTCGTGCGGTCCCCGCATGTCACCGTGATAACAGGGGCGGATCTGTCCCCGTAGACGGCATAGAGATACCCCTCCTCCTTCACCTGAATCTTTGTAACCCCATGATCCACTAAAGTCGCCCCGTCTAAAGGCGTGAGAAGCTCCTGTTTGGCACCCAAAAGATAGGCCATGCGGTTTAAATTGTATATGGGGCTTCCCTTCTGGGGCGCCCAAAGGCTTTCAAAATCCTCCTCCACCATAAATCCCAGAGGGAGCGTATACAGATTCCGGTATATATAATTTTCCCCGTCCTGTGCCGCAAGAGTTCTTAGGGGACTGGTTTCATAAGGGCTTTTGGAAATCAGATATTTCACGGAGAGCATAGCGGAATTTAAAGGCGTGGAACCGCTGTAACTATAAAAATTTTTGCCCCCCTCCATTCCCATTTTCCGATAAAAATTGCCCACGCCGATATTCATCAGCGAGGAAAAAATAGTGGAGGACGCATAGTCGTAAAGGGCCGCATCATTTTTTGTGAGGCGCTCCATTTCCTCTACCCGGTAAAATGCTGAAGATTCCATGGACTCGGTCTCTGCAAGGAGTGATTTCACCGAATCCCAGTTTTTTGTGTAGGCCCTGCGGCTTGTCACATCGAAACCTGTCAGGCTAAAATTTCCGTACACTTCTATAACGGCCAGGGCTGCCGCTGTCAAAAAGGCAGTTTTTTTCCACTCCCTCCTTCCAAAATGCCACAGAATAAACAACGCTCCGTATCCCCCCGCCAAAATTCCTGTGAGAAGCATGGACTCTCCTGTCACCATGCCCGCATCCACCACAGAAGTGCACAGGGCGAGAAATCCCCAGATAAGACCCACGGCAAAGAGCACATGGTGCAGCTGGTTTCCCTCACGGTTATGATATGCTTCATAGGCCAAAGTGAGCAGTAAAAAAATATATAAAAATGACTGCCGTCCCGGAAGGGAATCCGGAAAATGAAATCCGTGCCAGATAAAATCCAAAATATTGTTAGAAAAACTCAGCCAAAAAAACAAAATAACTCCCGCCCTTACCGCCTTTTTCTTCCAGGAAATCTTTCCATTAAAAAAGTACAAAAACAGAAAAAGCAAGGTTCCCACCCCGCAGTAAAGATTGGGCCAGTGGTCCCTTCCTGTGTAAACCTCCACGTCAAAACAATGCCTTGCAAGCTGGGAAACAAGGTCAAAATACATTTCCATCTCCTCCGGGAAAGAAAAACCGGAAGAACCGCTGTAGCTTAGGATAATGGCTTCCGGTATTATGAGCACCGCCCCCATTAACCCAGCCAGAAGTGAGTAAAGAGCAAACCTTAGGCATGTTTTTATTTTCTCCCTGAAAGTATCTACTTCCTCAAAAAGAAGAATCAAAAAATATAGCACACAATAAATACAAATCATAATGGAGATATAAAAATTAGAGAGTATGGCAATGCCAAGGCTGATACAGTACAGTCCTGTCTTTCGCTCTTTTACCAACATCTCCAGCCCCCAAAAAATAACCGGTGCCAAAACAAGGCAGTCCAGCCACATAATATCCCAGCTGTAGGCTGCCATATACCCGGACAGAGCATAAAAGCATCCAAACACAGCGGCCGCATAGTCTTCCCTGTGAAAATGCTTCCCCACATAGAAAGCAAAACTGCTTCCGCAGAGACCGATTTTTATTAGGATAAGAACTGTCATAAACTCTATGACATAATCTTTTGGACACAAGAGTAAAAACCAATTTAAGGGGCTTGCCAGGTAATAGGCAAAAAGGGAGACAAAATCTGAACCAAGGCCTATCTGAAAAGAGTATAAAAGGCTTTCCCCATGTTTTAATTTATCCATCAGCTCCGTAAAAAAGGGGGCATACTGATGATACATATCAATATGCAGAATACAGTTCTCCCCAAAGGGAAATACATCATTTTTTATCAGTATTCCAAGGGAAATAAAAACAGGAAGAAAAAAGGCCAGTAGATACATTCCCGCCCCATGTGAAATTTTAAAAACTTTCTTTCTCTCACTCTCTCTGAAATCGTCCAGTCTGTATCTGCTCATGCAACTCTCCTCTTACTCAAACATTTCATAATACTGCAGTTTCTGATACTGTTTTATCTTCTCCCCAAAATCCTTCTTCTCCACTCTCCCGCCTCTGCTGTCCACAACCCTCTCCCCGGAAATCACCGGGTATTCCTCCTGCATCTCCTGCAGAAAACTGTGGTAAGCCGGCAGGGGCAGCCCTGCCCGCTCCATCATCTCCCCGGCCAGATAATTTGCGCTGATATCTTTTTTCCCGCTCTCCGTCTCATAATTGGTCCAAATCACATAGGGCACCTGATAGCGCTTATCCCGCATCTCCTGGGACAATGTCTTGTAGGTGGTGCCGTTTAACTCCAAAATCGGTTCTGCCACCGTATCATTGGGCTGATGGTCCCCGAAAAACACCACCATCACCGGGTCTTTTTCCTGGGAAAAGTACTCTATCAAATCCCGGAATGCCTCATCTGTCTTTTGAATCAGAGAGAGATAGGTGGAAAGGGAAAAGGAACTTTTCCCCTCCACAGTAATATGCGGCACAAAATTGTTATAGCTTTCCGAATAGGAACCATGATTCTGCATGGTGACTGCAAAAATAAACGCCGGGGCCTCTCGATTCTCATAGAGCCTTATAATCTTTCGGAAACAGGAAGCATCGTCCACATAGTTCCGCAGATAGGATACCTGGGTAAAATCCGGCAGAAACAAAGCATTTTCAAATCCCAGCAGGGGATAGACCTGGTCTCTGTCCCATCCCCCTGCATGGTAGGGATGTATCCCGTAAGTCTCATATCCAAGACTTTTCAAATATCCCGGCACTGCGTCTATCTCCTCCTTGATATACTGCTGAAAGGGAATAGAGCCCTGGGGAAGAAAAGCCATGGTATTCCCGGTTAAAAATTCAAATTCCGTGTTTGCCGTGTTCCCTCCGCACACAGATACATTGAGATAACCTGTCAAAAGATTTTCCCCTGATTTTTGCATTTCATGTAAATGAGGCATAACTTCCTCACTCGCCTGAAACTCTCCCAAAACAGAGAGGTCGGAAAATGCCTCATCCATCACCACAATCATATTTGGCATTTCCCCTTCCTTTAAAAGAATTTCTGAATTATTTTCATACTCCCCCAAAAGCTCTTCCGCCTCACCGCTGTTATATCCCGAAGGCTTTTCCACAGCGAGAAAAGGCATTTCCATCACCCAGGTGAGCACCAGTCCGTTCACCTGCCACATAAAAACCGGAGTAAACAATTTATTATACATCCTGTGCCGATTCTGGAAATCTTCCTTCTGTAAAATATTTGTAAGCGTACAGATAAGCACCAAAAAAATACATCCCCCTGTTAGGCGCGCTCTCCATCTGGATTTTTCCAGTTTCAACTTACAGAATCCTTCCAAAAAGAGCAAAAGAACAAACAGTAATACCACTGTCACAATACGGACTGTGGGGGTAAAATCATAGTTATCCGCAACAGAGACCGCTGTTTTTAAAGAAAGCAGATCCCAGGGTACCAGGGGAAGAGACCGAAAGGCGTACACATAATAATTCACAAGTCCAAACACCATAAGTACTCCTGTCTCCGTGCGAAGCGCCGCTGCCCCGCTTCTGAAGACGAAAAACAGCATCCATGCAAATAATTCTAACAGAAGTATATTAAAAAACTGTGACCAGTGGCGAACTTCTGTAAACCCGTTATGGGTATAACCTTCCAAGAGATAAAAATTTACTATGGGACACAGGATTAACCCGGCATAAGAAAGAGCCTTTTCCCACTTTAAAATCTGCTTTACTTCTGAATCCATATCACATCCACCCCAGAGATAAACGAGGAACAAGGCAGAATCGAAACGATTCTGCCCCTTTTCCCGTTTTTTCAAATCCTTTTTTTGTTCGTTTTATTTCTTTACTTTTATACTCTTTATCCTGCTCCAGGAACCGTACTGTTTTTTGCCGCTTACAGAATCCTTCTGATACATGCGCACCTGAACATAATAGGTTTTGTTCTTTTTCAGCTTTGTGATCGTAGTACTGTTTGTGCTAATATTCCTTGTCTTTGCAGACTTCATACTTTTGTTCAGGGAATATTTTACCTGATAACCGTTTGCAGAACTGACCTTTTTAATCGTTACCGTAAGCTGTCCGGACTTGCTGCTCTTTAACTTGGAGATGGAAGTACTCTTAGGTTTCATCTTTGCCCAGTGGGCATAAAGAGTCGTGCTGCCCGTAACTTTGGATGTGGAACTTATCAGCTTGCCTCCAGATTTTTTCGTGTACCATCCCAGAAATGCATAGCCGCCCTTTCTCTTTGGCGTATCTAGTTTACCATAAGTATCCCCTCTAAATAAAGATTTGCTTTTAGACTTTACACTTGTTTTGCCGATATAACCACCATTAGCATTTAATTTTACTGTAACTTTTTTAACTGTCCTTTGTGCCACGGGGCTGTCAATATATCCGCTTGCTACACCAACTGCCCGGATAGTTGCTGCAGATGACAATTTAAAAGGTCCCGTATAACGAATGGATCTGGTATAAGAATCTTTTGGATCATCGTTATTTAAAGTGTAATAAATATTTACTCCTGGCTGAGCCTGTATCGTTACCTTACTTCCTGAAACAGTAATTACCGGTGCTGTCAAAGGAGTCACATTTCCATTAATAGATCCGTAGTCTAATAGACTTGCCCCGGAGTCATGCACGTCCAAATTAGGCAGATATGGATTAAAATAACTCTCCGGAACATGATGCACATAATTCTGGTCACTCATATAAAATGCCTTACTACGGTTAAAATAATTATAAACCACTTGAATCTCCGGATGACCCTGAATCCTTCCATCTGTATCATCCCATGTAAGATCTACATAATACCAGGTATTATTTAACTTAATAATATTCCACTGATGATCAAAACTGGTAACCGTTCCACAGTCAATCCCTGCCCCATTCATTAAAAGAGCCATAGCCTGTGTATACCCTGCACAAACAGTAACTTTGTTTATAAATGTAGAATAAGCAGACTGATTGTACTCGTTTTGTTTTATACCAGGATTTGCATACCCAGGGTCATATTGCACATTCGTGCATATCAAATCATGAGCCTTTTTCTCCTTTAATAGTTCATTGGGCTGACTGTTTATTTCTGCCATCCAGCTATTTACAACACTAAACATATCCCGGGTTGCCGCCGCTCTTGTGATGCCATTTCCAAAGTTATCGTAAAGGGATAGTGCAATCAGCCCGCCATTTACCCCTTCGGAAGCCGGTGCCAGCAGCTGCAGAAAATAGTACTGTGGATTAGAATACCGAAATAAAGCAGCCACATTCCACGCCCGTTCACGGCTCATATTTGAATACTCAACAAATTTTGTAACATAGTAGTGAAAATTCATTCCACCTTCATTATACGAGTCTCTACTTCTCAATGTTTCAGTTCCTGTAAGATAACCGAAACACATTGAATCAAACTTATCCCATAGCGCCTTTTCATTACTGTTTAACTGATTGTAATAAAAATTAGTGGAATAGGCATCATAAGGGGAACTGTACGATTTAGAGCCTTTGCTTTTTCCACTTCTGGTCCCCTTATAAATTTCTGATTCTTCCGGCTGTTCTGCCTCCATACGGATTAACTGCATTGCGCCGCCTGTGTTCTTAGGAATATCATACTCCGAAAAAACTTCTTCCTGAACATATTCTTTTCCGTCTCCGCTGCTTATCTGCGCTGCTGATACCCCTTCTGCCCCCCCTGCAAAAAACAAAATTCCTATAAGGAAAAATGCACTTAGTTTTTTTCTCATAGTATCCTCCCTTTTCTCATGTTTTCCTCTCTCTATTGTAGTGGAAAATATACTGTTTGTCTACTCTGACTTTCTTTTTTGGCATGGATCTTTACATTAACAAAGCGAATAAGTAAACCTTACTGATTCTCTGTTGTCAATAAAAAATCAGTAAGGTCGGTACACATTGCTATTTTTTCTTTATTAAAATTTTTACAGTTGCCTTTTTATTCGTTCCATCTGTAGATAAGGCGGTTATCTTCACGCTTTTCCCTATTCCAGCCTTCTTAACTTTTAATTTTCCTTTTTGGCTTATGGTAGCATATTTTTCATTACCGCTTTTCCAATTTAGTTTTTTATTTGCCGACTTTCCATTTGTTTTTACAACTGCCCGCAATGTGGCACTTTTTCCTGCCGCTAATTTTTTCGGTGCATCTTTAATTTTTATCCCAGTTACCCCATGTTTCATCAACTTTAATTTGATAGAAGAGGAAACACCGCTTCCATCCGTGGATTTCGCTGTAATCGTCACCGTTTTTCCTGCTCCGGCTTTTTTCGTAGTGACAATACCTTTTGCATTTACCGTTGCATATTTTTTATTGTTGGTTTTCCATGTAACTTTTTTATTGTCAGCATTCTTTGGAAATACCTCTATCTTAAGATTCACTTTCTTTCCCGCTGCAATCTGCTTGGAAATGGCCGTTATCGTCAGCTTTCTGACTTTCATCGGTTCATCCTCTTCATCCTGGTCTTTCTCAGGGGCCGGGATAGGATTACCCGTTCCCAGACTACGGGCAAGCTCTGCCAATAAAGAAATATCTTCCACATAATCCGTGGAATAATACACAATCCTGCCTGTGGAATCATATAAGAATATTGCCGGGAAATATATCTCACCCAATAAACCGACTTCTTCTAAATTGTCCCATAATAAACCATAGTCCTCATACGTAAAATGCATGGAAGGATACAATCTCCTAAGTTCTTCTAAATCCTCCTCTTCCTGCGCATCCATGATAGAAATAAGAACCTCAGTGCCGGACTGATACAGCCCAGGTATTTCACTTTGAAGACGGCTAATGGCGCTGAGAGTATTGTAACATTCTGAATTCCCCATAACCAGTAACACTGCATTTCTATATAAGTAATTTGATGAGTCAAAGTCACCTTCCGGACCATTCAATATAAATTCATTTCCCATAACAGGCTGTGGCATAACCTGAGGCTTAAAATTATCTTTTGCAACCACCACTTCAGCAACCGGGCTGTCAAAATACCCACTAGCTGTGGCAACTGCCCGGACAGTTCCCTCTGCTGTCATTTGAAAAGGTTTTGTATAACGTATTGATCTGGTAAAGGAATCCCTGGGATCCTCTTTATTTAAAGTATAATAAATATTAGTTCCCGGCTGTGCGGTTATCGAAACCTGCCTTCCAGAAACTGTTATCAGCGGCGCTGTCAACTGCCCGATTGTGCCGTTTATTGTCCCATAATCAGAAAATGTTGCCCCGGAATCATGAATATCCAGATTCGGAAGGTATTTATTCCAAAAGTTTTCTGTGACATGATGAATAAAATTAGTATCTTTTAAAAATTGGGACTTACTTCGGTTAAAATACTGATACATTACATCATATCCCTGGTTTCCATCCATGTCGTCCCAGGTACAATCCACATAGTACCAAGTATTATTCAACTTAATGATATTCCATTCATGGTCATCACTTGTAACAACGCCGCAATCAATCCCCGCCCCATTCATCAACAACTGCATTGCCTGGGAATATCCGGCACACACTGTTACTTTTTCTATAAAAACTGAATATGCCGACTGATTATATTCATTCTGTTTTATATTGGTGTCTTCATATCCCGGATCATATTTCACATTTTTACAGATTAAGTCATGTGCCATTTTCTCTTTCAAAACCTCACTGGACTGACTGTTTATCTGAGACATCCAACTGTTTACCGCACTAAACATATTACGGGTTGCCGCTGCTCTGGAACTTCCGTTTCCAAATGCATCAAACACTGTCAATGCAACCATCCCGCTGTTATTTCCCACATATGCAGGTGACAGCAGCTGAAGAAAATAGTATTGAGGATTTGAATAACGAAACAAATCCACCACCTGCCATGCTTCATTTACACTCATATTAGTAAATTCCACATATTTTGTAGTATAATAATTGAATGATAAACCATTCTGATTATAAGTCTCCCTATCTGTAAGGCTCTCTGTCCCAGCAAGATACCCAAGACACATATTATCTAACTGGTCCCACAGCGCTCTTTCATTACTATTCAACTGGTTATAATAAAAGTTTGTGGAATAAACATCATACACAGAACTGTATTCTTTGGAACGCTTGCTTTTTCCACCCTCTGATTTCCTGTAAACCTCTTTATTTTCCGGTTTATCCACTTTTACATGTATAAAGGGCTTAAGTCCTCCTGCATTTGGGGAGATATCACCCTCGTCAGAAACCATATCCTGAATGATTTTCTCACTGCCGGATCCTGCCTGTGCCGCCAATACCCCCTCTGTTCCCCCTGCAAAAAACAAAATCCCCGCAAGGAGAAATGCGCTTAGTTTTTTTCTCATAGTATCCTCCCTTTTCTCATGTTTTCTTCTATTGTAGTGGAAAATTTACTGTTTGTCCACACTAACTTATAATTTCCCAGGTTCACCCCAAATCCCTATTGAATATTTGAAAAAAAGGGCTATAATAAATATAAATAATATTTTCGGCAAAATGCTGCTATCAAGTCTTCCGGCTTTAAGGCAGCATCCTCTGCGTAAAAACAAGAAGGGATGTTTAAGGGTCATGAACAAAAGAAACAACAAAGAAAACATTGAAAAAAAGCTTACCCGGTCTTTTTTCATTGTATCCTCCATTACTGCTGTGGCAGCCATCGTAGGATTAATCGCAATTATTGTTATCTGTAACCGTTATTCCTATGCACTTCACAATTTCGGCTTTGCCCAGGGGGATATCGGAAAAGCAATGTTTGAATTTGCAGATATCAGGTCCTCCCTGCGGGCGGCGATCGGATATGATGAAAAAGATGCCATTGACACTGTGGTAACACAGCACAAAGATGGAAAAGCTGCATTTGAACAAGCCTTTGACAATGTGAAAAATACCATTGTCTCCAAAGACGGAAAAGAAACCTACGAGGCCATCCAGGCGGAACTTGAAAATTATTGGATGCTGGACGAACAGATTATGCAGCTGGGAGCAAGCACAGACAGAGAACTCTGCAAGCAGGCACAGGAAATGGCCCTTAACGATTTGACGCCTGCATACAACAGCATCTATGACAAGCTAAACGAACTTCTGGAAGTTAAAGTAAACGAAGGCAATAAATTGTCCCAAATCTTAGTTATAACAAGCTGGATTTTGGCCGTTCTGATCCTGGGAGTCATTGCCACTGCTATGTTCATCTCCATGAAATTCGGCAAATTTACCGCCAAAAACATTGCCACCCCCCTCAAAGAACTGGGAACAAGGCTGGAATCCTTTGCCAAAGGCGACCTCTCCTCCCCCTTCCCTATGGCGGGCACCGGGGATGAAGTGGAAGATATGGAGAGAAATGCTATACATATGGCGGATATTCTCAGCGCAATCATCTATGATATGGAGCAGCTCTTAGGTGAAATGGCCAAGGGGGATTATACCGTAAAAACCCAAATCCGTGAAAATTACACCGGGGATTTCGATAAAATGTACCAGTCCATGCGCGGCCTGAAACATCAGATGGCAGATACTCTCCGCTCTATCGGCGAGGCATCCGAACAGGTGCAGGCAGGTTCCGGCCATCTGGCAGAGGCATCCCAGGATCTTGCAGAGGGTGCAACGGAGCAGGCCAATGCTGTGGAAGAACTTCATGCCACCATCAGCGATATCACCCAGACCATGGTAAAAAGTGTGGAGAGGGCAGAGGAATCTTATCAGAAAGCACAGGATTATGCCCTTGAGGCAGACAACACCCACAAGGAGATGGACAGCATGATGGCAGCCATGGGCCGGATCAATGAGACTTCCGCCAGAATCGGGGATATTATTTCTGAAATTGAAGCCATCGCGGCACAGACCAATCTTCTCTCCTTAAACGCCTCCATAGAGGCGGCAAGAGCCGGGGAAGCAGGCCGGGGCTTCTCGGTGGTTGCAGATGAAATCAGGGACCTGGCAGACCAAAGCGCAAAAGCTGCCATTGACACAAGGGAACTCATAGAAAATTCCATCCGGGAAGTGACAGAGGGAAACCGCGCTGCCCAGAAGGTATCGGAAACCATTACATACGTCGTAAACGGCATTGGGCAGATTGCAGAATTCTCCCAGAACTTAAAGAGTATCGTAAACAGCCAGGCAGAAGCTATGCACCAGGCAGAAATCGGCGTAAACCAGATTTCAGGGGTTGTCCAGGACAATGCGGCAACCGCCCAGGAAGCCTCCGCCACAAGCCAGCAGCTATCTGCACAGGCATTGAACCTGGACGAGCTTATCGGTCAGTTCCAATTAAATTCCCAGACATGAGAAAAAAAAGAACCGGCACTTGCCGGTTCTTCTTTTCTTTCTTTAATTTTCCGTGTAACGGCATCCCGGATAAGAAGTACATCCCCAAAATTCCCCGAAACGCCCATTCCTCTTTGTTAGAAAACTGCCACACCGGGGACAAATCCGATGTCCGCTCTCTTCTTTCCCCGGAGGTATCTCTTTTGCCAGATATTCAAATACCTGCTGGTTCATCCGACAGTCATTGAGGGCGCGATGCGCTCCCTCTGCACAAATCCTATAATGCTCCGCCAAATCCACCAGCTTGTAATGGGATAACCCTGGCAGGACAGTCTTTGCAAATTTCAGGGTATCCACATAGTCATTGTCCGGAATTTTCCCGTAAAACTTTAGGGCATCCCGGTAAATAAACTTCATATCAAAGGTATGTATATTATGTCCCACAAGAACCATATTTCCTGCAAAGTCCAAAAACTCCTTTAGCACAAGGGAAAATTCCGGAGCAGATTTCACCATATCGTCTGTTATCCCGTTCACTGCACTGGCCCCTTTGGGAATGTGCCTTCCCGGATTTACCAGGGAGGTAAATTCCTCTGTCACCTTTCCGTTTTGTACTTTCACCCCGGAAATTTCTATTACCTCATCGGAATTTGTATAAATACCCGTCGTCTCCAGGTCAAACACCACATAATCCTTCACATATTTTACTAAACTTTTTCCATTGGAACTTCCCAACATTTTTCTTCCCGCCTTATCTTTTCATCTGCACTTCTTTCCCCACTATTATATATGGTTTATTTTCTGCGCACAAGAGAAAACTATAAATTCATGAGTTTTTCAGCCCATGTTGATAGATGCATAATGAGAAAACTGCTGTTACAAACTCCGTAAAACAAAAGGCAGTCCACACACCTGCCGCCCCTGCAAACCTGCTGAATACCCAGGCAGCCGGCAAAATAACCCCCACATAACGGAGAAGGGAGATAAACAGGGAATGACTCCCTCTCCCAAGCCCCTCTAAGGCTCCGGAACAGGTGACGGAGACTGCGGAAACCACAAATCCAAGGCTAATGATATGAAGAGCCATAATTCCCATCTCTATGGTCACCGTATTATCTGTGAAAAGCCCAATCAATTTTCCCGGAATTACCCAGGAGAGTACTGTTCCAAAAAACATAATTCCCATATTCATAAAAAGAGCCGTGCGAAATATCTTTTTCACCCTGCCATACTCCCCTGCCCCGAAATTATACCCCATTAAGGGCCGAATGCCCTGAATAATTCCGTTGGCAGTAAGGTAGATAAAAGTCTGAAGTTTGTAATACACCCCAAGCACCAGAACATATTTTTCCGAAAATCCCGTCAGGATACCGTTTAATGCAGAAATCAAAAGAGACGGCAAAGCCAGGCTCAGTGTTGCGGAAATTCCCACGGAATAGAGTTTTTTCAATATCTTACCGTCCATTTTTAAGGATGTTTTCCCAATTTTCACAGGAATTGGCCGAAACACATAGAACAGGATATAAACCAGAAGTGAAATACACTGACCGATACCTGTGGCGTAGGCCGCCCCCCTAATTCCCAACTTCGGAAACACCCCCACTCCAAAAATCATCAGTGGGTCTAAAATGATATTTGCCAGACATCCGCAGAGCATACTGAACATGGACACTTTCATATGGCCTGCAGCCTGAAAAATTTTTTCAAAGGACAGTCCCAGTGATATAACGGCAGAAAACAGAAATACCCTGTTGGAATACATAAGGGCCAGACTTGTAATATCCTTATCCGAAGAAAAAATTTTTAAAAACCAGGGCATCCCCAGGAGACACACCGCCATAAGAATCATCCCGTGAAGGAAACTGAGAAACATTCCAAGGGTGGCTGCCATATCTCCCCGCTTTTTATCTTCCGCTCCCAGATAATAGGAAATCACTGCGTTAATGCCGATTCCAAAACCAATGGCAATGGCATTTACCAGGTTCTGCATAGGATACACAAGCGCCAGCGCCGTCATGGCATTTTCACTGACTTTTGCCACAAAATAGCTGTCAATAATATTGTACAGGGAATTCACCGCCATGGAAATCACCATTGGCAGCGACATTGAAAGCACTAAAGGCAAAATTTTTTTCTCTTTCATAAATGTTTGTTCCATACCCTTTTCTCCTCTCGTCAAAAACTTCTCTGGAGTGCCTGCTCACAAAAAAAGCCACACAACTAAAAAAGATAGTTGTGTGGCGAAAAAAGATTTCTCTTGAAAAATCCACTCCTGTAAAGGTTTTATAGAACATTTATATCATACTTGTTCCTAAAGGTCAATAGTTTTAAAACTGCTCTCCTACAATTTTATAATATGTCCTGGATGTAACCTTAAACACTGCAAAATAAATCACTCCGAATACCAGCAATGTTCCAAGGAGGCACAGGGCAAAAAGACTGCTGTTATACAGATTCAGTATGGCAAGAATCCTTCGCAGCATGGGAAATGCCGCTGCCAAGTGAATCGCTGCTGTGACCAGGGGAAGGAAGAACACTATTCTTACCTGAGACTTAATGGCATCTTTTACCTCCCTGTCGCCCATCCCTACCTTTTCCATAATGGCAAAACGTTCCTTATCCTCATACCCTTCGGAAATCTGTTTATAGTAGATAATTAAGACTGTTACCATGGAAAACATCAAACCTAAAAACAATCCCAGGAAAAGAAGTCCTCCGTTTAAACTTATATAATCGTCATACCCTTCCTGTTTGGAACGCACTGTATACCCCTCAATATCATTTGGTTTACGGACGCCTGTTTCCACAATGCCCATGATCCGCTCCCGTATCCCCTTTGTACAGGCAATTTTTTCTTCCTTTGTCCCGTCGAAACTCAGGGCGATATGATATCCCACATGAGACTCTGGAGCATCCTGACGATTCCCTGCCAAAGCTTTTCTCTCGGAAAAGATATCCTCAAGCGTCTCCTCATCACTGACCACAAAGCACATCTCTCCCCCCTCTGTAATCTTGCCAAACATGGCATCGTCATAGTTTATTTTACGGCTCTCCGTCACCTCAAATTCCCTGCCTAACAAAGAAACGGTATCATTTGTATACTCCGGGTCAGCGATAATTGCTGCCTGCCCTTTTTTGATATCGGAGAGTGTGGTATTTTCCCTTTCCTCATAGTCATCTTTTGTCAAAATAGACAGCACGCCGAAGTTTTCCATTCCAATCTCAAACATCTCCACTGTCTCTATCACGTCTCCACTGCGCACCATAATTACTTCCATGGAAACATTTTCTTCCATATTTTCGATACATCTCCCGGAATACTTTACAGATTTTTTTATCTCCGACAAAATTGTCTCCCTGTAATCCTTATCCGGCACATGATTAAGGTACAGTTCAATCTCCGCATCCCCGTCATATTGGCTTTCCACTTCATCTCTCACCCCCATATATAAACTCACGGTAGTGGAAACCATAACCAGAACCATAGTGGAGAGGATACAGATACTTGCCAGTCCCGCTGCATTCTGTTTCATCCGGTACAAAAGCCCGGAAACTGCCGTAAAATGTTTTGTCCTGTAATAATATTTTTTATTGCGGCGCAGACTTTTCAGCAGCGCAATGCTCCCCGCTGTAAAGAGGGCATAGGTTCCAAAAATCACCAGTAAAACTGCCAGTAAAAATAACGTAAGCACCTGCATGATATTCTCCGTGGTAAATGCAATGTAATAAGCTGCCGCCAGACAGACTCCCCCCAAAAGGGCAAGAAATAATTTGGTCTTCGGCTCTCTCTCCCCGGCATTTCCTCCGCGCAAAAGTTCTATGGGATTTGCCAGTTTTACCTGCATAAAATTGTAACACAAAGCCAGAAGGTAAATCACTGTGAAAAGTAACATAGTCTGCAAACATCCCTTTTTGGAAACATAAAAGGAAATACTCTCAGAAAGCCCCGTTATCCGGTACAAAAACATCATAAAAAATTTGTTAAAGATGATCCCGACTGCCAGGCCACCGGCCACCGCAAGAAAAAGAGTAAATAAATTCTCCCAGAATAAAATCTTCGCAATATGCCTTTTTTCCATCCCGAGAATATTGTATACCCCAAGCTCCTTTTTTCTCCGCTTCATAATAAAGCTGTTTGCATAAAATAACAGGACGCAGACAAAAATACCGATTACAAAGGAACCCATGCCCAAAATCATTTTAAGATCGGCGCCCCCCCGGACATTTGCCAGACTTTCGTTTTCCCACATAGCCACCATAGAATAAAACATCATCACGGACAGCCCTCCCATGAGGAGATAAGGGAGATAAAACTGACTGTTGTTTTTCATGTTTGTAAAAGCTAATTTCCTGTAAACTTTATTCATCTCTTTCACCACCTGCTGTAAGTATTGTCAATGTATCGGATATTTTCCCATAGAGTTCCTGATTTGTCAGATTTCCTCTGTAGAGCTGATGGAACACCTCCCCGTCTTTGATAAAAAGAATGCGGTTTGCATGGCTTGCCGCCTTGATGCTGTGTGTCACCATTAGAATCGTCTGTCCCTCCTCGTTAATCTCATGAAACAGGCGAAGCAGGCTGTCCGTTGTTCTGGAATCCAATGCCCCGGTGGGCTCATCCCCCAAAATCAACTGCGGTTTGGTAATTAAAGCCCGTGCTGCTGCCGCACGCTGCTTCTGCCCTCCGGATACCTCATAGGGATATTTTTGCAAAATATCGCGAATTCCTAATTTTTTTGCCACAGGCAGAAGCCGCGGCTCCATCTCCTCCGGGGGCACCTGCTCTAACACCAGAGGAAGGAGAATATTATCTTTCAGGGAAAAGTTATCCAACAGATTAAAGTCCTGAAAAATAAATCCCAGATTATCCCTTCGGAATGCGGCAATCTCCTTACCGTTTATAGACACAATATTTCTCCCATTTAAAAGCACTGTGCCGCTAGTGGGTTTATCAAGAGCCGCCAGAATATTGAGAAGTGTTGTCTTCCCGGAGCCGGACTCTCCCATAATCGCCACATACTCCCCTTCCTCCACAGAAAAATTAATGTCCGACAGGGCCTGCACCTGATTTCCCCCAAAGCGGGTAGTATAAATTTTCTTTAAATTTTTCACCTCTAACAATGCTGCTTTTTCCATTTATCTTTCCTCCTGACTCTTCGCTCTTCTTTTCACTATTCTCTTTGAACAATCTCAGTATAGCAAAACATGGAAATGCCAGCCATTGATTTAGCTTACATTTCCATGTGGTATCTTACATTTTGGTAAGATTGGGGACTCTATTTTCAATTCATTATAAGTCTTCGTAAGTCTACAAATCCTTATTTTTCGGGCTTTTCCAGCGTTTCGATTTCCTCACTGTTTCACGTAAGTTGTTATAAATCTACATATTTTATTAATATATGTATTTCACTCTATAAAAAATATTAACGCAAAGTATACCTACCTCCAAAAGTATTTTTCTCAATAATTCCATTCAACCCTTTAGAACTCTTAATTGAATATCGAACACCTTTTGAAAAGAATCCTGAAATATCCTCCAACTCAAAATTCTCACCAAATAAATTGTAAGTTTTTAATTTTCCTGTTATGGTTTTTTTTAGTTCCCCTAAATCTTCATCAAAAAAACCATCTTCTCGATATAAATGTAAATTTGCACCCTTTGCCTTAAAATAAAATTCCATTACGCTATTCCTCCTCACAAAATAAATCGATTATTTCTTTGTATATTATCATTTCATCTTTTAAGTCTTTATTCATCTTAAAATTACTTATTAATATATTATCTCCCACTCCCCCACTCTTTACCTAAGCTCCTCAATACATCTTTAAATGTATCATTTATATAATCACACTTGCTACATAATTCATTTCCAAAACTATCATCAAATAATAAAAGTGTAATATAAAATTTAAAGCTTCAATAAAAAAATTATTATAATCATAAATACAAATTCGTGTACCTTGTTTTATCGCCAAATGAGATTACTCGTGTACAAGTAAAAAATAAATTTGATAAAACAAACAATCTTTCACCTGGTTATCGAATCCATCAATATCATCCGAAAAAGAAAATTGATATTTCTTATATTTCTCTTTTAATATGTACCATAAAAAATCCTCCTTATTATTAATAAATCACTTGATTACTACTTTAATTATCATTTATAATATCACAAACAAAATACAATTTCCATATACCCTACGAAAATCATATACATTATCTCTTTTGTAGCATCTGATATGAATACCATTTCAAATATAGTATGCTGTATTAGATTTCAATAGGTACTATTCCTGTTGTCTTCCTAATTCCTCTACAAGAACTATCCCACGCTCCAAATCAATTACTTCTTCATTGCTTACCCATACAAGATTAATTTGTAGTCATACCACAATGGAGCAACCTTTTACACAATTCTGTGAAAAACGCATCCCTTATAGAGGTTAAGTTTAAACCCTCTGAAAGGTTTAAGTTTTTTCGTTTTGAACGTAAATAGTTTCTCCCCAATCATCATCAACTTTCAAGAAATCAAACTGTTCAAAGACACTTTCATCTTTAATCTGATATTCCAATTTATTAACCCATCTTCTATCGCTATCTGTCATATACACTTGTGCATGATTGGAATCAATTTCTTCTTGTAGCGTTTTGTTCTTATTAACAATATATTTTTGCTCATTTCTAATTGTTTCTTCATCATATGTATCACCATATCCCTCACAGATATGATTATAAAGCTGCGCCAAGCGTCTATTATTATCTGCCTCCTATTTCTTCTGGGTGTAGACAACGTTATGTTGGCAACCCATGAAATTTTCATAAGTAGACGCATACATTATGCAAAAGTCTTTATGTTCATACCTGCTATAACAGTTTTTAATCTACTTCAGCTTATCACTCACACGTATCTTATCATTGCTTTTATAAACATATATCATTTTCAAATCAGCAATGGTGTGATTGTCTTATTTTGATGCCCAATTTTCAGCTGTATAAAATTTTCAATGTTCTTCAATTTAGCCTTTACTATTTATTTGCAGGCTTGCCATTGGTTTTGTTTCTCCTTTCTGTCTTTAATGGTCAATGAAATTATAGTTTTAAGTTACGTGTTAATTGCGTCATTGGATGCCCCTGTGACGCTGTGAGAGGGGCATAGTGGGGGGGGATTGTGGATGTGATTTTATTTTCGTAATATATTTAGGCACTAAAATAAGCCTCATACACTCATATCTCTACAAGTATATGGGACTCATTTAGATGTCCAAATAGTATTAAGTTTTACTCATATAAAGGCTCTAAAAAATTTGTGTATAATTGGCGTAAAATCTCATGCAATATGTCTTGAAACCGCATAAAATAAGGGTTTATTAGGATGTGGTATTTTACATTTTGGTAAGATTGTATCAACAGGCAGCTCTCCCCGCCTTTATCTGTGAGTTTCTCTAAGTTTTATCCTTTGCGGATTTCAATCAAGTGAAATACATCATGATATACTTCCCCGAAATCTTCCAAATCAATCATAAGCCACTTCTGCCCATTTCCCGTCTTCGTTTGGGTACAAATTGCCCTCACTTCCGGTGTAAATTCTGGCAGTATAGTTTCAACCGCATCTTTTTCTTTTAACCCGACGACAACTAATACTGTAAAAAATCCTTCTTTAGGATATATCGTACACAGATTTTTCCCGGATTTTTTAAATTTTAAATTCCATCCTGGCTGCCAGCTGCAGGAACTAAATTCTATTTTTTCCTTACAGTTATACTTCTTTTTCATATCGGAGCAAAATTCCATAAACAAAGGATTATTAATATATTCTCCGATTTCTTCCAATGCAGGACAATACTCTCTGTCTTGTAAATGAATCATATAATTTCCCATCACCTACCATATAAAAATTATTCAGCTGCCTCAACCCATAGGGTTCATCCTTTTCAGATTTCCCCTTAATTATACCTGACATCCTAAAAAAAGTCACCCATTCTTTCACATAAAATAGATTGATATCGCCTCCGGTTTTTGCGCCGCATACGCACTTTCATATACGTTGTTGTATTCACTGTTAATTTCTATCTCCATAATTATCCATGTTCTATACAACAGAGAAATTTTCATTCCTGATTTCCTTCACTTACAAATCTATTTTTGTCAACAATTATCAAAATCTGGCATAGCCTATGCTTTGCTATTGCTGTTCAATTAAAGATTATTGATTTTATCTTTTATTTTGCGTTTTATTTTAAAGGATAAGCAAGAAGTATATTTCTCGTTTTTAATCAGCAATTCGTATGCCTCCATAACTCCGATGAAATAGCAAAATCCAAAAAGTCCCGCTGCCAGTCCCAAAAAAACAAACGAATGGTATTCTGACCAAGCAAACTTGCCACTCATAGTTAAAGAAACTGCCAGAATGCCGGCTATAAATAAAATAATACTTGGAACGGACAAAACGACATACATTCTCTTTTTTGCTTGATACACATTAGATAATTCTTGCAGATACCCGTAATCAAGTATCAGAGGTTCTTCTTTCAAGACATTATATTGTTCTTGTTCCGAAAATGAACCTAAAAGAAAAGAACTAATGCCTATGATAATAAAAATTTCCATTCCCAGAAAACGCCATGTCATATTAGATGTAAACATGACATACGGTATTCCCGTCAACGCAAAGGACATAAATCCTATACCAATATATCTACATATTTTTTTCTGATTTGCGATATATCCTGTTGCCATTTCCTTGCTCACATAATATCCTCTCTCACTTACGGTGTTAGAAGATTTCTCATCTTTCAACAGAAAATCTATGGATGTTTCAAAAATGTTGGATAATTGTAATAACTTTTCTGTTTCGGGAAATCCTTGATTGTTTTCCCACTTGCTAATCGCCTGTCTAGTTGTTCCGATTTGTTCAGCAAGTGCCTCCTGTGAAAACCCTTTTTCTTTTCTTAACTTAAACAATTTTTCTCCGAATGTCATATATGTCTCCTCCTTGATTTTGATAGGTCAATTTTATCGGATTAGACTGTAACTTTCTATCTTTTGTGAGATGAATATTGTCAACGCTGAGTTGCGAATTTGAAATTTTGTTTTTCTATCGGTCTTACAAGGAAACATTTCTTGAAAGAAATGAATGAGTTTGATTCCATAACCTTTTTTTCTGGCAGAACTTTCCGTTATCTTGTCAGAAAATTTAAAACCAGTCTATTAAAATCTTTGGCTTCCTCATACGCTGCATGACCAAGACCATTATAAATAAACAACTCGCTATGACTAATTTTTTCGGCTATTGCAGAAGCCGCAGTTGTTCCAACAATTTTATCGCAATCCCCGCCAATCACTAATGTAGGACATACTATTTTGTTTAATTCCCCATAAGCATTGTGGCTGATGCAGGAAGCTGCCTGTATGAGAAAACGCTTAAAACTTTTTGGCTTTCCTATTCTTCCAATGAAGGGATACATGGGACGATACTTTTTCAAGTATCTTTGTGAATATGATTTTTCTGCTGTATCTATCATTAAGCCCTTATAATTTTCTTGCTTTGCCATTTCAATCCAAACACCAACTACCTTTTTTATTATTTCATTGGAGTTTGCACTTGTTACCGCCAAGATAAGCTTGTTGACCAAATCAGGGTGATCAATCGCAAGATACTGCGCTATCATCCCACCTTGGGATATGCCTAAAACATCTGCTTTTGAAATGCCAAGAACGGTCATAGCTTCTGCATGGTCTTTTGCCATTTCCCTTGTAGAATATCCCTCTTGCAAATGATTTTTCCGACTGAAAACATACACGGTAAATTCTTTGGCATATATCCGATACATTATCGAAAAAACAAGAGCCATCCCTTTTACTGTAGAGAGCCCATCTCCCAATCCGGGCAGCATAATAAGATTTTTATTTCCATTTCCAAAAGATATGTAATCCATTTCAGAATTTCCAACACGGACACTTCCATTATGGGCATTATAAAACATAAGAACCTCCTTTATTTTACGATTCCTGCCTTTAGAATTTCTAAATCAAGGGCTATTTCAAAATAAATCGTTCTTTTACAATACGAAACATCTCATCTTCACTTCTAAATCCATCATTAACTATACATGGAACTGCATTTTCTTTACATTCTAATTTTACTTGTTTGGCAAAGAGAATATCCCGTTCCATCCAATTTTGAAATGCCTGTTGCTTATCCGAGCATCCTTCCAAGATAAACGGAACCCATTTGCGCTCTCTATAATGTGATATCTGAAATTCTGGTGTTGGAATTATCGAAATGTATTCCTTATTTCTATATTTAGCCATTACATTTGGAGTATATGCCGCCCCTTCGGTTACAATAAAATCAGCATCAATTTTGTCCAAATATCCAAACACCAATTTTGATATTTCATCATAGATAAGAAATTCATCTTCACACTGTATCAATGGTTCCCTCATCCAAATTTCTTCTGATGTCATAGATACACTTTTTTTGCATGTGGGAAATCCCTTCTCTGCCGCAATATTGATAAATCTATCTAAAAAATCATCAACCTTAAAATAATATGCGCCATATTCCTTTGAAATTCGCTCAGCAACAGTACTCTTTCCGCTACAAGGCGAACCACCTATAAAAAGAACTCTTTTATTCACTAACCTTTACCCCTTTCATAGAATATCTTTTCTGATTTTTGGAACCTTCCCTTTTTGTTATTCTGAAATATTTTATCACATAAGCTAATAGATGTCATTCTTATTCTGCTCTGGCAGGGGATAATTCCCCCGGCTTCCCTATGCGTACATATTTCTTAGAAATTTCATAGATTTTACTGATTTCCCTCCATCTCCTTATGGGGAAAACGTCAGTTCCTTCCACTGCTTTCCCAGCCGGTTTATTTTTTTCGGACGGCCATTCATTTTTCAAGGTGCAGCTCATCCGTGAGCTGCCCTAAAATTACACCTAAATGACCGCCCGCCCTGTATATCCATAAAGTCGGAAGTCAGCCCGGAAAAGAAGATATTTCCACGCTCTCGGAATTGTGGTAAAATGGGAGAAAGCAACGTGACAAATCGCGTTTTTACAGGAGATGTGAGATGGACGTACAAAATTTTTTTATCAAGAGGCGTATATAAACTGGCACTGTACAAACGAACATTTTCCTGTAGATGAATTTATTGTTGCTAACTGTGAGTATCCAGGAGAGTGGATACTCACATTGTTCCCTTTATACAGTTTCACACAATTTTACCCTTGATTTAATTGCTTATAAGGCCAAAAGCAAGGGCAGAAAAAATAGACAGTAATATATAATAGAGTGTTGGCAGACATAGGAAACCGGTTGGCGATGCTAGAACTTTTATGATATAAGAAGGAAAATAAAATGAACAGAGATGAAATATTAAAAATAAATAAACATTACTGGGATACTTACGCAGATCTGTGGTTTGGCACTACGGCGCTTCCTACATATGGCGTACACTTTGCTACCGAGAACCAATTACACCTGTTTGGTGATGTTTCTGGAAAGAAAATGCTTGAAATTTGCTGTGGCAGCGGTCATTCTCTAAAGTATCATGCAGACAGAAATGCCGGTGAATTATGGTATCGGATGGACGACAGATTTGGACGGTACTTTCCGAAAAATCGCCTCATATCTGAAAAAAGACGGTATCTTTATTTTCAGCTGGCATCATCCGCTCAATTACTGCATCCCATGGTCCTGTGATGAACGGAAAGATGTGATTGATAATAACGCTTTGGTAATGAACAAAAGCTATTTTGATGAGTCCTATTTTAGAATGCCGGTGGACGGCAGTGAGATCCTGCTGTGTAACCGAAAAATATCAACCTACGTCAGCGCTTTAGCGAAAGCGGGATTTGTAATTGAACAAATGGTTGAACAGACCGATGTTGGATAGTGCGTAGGGGCGACAAACAAATACAAATAAAAAAGGGACTTCCTCAATCCTTAAAAGGCTATGACAGTAACGGTTATAGTCTTTTTTCATGCGGTAATTACCGTATGAAATGAACTCCTATTCCCCCAAGCGGAGAAATACCCATCAATGATATTCCGCAATCCAATCTTCCAACAATTAACGGAAGAAAATCATTTATTAGCACCGAAACCAATCAATCATATCAATCCATATCACAGTCAGCCGACAATGCGGAGAAATTTATCACAACAAGGAAGATAGACAGTTTTGAGAGCCTTGCGAAATTCACAGCGGATAAGGAACAGAGATACCAACAGTTGGAAACGGTACATCTTTCAAAGGGGCAGAAACTAAACCGATTAAAGGAACTGTCAAAAATGTATGCCCTCT
>CAMWKH010000019.1 GCA_947174805.1 uncultured Roseburia sp. | reverse complement strand
TTTTTGGTTACGGCCTTCTTCCAGACAAACGTGTATTTGTTTGCGGCTGCTTCGATTTTTGTGCCGTCAATAAAAACGGTTTCGCCTGAAATTTCTCCCAGGTCAAAAAGCGCGTTGGACATTTCAGCAAGAATACGTTTGGCGCATGGCGCAAAATGAATGCTTCTAAATCGTGCAAATGTTGCATGGTCAGGAGCAGGCGCACCTTCTAAAAGAAACATGAAATTGATATCTCTTTTACAGTTAAGCTCCATGGAACGGGAAGAATAATCCCCATTCATGTAAGAGTAAAGCACAATCTTAAGAAGAGTTCTTGGGGATACTGAATTTATTCTTTCGTAAGTAGAATATAAGTCAGTCAAATCCATTGCCTCCACAAACTGACTGAGTAACCGCACAGAATCATCTTCCGGAATAATGGTTTCAATATTTAGCGGAAGTTTTAATTGATATCCGCTTTGATTTAGGCTATAATTTTTCTGTAAGTTAATGTGTTTGGTCATACATTAATTTTACACCAACTGCCGGATTCTTTCGAGGTCTGGCAGTTATTTTTTGCATAGAAAAGGAGCTGCGCACTAATTACTTAGTGCGACAACCCCTTATAAAAAAATTGGTGATAAGTCAAGAGTTTTCATAAATTTTTAATTATGTTATTAACCGTTTTAGAATATATGCAAATGACTGCTCCAAAAAATATACTTGCTGTTCTTTGCTGCAGTTTGCCAGATAGTCGGAAACATCCATAGTATTGTGCATGTACGTTCCTGTAATCAGATAAAAAGGGCTGATTCCATATTTATGATACAAAAGCAACTGTTTATAACCAGATACCCTGGTGGCACCGGACTCATACTTTCGGTAATGTTCCGTTGAAACCCCAAGCAGTTCCGCAAACACAGCCTGGGTACATCCCAGTTTTTCCCTTGATTCCCTAAGTCTTTTTCCCACTTGTATGTTGAAATCTTTTTCTGCTTTATCCATAATATTATCCTCCTTGGAAAAATCATAACAACACACAGAGGAAACGTATAAGATTAAAAAAATTTTATTTAATCCATACCATTTACCCCTTAAAAGCAAAATGTCTATTTGCCCTAAGATTTTTCTAAAATATCTCTAAAGTTCTTCAAAACAACCTCCTCCAAAATCTTTTTGCCTGGAGCAGTTTTAATTTTATTTTTTTCTTTCCTCCACTCTTCTTCTTTCCATTTTTCAAATATTGCCCCGCCCCGTTTATATATGCAAAACTGATAAATCGCCTGAATAATATCTATTTCCTTCGCAATCTGGCCATTAACATTGTCCGATTTTAAATCAAACTCTTCCCAGGTTTTCTTATAAAAATCCATATTCCCTATACCGGGATAACTGCTGTGCATAAAAATTTTTCTCATACACTCTTTTTCCTCTGTCTTAATCAATCCCGTAGTCTTTTCCGGTAAATGGTCTCCCATATAAGTTTCCGCCAAATCGTGAATGAGCAGACAATTCAAAATCTTCTTTTTATCATACTTGTTATATTTTTCACCCTCCGGCTTTTTCTCCGGCAGGTAGAGCATTCCTAGCAGCCATGCATAATATGTATGTTCCACTACATTTTCAAATCTGTCCACTTGTATGCTGCCTTTTTGGATTTTCTCTATCCATCCACTCCTCTGGATATCCTTTAATGCATATAACTCATTGTACAAATGCCCTATCGTATTCGCCTTATTCTTAATATCATCAAGAAGCATTGAGATATAAACTAACATATTGTCTTCCAGACTGCTTTCCATTTCCTCAATGGCTCTGGAAAGAATCATGCACAATTCATCCCTTTCCGCATTATACTGTTTGTCATTTAATCTGATTTGAATAAGAGAACACAACGTAAAGAGGTGAATCTGAAAATCAAATGACTCTGTTAAATTCAAATCTGTCTGTTTCTTCTTAAATTGATTATTGACATAATTAAATAAGACACTGACTGTATGAGTAATTTTATATCTTCCAGTATCCTTAAGGTTTACCGTCTCAGGCTGTCTCTGGGGAACATCGTCATAATATTGCAAATAAAATCCTCTGTTTACCTCATTCATTAATGCATAGTCAAACAAATCTTTCAGCAATGTTTCTCCGGCTGTACTCACTTCAAGATTAAGCAAGCTAACTAAAATGGAGCGTTTTACAAAATACCTCTGCCTTTTTACCTGCTCCTTGCACTTTACAGCACTCTCCCTCTCCCAGATCTCTAATTGTTCCGTTAAAAGTTCTCTGGCCTCATCCTGCAGATCCGTATCTATTAATCTGCCCAAAAGATAAGCTGCCTGGGCCTTTGCCCTGAAATCACCTTTTTCAAATAAAATCTCGCAAAACTTCTTTGCTCTTTTTTGCCGGTCCTGCCCTTCGTTTATAATTGATTTCAGAAAAATATTAATACCATTTGTAAAGACACATTGAAATTGAGCATAATTCTCTTCCTTTCCCTCAAAAATCAAATCAGAATAATGGAGCGCCAGCAAATAATTGGACATTGCTTTGTGCTGATGCACTAATTCCCACTCTCTCCAATTAGAATAGATAATGCTTTGATCAATAAAATCCTCTGTCATAAAATATTTATATGCCAAAAAAATACTTGTTTTTAAACTTTTTTCATCCTGCTCTAAATAGTCCAGACAATACTCACTGTATAAATTGCTGATAGAAAAAATGTTTGCCAAATTTCTTTTTTTCGACACTTCACAAAAAACCGTCAATAAATTAAAGTCAATTTCCTTAATATTAAATTTATCAATACATTCGCTAATTTTTATCACTTGTTTTTTGAAATTATAAATATGGCAGAACTTCTCAATGATATCTCCCCATTTTTTCCTCTCATTAATGTAAATTGGTGAAAAATAAAATGTAAAGCTTGTCTCGCTGTCAATATAAGCATTTGGTTTCCGCTCTCTATAAAAATGAATATTTGTCTTTTCTCCCAGGCATATGATTTTTTTATGCGCCTTGATTCCTTTCAAAACCTTTTCTAAAAAAACACCGGACCTCAGATGTGTCCTGTTATATTTATCATTTCCATCTATGATAATTAAAAAGTTTGTCTCTTCATTGGTCTCACTAAGCTTTAGTAATTCTTTTAAGTCCTCTCTGATTTTCTTTTCTATGGCACCGTTTATTTCTTCCAGGCACTTTACATCAACTACCTCTCTGTCATAATAATGTAAGTTAATATAGTATGGGTATTCCTGCAGCCTGTTTTCACAATAACTTTCGTATAGATACAAATACAGCAGAGACAAAAATGTACTTTTGCCTGTCCCGTCCGGCCCCAATATTTTTATGTAATTTTCATTTTGTGTCTGATGAACTTTGTCCACAATAAATTCAAATAAATTTTCAACTTTCTGTTCTTCAGAATCATCATTTTTAATTTTTACAAAATACTGAAATAACTGGGAATAAGCGTCAAATGTGGCCGGTTCAATCTCAAGGCTTCCCACTCTTTTTTTAATATATTTATCCATCACTTGTTCATGGATTTTGTCAAAATTTTTACGTTTTTTCCATCCCCCATCACTATGCCTTTCAACTGATACACTTTCTCTCTTAAAATAGCCGCTTCCTTTTTTCGATAATTTTACTGCAACCCTATCATCTTCCACCTGTCGGTAATTTTCTATATATCCCTTTTCATGCAGTTCTTCCAAGAGCCTGGAATATCTCTTTTCAACATTAATAATTTCCTTTAATTCTTTTATGTCAATAACCTGTTCCACTTCACTGTCTCCATCTGCGCCATCCATAACACGCGCAAGGAATCTTTCCGCATCACTTGTCATTTTTTCCCCTTCCCTTATTTCAAATATTTATGAAATTCACAGAACCCTTTCGCAGCCAATATATTTTTCTGCACTTCCTTATCCGACTCGTATAAGCTTTGATAAGGTATTTCCTCAACATTAAATATGTTAGCAAAATACCAAAATATTTTACCTAATAAGTCTGTCTTTACTACTTTTTTATCTTCCATTCCCCTTTTTAAAACCCATGATTTTTTTTCCATGGTCTTTAAAAGCTCCAGCTTATCTCCTAATTTTTGCTCTAAGGTTATATAATGTGCGTTATTTATCAGTACCAGATATTTCTTATCCCCAAAGCCCCATATGTCTAAAATTTCAAACAATATTTCAAACCCCAGCACTGAAATATGAATTTTTTCTGCACATGCGATTGAATGTACCATAGAAATTTTTTCTATCATTTTTTCCTGCTGCCGGATATCTAAAGTCTTTAACAATGGCAAAAGCAAATCCGTTACACTTTGTAAAGTGTCATCTTCCGTCACAAAAAACTTATTAAAATAGTCCCTATATTTCAGGAAATAATTTGGACTTATTTCTCCTCCGTCCAGCTCCATAGAAAAGTCAATAAATTTTTTCAAATATTTTTCAACATCTATCCTCTTGTTTTCCAGGCTGTTAATTCCAAACATTTCCTCTACGGAATGCTCTAACTGCCTTCTGTCTATCGCTAAAATTACGATTACATTGTCTAATCCATAAAAAATATGATGAAGTCTTTCCAAAACTTTAATTGCGTATTGGGGAATACATCTATCCAATTCATCTACAACAAGCAGTAACGTTCTCTGCTCTGCCATTTCCTGCAAATCTTTCCTCACCATCTCAATTGTCTGGCTAAAGTTAAACATTTTGTCAAAATTGTAATCTGCAGACGCATTCCCTTTCTTTATGCTTGCAATTTCCCCTGCCCAGCTAATCAAATCAACACCAATTCTATTTTTGAGATATAATCCCGCTATCTCTTTTAATTTCTTACCAACAAACAGATACCCAGCTTCTACCGTATCCTCCAAATCTTTATTTATTATCGTCCTGTCCCTTTCAAATGAGCTTATCATGGCCGATATAACCGCTACCGCAGGCTCCTCATAATAATCATACTGCCAACAATTATAGTGGAATAAAAAATATCTATCTTCTGTCTTTTTTATTTTTTCTTGTATTTCCTCTAACACAAATGTTTTCCCAATTCCCCAGCTTCCTTCAATGGCAAAGCAGCATCCCTTTTTATGGGCAGACAACTGATGGATTACTTTTCCTACCCCCTCAACAAAATGCTGTCGATTTAAAATATCTATTCTCTCGTCCATAAAAATTCCTCACATAAAAGTTTTGCACTTTCCCAAGAGTTTTTTATATCTGCAAAGCAAATATACGAAAAAGGGTGCACCCCTTTAAGAGATACGCCCTTATTTCTTTCAAGCGGTATGCTATCCGCAGTTTCATTTTCCCCCGGGGGTTCTTTCCTCCTGAAATTTCCCCAGCAAGGTCAAGATTGTGGTTAATGACAATCCGATGGTGAACAGCCACAGAAGCTGGAAATATCCCATTTTTATTGTGATGATAAGGGCGGTAAAATATATGGCTGTCAGTATATATAATCTCTTTTTAAAACAGGATATTTCCTCCTCATCCAGGGGTCTGTTTTCATTTTCTACCGGGGAAATAAGTATTAAGATTACCGCTTCACAAAGTGAAATCATACAAATATACAGCAATCTTACTTCTGCTTCCGTTGCTTCCAAAGCGGCAGCTACTGCCAGGCAGGAAAACACGTAGCATCCAACCCTTGTCTTTGCGTGATAACCTCCTGTATTTCGCCTGAACGCACAGAATATGCCAAAAATTATTAGAAACTCAGGCACTTTTTTCATACAGACAGCGATTAAGAAATCAGAAAATAGATGCATTGTCTTTAAGAATGTTACTTCTACCCCAAACCGGTATATTTCCACATCCTCAGGGCTGGCCGTATTTTCTTTCACCAGACAGTTTACCGCTTTATCCACCAAATAATCATAAGTGATTTTCACTTTATTTCTTTTCTCTCTTCATTTTTTTTACAGCTTCCGGCATCTTTGGCTGGTATGCCCAAAAAAGACATGCGCTGTCTGCTTCCCTCTTTGCATTTTCACTAACTAATTTAGTTCCCATTTTTACGAAAAGTTTTTTCATTGTTGTAAAATCCTCCTTCTTTTTTATTTTTGTCATTATATACATTTTTTTGCAGAAATTTCAATAGATTTGTCCCGAGAGACAATTTTTTGTTCCGACTTACAGTTTTTTGTCTATTTTTGGGTATTTTTTAACCGGACTTCCTCAAAAATCACTAGAAAACAATTAAAAAGCAGACCCCTGACGAATCTGCTTTACATATACTTTATTCATTTTTCCGGCCTGTTTAATATTATGTCACAACACAGTATACCATTTTTACAACTGTATATTATACTTCCCATATATGTTTCCACACAGCGCTCTATATTTAAAATACCTATACCCTTGTTCCATATTTCCCCGTTTTTAATAGGTATTTCCTGTTTTACGGAATTGTCCACTCGGATGGAAACCATTTTATTGAGCATATTAACAGATACTCCCACATACTTTTCTTCTGTACACTTTGCCGCTGTCATAGCGTTATCAATTAAATTTCCAAATAAAGTGGTAATATCTATAGCTTTCATAAAATTTACTTCCCCAGTAAAATTTTTCACTTCAAATTGGATTCCCAACACCTCTGCTTCCTTTTTCTTTTCAGACAAAAGGCAATTCAATATAGGGTTATCTGTAAACTTAGTGGGTAAAAGACCTTTTAGCCGGTCACTAATTTGATCTGCATAGACGATTGCTTCTTCCATAAGCCTTTCCCGATACAGAGTTTCCATGTGTTTTACATACTTATCCACATCGTGTATAATTCTCATCGCTTCCGTATATTTTTCCATCTGAATTTTATAATTTCCATACTGAAGTTTTTCCTGCTGCTCCATCATCTCCACTTTAAGTTTATATATATTTCTTTCATCAGAAAATTTAATAAAATACAACATATACATATTACAAAAAATGATACTTCCCACACAGACCATCAAAATAACCGGATTTTCTCTATCAGATATAGTTGTAAGCATTAATATATTCACAATGCTATATAAAAACATTATAAAATACAGAAAATACTGTTTCTTTGTGCGTAACTCGGTCTTTTTCCACAATCTGCTATAAACAACATAATACAAAAATAACACTGCTATTTTGGAAAAAGCCGTCTCCATGCTCTTTAATATCTCCGGGCTATCGGGAATTCTTCCTGTTGCCTTAAGTAAAAAATCTAATAAAAGCATACCCAATGATTCAGATATCGCAATCACTATGTACAAAGCTTCTACTTCTACAATTCTATTTATACCTTTTCCCCCTGAATACAGGAAACAAGTCAACATCCCAAAAAGAAGAACATGCACAGCCATATTCAGCAACGGAATCATAAGTGCATTGATTCCAGTAATAAATAGCATGCATCCTGCAGGTAAGATTTTATATAACCACTTATTTCCCGAGACCTTTGTATACCTTTCATTCATAAATTGAAATAAAATATTAACCGAAATAATGCAGGACACTAACGAACAGAAAACTAAAATTATCTTATCCAAATCTTTACCTCCCATAGCCGGGATTCTGTATATAGTCCCCTAGTTTTACTTTAAACTCATGGGCCCGCTTCTGGGAAAGCGTAACTTTTTCTCCGTTTTTCAGAAAAATGTCATAACCTTGAACCCTTTCTATATTTTCCAAATTCACAAGGATGCCCCGACAGCTTGTGGCAAATCGAAAAGGCCTCATCTTTTTTTCCACAGTAACCATCGCAGCTTTGCAGATATATTCGGAATCTTCTGTGACAATCTTTACCTGTTTTCTTGCCTTCAGGTAACAAAAATAAATAATCTCCCGTATAGGAAGACTGACTACAGGCTGAATTTCCTCCTCCCCATCATGGAGACAAATGACATTTTTAAACTCCATGCTGGGATTTGTCAAATCCATATCGCTTTCGATAAATGCCTCCAGCTGTACTTTTACTTCTTCCCTGGTCAATGGCTTTTCCAGAAATGCAAAGGCGTGAGATACATTAATGGCATCTTTGCAATATTCTTTAAAGCTTGTCTGAAATATAATTTTGGTCTGGCGGTTCCTTCTATATATCTCATTTCCTACCGCTATCCCATTTTTTTCATCCATTATAATATCCAGGAATATAAGATGAAAATCCAAATCTGTATGTAACAACATTTCTCCTGCGCAAAATCCAACTATCTCACAAGGAATCTTATAATCATCCATAATTCCCGAAATGATTTTTCTTGAAAGTTCCAACTCTTCATTGTTATCATCACAGATAGCAATTTTTATCATTTGAGCTCCTTTCCTTTAATCTTCCTGTATGTTTTTAATATCTACCTCACCGTCATAATGATCTATTGCATATTGACAACAGCGCAACACCAGCTCATTAAAAGAAATATCCTCCCCTCTGGCAAGTACAGTAAGGGTGCTGTTTAATTCTTCCGTAAACCGAATGGTTTTTGAGATATTCGCTTTTCCGAATGTTTTATTAATTCTAAACATTGTGATTTCCTCTGCTTTCTTTTTGTTAATAATATAACCAAAACAAGAGAGAAATAATATAACTGCTTTTGATATCACTTTTATAACCTAATCCCATTTTCCTATAAAAAAGAGGCTATCTCAAATCAGATAGCCCCTTCTACAAACCCGATAAAGATAGGGCTCTACTCTAATATCATCTGCACGCACCCGTACATTCCAGCGTCGTTTCCCAACTTAGCCAAAGCGAATTCAGCCTCTTTGCAGGCGTGGAAGGTTTTTTCCCCATAATATTTTTTTACACTGTCTGTAACAATACTTCCAGCCTTTGACACGCCGCCGCCGATTACAAACACTTCCGGGTCTGCCACACATGCAATTCCTGCCAGGGCGGTTCCCAAAATATTTGCCATGGTATCCACTATTTCCCCTGCAATTTTATCCCCTGCCTTGGCCTCGTCAAATACATTTTTTGCAGAGATATGCTGGTATTTCCCAAGAGAAGTGTCCTCCTGGGTGGATGAAAGCTTTCTCTTTGCCAAGCGTACCACTCCGGTAGCGGAAGCATACTGCTCCAGACAGCCCTTCTTTCCACAGCCGCAGGTCTCCTCCTCGGTCTCATCCACCATCATATGTCCGATTTCCCCTCCGGCGCCATGGCTGCCCGCCACAATTTTTCCGTCTATAATAATTCCGCCTCCAACGCCTGTTCCCAGAGTCACCATTACTACATTCCGATGGCCTTTGCCGCCTCCCTGCCACATTTCTCCCAGGGCTGCAACATTTGCGTCATTCCCCACCTTAATTTTACATCCCATACGCTTTTCCATTACATCCGCCACATTTACCTGGCCCCATCCCAGGTTCACACAGCACTGGACAATGCCCTGTGAGGTAACAGGACCCGGAACTCCGATTCCAATACCCTGTAAGTCCTCTTTTCCTATACCTTTCTCTGCCATTTTCTTCTCAATAGAATCTGCTACATCAGGGAGCACATTTTCCCCCTTGTTTTCCTTGCGGGTTGGAATCTCCCACTTATCCACCAATACCCCTGTGGTTTCAAATAAACCGATTTTACAGGTGGTTCCCCCAATGTCAACTCCAAATCCATACTTTTTCATGTCTTAAATCTCCTATCCTTCCTTATTTTTGTGCCTGCGTCAAATTTCCAGGCAGTTTCAACAATGCAATCATTTATATAACCATTCAATCCTAGCCATCCTGCAAATCTCCATCCCCTGCCGTTGGGTTTTCTCTGGAAGGGTTGTCATCCCCAGTTTCCTGGTCCCCCCAAGAACCCTCTCCATTCTCTTGATTTTCCTGCTGGAGCTCCAGTTCCCTCTCATAGGTGTCTGCCTGGACATAGGGTAAAAATTCCACCGGTGCCAGGCCCTGATGACGATTTTCCATAAATGTGTGCCAGATTTCTCCTGGGTAACTGGAACCCGTAAGCCCCGGCAATTTTTCCGGCATATCAAAGCCCACCCATATGCTGGCGGTATAATACGGGGTATAGCCTGCAAACCAGCCGTCCTTATTGTCGTTGGTGGTTCCGGTCTTCCCTGCGGAGGGCATATTGGTCACTCCCAGACCACGGCCGGTTCCCTCCTGCACAACGGTCTGCATCATATCTGTCACCATACGGGCCGCAGTTGTTTTATATATTTTTGCAGCCTCCTGGCTGGTGGACACCACTTCATTTCCCTGGGCGTCGGTAATTTTTACAATACAGGTAGGCATGCGGTAATCCCCGTCATTTTCCAGCGTGGCATAAGCCGCCGCCATCTCCACCGGAGAAGTCCCGTTAGTCAATCCCCCAAGGGATGACGTGAGACGCTCATCCTCCGCTGCCAGCCTTGAAAAATTCATCGCTTTTAAATAGGAAAGCCCGGCTTTTGGCGTAACCTCCTCAAAGAGCTGCCATGCCACAGAGTTTTTGGATTTTGCCAGGGCAGTGCGCAGTGTCATCTCCCCGCTGTAGACGCCGTCCGCATTGGAAGGCCCATCCTCAATGGCCTGGTCCACCACAATAGAATCCGGTGTATAGCCCCTCTCCAAAATAGGTGTATATACAATCAAAGGTTTAATGGCACTCCCCGGCTGACGGTAACTCTGATATGCCCGGTTCAGGGTATATCCGTCAAAATCCTGGCTTCTGCCCCCCACAATGGCACATACATACCCGGTTTCATTGTCAATACACACTCCGGCGCCCTGGAGTTTATAAACTCCCTCCTCATTTACATCTGTAAAATCTTTGAGTTTATCATCGATGGCCTGTTGAAGCTGTGCCTGAGCCTCCAAATCCATAGAAGTATAAATACGGTATCCCGCTGTGTACAGCCTCTTTTGACACTGTTCATACATATTGCTGTAATTCTTCTGATATGCCTCCTTGTCCTCCTTAGAGTTAAACTCTGTGCGGAAGGTAAAGCCGTCCTGTTCCATCAAAAGCCGGATGGCGCAGTAATAGGTGTAAGTCTCCACATAATTATTTTTTTCTGTCTCCGGACGTTTCAATTCAATTTCCTCTGCCTTTGCCAGATGCATGGCGCTCTCTGAAATTTTACCGTCCTCATACATATTTTTCAAAATCCGGTCTCTTCTCCCCAGCGTATTTTCAATATTGGTCAGGGGGTCAAAGAGGGTTGGATTGTTGGGAATAGCACATAAGAATGCGATTTGGGATAAATTCAACTGGGAAACTTCCTTATTAAAGTATCCGATACTGGCGGCCTGAATCCCATAATATCCATTGCCAAAGTAAATATTATTAATGTAAAACTCCAAAATCTGGTTCTTATTGTACTTCTTTTCCAGCTCTGTGGCAATAAACATCTCCTCCACTTTTCTCTCCCAGGTTTTATCCTGGTTTAGAAAAACGGTACGGGAGAGCTGCTGGGTGATGGTACTCCCCCCCTGGGTCACTTCCCCGTTTTCAATCATGGCTTTTATAGCCCTAATAATGGCCTTATAATCGATTCCCTTATGCTGGTAAAATTTTTTATCTTCTATACTCACAATAGCGGCTCCCACATCCACCGGCATCTGCTCGTATTCCAGGTAATAGACATCCTTTTCCCCTTTTAAGGTTGTAATCTTTTCCCCGTTTTTGTCGAATACCACGCTGGTTTGTGATGAGCGGAATGTATTTTCATTTGACGAGCGCACAAACTGCACCGCTTCTTCTTTCATATCCGCTATCTGTTTTCCGTAGCCGCCGTAGTAGTAATATGCCACGCCGCCTACCACCAGTATCATTAGCAAAAACTGCATCCACACAAAAAACCAGAACAAACGGTATTTTTTCTTTTTCTTCTTTCGCGCCATAGCTCTCCTTTATGTCAATTCTATTTTCTGATATGGTATGTTAAGATTATCCAGTGCATGAAGCTCCCGTTTCTGACAGGAAAAAAGAAGAATCTGCCCCTGATAACTGGAAAGCCATCTTAAAGTATCAACAAGTCTTTTATCATCATACATACTGAAGGTCTCATCTAAAAGTACGGGCATGGACTCCTCCCTTGTGAGAATTTTCCCAACTGCCATACGCATGGCAAAATAAGCCTGCTCCAAAGTTCCCCGGCTCAGCTGGGCTACAGGCAGTTTTTTTCCGCCCTCCCATATATAAAGATGCAATTCTTTGTCAAGTATCATGGAATCATATTTCCCTCCCGTTATTGCTGAGAGATTTTTCGACACCTCACGTTGAAGGGAATCGCTCACATCCTCATAAATCTCCTGAGAAATCGCCTGCATCACCTGTGCGGCCATCTCAAGAGCCTTTATATCCTCTGTAAGTTCCTCTTCTCTGGGAGAACTTTCAGACAATTCCTGTAACTGTTCCTCCACATTGCGGTAACGGTTTTCTTTTTCCGTCCACTGTTCTTTCATCTCCGCCAAGCCCTCTGCAATCTCGGAATTCACGATCAAGGATTCCCTCTGCTCCTCCATCTTACGGTAAGCCCTTAACAGAAATACTGCGGCAATACTCCCTGCCAGAAGAATGACTCCTAAAATGCGGGACATTATCTTTCCAAAAAGTAAAATTAGGGCTGCCACTATGAGAATAAACAAAACTTTTTCCAAAAAGGCAGGATATTTCTTTTGCCCATTCTCTTTCTCCCTTGCAAGCTCCCTCTCCTGCTGCCGCTCCATCGTCACTGCAAGTTCGCTGCTTTTTTGAAAACTTATATCTTCTTTTAATATCTCTAGTTCAGTTGTCAACTGACGGATTTTCTCCTGTCGCTCTCCCTGGATGCCCTTTCGCTCTTTTTCCGCCTTCCGGCGTTTTTTCCCCAGTTCTTCTATGGCCGCCTGCAAGCGCACACTTCCGTCACCAGAATTTGACACATCCGCCATGTAACTCTCCAATGCACCCGCCAGAGAATCGTCCGCCAAAAATCCCGCCTGTCTGATACAGTAAGTATTCTCATAATTCTCCTTGGTCATGCCCCCCAAAAGCATTTCCAAATCTCCCATCTCCACCGACAGAAGCTCGTGATCCAAAAGATTTCTAAGCTTTACCGTTTTCTCTTTGTGATAAAAGTTCCGCTCCAGCAAAAAACGTTTTTCTGCAATCTGCATGACCATGTTTCCCACAAAATAGGAGGCGCTGTTCCAGGGCTCATAGGCAGTGTATACATCATTTGCCCTTCCCCTGCTTTTTTCAATCCCAAACAGCATTCCGGTCAGAAAGTGCTGCAGCGTGGTCTTTCCCGCTTCATTTTCTCCGTAAATCACATTAAACCCCGGAGAAAACTCAAACTTCCTATCATTTAGTTTGCCGAAATTTTTTATCTCTGCTCTCTCAATCCACATATCCCAGTCTCTCCACTATGCACAGCTGCTTACACAATATTAACGCATGGTTTTGCACAGGGCATCCACGCCGTAATACAAAGCTTTCTGTGCCACAGCATCCTTTGGATTGTTTTCCATTGCCCGGATAAAACGTCCCACCATTTGATTGTGATACGTCTCTTTCATCTTTTCAAAATCATAATCCAAAACAAAATCCTCCACCACACTCACCACCTGGTCCATCTCTAAAATTCTCTGAATATCAAATTCCACCTCAGGATTTTTCTTCCCGGATAAAATAAATTTATAAATCTGAAAAGGTTCCGCAAATGACAAAATCTCCTTTATTTTGTAAATCAGCTCCCCGTTTGTCATTTCTCCGTTCACCGCCACTGGAAGATGCACATATTCACACTTCCGCACGGGGTAAAACTTTACACTGATGCCAAGCTTTGTCACATCCCCCATCCAAAAGCCGTGCTGACCCGTGTCATTCTGGTCGATAGGCTGCAGCGCTCCCGCCATGACAATCCTGTTCTCCCCATAGCTCCCCGGCTGATGGATATGCCCGCTGGCCACATAGTCGAAACCCGCCTCCGCCAGCTTTTTCCAGGAACAGGGTATGTGTTTGGCGTCCCCCCCATGGAACAACAGAATATTTATTTTAGATGTATCCAACTCCTCAATCTGTCCGTAAATGGGATCCCTTATCTCCCTCTGCCAGTAACTTGAGCCGTAGATACATACATTCTCTTTTTCAAAACTGATATTAGAAATCTCCTTGGAACCAATAAAATATACATTTTCTTCCCACTGGAAAGAATTGTAATAAGATTTGGGGTGCAGGTAATCATGATTTCCTGCAATCAGCACCACTTTTGTCCTGGAAATCCTGCGAAAGAGATAATTTATCTCCTTCAGTTCCCGAAGCAGGGGCTGCCGCTGAAATAAATCCCCTGCGATAAAGAGAAAGTCTATTTTCTCCGTCTCCGCCACCTCAATGACTTCCGCAAAGGTATCCCAGATATCCTGTTTCCTCCTGTCACTCCAGGGCTTTCCCTCGTCGGGAACTGCCCCTAAGTGCACGTCTGCAATATGAATAAAGCGCATAGGCTTCCTCCATGTCCAATTAATATAGAAACTATTTTACACGTTTTAGACATATTATACAAGATAATATTCTATCGATACATCTTTCCTTGGGGCGGCCTCCAGATTCGGGCAGAGAAATCTTATGCACTGGGTAACTTTGTACATAAAAACAGAGCAGAGGTTTTCCCCTGCTCCCTTAACCTACTGCTCCATCTGTTTTCCCAAAAATCCTGCCGCTGTCACTGCCAATTTTCTCTCCGTATCCCCCATGGACCGTTTATCATCTTTATTGTAAAGCACCACCGCTCCAATGGCGTCTCCTTCACAGATAATCGTAGCAATGGCCTGGGAATGAAACTCCCCGGCGTCATCCAATGTAACTTTTACAAAAGCGTCATCCTCTTTACTTGCCACCCGGTCCTCCCGGTTTTCTATAATATTTTCCATCTGTTTGCTGATTGGCTTCCCGTCGAACTCTTTCTTTCCGTTGCCCGCTACCGCCACTACATGGTCCCTATCGGTAATACACACAAGATTTCCTGTGGTCTGTGCCAAACTCTCCGCATACTGTCCGGCAAACTGTGAGAGCTCCCCAATGGGAGAATATTTTTTCAAAATAATCTCTCCCTGACGGTCTGTAAAAATCTCCAACGGGTCCCCCTCCCGGATTCTAAGTGTCCTCCTGATTTCCTTTGGAACAACGACTCTTCCCAAATCGTCTATTCTTCGCACAATTCCTGTCGCCTTCATTTTCTGATTCCTCCATATTCTTCCATTGTCTCGTAAAATTTACTTATTTAATCATGATTTCTTTTGTTTTGTTAGTATCTGTAAGAATTAGAAAAATATGCACAGGCAATTTATTTTTATATTTCCTTCCACTTCCGTTCCATATCCGCCACCAATGCAAGCTGACAGCGGCAACGGTCTACGTTATGTTTCTCCCTCGTCACCTTAAAGTAAGTATCACCGGAAAGATAATCCGTTAAAAACCGCATTCCACACTCCAAAGTCATCATCTTTGCCCCCATGGGAAGCATGCGAAGTTCATTTTCCGTAAGACTCCCCTCACACCCTTCTAAAAAGCCTTTTTTGTACGCCTCATAGTGCTTCAGGGAGAGGGACACCTTATCTAAATCCTGTTCATCTTCTGCCGCTGTATTCGCACCAAAGCGGATAGCATCACCAAAATCATGAACAGAAAGCCCCGGCATCACCGTATCCAGGTCAATGACACAGAGGGCTTTATGGCTTTCACCGTCCAGCATTACATTATTCAGCTTCGTGTCATTATGGGTGACACGAAGAGGCAGTTCCCCGTTTTTTAACATATCGTCCAAGAGGGACATCTCTTCCCTGCGCTGGCGAATAAAGTCAATTTCTTTTTTAACTTCTCCTGCTCTACCACATATATCTTGCTCTACCGCTTTTTCAAAAACTTGAAACCGCTTTGCGGTATTGTGGAAATCCGGGATGACCCAGTGCAGTGTCTCCGCCGGGAAATCCCGAAGCATGGACTGGAAACGTCCAAAGGCAATTCCGCTCTCGTAAAAATCTGAGAGCTGCTCTGCGGCATTTAAAGTGACTGCATCCTCAATAAAAAGATACACTCTCCAGTAATTCCCCTCTTCATCTTTAAAAAAACTATTTCCATCCAAAGCCGGCACAAGGCTCAAAGTCTCCCGTTCTGGATTTCCCCCGTTTTTTTCAATCTTATCCTTTAAATATAAAGTAACTTTAACAATATTCTCCATCAAGTCTTCCGGCTGGGGAAACACGTTCTTATTTATCCCCTGGAGAATATACTTCTCTTTCCCGGAGGTTTCCGCCAAAAAGGTCTGATTGATATGCCCCTGGCCATAGGGTATCACCGATACCGCCGGAAACTTTAACTGAAAGTGCTGTAAAATTTTATCCTTCTCCATAAAATACCCCCATCATCTTAATCTTCCCACAACTGACTGGGATAAACCCCTTTTTTCTTAAAATCTAATAGGGCCTGCATCACCGTTCCCTTATCTTCCTGATAGGTGACACCGTACCACCGGTCCTCAGATTTTAACACCTTCACCTTAGCTTTTCCTTCTTCCATAAGCTCCTCCACGGCAAAGGGAAGGAAAAACTCACACTTCAAAGGATTTTTTTTCAGGTTTTCCTGGAGAAATACCGGAAAGCCCTTCTCAAGCTCCCCCATCATCCCTGCGGAAAAGCCCCAGAGATTCATGGAAACAATCGTCCCTTCCGAAAGCTTATGCCAGGTCTTACCCTCGTCTTCCGTGTACGCCGGGGTATCTCCATGCTTTTCAATACGGGTTCTCTCGTGAATATCAGCCAAAAATCCCTGGTCATCCACCTGGCACACCCCTCTGGCCACATGCCCTTTCTCTGTGAGGGTATTCTCCAAAAGATACCCCACCATGGCAAAGTGATAAATATCTTTTTCCTCATTTGAAAGGAGATAGTCATAAATCATTTGAAAAGCGCCCCTGCCATAAAAATCATCTGCATTAATTACCGCAAAGGGTCCATGTACCTTATCTTTGCAGGATAGCACGGCATGACCTGTTCCAAAAGGCTTTTCTCTACCCTCCGGCACCGCAAAGCCTTCCGGCAGATGAGAAAGCTCCTGATACGCATACTCCACCTGAATTTTTTTGCTCATACGATCCCCGATGCGCTGTCTGAACAAGGCTTCATTCTCTTTTTTAATTATAAATATAACTTTTTCAAATCCAGCCAGCATTGCGTCGTACACAGAAAAATCCAAAATCACATGGCCGTAGTCATCCATGGGGTCCATCTGCTTTAAGCCGCCGTACCGGCTTCCCATGCCTGCCGCCATCACAACTAATACAGGTTTTTCCATACGCAGACCTCCTTATTTGTCAATTTCACGAATCAGGTTAATCATCTCGATTGCCCCTGTTGCGCACTCAAATCCCTTATTTCCTGCCTTGCTTCCTGCCCGCTCGATAGCCTGCTCTATATTATCTGTGGTTAAAATGCCAAACATAACAGGAATCTCTGAATTTAAGGATACCTGGGCAATTCCTTTTGACACCTCATTGCACACATAATCATAGTGGGAAGTTGCCCCTCGGATCACTGCTCCAAGGCAGAGCACTGCGTCATATTTGCCGCTCTTTGCCATTTTGGAAGCGATTAAAGGTATCTCAAATGCCCCGGGCACCCAGGCCACGTCAATGTTGTCCTCACTTACATTGTGGCGCTGCAGACCGTCAATGGCTCCCCCTAAAAGCCTGGATGTAATAAAATCATTAAATCTTGCTACAACTATTCCGATTTTCACTCCATCTGCTACAATTTTTCCTTCAAATGTATTCATCTTTATTCTCCTTTATTATAAAATTTAATTTTAACATTATCTATAATTCAGCATATGTCCCATTTTCTTCTGCTTTGTCTTCATGTAATAGGCGTCGAAAGGCGTAAGTTCCATCTGGATGGGAACACGCTCCGCAATGCTCAATCCGAACTCGGAGAGCCCGTCAATTTTCTGAGGATTGTTTGTTAGAAGCCTTAAACTCTTTGCCCCCAAATCCCGTAAAATTTGGGAACCGATATAGTATTCCCGCAAGTCCTCATCAAATCCCAGGGCTAGATTGGCCTCCACCGTATCCATCCCCTGTTCCTGAAGTTCATATGCCTTTAATTTATTAATGAGTCCGATTCCCCTGCCCTCCTGGCGCAGATAAAGCAAAATCCCTCTTCCCTCCGCCTCAATCTGCTTTAACGCGGAGGCAAGCTGCTCCCCGCAGTCGCAGCGCAGGGAACCGAAGGTATCCCCTGTCATGCACTCGGAGTGGACACGGCACAAAACATTCTCCCCGTCCCCGATTTCTCCTTTTACCAGGGCCACATGATGTTCCCCGTTTAATTTGTTGATGTATCCGTAGGCTGTAAATTCGCCGTACTTGGTGGGCATTTTTACCTTTGCCTCACACTCAATTAACTTCTCATGAATTTTCCTGTACTCCTGCAGCGCACGGATAGTAACCATCTTAATCTGAAACTTTTCCGCCAGATCTTGCAGCTCCGGCGTGCGCATCATAGTACCGTCATCCCGCATAATTTCACAGCAAAGGCCGCACTCTTTTAATCCGGCCAGCCGCATAAAGTCAATGGTTGCTTCCGTGTGGCCATTACGCTCCAACACCCCATTTTTCTTGGCCAGAAGGGGAAACATATGCCCGGGGCGCCTGAAATCCTCCGGCCTTACATTATCCTCCACACATTTTCTGGCAGTCAGCCCGCGCTCCGCGGCGGATATACCTGTGGTTGTCTCCATGGCATCAATGGATACGGTAAATGCCGTCTCATGATTGTCTGTGTTCTCCGTCACCATCTGGGGCAGCATAAGCTTTTTCACCAATTTCTCCCCCATAGGCATACAGATAAGGCCTTTCCCATGGATTGCCATAAAATTCACATTCTCAGTTGTCGCAAACTCTGCTGCGCAGATAAAATCCCCTTCATTTTCCCTGTCCTCGTCGTCTGTCACCAAAATTACTTTTCCATTGCGGAGCTCCTCCACCGCTTCCTCAACGCTGCTGTACTGAAACATATCGATTCCTCCTGATTCTGTATATTATATCTTCTTTTAATTTTTAAAAACCTGCCCGGAACAAAAAGTCTTTTGTTAAAGTGCTTTTGCCCGTCTCTGATTCTTTGGGCTGCATAAGTTTCTCCACATATTTTCCGATTATATCATTTTCCAAGTTTACCGTATCTCCGGCTTTCTTTTCCCCCAAAACCGTCTCCCCCAGGGTGTGGGGAATAATGGACACGGAAAAACTGTTCTCTGTCACAAGTGCCACTGTAAGGGATGTTCCGTCAATAGCAATGGAGCCCTTTTCCACAATATACCGCATAACCTCTTTTGAAGTATCTATCGTGTACCACACGGCGTTTTGTTCTCTCCAGATTCTTTTTATCTTTCCTGTCCCGTCAATATGCCCGGACACGATATGCCCGCCAAACCTTCCGTCTATTGCCATGGCGCGTTCCAGATTCACCCGGCTTCCCGGCGCTAACTGTCCTAAATTGCTGCGTTTTAAAGTCTCCGGCATCACATCCGCCGTAAATCCGTTGCCATGAAGTTCCACCACGGTAAGGCAAACGCCGTTCACCGCAATACTATCCCCGATTTTTGTGCCTTCCAACACTTTATCCGCCTGTAACTGTATTTTCCCGGAAGTGCTTCCTGACTCCACCCGCACCATATTACCCATTTCTTCTATGATTCCCGTAAACAATCCGCCACCTCCCACTCAATTAAAATATCTTCCTCTATCCGGCTGATTTTGGGATTTTTCAAGAGATACGCCAGGTCAGGTTCCAAAACCCCTTCCCCGGCTATCGGGCTTTTTGCCAAATCTCCTCCAAAAAGTTTAGGCGCAATATAACTTTCCACTTTCTGAACAATCCCCTGAGCCATGGCGCTGGCGTTTAAACTGCCGCCCCCCTCTAAAAGGATACTGTCAATTCCCATATCTCCAAGGCGTTTCATAAGTTCCCGCAAATCCACATGGCCCTCATATTCCCCTGTAACCACAACCTGACAGCCCATATCTTCAAATGCGCTGATTTGCCTCTGGTCCGCAGAGCAGGTGGCAATGATAGTCCGCACATTTTTTGCCGTCTGTACCACCTGGGAATCGAAAGGTGTCCGCAGATGGGTATCACAGACAATGCGGATGGGATTCCTGCCCCCCTCTATCCTGCAGGTTAAACTGGGATCGTCCGCAAGCACCGTGCCAAGCCCCACCATAATTCCCATGTATTTGTGGCGGCTTCTCTGAACTCTCCCTCGGGAAGCCTCACCGGTAATCCATTTGGAAGCCCCCGTCACCGTAGCAATTTTCCCGTCCGCCGTCATGGCATATTTCATCACCACATAGGGCGTCCCTGATGCCATATAGTGGAAAAATACCTGGTTCATAGACCTGCATTCCTCCTCCAAAACTCCTGTGACCACTTCTATTCCATGGGCCCTTAACATTTCCACCCCTTTTCCCGCCACCAGAGGGTTTTTGTCCATTGATCCCACATATACTTTTCGTATGCCGTTTTCAATAATAATCTCCGTACAGGGAGGCGTTTTCCCGTAATGACAGCAGGGCTCTAATGTGACATAAAGCTCGGCTCCCCGCATGTCCTCTTTGCAATTTAAAATGGCATTGCGCTCCGCATGGTATTCCCCGCATTTGTGATGGTAATCTTTTCCTATGATTTTCCCGTCTTTCACAATTACGGCTCCCACCATGGGATTGGGATTCGTCCATCCCTCCCCTTTTAATGCCTCATTTATTGCAATTCTCATATAATCTTCCGGTGCCATATTACCCTCCTGTGTATATAAAGAAAACCCTGAACAAAAGATTCAGGGCATAAAACCAATGATACCTATTCCGTATCAAATATATTTTATCTTCTCTCATCCAGACTATACTGTCGGCTTTGGAATCTCACCAAATCATGCCTGGGAACCCTTTCGGTTCCTTACGGCTCGCGGGCTTTACCGCCGGTAGGGAATCTCACCCTGCCCTGAAGACTTTCTATTCTTTTTATTTATTAACCATATCACACGGGGATATACCTGTCAACACAATATTGTTTGACTATTTCACCTTTTTGTAAAAAGAATTTGTAATCTGATTCCCATATACATAAAAATCTAAATCCGCGCTGCCATCCTCCTGTGTACGGTGAATCAAATCTCCCTCCCGCTCATAGGTCCCTTTCCTCACTTCCCCATCCGCAGTACTCTCCTCATAGGTTCCGTCCTCATGGAAAGATACTTCGCCTTTTACCCCCTGTGCCTCATAGCTGCACACTGCCTCAAAGACACTGCCGGAGGGAATTTCACCCTCACAGAGATACTGCTCCGGGAAAATATACTCCCCGTTTTTTACAAAATGAAGAGAATTCACGTCATCCGTCTCCGAATAAAGCTGAAACCCCTTCTCGTCCACGGAAAAACTTCCGGAATCCAAAGTAAACGTCTGTCCGCTGATTTCCGCCTCCTGGACATAAGTCATAGTCCCCGTATCCAGGGCAAAACGAAATATATTTTCTTCCCCTTCTGTCCCGGAAACCTTCAATGCAAAAATTTCCACTCCTTTTCCTGACCCTCCCTTATATGCAAATACGGCCAGCCCCAGGGCAAACACCGCCAGCAAAACCCCTGCCCCGATTTTTATCCTCTTATCCATTTTTACCTCCCGAAAAACAATTCACTCTTATCTTTTTTGTGAAACAGTCCATTATACTGTAATATCTGATATTTTTCCAGCCAAACCTTATCCTCTCCAAAAGCGTCCTCATAGTGATAATAGCGCCCTGCACTCCGGGAATAATAAGCCCTGCCGTTCATAGCGGGAATTTCCTCCATCAAATCCGATAAAAACTGATGGTAGGGCGGAAGAGGGATTCCAGCCTGCTCTAAGAGCATGGTGGAGAGAAAATTTAAACTAGTATGCTCCACATGGCGGCTTTCACTGGGAAAATTTGTCCAGATAAAAAAGGGAACCTCGTACAATTCTTCCAGTTCTGCCAAAGTTAACCCGGAGAGCCCTTTCCCGTTTAGCAGGCGGTAAAAGCGGGAGTTTAAACTTGGCTGATGGTCCCCGAAAAAGCAAATAACCACCGGCCTTTGGGCCTTCTCAAAATATGCCACAAGTTTCTCCACCGCCAAATCTGTCTGATGTGCCAAGGTAAGGTACTGGTTCACATCGGCATAGGGAATATTGGTGCTGTAAACATCTGTGACAAAATTTTCATAGCTGTCCGTATATCCCCCATGATTTTGCATCGTAACTCCCATTAAAAACAGGTTTTCATCCTCCGGCAAAGCCTCATATCTCTCAATAATTTTATCAAACATCACCTCATCGGAAACATATTTCCGCATAAGATTGGACTGGTCAAAATCGTCAAGAAAGTACATTTCGTCAAAGCCCAGCAAGGGATACACCGCATCCCTGCTCCATCCCGTGTCATAGTAAGGATGCATAGCCACGCAGGTATACCCCTGGCCTTTTAAAGTACCCACAATGGAATAGGCATTTTCCTCTGTGAGATACTGCTGATATGCCACGGAACCGGAGGGCAGCCAAGCCATGCTGTTTCCCGTCATAAACTCCCACTCCGAATTTGGGGTTTTCGCCCCGTACACAGAGGCCAGGGCTTTTCCATAAATGGCATTTTCCTTTAAAGAACTGATAAAGGGCATTACTTCCTGGTTTGTCTTTAAATTTCCCATAGCCCCTAAATCCGCAAAAGACTCATCCATTATTGCAATTATGACAGGTTTCTCTGACACGTTCCCGGTATCCTCTGCCCTAGAATATCCCTCCTCTATCGCTTTCACCGCCTCGGCGGAATAATTTTCCGGCTTTTCTACAAAGGAATCCCTGATACTTAAAGCAAAATTTAACAAATATCCATTTCGGTATGTCCCCTTTTTCTCCCAGGTTTCCGTCACTGTGTTCACAGATTGAAGCCCTACATACACAAATGCAAACACTGCCACAGAGGCGGAGAGAATGCGGACCATCCACTCTTTTTTAAACTGAATCTGAATCTTTTTTATCCCTGCAAGCCACACCACAGTAAGCAAAATCGCATTCATAGCCTGGGCATTTAAGGAAAACTTATAATTGGAAGCCACGCTTAAACCTGTGGAAAGGGACTTAATATCCCCGAAGGTAATTTCATTCCCCCGAAAAGCATACACAAAGTAGTTTGCCCCGGCAAAAACCAGCAGGATAAGATGTGTAATCACGCATGTTCTTGCCGTATTATTTGTAATTGTCTGGACAAACATGTAACAAAACAGACAGCAGAGCATATTTAATAAAAACTTTTCATCGGAAATTCTTTCCCGCAAATCTTCTTCTAACAGAAGATACTGCACTGTCCAGGTGGTTACAAAACTGCTCAGGGCGAAAACCGGCACGATTACCGCCCAGTTCCATTTCTCTTTCAGCTCTATTTCCAATACCTCTGCCCCAAAATATAGAACGGGAAACAGACACATATTAAAAATAGAAATTCCCGCAAAAAAATGGGCCAGCAATGAAATTAAAGTTACAATTCCTGTAAACAAAATTTTTTTCTTTGTTATATTTACCGTAATCTTCATTTTCTCATTCCAATTCTTCGCCTTATCACAATAATCATTCCCACTAAAAAGGGAAATACAAATGTTGCAAACCGATATAAAAGAGAGGCTGAGCCTGCCGCTCCGGTTCCTGCAACCGCCGCAAAGAGCAGAGTAAACACAAATTCTGTGGAACCGATTCCTGCCGGGGAGGGAAGCACCGCCGCAAGCATCACAGACAGAGACGTAACCGCCAGGGTCTGGGGCAGTGTAATTTCTCCCGTCTTATAAAAGACAACATAGGGGATTCCGTACCAAAAAGCCAGCTTCACCAAATCCATGAAGATTGTCCTTATAATAAGGAGTGGCTTTCTTAACAAAAAAGCCGATGCCTCCTCCAAAACAACACACTGTTCCCTGAGCTCCCTTATCTGCCCGTCAAATTTATGCTTTCTGTTTATTTTATCCAAAACAAGGAAAATCCATCTGTGGAGTTTTGTGGAGTAACAGGCAAAAACCATCACTCCCGAAATACAAACCGTAAGGATATATCCCACCGCAAGCAAATGGGAGTATTCACCAAAATACTCCATCATAAAGCCAAAGCTTAGGGCAAAAAATATTACGCTGAATATAGCAATGCTCAGTTTGTGCAGCACATATTCAATCATATACATCCCCGTTCCCTTAGATACAGGAATCCCTTTTTCATTAAAATAGTATACCGCTGCAATCCCTGCACCGCTGCCCAGTGTGGCCACCCGGTAAAAACTGCAGAAAAATGCACTCTCCACACCGAAAGTATAGGAAAACCCCGGCTGATACTCCCTTGCGAACCCCATGGTGACTGCCCCCTCCATACACTCATAGACCAATGAGGAAAGGCATATAACCGCCACAACCCAGATACTGGTATTTTTAAGTTCATGGAGAATGGGTCCCGCCTGCTCCCTGAATGTGTACACAATCACAGCCACAATCAGCAGTACAAATCCCCACTTTAATATTTGTTTCTGTCCTTTACTGATAAAATCACTTCCTATGTATTTATTCTGTATTTCTTTGTTTTAAATCCTATTGTTTCTGCTCACACTTAGGAAGTATAGCACAGGAAATTACTAAAAATCAATCGGCCCTGTGAACAAATTTTTAGAAAAACATATGAAATCATAAGTCAGTTTTACCTGTGATAAAATGGACACATTTTGTAAAAAATATGTTATAATGCCTTTGTACGCTAAACTTATGGAATTTATATGCCCTTCAAAGGAGGTTTTTTATGCCCGGTTTTACCACGCACTATCTATTCGGACAGCAGACTTATCAAAAATTACACCCCTCAGAGGTAAAACAGACCATTCAGAGGTATCACACGGTATTTTCCTTGGGGCTTCAGGGTCCGGATATATTCTTTTACTTCTTCCCTTTCTTTTTCTGGAAAGGCGGGATTCCAGGCTCCTTGGCCCACACGACAAACACGCAGAAATTTTTGTGGTATCTATTAAAAAGCCCTGAAATTTTTGAATCCAAAAGACAGCAGAAGATTGCCCAGACCTACGTCTTCGGTTTTATCGGCCACTACCTTTTGGACAGTATATGCCACCCTTACGTCTATGGCAGAACAGGTTATCACCCAACAGAAAAAGGCTATCTGGGACATCATATCGGTTTGGAGACAGATATAGACACTACCCTTCTGTGGGAATATCAGGAAAAAGTTCCCAGCGAATTTCACGGGGCGGAGTGCATTTCCCTGTCCAAAGAACAGGAAGATATTGTGTCAAAAACAGTTTATTTTGCATGCAAAAAGGCGTATCCGGCTTTGAAAATCTCCCCGGCAATCGTGAAATCTTCCATCCATGCCATCCGCCAGGGATGCCGGCTTTTATATGATTCCACAGGGTATAAAAAAATACTGGTGCGCCGAATTGAATCCATCTGCCCCGGATATGGAATGCTCTCTTCCCTGATTCCCAGCGATACCATTCTATACCACAAAGACCCTTTAAACTTAAAGCACCATCCATGGGTCAATCCCTGGGATGCATCTATCATCTCTTACCAAAGTTTTACAGAACTCTTCGAGGAGGCCGAAAAGGATTATCAGCGCATATTAAGAGACATCGCTTATTTCTTTGGAAGAGAGCGCACCCAGGACGAGCAGAAGGCGGCGCTCAAGGTTATGGTACGCCACTTAGGAGACAAGAGTTACCACAGTGGTCTGGCAAGCGACAAATTATAAAATTTATAGTTAATTTTTCCTATGATGTCTTAGACAAAGAGTCTTTTAACTGCTGCAGTACAATCTCCATAAGCCTTCTCCGGGCCTCCAGCCCCGCCCAGGCGATATGGGGGGTAATCAGCAGTTTTTCACTGTCCTTCATCAGCCTTAAGGGATTATCCTTTCTCATAGGTTCCGCCGACAGCACATCCAGGCCTGCCCCTGCAATCTCACCTAAAGTAAGGGCTTTTGCCAAATCCTCCTCATTTACAATGGGTCCCCGGCCAAGATTTAAAAATATCGCCTCGGGCTTCATTTTTCGGAAAGCCTCACGGTTGAAAAGCCCTTTTGTCTGCTCATTTAAAGGGGCATGTACCGACAGAATATCTGACTGGGCGAGAAGGGTGTCAAAATCCACCTCCTCATAAGTACTGTTATGGTTTTTCCCGGAGGTAGAATAGTAAATTACACGGCATCCGAAAGCTTCGGCGATTTGTGCCACCCGCCTTCCAATCTCCCCTAGTCCGGCAATTCCCCAGTTTTTCCCCGAAATCTGCCAGAAAGTCTTCTCAAAATGAGTAAAAATTTTATCATTCACGTACCGTTCTTCTTTCACATAGTCATCGTAATACCTAAGTTTTTCCAGCAGGTAAAACAGCATGGCAAATGTGTGCTGGGCAACGGATTCTGTAGAATATCCCGCCACATTATGCCAGATGATTCCCCTATGTTCCAGGTAAGGCTTATCCAGATTGTTTGTCCCTGTGGCGGTAACGCAGACAACTTTTAACTTCTCTGCACCTGAAACCGTCTTTTCATTTATATTTGCTTTGTTCGTAATAATTACGTCCGCATCCCTTACCCTCTCCAAAATTTCCTCATCCGGGGAAAAATCATATTTAACCACCTCCCCCATCTCTTCAAAACCGCTTAAATCCAAATCATCGCCAATGGTTTTAGCGTCCAAAAATACAATCTTCATATTATTTTTCTCTCCTTAGTTTTTTTGAAACCTCAAACATTTTTCTTTTGTCCAATTCATAAAACTTCATAAAAAACAGGGACAAAAGCCAGCAAATCATAGGCAGGCCGCAGTACAAAAACAATGTGGTGCCCTTAAGCTCCCTTGTGAGTTCATCCCCTATCTGGGGAAAACGTCTGTTATATCCCATGACAAGCATCACAAGCCCCACAAAGGCTGTTCCCAGAGCGGCAAACACTTTGTCCACAAAAGAGAACAATGCCCCCATGAGCCCCGGCACAAACCTTCCGCTGCGGTATCTCTCATAGTCTGAGCAGTCTGCAATCATTGGCACCACCATGTTATTTGTAATGGATTTGCAGCCGTTTAACAAGATATACACCAGTACAAACCAGACGGTAATACCGTTGATATGGCGGGGATTAAAACTAACCCTGTTAATATTTTCCTGCATGAGCACACCTGTCATAATCACTTGGAAAAAAATTCCCAGAGCGGTAAACAGCATAAGGGAACGTTTCTGCCCCATACTCTGGGCAACCCGGATACCTGCGCTGATGACAAACATGGTGGGCACAGCCGTCACAATACCGATGAGCCCTGCAATGGCATAATTGTTCATTAAAATACCAAAAACCATAACCCCCACGGTGGTATGGGCATATACTGTGGAGGCAAACTTGTTCATACATGCCGCCAGAATTAATATGCGGATTGGCTTATTGTGACGGATAATATCCCAGTAATCCCGAATCTGAACTTTCTGCATGCTGCTCTGTTTTTTCAGAAGAGAGACCTTATCCTTTGACGCAATTCCAATCATAGCCAGAACGGTGCAGACAAGAGAACACAAAACCACCCAAACCACATATTCTTTAAACAGGGCTTCATTTGTAAATCCTCCATATTTGGGCACAAGATAATTTGCCACAAACACAGCCGTTCCCCCGAAGGCCGCCATCACAAACAGGGAATCAAAATAGGTTGACACCGGCCTCTGCTTTGGATTATTGGTGAGAATCGCCTGCCCCGATTTTGCCACCACAGTCTGAAAGGTATAGCCAAGCACAAAAAGTCCGTATGCCCCCACAAAAAAGGGAATCTTCATATACCGGTTAATCTCATGGGTCATAAAGTGCAATAATACTGCACTAATTGCCATAATCAAGTTTCCCAAAAGCATGAAAGGACGAAATTTTCCAAACCTCCCTTTGGAGCGGTCTAACATAAATCCCACTACGGGGTCCGTAATGGCGTCAAACACATTCATTCCTGTTAAAATGCAGGACACCAAAACCACACTGAAACCTGCAATGGAATTGGCATAATATGATATATACCCCATCAGGGCAAGATAGAGGTTTGTCGCCGCATTATTCAATGAAAAAAAGCAAATCTGCCAATATTTGGCATTATTATACCCCTGCTGTACCTTCCTTTTTGTCTCCATACACTACGCCCTCAAAATCTATCCTTTGTCTTCTAAAATATATATAGCGAATCTCTATGTCTTTTTCATGAATAAATTCTTAAAAGTCAATTATTTTTTCTTATTTTTCAAGATACTTCCGCAAGGCACACATACTCTCTTTTGCCTTGTAATAACCTTCTTCATACAGTGCATGAAGTTTCCCCGGGTCTGATTCTGTCCTCCCCACTCCCAAAGTGGAATCGGGAGCGATAAGAAACACTTCCCCCGCCTTCTCCATGGACCAAAGCTCCTCCATGCAGCGGTTATAATTTTCTGCCCGGCCTCTCAATGCATCCACCAAATTGGGATAGTCCTGATAAATTCTGGATATCATTTTTAGGGAATGTCCCGGCTTCTTTCGGTATCCCTTTTCCCTGGTGAGGATTACAATATTTTTGTCACATCCCTTTTCCACTGCACGGAGAAACGGCACCGAATCCGCCAGGGCACCGTCCATATAGTAATGTTTTCCCACTTTTACCGGCTGAAACAGCACGGGGAGGGCGCAGCTTGCCACAATCGTCTGAAAAGAATTATCATCCCTGGGAACAGTGAGATACTCTGCCTTCCCTGTATGGATATTGGTGACGCCCGCCTCCACCTCCCCGGTATAGGATTGAAACGCCTGAAAGTCAAAGGGGAGAATCTCATTGGGAAGTTCCCCAAATACAAAAGGAATATTATAAAATGTTTTCTTCCCTTTATCCAAAAGATATTTCATCCCCATATACCGCTTGTCCGCCATATATTCCTCCGCCAAAATCCTGTTTCTACCCTTCTGCCTGGAAAGGTAGGACATGCCAAAGGCAATTCCTGCCGACACTCCGATAAAATAGTCGGGCATAATATTTTCTTCCAAAAAACAATCGGTTACGCCGCAGGAGAACACTGTCCTGCTTGCACCGCCTTCCATAGTAATTCCTAATTTCATGTGATAAATTTCTCCATTTTTCCAGATTTTTTTACCCCAGGCTGTAATTTTAGGAAAGAGGAACCCCCGGCAAACGGGAATTCCTCTTTCTGTTTATACATCCTGTATGTATTTCTTATTCCTCTGTCCCGACACTGTCCTGGGGTTCATCCACTTTCCTGTCCTCAACTTCCAATTCCGGAATATGAATTTTCTCTGCCACTGTCTCCTTAATAGAGTCCAAAGTGAATTTTGTGGTGTTGTCCTTTAACTCACTGGAGAGCACAATTAATCCCTGGGTTTCCGTTGTGCATTTGTTCACAACCTCATTGAGCTCAATCATAGATGCTGAGGTTTCCTCCGTACTCGCTGCATACTCTTCGGAAATTGCGGAGAGCCCTTCCAAAACATCCAAAACATTTGCCTTAAGGCTTCCGAGCCCATCCACCTGGCTGGAGATATTCTCAATGGCCATCTTCACTATCTTTATTTCATCATTCAATTCGTGGAACATGTTTAAAGTGTCTTCCAGTTTATCATTCTGCTCTTCAATAATCTCCATCATCGTTCCCATAGTGGCAACGCTGCGGTTGGAATTTCCAATCAAAAGATTTACTGCGTCGGCAATCTTCTCCGCAGAGCCCCGGCTCTGGTCTGCCAGAGTACGAATCTCTGTGGCCACAACAGCAAATCCTTTTCCCTGCTCCCCTGCCCTTGCAGCCTCGATACTGGCATTTAAGGAGAGGAGATTTGTCTGGTTTGCAATATCTGCAATAAGATTTGTAGCCTCCTGAATCTCCAGGGCAGACTGATTGGTCTCATCTGTCTGATGCTGCACTTCGTCCACCGCCGAATTGGTTCTCTTGCTGATCTCCAAAAGTTCCTCCAGATTGGAATTGGCTGAGCGGTTGTAATCCGTCATCTTCTGGGCGCTCTCTGAAAGTTTGGAAACATTTTCTGAGGTGGCGTCAATGGCGGAACCCATCTCTATGACTGCCGTATTCGCATGCTGTACGTCCCCTGCCTGCTGGGTAGCCCCGTTGGCAATCTCGTTTACCGCCTGGTTCACATTGTCAATGGAACCCCGGATATTGTCAAAAGAACTCTGGAATTCACTGGAAAATCCGTCCAGCTCCGAGGCGGTGGTAATAATATTCTTAATGATATCCGTTAGGGATGTTACCAGGTTCTGCATGGAACGGGCGACAGCTCCAAGCTCGTCTCCCCTGGTCATTAATTTTTCATGAACCTTAACATTTAATCCGCCCTCAGCCACAACCTCCATATGGTTTACCGTCTGTCCCAGGACTTTGCCGATTGTGCGCACCATCACAAGAATTAAAACCATAGAGATAGCAGCAATGGCACAGAGAGCCACAATCAGCTTTATCACGGCATTTCTCGTCATTGCAGACATTTTGCTTTTACTGTATCCGGTAAATATACTGCCGTATATCTTTCCGCTGGAATCTCTCATGGGCACATAGTAGGTCATATATTCCCGATTCCCGATTTTTAGATTGGCATTATACACGCTTTCCCCCTGCTGAAGCAGTGAATATATGCCTTCGGAGATAGGCTGGTCTTTCATATTGTTGCCGTCGGCATCCTCCATGGTGGTTGCACAGCGGTTATCCCCCAGTATAATGGTAAGCTCCACCGTGGTATTCTCGTTGAACTCATCCAGCAGGTGATAATTCTCGGTAATATTTAAATCCCCTTTGTAGAGCACCCCGTTCTCGTACCTGTAATCTCCCTCCGCCAACAAATCCATCTGCCTTGTAAAAGCGTAGGATGCTGTTGCCAGCTCGTCTTTGATAATATTTTCCCCTACATTTCGGATCTCGCTGGCACCGATGAGACATCCCAGTGCCACAATGAGCAGCATAGGGATTGCTACAATCAAAACAACTTTGCTCACAAGCTGCAGACCCTTTTTCTTCCTATTGTTCACTTGAGTTATTTTTTCTCCCATTGTAATGCCCTTCTCCTTTCAAAATACCAATTATTCATAAGGCGCTAAAATAACTTATGATTCCCTTTCCTCTGGAGAGATTTTAACCACAATCAGCTTCACCCCGGTAACTTCCACCACTCTGGCTAACTCCCCCTCTTCTAAAATCTCATCCTCCCTCTTGCTGCGGGCCGTCCACTCCTGACCGTTTAACACCGCAGTGCCTGTTCCGTTGATATTGTCCACTCTCCCCGTGATTTTCACGGTTTTATCCACCACATCCTCGTAATTGGTACGGATTTTATTCGGGTTTATATATTTGAGAGCAAAAGGTCTGGTAAAAATCAGAAGTGCCATAGAGACAATAAAAAATACCACAAACTGTGCAAAGGTTCCAAATCCCAGGGCACAGACCCCCATTGCCGCCAAGGCCCCTGCTGCAAACCAGATTGTGGCAAGCCCTACGGTAACAGCCTCTGCAATCAGAAAAATAATCATTATAATAAGCCAGATTAGCACTGTCATATTTGGCCTCCCTTTTTTGCGATAACTTATTTCCTATGATACCATTTCGACAACACAATTTCAATGTTTTTCTACACTAGAATAAATATTTTTATCAAAATGCTTTCCTTCCAAATTTTGGCATAAAATATACGAGCAGTCCCTTCAAGACTGCTCGTATATTTTATGGAAATAATCGTTCAGTTTTGCCAGAGAATAGACAAGCACTGTTGTCTCCTGCTCGTTTAGCCCCTCCTTGGCATTATCTATCATCCTGCGGTGAAATCCTTCATGATGGCGGTATGCTTTTTTCCCCTTTTCCGTAAGAGAAACAAAAACAACCCGCTTATCTTTTTTGCCCCGCTCCCTTAAGACATACTGCTTCTCCACCAAACCGTCCATGGCCTTGGTGAGAGTGCCGGTTGTCACGTTTAAGAGCTTTGCAACTGTGGACATGCTTTTCGGCTCTTTCATACCAACGGCTTCAATAACATGCATATCGTTGACGCTGATGTCTTTAAACTCCCTGGTGATAAGACATCTCTCTTCGATTTCCACAATGTCCTTAAAAAGTTTTACCAACAATTCATTCAGCACTTCATCGGCACCGGACAACCTTTCTGCCTCCATTTTTTCCTCCATAAAATATTTTACCATTCTATCACTGCCGCTCCCCAGGTTAAGCCTCCGCCAAACCCTGCCAGAACAATTTTATCCCCTTTCTTCATCCGGCCTTCCCGGTTCATCTTGTCAAGCAGTACTGGGACGCTGCCCGCCGAGATATTGCCGCACTCCTGTAAATTAGTGGGAAATTTATCCATGGACACTTTCAGGCGCTTTGCCACAGATTCGATAATACGGATATTCGCCTGGTGGAGAACAAACAAATCGATATCAGAAACGGTAAGCCCCGCTTCCCCCAAAGCCTCCAAAATCGTTTTTGGCACAGTGCGCACCGCAAATTTGTACACTTCCTGGCCGTTCATGCTTGTGTAAGATAACTCCGTGGAATTTTTCATATAAGGATTGTTGATTTTTCTGTGTTCGCAGGTAAGCGCCGACCCTTTGGTGCCGTCGGAACCCTGGGATATCCCAAGGATGCCAAAATCACGGTCCGCTCTCACCAAAGCAGCACCTGCCCCGTCTCCAAAGAGCACGCAGGTGCTCCTGTCGTTCCAGTCCATCATCTTGGAAAGAATCTCTCCCCCCACCACAAGAATGTTCTTATACCGGCCGCTTTTTATATAGGCGTCCGCCGTCTGCAGGGCAAAAAGGAAACCGGAACATGCGGCGTTGATATCAAAGGCCACGGCATTCACTGCCCCAAGTTCCCGCTGAAGTTCGCAGGAAAGACAGGGCAGCACGTTGTCGGGAGAGAGGGTTGCCCCCAGAATCATATCAAGATCCTCCGGTAAAACCCCTGCTTCCTCCAAAGCCTGAAGGGATGCATGAAAAGCCAAATCGGTAAGGGTTTCCTCCGTGGCGATATGCCTTGCGCCGATTCCGGTACGGCTTTTAATCCACTCATCGGAGGTGTCCATAATTTTACTCAAATCGTCATTGGTGACAATCCGCTTTGGAAGCGCACTGCCCGTACCACATATCCTGGTTTTCATCTCATTCTCCTCACCCTAAAAACTCCGGAACCGCTGATACCGTTCCTCTGCTATCTCCTGACCGCTTTTTCCTTTATATTTCTCTAAAAACTCCCGCATATTACACTTCATAAACATGGCGATGTCGTGGAGAGCCTTATCGTCCGCTCCGCCGTACTCAGGAATCACTTTTTCCACCACATTTAAGTGAAGCAAATCCTGGGCGGTAATTTTCATCACTTCCGCCGCCTCCTTGGCACGCCTTCCGTCCTTCCATAAAATGGATGCAAAACCTTCCGGAGACAAAACAGAATAAGTGGCATTTTCCATCATCCACACTTCGTTGCCCACTGCAAGGGCCAATGCGCCGCCGCTTCCCCCTTCTCCAATCATAAGGGTTAGAATCGGCACTTTCACTGCAGACATCTCATAAAGATTTCTGGCAATGGCTTCTCCCTGGCCCCCTTCCTCCGCTTCCATTCCGCAGAACGCCCCGGAGGTGTTCACAAAGGTAATAATGGGACGCCCGAATTTTTCCGCCTGCTTCATAAGGCGCAGGGCTTTTCTATACCCTTCCGGCGACGGCATGCCGTAATTGTGAAGCATGCAGTCCTTCATATCTTTTCCTTTGTGGACGCCGATAACCGTTACCGGCTGGCCGTCAAGGTATGCGATTCCTCCTACCACTGCCGGGTCATCCCTGAAATACCTGTCCCCGTGGAACTCCATAAAATCGTCAAAAATTTCATCCATATAATCCACAGACGCAGGTCTGTCGGTTTTTCTTGCCGCCTTCACTTTTTCCCAGGCGGTAAGGCTTCTGCTCTTTGCACTTCTCTCTTTCATCAGCTCGCTGGGGGCATACTCAAAGTCCGTTGCCGGGGCAAAATTGGCAAATCCCTCCTGGCTGTGATGCAATTTCAATATTTTATATAAAGTCTTCTTTAAATCTTTACGCTCCACAATAGCGTCTACAAATCCGTGCTCTAACTGGAACTCCGCCCTCTGAAATCCCTCCGGCAGTTTCTGTCCGATGGTCTGCTCAATTACCCTGGGGCCTGCAAAGCCGATTAACGCCCCCGGCTCCGCCAAAATAATGTCACCTAACATGGCAAAACTTGCTGTCACCCCTCCGGTGGTTGGGTCTGTCAAAACAGGAATATACAAAAGTCCTGCATCAGAATGTTTCTTTAATGCTGCGGAAGTCTTTGCCATCTGCATCAGTGAGATAATTCCCTCCTGCATTCTGGCACCGCCGGAACAACAGAATAAAATCACCGGGAGATGTCTCTCTGTGGCCCGCTCCACTGCAGAAGCTATTTTTTCTCCCACTACGTGGCCCATGCTGCCCATTAAAAACCTGGCATCGCACACACCGATAACCGCATCCTCCCCGTAAATTTTTCCCTCACCAATGGTAACTCCCTCGTGAAGCCCTGTCTTTTCCTGGGTTGCCGCAACTTTACTCTCATAATCCGGAAAATCCAGAGGATTTTTTGTCTCAAACTCTTCAAACCAGGGAGAAAAGCTTTTGGCGTCCGCCACCATTTTAATTCTGTTGGATGTCCGCACGCGGAAATAATTGCCGCAGGCATAACAGACATATTTGTTGTCTTTTACATCAGACTTTATAAGTTCTTTTTTACAGGCAGGGCAGACCATTATGTCTTTGTCTGACTTACCCTCTGTGGATTTTATCTCATTTCCCTTTGTGTTGGTCGCATTTTTCTTTTTAAATAAAGGTGCCATTTTAATTTTCGCCTCCGATTGCAAATGTAAGTTCTGCGGACGCTGCAAGTTTACCGTTTACTTTCGCAGTGCCTTTTCCGATTCCGATTGGGCCTTTTTCCTTGATAATCTCAAGCTCCAGTTCCAATACGTCCCCGGGCAGTACTTTGTTTTTAAACTTGGCATTGTTAATTCCTGCAAAATATGCCGTCTTTCCCTTATTTTCCGGCCTGCTTAAAATTGCCACCGCCCCAACCTGGGCCATGGCCTCAATAATCAAAACCCCGGGCATCACCGGCTCACATGGAAAGTGTCCGGCAAAAAACGGCTCGTTGTAGCTGACACATTTTTTTCCCACTGCCCGTTTGCCTTCCTCCACTTCCTCAATGGTGTCGATAAGCAGAAAAGGCTGTCTGTGGGGAATGATTTCCATAATCTGTTTTGTACTATATAATGACATATTCTACCCCTCGTATTTTGCCAGTAAAAGCGTTGCATTATGCCCCCCGAATCCAAGGGAATTGCTCAGTGCATATTTGTAATTTCCTGTGGCAGGCTCTTTGCAGTAATCTAAGTCTATCTCTTCATCCTGAGTGGTATATCCCACAGTCTGGTGCAAATATCCCTCCTCTAACTCCTTGACGCAGGTGACAAACTCTATGGCTCCTGCAGCCCCTAAAAGATGTCCTACCATAGATTTGGTGGAATTGATTTTAAGGTCTTTGGCATGATCCCCAAAGGCAAGTTTAATGGCTCTCGTCTCAAAGAGGTCATTGTGGTGGGTGCCTGTGCCGTGGGCGTTGATATAATCAATATCCTCCGGTTTAATTCCCCCGTCTTTTACCGCATATAACATAGCCTTTGCCGCACCTTCCCCGCTCTCTTCCGGTGATGTAATATGATATGCGTCAGAGGTGCATCCATATCCCAAGACTTCGGCATAAATTTTTGCCCCTCTGTTTTTTGCGTGCTCTAACTCTTCCAGCACAACGATAGCTGCACCCTCGCCCATGACAAATCCGCTTCTGTTTTTGTCAAAAGGAAGGGAACATTTTTCCGGGTCATCCACAGTGGAAAGGGCGGTAAGGGCCGCAAATCCTGCAATGCCAACAGGGGTTACACTGGCTTCGGAGCCTCCGGCAACCATCACGTCCGCATCCCCGTACTGGATGGTACGGAATGCCTCACCTATGCTGTTTGTCCCTGTGGCACATGCTGTGACCACATTTAAACTCTTTCCCTTAAGTCCAAACTGAATAGATACATTTCCTGCTGCCATGTTGCTTATCATCATGGGCACCATAAGGGGATTTACCCGGTTCGGCCCTTTTTCTAAGATTTTGGAATGATTGCTCTCCATGGACTGGATACTTCCTGTACCGGAGCCTACAGAGACTCCCACCCGGTAAGGGTCTTCTTTTTCCATGTCAAGCCCTGCGTCCTCTATGGCCTCCTTTGCGGCAGCCACTGCATACTGGCTGAACAATTCCATCCTCTTTGCCGCCTTAAAGTCCATATGCTCTTTTGCGTTAAAGCCTTTTACTTCCGCTGCAATATGACATTTGTATTCTGATGCGTCAAAATGTGTGATAGGCGCAAACCCGATTTTTCCTTCCTTGGCGGACTGCCAAAATTCTTCTACGGAAAGCCCGATAGGAGTAATCGCACCCATTCCTGTTACAACAACTCTCTTACTCATTTTTTCATTTCCTCCGATATCTCATATCCTATATGCTCATTCCGCCGTCCACGGCAAATACCTGTCCGGTAATGTAATCCGATGCATCCGACGCTAAAAAAACTGCCATATTGGCAATATCTTTCGTTGTCCCAATCCGTTTTAAGGGAATGGCATCTGTCATTTTGGCTTTCGCATCCTCTGTCATAGCCTCCACCATATCTGTGGCCACAAATCCCGGGGCGATGGCATTTACATTGATCCCCCGGCTGGCAAGCTCCCGCGCTACGCTCTTGGTAAGCCCAATCACTCCGGCCTTGCTTGCGCTGTAATTTGCCTGTCCCGCATTTCCCAAAATGCCGGAGACGGAAGAGATGTTTATAATCTTTCCGCTCTTCTGTTTTAAGAAATATCTGGACATATGGCGGATAGTATTAAATGCGCCTTTTAAGTTTGTGCCAAGCACCGCATCAAAATCTTCCTCGGACATTTTCATCAAAAGCCCGTCTCTTGTAATTCCTGCATTATTTACAAGAATATCAATTTTGCCATATTGCTTGATTAAATCCTGTATCATTGCGCCGCAGGCTTCAAAATCAGAAACGTTGCACTGGTAGATTTCTGCATTTCCCCCGGCAGCACGGATTTCCTCCGCCGCACTTTCCGCCTTATCTTTGGAGCCGTTGAAATTTAAAATAACCATGGCTCCCTCTTTTGCCAGAGATAAGGCAATCTCTTTTCCGATTCCCCGGCTGGCGCCTGTCACCAGGGCAACTTTATTTTCCAACATAATTTTTGAAGTCCTCCAGCTTATCGATATTATTTACTTTCACATCCCGGTTAATTTTACGCATAAATCCGGTAAGGGTTTTTCCCGGCCCGATTTCCAAAAACTCATCTGCTCCGTCTGCAATGAGACGCTCCACTGTCTGCTGCCAGCGCACAGAGGACGCTACCTGTTTTGTGAGCAATGGTTTTACATCCCCTGCAGATGTGACATAATCTGCGGTGACATTTGCAAGGTAGGGGATAAACTCATCCGCTATTTTTACATCCTTCAATGCTTCTCCAAGCTTTTCCCCTGCACCGGAGAGCATCTTGGAATGGAATGGCCCGCTGACCTTTAAAGGCACAATGCGCTTTGCCCCTGCTGCTTTTAATGCTTCCCCTGCCGCCTCCACAGCCGCCTTTTCTCCGGTAATCACAATCTGTCCGGGACAGTTATAGTTTGCAACGGAAACGATTCCCTCTGTTTTTTCACAGACTCCTTCGATAATTTCCGCATCCAGCCCCATAACTGCGCTCATGGCCCCGCCTGTGGGAACTGCCTCCTGCATATAAATTCCTCTTTTTCTCACAACGGAAAAAGCATCTTTCATATCTATAACATTTGATGCGATTAACGCACCGTATTCTCCCAGGCTAAGTCCTGCCGTCACCGCCGGGGTAATGCCCTCTTCCTTAAGTGCAGTTAAAATGGCGGCTTCCGTGGCAAGCATTGCAATCTGTGTATATTCTGTTATATTTATCCTGTCATTTTCCTCAAAACAAAGCTCCGGAATATCTAAACCGGAGGCCTCTGATGCCAAATCATACACTTTTTTGCAGGCCGGAATCGTATCATAAAATTCCTTGCCCATTCCTACATACTGTGACCCCTGTCCAGGGAACATAAATACCAGCTTACCCATACCAACATCTCCTATCTTTCTAAACACTTTTTGGCTGCCGTTTTCCTAATAAACTTTCCGCCTGTGTTACGATTTCCTCAATCATTTCTTTACAGGTCTGCTCTTTGCTCACAAGGCCTGCAATCTGTCCTGCCATCAGGCTTCCCTTTACCACATCACCGTCCATAACGGCGTTCCTTAAGGACCCTAGAGTCAGACGCTCTAACTCTTCTAACTCCACGCCCTCCTCTTCCATCTTTAAGTATTCTCTTGTCATCTGGTTTCTAAGTACTCGGATGGGATGACCCGTACTTCTCCCTGTAACCTCAGAGTCGATATCCTTTGCCTTAATGATGCGTTCTTTGTAATTTGGATGTACGATGGATTCTTTTGCAACTACAAATCTTGTCCCCATCTGGACTGCCTCGGCGCCTAACATGAAAGCTGCCGCAAGGCCTCTTCCATCACCGATTCCTCCTGCTGCAATAACAGGAATTTTTACAGCATCCACCACCTGGGGAACAAGTGTCATAGTAGTTGCACTTCCGATATGTCCGCCGGACTCCGTGCCCTCTGCCACTACGGCATCTGCGCCGCCCCGCTCCATCATCTTAGCCATGGCTACGCTTGCCACTACAGGAATTACTTTGACTCCTGCTTCCTTCCACATATCAATGAACTTTCCTGGATTTCCCGCTCCGGTTGTCACAACTTTGACCCCTTCTTCCACTACCACCTGGGCAACTTCCGGGGCATTGGGGTTCATCAGCATCACATTGACGCCAAAAGGTTTATCCGTAAGTTCCTTTACTTTTCGTATCTGCTCCCTCACCACTTCGGGAGGTGCGCTGGCTGCCCCGATAATGCCTAAGCCTCCGGCCTCTGACACAGCGGCTGCCAAATGATATTCCGCAACCCAGGCCATACCTCCCTGGATTACGGGATACTCTATTCCAAGTAACTCTGTAATCTTGGTTTTCATGATTTTATGCCTCTACGCCTTTTGTTTTCAAATATTCAATAACATCATTAACAGTTGCGATTTTCTCTAAATCCTCAGAGGGAATCTCCACACCGTACTCTTCCTCAAGGCTCATAACAAGCTCAAATAAATCCAGGGAATCTGCTCCCAGGTCATCTTTGAAATTGCTCTCTGCTTTTACTTCATCCTCTGATACGTTCAACTGCTCTGCGATAATTGTTTTCAATTTTTCCAACATGTGATTTTCTCCTTCTTTTCTTTTTTCATGATTGACTGAAAAATATTTTGATAGTCAAATTATTTGATAAGCAAAGTATATATGTACTGGATATATTTGTCAATATGTTTTTTAAGATTTTTTGCAGGCTCACCGCAACACCATTCTACCGGCGGGAGTTTTTCAGCCGGAATGCACATATCAGTTCCTTCAAAAGACCAGACTGGGAGGACATCTCCTGGCTGGCCGCCGCACACTCCTGGCTGGTGGCTGAGTTGTTTTCAACCACCGCAGAAATCTGTTCTACCCCGGTAGCCACCTGTTCCATGGCCTGCGTCTGGTTCTCCACCGCCTCCACAACCTGTTCCATCTTCACCGTCACATTTCCAGCCAGTTTTCCGGTCTGCTCCAATGCCTCTGTAACCCTGTTCATAACCTTGCCGCCTTCCGTGATAGAAGCAACGGAATTTTCAATCAGCTCCTTGGTAGCCTTGGCAGCCTCATCGGACTTAGCCGCCAGACTGCTGATTTCTTCCGCCACAACGGCAAAGCCTCTGCCGGCGGCGCCGGCTCTGGCCGCCTCCACAGCCGCATTTAAAGCAAGAATGTTAATCTGAAAAGCAATATTCTCTATTGTGGCAATAATCGTGCTAATCTCCTTGGAATCATTGGAGATATTTTCCATAGACACGCTCAGCTCCCTGACGTTATCCATACTGATACCCAGCTGTGCGCCAGCCTGATTGACATAGCGCCCAACCTCTTCCGCTGCCTGGGCAGTCTGCCTTGCTCCCTCTGAAATACCCGTAATCGTAGTTGAGATTTCAGTAACGGCACTGGCCTGCTCGGTAGCGCCCTGAGCCAGAGTCTGGGCACTGGCGGACACCTGATCGGATCCGTTGGATACGTGCCCGGCACTGGCCGCAATCTGTCCCATTGTCTGGTTTAATGCGCCTATAATACTGTCCAAAGACTGCTTAATCCTATAGAAATCTCCCATATAATCCTGATTGGCTTCCTTCGTCAAATCGCCTTCGGCAATGGCTCCAAGCACGTCTGCTATTTCCCCTATGTAAGAACGAAGACGGCAGATGGTATCCTCAAATATTCCCCCAAGAATTCCAATTTCATCGTTTGAACAAATACCGATGGAAACCTCCGTCCCGTCGGCCAGCCCCAGCTCGCCCTTCTCCATCTTCATAGCCGCCTGGGTAATTTTCCCAAGAGGCGCAGACACCATCTTCTTTAAATAAAATGTTAAGAAAAGGATACACAAGACAATGACAACCACACTCATCACCATGGCCACATCGATAATTCTGGCGGTTTCCGCCTCCGCCTCCGCCGCAGATATCCCTGCAAAAACCAATCCGTTAATCTGACCGTTCTCATCCTTTGTGGGCACATAAGAGCACAAGTAGGGTTCTCCCAGGATATCTGCCTGGCCTACATATGACTTCCCCTGGGTAAGCACAATATCACACAGATTAGAAGCCAGTTTGGTTCCCACCACCCGTTCTCCATCCTGGGTTACTGTACTGTAAACTCTGGTGTCCCCCTCAAAAATTGTAAACTCACACCCCATATGTTCTTTCAGTTCATCCAGCACCTGGTTAATATCTTCATCCTCCGATATCCGCTCCAATTCGTGCTGCAGCATATTGGTACCGCTTGTACAAACACTTGTCTGCATGTTTCTGACCAGCTTATTAAACATAGTGACACACACCGCCACTGCCAAAACAATAGAAATTGCCAGCATGATTACTACAACATTGCCAACCTTCTTCCCAATACGCTTGTACTTTCTCTTTTTTTTGCCCTCAACCATCTGTACTTTTCCCATACCGCTTTTTCTCCATTTTCTAAATAGTAATATTGGCCATCACACCCGAAACGGGCCGTATAACAAAGCCTGCATCTATTGTAACATAGGCATCAAAAATAAAAAACCTATTTTTACATACATAATATTTCATTTTTTTACCAGATGCTGCCTTTTCATTAATTTTCAAAATATTTGTATCTCATCATAATCGTAAATCCCCATCTCCACAGGAACATCTCATACATAGAGGGAATAACAAGATATGGTATACTGATGTTACCTACATCAGATTTGCAAACGAAAAAATGAACCTCACACAAGGTTATGGCGAATATAGGGTGAACAGGCAGGGGAGGTGAAACAGTGAACGCAGGAGAAATAGAAAAATGCATTGATGATTTCGGTACAGATATATATAGATTTTGCCTAAAACTTTGTGGGGATAAGGCAGATGCCGAGGATTTATATCAACAAACTTTCCTAAAAGCGTTAGAAACAGAATGGACGCTTGACTGGGAGAGAAACCCTAGAGCCTTGTTTTTCTCTCTAGCTCATAATCTTTGGAAAAGCCACATAAGAAAACAAGCGCGCCGCAGCACGATTGCTCCTTGCAGTAATTTTGATGATGGCACGGAAACGCTGTTACATTCGGAAGAAAATATTGAAGAAGGTTATCTTCAAAAAGAATTGATTACAGAAGTACGTCAAATCATTCAAACTCTCCCGGAAAAATTTCAAGTCCCACTGATATTATTTTACCTTTCCGATTGTTCCATAGCACAGATAGCGGCTATTATAAAGAAACCGCCTGGTACTGTGAAAAGTCGATTGTTCAAGGGAAGAAGCTTAATAAAAAAAAGATTGGAGGATGCAGGTTATGAGAGATAATCGTACTAATATAGAAATAGAAGATGTTATCCGGGCTTCTATGAAAATGACGGATGTTCCGACCCCGAAACTGAATAAGAAACTTAAAGCGGCTCTGTATCAACAAGAAGCCGTCCTGGCAAAGCAGCCCGCCACCCATAATTTATCACTTTGGTATTTGCCAATGATACTAAATTTAATCACTTTTTCTTTGCTGGCTCTTTTTGCACTGATAATGATTGATAATACTTATTTATCTTACTTTGCCGCAGGTATCTGCTCCTATGTTGGTGTGGCTGGCATATTGCTTACCATAGTGGGCGTAAAAAGAGCAAACATGAAAGAGGACATCACAATCCGTATTGAGAAAAGAGGTGTATTGGCATGAATAATGAAAAAAGGAACAGGCTTCTGCTTTATATTGGAATCCTGATTATCTTATTGCTCATTTTTTTGCGGTTTGGCCTGTATTTTCTGAAAAGCGATGGTTTCAGCGGCCTTTCCATGGTGCTTCCCCTTCTGCTTCTTTGCTTTATCCTTTTTGCACTGTGTACCTCTGCTCTATTTGCAGCATGGGTATATCAGGATTGTAAAAGGCGAGGCGACGACCCGGTATTATGGGCGATTGTAGTCTTTGCAGCCACACCCTTTATCGGACTGCTGATTTACTTTCTGCGCCGTTCAGAAATCAAAACAATATGTCCGGCTTGCGGACGGCGAATTTCAGTAAAGGCAAAATATTGCGAAGAATGTGGAACACATGTTGAAAAGGAGGATCATCCTGTTATGGTAAAACAAGGAACACATCACTTAAAATTTATCATTGCCGGCATTGTGAGTATGGTGCTTATGCTGGTTTGCCTGACAGGTTTTATCGTCAGTGCAGCCTCTGGAAATAATATCAACACAAATGCTGCTTCTAACGATAGAGTATGGAACTTGGGTACAATCCGTCTGAATTACAACACTTATGTGGATGATGTTTGGAAACTGGATTTTAGAAGTGCCAGCAAAGGTTTTGTGAAAGAACAGAATATGGCAATTAGGGACGCAGGCACTCAGATGCTTTACGCTGATATTTCCTGCGGCACAGTACCAGACAGTGCAACGCTTGTCATGTGGCTGGTACAGGGAGATGTGGTAAAATCTATTGATGTTACAAATCTTTCCGAACCCTTGGAATATCCATTGAATGAATTTGAGAATGGAAAGGTTTATGTCAGATTGCAAATTAACGGTGTGAAAAACACTGTTTCAGAAATTTGTATTCAATAAATCCCACTGCTCCTCTTGATATGGCTGTATTTAGAAAAAATTTTATAAGATGCATATTATTTCAATTTTTTTCCAGACTATATCCTATCAATGATTATCAGAAAGGATGCACTATGGAAAAAAATGTGAATTTAAACTCCGCCACAAATCATGTGAGCCAGGCAAAAGAGACGGATATCAAAAATACTGTGACAAACGGCATTAGGGATGCAATTCCGGGGAATTCTTCCCCTGCGGCGGTAAAACAGCAGGGATTTTACACAGAGGATGACAAAGCCGCACCAGATAACAATCCCTTTTTTACGCAGAGAAGCAACCCCTTAAGCAGCAAGGGAAATTAATTTCACCGGGCAGAGATAATTCTCCTCTGCCCGGAATTTTTTTACACAACAAGCATCAAAAAATACTCCCTGCGGCATACAGGCTCTCCCGCAAATCTTTTCTATAAAACCTGTCTTCCTCCAAAAAACTGCTGATTACACAGGCAAAGTTGTTTACATTTCCCGTAGAGTGGATATATCGGCCTTCCCCGATATAAATTCCAATATGTCCGGGGAAATAGAGCAAATCTCCCTTTTCCAATTTATCAAAAGATATACTTTTTACCGGATATCCCGGATGAATTTTCGCATCCCGGTAAATGATCACTCCCCCAAAAAGGTAACACATAAAAGTCAGACCGGAACAGTCAATTCCCTGCTGGCTCTTTCCTGCCCAGCGGTAGGGCGTGTTTAAATAACTTGCCGCAAATAAAACCACTTTTTCCCGAAACTGCGCTTCCGGAACATTTTGACCAAGAAAATATCCCGGTTCCCTGCCCAGGTAAAGATACCCGTCATTGTCGGGACGCCGCATCACTGCAATATCCGGAACAAAACCCGTAATCCCCGCTGCTGTGCGGACCAGAGAAAATCCATTCTGCATCTCTTCCCCGTCAAAACCCGGTTTCCGAAAACTCTCCAAACGTTCCACATAACTTCCCTTGTCCAGAGTCACAAGCCTCTCCCCCTGCACCCTCGGCTCCGCCAACACGTCCGCAAAAGGCGCAGCCACCATCACCAGACGGCCGCCCCTGTCCCTCTGCTCTAATTTTTCTTCCACAGTAATCTTTACGGCATCCTTTTTCAGATATCCGGGATACCCATAGTGGGTCAAAACCTGATAAAATTCCCCCTTCTCCCCTAAAATTCCCACTGCCCAGCCCATAAACAACTGGTCGGCAGGACTTTTTAAATCTTTTTCCACAAGAAAAACAGAAGGCACTCTGACAATACCAACCCTCATATCAGGCTCCTTTGCATTTTTCTTTCAATATATGCAAAGATGTCCCCTTATAGCATCTCTCTGTAAAATTCCCACACATTTTTATAGCACAGGGCTTCCATTTCACTTTCCTTTAAACCTGATTTTTTCAATCCATCCCACAAGAGCTGTGACATGGAGGCATCCTTTAGCTCCAGATTGTCGTCCATACCGTCAAAATCCGAACCAAGCCCGATACACCCTATCCCTCCCACATCCGCCATATGACGGATATGTCTCACAATGTCCTCCACCCTGCTAAAATACACTCCATCCCTCTTTTCCTCCGTGAGAAACGTCCCGTAAAAATTTACCCCAATGATACCTCCCTGCTCTGCAATCTTACGAATCTGCCCATCCGTAAGATTCCTGGGATGGCCGCAAAGGCTTCTGGCATTGGAATGGCTGGCTGCAATTCTTTTCCTGCTGTACTTTAACACATCCGAAATCCCCTCATCTGAAAGATGGGACACATCCACAATCATTCCCAGTTCCTCCATCTTTTCCAGAAAAGCAATCCCTGTATCCGTAAGCCCTCTTTCTTCTCTCACACATATTCTCCTGCTATCCTGATTTGCGGGACTTGCCAGAGAATTTTCATAATTCCAGGTGAGGGTCATCATCCTTGCCCCCAAGCGGTACATCTCCTCTAATTTGTTCAAATCCCCCTGGCAGATTTCTCCTTCTTCCAAGGTGAGAACAGCCGATATTATACCATTTTTTTTATTTTCCTCCATTTCCTGAAATGTCCGTGCATGGCCAATCCGTCCCTCACACTGTTTTATCTCTTTTGAAAAAATCTCTATCTGCTTTTTCCCAGAGGCATAGGCGTCCTCTTCCTCCCCCCAGTCCACAAAAACAGCAAAATTCTGGAGAATGTAGTTTCCCTTTTCCATTTTCCGTACATCTAACTGTAAATCGTTTTCCATTAGGTTCGCAACATTTCCCTGCTGCTGCTTTGCACAAAGCGCTGAAAGTGTGTCACAGTGCAAATCTGCTATAAACATAGAATTCCTCCTTTATAATATTTCCTACAAAGAAAAACAGAAGCGGTCATCTAATGCTCCGCTTCTTTTATCCGTGCCAGTATTTCACCTTTCCCCGTTTCTTTTTTATGTTTCAATACTAACATACAAATGCTTCTTTTTCAAATAAGGAATCATTTTATTTGTTTCATCCCCCCATTTGCCAGTCCCAAAAAGACAAAGAGCAGAGGCAGATGATATATGGAATACCCGTTTACAAGCCCTTGCATCAAATATACGCACAATGTCACAACCACCGCAATCTGCACCTGATTCTGTCTCCAGGTGCGAAGGGCCCAGACAAGGGTAACTGTAAGCAGTCCAAAATACCCCAAAACACCCATAAGCCCCATATCCACCAGCACCTGCATCATCTCATTGTGAGGATCGCGAAGATTTGAACCAAGATAAACCATAGACTCTTCCCTGAAAGATGCCGTCATAAAATCTTTATAACAGTTCAGCCCGTTTCCCAAAAAAATACGCCACAAGGGTTCTGCTTTTAGGGACTCCACCGTCCCTTTCCATATGAAACCTCTATGGTTAAACGTCTCATCCTCAAGAATAAAACGGCTGAAAAAAGAGCCATCAAAAACAGTTACTTTTCTTACATTTATCCATACCAGAACCAGTATGCCAAGCCCCGCCAAAACCAAGAGTATTCCCAGAACTGCATGTCTTATTTTTAAATATATTTCCACTATAAATTCTTTTTGCCACAGGAAAACCACCGCAAATGCTGCAAAGCAAAACACTTCAGCTAAAACCCATGTATCCCTCAGCAAAAACCGGCCCATTCCATCAAACGGGTAGAGATGCTCCCTGCACAGATGTAAAAGCAGGCAAATGGTCGCTTTTGCCCCCAGATAAATTCCCAATAATTCTATGTACCGCAAAAGCCAGCCAGTATTTCCCAGGGCAAAGTACCCCAGTATAATAATCCCTGCTGCCACTGCAAGCAATGCGCTTTCCGTCTTAATAAAATATACAAACAAAAACCCCATATACAAATTAAGACTGTAAATCACCTGGGAAAAACGCTCCTCACAAAGCATAAACATTACCATCACAAGTGGCAGCATTAGACAGACAAAACACGCATTAAAGTTTGTATTCCCTAAAGGGGTCAATAGAATGTCCGGTGACTTACACCCGGTTTGTATGTACATAAAATTAATTTTACAGGCGCACAAGATTCCAAAGAGATAAATTACTGCACTGCCCAAAAGCCAGCCCCATATTGTTAAGCTGTCAAATGACCCGTAATCCCGAATGCCAAAATATATCAATATAAAACCCAGAAAAGAGGCACCGCACAGAGTCCTGCTGCACATCTCCCAAAAAGCTTCTTTCTGGTCCAGGGCAAACACAGTGGACACAAGAACGGCACACAGGAGTACCACCGCAAAGATACTATCCTTTTTTTGCAACCACTGTTTTTCTTTCTTGAATTCCCATAATTTTTTTCCAAAAACCGGAGTCAGAAAACATGCGTAGACAAAAGTAAAAAACAAGAAGAAATATTTTTTGTCATATGTAAGGCTAAACATTTTATTGGTATAAAAAGCTGGAAAAACCACGCACATAATGAATATATAAAAACGAGTCATTTTTGTCCCCAGCCAGTCCGTCAGGCTGTCTTTATTCTTTCCCATCGTTCCCTCTTCTCTTCCTTTTATCTTTTTCTGACAGCAAAAAGCAGGAGCCTTAAAAAGTTTCCTTCTATCAACACTCCTGCTTTTTTATCTGTCAACTTGTCAAAGGGTTACAGATTATTTTACTTTGATTTTAAATGTAGCTTTCTTCTTGCTTCCGTCTTTCGCCGTTGCGGTAATCTTTACGGTTCCTTTTTTCTTTGCGCTAACTTTGCCTTTGGAATTAACGGTTGCAATTTTCTTGTTTCCGGACTTCCATGTAACTTTTGTGTTATCGGCAGTTGCCGGTGTAACATTAGCCTTTAATGTCTGGCTCTTCTTTACTTTCATGGTTTTATTGCCCGTGATTGCTACTTTTGTTACCTTAACCGCTTTCTTGCTTACATTCAATGTAATGCTTGCGCTCTTTTTGCTTCCGTCTTTTGCTGTTGCTGTTATTTTCACTTTTCCTGTTTTCTTTTTGTCAACAGTCACTTTTCCGTTTTTATCTACCTTGGCAATCTTTGTATTGGAAGATTTCCAGCTGACTTTCTTGTTTGATGCATCTTTCGGTGACACCACTGCCTTAAAGCTGTACTTTTTGCTATTTTTTGCTTTCAGAGTTCCTTTTACCGTTTGGCCGTTTAAAGTGATAGCTACTTTGGAAACTTTCTTATTTACTGGCTGCTCTACCTTTGCAGTTTTTACAGTTACCTTTGCAGCTGCTGTCTTATTGCCGTCCTGTGTGGTCACTGTGATGGTTGCCTCCCCGTCACCGGTTGCTGTCACTGTGCCGTTGGCTACAGTTGCTACCTTGTCATTGGAAGTTGCCCATGTAACATTTTTATTTGTTGCATTAGCCGGAGCTACCGTTGCCGTTAATGTTGCCGTTGCTCCGATTTTGTCCAAAGTAACTGCTGTGGGTGCTACTGTGACACCTGTAACTGCCACTGTGCCAGGATTTTCATCCCCGCCTCCGCTGGTTATTCCACCTGGCGTCTCGTCTCCGCCCCCGCTGGTTATGTCCCCGCTTCCACTAGTAACTGCTGCCTCCCCGCCTTTTGTTGAAGCGAAAACCGCAAAATTTGCCGGAAGCAATGTAGTTCCCAGACATACTGCCATAGCAACTGCTGCCGCCCGTTTCACAAAACCTTTTGTGAACTTTACTTTCAATTCTGTCATTTTCATGTCCTCCTATTTTTCTCTTTTTTATCCTTCTTGTATGGCACTTCTATCCATACTGTGATTCAGTGAATCACTCTGCATGTTTCATTATAACGGTTCAGTGAACCACTGTCAACAATAAATAAAACTTTTTCCATCTCTCCTGTGCTGTTTTGTATTCATAAGAATGAAGTCTGACAGCAAATAAATATAAGAATATAATATTTCAAACATAGAACTCTTTTTTCGGAAGATAAAAAAGCATGAGAAAATCATTGTACAAAAAGTACCCTTTTGCGGAAGTGTCCACAGAAATAGAGAGCAACGGATTCTGGCAACAATAATCCCTATTGCATCTTCTTTCTAAGAAACTGATTATAGAAGTATATCAAAAGATATGTTATAATTTTTACGTTGTTCACCAATACCTGCAACAGGGGGGAGGTGTCAATGTTGGAATTTCTTACATCTTTTTTTATCGCTGTTCTGGGAGGTGTAGCTTGCCACTACATCATCAAATGGTTAGACAGTGACGACAAGGGCAACAACTAGCCTAGTGGGTGCTTTGCCACTATAAAAGTAAAGAAGAATCCCTCGACTGTATTGCAGTACGGTCGGGGGATTCGTTTCTTCGTCAACGTGGACTTCTTACATCTTTTGCCTATAGGCATTATAGCATATGCAGAAATCTTTTTCAATATGCTTGTTACAAAAATTAACCTTATGTTACTGTCCTTATCAGATTCCAATTAATTTTAAATAAGGTATTAAGGAAGGGCCGGTGACAATGCACCGGCCCACATGAGAAAAACAATTTTGTCTGACTGCCTTATTAAAAATAAGAAACTTATCTTTATAATATATTATATGGGGATAACGGCTGACCCATCCAAGTGGTGGCAATCCACCACTGTACACTTACTTCGCACTTCCTCTGGAGCTGCTCCGATTTTCTGTTGTATTTAACCCCAGAAGAATTAAATCACAGAGCATACGATTCGTTGTCACATTTGCATATTGAGAAGATTTTAAAGAATCTAATTCTTCCTTCATCGCATTGGACACAGAAACAGAATAGCGTTTTGGATTTTCAGCCATACTCTTCCCTCCTCTCATGGTTCAGTGAATCACTATTTTCATCCTTCATTATAAAAGTTCAGTGAACCACTGTCAATAAAAATGTAAAATTTTCTAAAAGGCATTTTCTTCTTTATTTACCAGAAACCTTTTGTTTTTCGGCTTTAGTTGCCTTTACATCCTAGCATTACTTCGGTATAATCACAAATGAGGTGATGCATATGGCTACAAACAGACCAAGATATACGGTTTCTGTGGATGATGAACTATTCCAGAGAATTGAAGACTTCCGCTACGAACATCGTTATCAGACGCGTTCCCAGGCGACAGTTGAGCTCATACGGCTTGGACTTGAGGCTTTAAAAAAGGAGCAGACGGAAAAAAATAACACATCTTCCGACAAATGAAATTAAAAATCACTGGAAATTTCTTTTATCCAGTGATTTTTCTTCATTTCAAATAAATTTCTCCGCCGTCATAACCTTGGCTCCTCTAAGATTTTCCCTTTCCTACCTGCACAACCTTAGTTGCTGTCTTTTCACAAAAAGTTTTGTCATGCTCCACAAACAAAAGGGTGGGCTGCCATTTTAAAATCAAGTTTTCCAACTGTATCCTAGAAAAAACATCAATATAATTTAAGGGTTCATCCCAAATATATAGATGCGCCTTTTGGCATAGGCTTTTAGCAATCAGCACCTTTTTCTTCTGTCCCTCGCTGTACTCTCTCATATCCTTATCGAACTGTTCCCGGGAAAAATCCAGTTTCCTAAGCATTGCTTTAAACAAACTTTCCTCTATCCCCTCTTTTAGGGCAAATTCCTTAAGGTTTCCTGCCAGAAAAGAAGTGTCCTGGGAAATATAAGAGATAACCAGCCCGCTGCCTACTTTGTATTCTCCCTCATATGCAATCCCCTCCCCCAGGAGCAATTTGATAATGCTGGACTTTCCGCATCCATTGCATCCCTTTAATGCCACCCTGTCACCTCTTTTTATATCAAAGGTAAGATTTCCGCATATTTTGCGGTCATCATAAAATAGAGACAGGTTTTTAAATTCAGCATAGAGTTTTGAATGATATTCCAGGGGATTTAATTTCAAGTCGTCTGCCCTTTCAATATTTTTAAGCAGCTTTGATTTTTCTATCATCTTCTTTTCCGCCCGTGCCTCCCCTGCCTTTGCTTTTGCCATCATCTTAGCGGACTTATGGCCAATATATCCTCTGTCCACCCGCAGGCCGGCAATTCTGGTATGGTATTTTGTCTTTTCCACTTTATCCGCCCACTGAGCCTTCTCTGCCGCCAAATCCTGCAATCTATGGATTTCTTTCTTTAACCTCTCATTCTCTGAAACCTCAAATGCATCACGGCGGCTTTTATTTTCCATCCAGGAAGAAAAATTTCCCTGCTCTATCTCTATATTATTTTTATTAATGGATAAAATGTGGTCGGTACAAGCGTCCAAAAACGTCCTGTCATGGGAAACTAAAATAAACCCTTTCTTACTTTTCAGATAATCCGCCACCAGCTCCCTCGCCTCTTCATCCAGATGGTTTGTGGGCTCGTCAATTAAAAGAAAATAATTGTCTCTGGAAAATAGAACCGAAAGCATGACTTTCGTCTGTTCCCCGTTGGAAAGAGTCTCAAAGGGCCGGAATAAAACAGAGTCATCCAATTTAAGAATGGACAATTCCCTGGAAATCTTCCAGTAATCATAATCCGGGTATATCTCATCCACAATGTCTATGGCATTTCTTGTCTTATCTCCCGTATCAAAAGGAAAATAGTCAAAACAGGAACTGCACAGTATCTTTCCCTGATAGGGATACTGCCCTAAAAGTAATTTAAGAAAAGTGGTTTTTCCCCTGCCGTTTCTCCCTGTAAACCCCAGCTTCCAGTCTGTATCTATGACGAAACTTACATTTTCAAACACATTTTCATAACTGCCCTCATAGGCAAATGTTAAATTCGATACTTTAATCTGTGACATTTCTTTGTCCTCCTCGCAATCCTGTAGGGGAAAATGAATCTTCCCCCGCTAAACTTTGGGCACATGCCGTGAAACAGCTAATGTCTTAAACTTGCACCCCTGCACATAAAAATAGCCGCAGGAAAGCAAATTCCTGCAGCCAGATAGACAAAGAAATCCAATATTTCCTTGTTATAAGGGAAAAGAATTCATACTTTCCTGCATACAGGCATAACAAAATGGACAGTTATTACTGTCGAATCACAAATTGTCTGCCTGAAATCATTAGCAAGAAAATATGAACATCCTTTCACCTCCTATGCTTACTTTTAAATTATTTTTGTTATATCATGAATCTTCACAAAATGCAAGGACTTTTATCCGAAAAATATTTATGTGATTAATCTGACTATTATGACTCCTATCGATGAACGAAACTGCCTTTTTATGCATTTTCCGGTTTTTCATACCGCTTCCATACTTTGTCAGCCCCGCACACGTGCTTGCTTCCGTCTGCCTCCGTTATAACATAATCTCCGTTTCCAATAAACGTCCTGCCTCTCCGGTGTACAATATAAGGACATACGATAGAGCCATCCTCTCTTGTTATCTTAACCAAAAAATCAGTGACAATCCAGCCTTTTGTCACAACATCAGACCAGAGTTCAAAACCATCTTCCATATTTTTTCCCACTTCATATTGCTCCACGTCAACTTCAAAACCAATTCTGCTGCTCTTCATCTTTTACCCTCCTGTCATTTTCCATATACCTGTACCTGCACACTGCCAACCCGCCAATAAATATATATTCCTACTTCTATAATAGTGTAAATTACTGGATTTGTCCAGTCATTCCTTCTATTAGAGCTCCCTTAATAAAAAACGAAACCTTCAGAATCACTCTTACCATTAACTCTCCGCCAGTATACGAAGGTCCCAGCCCTTTACTGCAAAAGTACCTCCCCCCTCTACCTGCTCTTTTGTAAATAAGTCCCAGGCAGGGCTTCCCTCGTGAACGGCTCTTTGTTCTTCCGGTGAATAATTCAGGTAAAACCAGAAAGTTTTTCCCTCCTCATTCCTGCTTTTCCGCAAAATCAATGGAAACTCTGCCTTTGGTATCTCGATTGCGGCATCCTTTAAGGCCATGGCAAAAACTTCCCACAGAACCTTTTTATCCGTCATGCATCCAAGGTAATACCCGAAGCCCTTCCCAAAGGGGTGTCTGGTTACGGCAGCGTAATCTTTCCAGTTATAATGGCCGTAAGATGCCAACACCTGGGTATCCTCCTCCGGGATTAAAAGTTCCATAAATTTTTCTGCATAAAAATCTTCCGCTCCACAGGTAATATCTCCGGATAATACTACATTTTTTGGAAAAGTAAACTGATGGTATGTCACTCCAAGAGCCTGATGTATCATATGGGGCTGTACACTGTGATAAACTTTTAAATTCTCATTGGCAAATCCACTTTTAAAGGTAGCTACCAGCGTTCCTCCATTTCTTATATATTCATTTAATTTATGCAGTAACGTTTCTCCAACTGCATACAGGGCAGGTACAACAATCATTTTGTAATCATTCAGGTGCTGGGATTCCTCCCAGACAAAATCACATTCAATATTATGTTCATACAATGTGTCATACGCCCACCGAAGCACGTCATTGTATTTGATCCCTTCATTGGAGGCTGCAGTTGCCTCTATGCCAAACCAATCTAAGGCAGTCAGCGCTTCATTGCTCACAAGAACGGCTACATCATTCTTCTTTTTCAGATTCACTAGAAATTTTCCATATTTCTCAAACTCTGCCCCAACCCTGCAGGCTTCCATATAGGTTTCATTTTCTTCAAAGTCATGGCTTAAAAGTCCTTTCCAGTATGTTTCCAGCGAATTATGTATGGAATGCCAATGCCAGTACTCCACTGCGTTTGCCCCGGATGCAATATGGCTGAACGCCTGAAGCCTAAGCTGGCCCTTGTAAGGTGTCCAACAGGGAAATCCCTGAGCCTGGGTCTCTAAAATTAAATAGTTATCCCTCTTTAAGGAACGAATGAAATCTCCCCCAAATGCAATCTCTTTTCCTGTAAGCTCATCCTGGGTGGGATGGTAGATATCCGCCCCTGCAATAGTCAGACATTTTGCTATTTCATAGTGGTCTGCATTGGGCTGTACCCCATAAGAATGTCCCCGCCAGTCAAAATCCAGATTGTGTGTGATAAACTGCTCTTCCCTTTTATACTCCCTCACAATCCCTGCCTGCCAGGAGAGAAATTCCGTCACAAGAGAGCGCTGAAATCTTTCAAACTCTGCCCCAAGGCTTCCGTTTACGGTTCCCCTCACATCAGGAAAATCCTCCCAGGCATCCACACGGTTGCTCCAGTAATCCAGGCCGTATTCCTGGTTTAATGAAGTTAAATTATTGTTAAATTTTTTGCGAAGATACTTTATAAATCGTCTCTGAACATTTTCTCCTGCAGTTCCATAATATTTCGTCTCATTGTCCAACTGATATCCAACCACACATCTCCTGTGGGCTGTGCGCTTCATCATTTCCCGAATTATTCTTTCGGCGTAAAATAAATACACCGGATGGGTAATATCCATAATCTGCCTGTGTCCGTAAATTTCCCTTCCTCCCTTTGTCATAGCCAGCACATCCGGGTGGGATTTCACCATCCAGGAAGGGACAGCATAGGTGGGGGTTCCCACGATAACCGAAATACTTGCATTTTCCATGGCATCCATGACCCGCTCCAGGCAGGAAAAATCAAACACTCCCTCCTGAGGTTCATATGTACTCCAGGTGGACTCCCCGATCCGCACCAAATTTATTCCTGCCTTTTTCATCATAGCTATATCTTTTTCCAACCGCTCCGCCGGCATATATTCATCATAATATGCCGCCCCATAATAAAGCTTGTCCATCACTCTTCTCCTTTTCCAAAAACCATGCTACAATTCCAGTGTTTTCTTCAACTTTTCAAAATCCCCTTTAAAGACAAAACCTTTTATGCCGGTTTTCTCCGCTCCTTGCACATTATCCTCCCTGTCATCAATAAACACACATTCCTTGGGATTTAAATGATGCCTTTTCAATAAATAATGGTAAATATCCGTATTTGGCTTTAACATATGCACCTCTCCGGATACCACAATGCCGTCGAAAAAATCCATATCTATCTGCCTTGGGAAATACTGGTAAAACTCTATCGCCGCATTGGAGAGGACATACAGTCCGTATCCTTTCTGTTTTGCATATGCCATAAATTCCCCGGCCCCCTCCACAGGAACCATGCACACGTCCCAATTTTCCACACATTTTTTTAACTTATCATGTAAATTTTCGGGCACACGTTTTTTTACCAGGTTATAACGCTCAGCATTGGTTATGTCACCTCTGTCTCCCATAGCCCATTCCGGCCCTGCAAATAATTCTTTTTTTATTATCTGCTTTTCCTCCTCCGTGTCACAGACTTGGTTTAGAATTATGTCAGGATTGTAGTCCAACAGCACATTTCCCATATCAAATATAATATTCTTAATCATATAGTTTCTCCTCGTCTTGTTTTCTTACTTTATTCTATCACTTTTTCACAGATTATGGAATTATATGATAGAAAGTCCCCCCAGAAGAATTTTTAAGCCGATTGCAATGAGGATAATCCCTCCGCAGACTTGAGCCTTTGCCTGATATTTTGCCCCGAAAATACTTCCCATTTTTACCCCAGCCGCAGAACACACAAAGGTCACCAGGCCGATAAAAGAAACGGCGGGAATAACAGCAACTTTCAAAAACGCAAAGGTGACTCCCACAGCCAAAGCGTCAATACTTGTTGCCACTGCCAAAAGGAACATGCTTTTTCCGTCCATGGCATCATCCACGTCACCCTCCCCGGTAAAAGCTTCCTTTATCATATTCCCTCCCAGAAACAACAAAAGAACAAAGGCAATCCAGTGTGCGTATCTTGTTATCATATCCGCGAAAAAACTTCCCAGAAAATAGCCGATTAAGGGCATTAATGCCTGAAATCCTCCAAACCAAACCCCGGCTATGCACATATGCTTTGCCTTAATGTTTCCCAAAGATAGGCCCTTGCACACAGATACAGCGAATGCATCCATAGACAATCCAACCGCCAAAATAAACAATTCTGCAATATTCATACAGTACTCTCCTCGTATAATAAGTTTGTAAGCAAGAAAAACAGCTTACAGACTTATTCTT
>CAMWKH010000018.1 GCA_947174805.1 uncultured Roseburia sp. | reverse complement strand
TTTAGGGAAACCGTCAAAGGAGAAAGTTTATGCCAAGAACTAATAACTCTCCTACGCCCGATATTCAAATACGAATGGAAAACCTTTCCATGGAAGAAAGTCTTTCTATAGATAAAATGAGACTGACCGTTACCAACATCTTCCCCGCCTTTCAAAAAAAATCAGAACAGGAAACCCGACAGGAAATCGGGGCAAGGCTCTATCAGATTTTTAAGAAATATGCGTAAGTCCCTTGCAAAACAATCATGGAAACGATATGATCGTTTTGTGGATATGCGTCTTACGTTTTAGGAGGTAGATAAAATGTACGACGCATTATATGCAAGACAGTCAATCGAAAAAAAGGACAGCATATCCGTAGAAAGCCAGCTTGAGTATTGCAGATACGAAACCCACGGGGAAGCCTGTATTGAATATACGGACAGAGGATTTTCTGGCAAGGACACCAACCGTCCCGGCTTTGAAAAGATGATGAATGATATTCGTGCAGGAAAAATCAACCGAGTTATTGTCTATAAACTCGACCGTATCAGCCGTTCTATTCTGGATTTTGCAAACATGATGGAGATATTTCAAAAGTATCATGTGGAGTTTGTTTCTTCCACGGAAAAATTTGACACATCCACGCCGATTGGCAGGGCTATGTTAAACATCTGTATCGTGTTCGCCCAACTGGAAAGGGAAACCATACAGAAACGTGTAACGGACGCTTATTATGCACGGTGCAAACGCGGCTTCTACATGGGCGGACGTATTCCCTACGGCTACCGTCTGACAAGCACGGTCATTGACAATATCCGCTCTTCCATGTATGAGGAAGTCCCGGAGGAAAGCGAACAGCTAAAGCTGATTTACTCCATGTATGCGGACACGGACAATTCACTTGGGGATATTGTGCGGTACTTGAACGAACACCAGATTAAAAATCTGCGTGGCGCAAACTGGAATACCGCCCGTATCAGTGAAATGCTCCGCAATCCCGTGTATGTGCAAGCCGATATTGACGTGTACCAGTTTTTCCAAAGTCAAGGCGCAAACATCTATAATCCGGCAAGCGATTTTACGGGTTACAATGCCTGCTATCTCTACAAGGGTACGATTTCCACTTCAAGAAAGCAGAGTGATTTATCCGACAAAGAGATTGTGCTTGCGCCGCATAAGGGTTTTATCCCCTCTAAGACATGGTTAGCCTGCCGCATACGGTGTCTGAACAACCGACAGTCCACAAAGACCTGTAAACCGAAAAATTCATGGCTCGTTGGCAAGGTAAAATGCGGCAAATGCGGTTATGCGCTGACAATCCGCAAGGCAAAAACAAAGTGGGGACGTTACTTTGTTTGCAGCCAGTCGGGAAGCCGGGGAAGCAACTGCACCGGGGCAGGCTGTACGATTTATGCGGATGTTTTGGAAGAATATATGTTTGGCGCAATTAAAGAAAGACTGTCGGAGTTTCAAAAACTCTCCTGTCTATCTGAAACAAGAGAAGAACAAAAGCACATGACGAAAAAAATCCGTCTGACACAGATTGAGGAAGAAATCGAAGAACTTCTCTCCAAAGTGTCCGGGGCAAGCGGCGTTCTGATGAAATACATAGATGAAAAAGTATCAGAACTGGACGCAGAGCGGAAAGCTTTGCAGGAAGAAATCGTTACGGCAAATGTCGCAGACACAGAGGGCAGACTGAAGCAGATAACCAACCATGTAAATGCATGGGAAACACTCTCGTTTGAGGGCAGACAGGCGGTGGTCGATACGCTTATCAAAGTTATCCGCATCGCAGACGGAAACATTGAAATCACTTGGAACATTTAACGATTAACCATGAAAGTCTAAGACACACACTTTTGAGGAAAATTTAATAAAATCTGTTGATAAGCTAATACTAAATACCGTATAATAAAATCACTAATCGAAAGGAAGTGATACTATGGCACCTGCAGCACAGGCAATTAGAAATCAGGAAATCCGAAAAACTGAATATTCCGAAAAAGCCGCCATAGGCGCATTATATGATGAACTCTCCAAGGGAATAGAAAGTCTGAAAAAAGGCGATGTTTATACGATTGATGAAGCATGGGAGGAAATTGACAAAATATAATGCCGGATAAACCAAAGAAATATAAAATCGTAATATCCAAAGATGCTCTCTTGGATATTAAATCAACAAAAAAGTATATTCTTGACACCTTCAAATATCGGGAATATGCGGAAAACTTTTCAAAGAAGATAAAGAAGGCAATCAAGGAACTTGATTCTTTTCCCAAAGGCTATGAAGCTACAGGATATGTAATTGAGGGATTGAGCATTTATTTCAAGCCTTACAGTACATATTTAATCTTCTTTGTTGTGGAGGATTCCACCATTACGGTAATCCGGGTCTTGAAAGACCGCATGTATTGGCAGTCTATTATCAAAAAGATGCAGAAAATCAACAGATAAATTTACTTCAATCCTCCCGTTTCGGTGAAGCCCTGCGCCTCATCCAGGAGCGCCTGGATTCCAAAAACTTCTACGCATTTAACCCTGCTATCGACAAAAACTGCAAATAAAATCACACAGAAATGACAAGGCGGGGAGCTGCTTTTATCGGCAGTCCCCGCTAAAAATTTAAAATTTTTCATAATGAACGAGCTCTTTGAGAGCAATACGCTGTGTCATATGCCGCTCTGGGTCGGCCGGACCTTCCGTTGAATATCCGATTGCCAAAATATTTATCGGCTCAAGGGTATCTGGAAGTTGAAACTCCTGTTTGATAATATCCGGCTTAAAGTAACAAATCCACACAGATCCTAAGCCCAACTGGGCTGCCTCCATCATCATGTGGTCAGTAAGAATCGATGCATCTATATCCACCGTCTTTTTTCCGTCAAAGGGACGAGTCCATGCCTTGGTATGTTCCCCACAAACAATGACAGCCAAAGGTGCTCCATAAATATTTGCCGCCTTTTTGATTTTGTTCAAACCCTCTTTTTCCTGAACAACAATAAGACGGACAGGCTGCAGATTCGCCGCTGTAGGCGCAACCTGAGCAGCCAATAATATTTTCTCCACCTTTTCCCCCTCCACTTTTTCACTCCTGTAATTACGGACAGAGCACCGTGATTTAGCAAGTTCTAAAAAATCCATAAAAATTATCCTCCTTATTTCTCTCCTTGATTTTCAGGTTTCCCTGCACTATAATTATATCGCAAACAAACCTATAAACAAGAATGTACTTTTTAGGTATATACTACCTAAAAAGTAAGTTAGGAGAATTCATGAGTACAAATTGCAAAAAAGGATATCAATGTCCCGTGGAAGCTACGATTGACTTGATTGGCGGAAAGTACAAATCTGTCATTTTGTGGCACCTTATGGAGAAAACCTTACGATACAGCGAACTTCATAAATTGATTCCCAGAGCAACTGACAAAATGTTGGCACAACAGCTAAGGGAACTGGAAAGTGACGGACTGATAAACAGAAAAGTGTACCCTGTCGTTCCCCCTAAAACAGAGTATTCTCTTACCGATTTTGGCAGCACGCTTACCCCAATCTTAGATGCCATGTGTGATTGGGGCGCTGTCTACTTAGATGAATTGGATAAAACAAGCTCCACCGGACAGTGATCGGAACCGAAAATCTCCGTGTGGATTTTTGCATCCTTAAGCCTGTCCTTCAAATCTTCTGAGACCACAAAATAGTCAATCCGCCATCCTGCATTCTTCTCCCTGGCCTTAAAACGGTATGACCACCAGGAATACACCTGCTCTAACTGAGGATAAAAATAGCGGAAGGTGTCCAGATATCCGTGGCTCAAAAGCACAGAAAATTTCTCCCTTTCCTCATCTGTAAACCCTGCACTTTTCCTGTTTGTTTTTGGATTCTTCAAATCGATTTCCTGATGTGCAACATTTAAATCCCCACAGAGAATCACAGACTTTTTCTCCTTTAACCTGTCCAGATACTGAAGAAAATCCTGCTCCCACTCCATCCGGTAGGAAAGCCGGGCCAGTTCACTCTGGGAGTTCGGCGTATAACAAGTGACAAGATAAAAATTGTCATATTCCAGGGTCAGGACCCGCCCCTCCATATCATGCTGCTCTATACCAATTCCGCAAACCACTGACAAAGGCTTATGTTTCGTAAAAACTGCCGTCCCGGAATATCCTTTTTTCTTTGCATAATTCCAAAAACTCTCATATCCTTCCGGCAATTCCAGAGTAATCTGTCCCTCCTGAAGTTTTGTCTCCTGGATACAGAAAAAATCAGCCTCCATCTCCCTGAAGATATCCAAAAATCCTTTCTGCACACAGGCCCTTAAACCGTTTACATTCCAAGAAATAAATTTCATATTTGTCTGCTCCTTTTGCTGCAATTTCTTTTCTCTATATTTTTTTAATTGGTATACGAATCACTGTCTTTCGCCTGGTCACATCGCATCTTCTGGGGTCTGAGAGATAAATTTCATGATGCCGGCGCGTATCTCCAATATCTACTCTATAACCTTTTTCCTCTGCAAACTCATGCATAGCCTTAATTGTCCGTGGTTCCTCATCATAGGATCCAATATGCATACACTGAACGCACTTCCCCTCCTCATAAGTGAGAAACTCTGCTTTTGAAAAATCCGTTTTCTTTTTTTCCGAGGCCTCCTTAACTGCCCAGTCAAAATCTTCCTTTCTCACAAAATCCGGCAGACGTATGAGGGATATAAAATTAAATTTCTCTTTGTGGGCATAATCTATTCCCTCAACGCCTTCCTGCCACCAAAACCCTTCCAACGGTGGGACAACATACGGAAAATATCCGTCAATTTTATAATTTCCTTTATAACTCATCTTAATTGTAAAAGCAATTCCATACAAAAGCCCTATACTTTTCTTATACTCCCCTTCCTCCTGATTGGGATCGCCTTTCCCCCGGACTGCAATATAATTCATAGCGGGCACTGTAACAATACCCGGTTTTTTCGGCGGTAAATAAAATTCCCTGTACTCTTTCTTAAAATCAAACGCCATGCTTTCCCCTCTCTTTTCCGTTTTTCCCATAATGATATCACATAAAAAGGACAACAGTATGTCATGTTTCCCCGGCCAAATACCAGAGACATTGGCACGCCGTAATAACATGATATGAATGGACCGGAATTTTCCCGGCCCTTCCAATCATTTTTTAATATATCTTTTTATAGTTTTCCCATTTTTGTTTTTTAGATGCTGCTTCGATATGAGTATAACATCTTTCTTCCCCAAAGTCACATCCCATCTCTTCTAAACACAAACTTTTTTCACTGTAGGAAGTGATTATCCAATTCTCTGAAGTAAGATAGACGCATGGTTGACGGCCTGGTTATCAATCCCTGTTCCAGCCAGATAATCCTCCGTGGAAGATTTGTTCCGCAGGGTAACCCTTGCCCCTGCCTCAATGGGAGTGATAAACATACCCGTTAATTCCAGACGCTCTTTGTACACAAGTTCATCACAATACAGCCCAAAAAATGACAACGGGTTTTCCAGTCCGTTCAGGGCTACGGCATAAGAAACATTCACAAATCCCATGGAAGGCCGGATTAATACGGAATAATCAATCCGGTAAATCCCTCCTGTGTTTACGATAATCTCTGAGGTATTTGGGATAAAAGAAAAATCACCGGATTGAAATGCCAATAAAAATTTAACCTCTCCCTCCGGAGGAACATCCTGATATCCCCCCTGCATAACAGCGTTAAAATACGCCGGTTGTACCCCGGCCCCCGCCGGACCTGCCGGCCCGGGTTCTCCCTGGGGCCCCATCGGCCCCATTGGCCCAGGCTCTCCCTGGGGGCCTGCCGGCCCGGGACAGCAATTACAGCAAGATTTATCACAATAATATCTCATTTTTTTACTCCTGGCATCATAATATTTTTACTTCATCTTATGCACAGGATTACCGTCCGTCACTCTTCCCCCAGCATAAATACAGGCTCTATTTTCCGAATTTTGACGGAGGCAAAAAATGCTGCCGCCGCCGCAATAAACAAAATACCAATCACAGTGGCAACGGGGCCAAATGCATGAATCTGCAGGGGACATAATTTTATCTTGCAAAAGGATAAGCACATCACCACCAAGGGTTCCATGAAAAAGATACTGATACCGGCCCCCACTGCCGCCCCTGAGACAATCACAGGAAGATTCATAACCATAACCTGCCGGATTAACTGCACAGTGGTAAACCCTATGGCTTTATTCAGCCCAAAATGTTTTCTCTCCTTTACCACCTTTGTTTTGACTAAAAGAATCTCTACGATTGCCACTACAAAAACTGTAATCAGCATAAACGTAATGCAGATTGCCTTCATTGCAATTGAAATACCGCTCATAATCCCCTCAATCTGTGTACTGCTGTCCTGGGCTTCAATTCCAGGAAACTCCTTTGAGATACGGTCTAAAAGTTTTTCAATATCCCCGCCTTCCCTCATATAGGCATCCAGGAATAACACCGGGGAGTCTCCGTTTAAATTTTCTGCCCCTTGTTCAGACAACATAACGCGAAGTCCCATATTCATGATTTTCTGGTCAATTCCGCAGACCACATAGGACTTGCGCTCCCCCTGTCCCGTGAGATAGATACTGTCCCCAAGGCCCGCATGTAATATATCTGCAATTCCTGTGGATAACACCACTTCATTCTCGTATTTGGGCAGCCTTCCCTCCACTAACATTTCTTTTCTTATAAGTTCCGGCTCCCTCCACACGTCACAGGTACTCTCCGTCTTCTGTGAAGCGCTTTCCAGGCTGATATTTATGGTGCTGCAGTAAAGCACGTCCTCCACTTCCTCCCAGGTGGAAATCTCTCTCCCGACTTCCTCGATATTTTCCCCGGAAAGACAGATATCGCCGGCTTCTACGCCCATCATCTGCAAAAGCATTTCATTACCCTTCCCGAAATTTTCATATAGGCCAAAGCCAAGGCAGGAAGAGAACGCCAAAAGAATTACAATACAAAATACCGACAGGTTCTTCTTCTTTTCTACAAAAATATTTTTTCCCGATATAGCCAGATTTAAAGGGAGCCTGGTTTTTTCCAGGGCAAAATAATTCTTCTTAAAATTGTGGGCGTCTATCCCTCCCCTCAGGGCATTAAGCACAGAAATCTTACGGTATGCCCTTCCGCTGCAGTAGGACACTAGAACCACTATAAACATCACTGCCATTCCCGTACAGACAGCACCTGTCACATGAAATGCCTGATTCCAGCTAAGGCCCATCATAATTCCCTGAAAATTACCGATGACTCCGCTGCTAAGCACCCCAAGGGCAATGCCAAAGACAGAGCCGAAAAAAGCAACGCTCCCCATCTCCATAACCGCAGTAAAATTTAACTGCCGGGATGTATAACCTGCCGCCATAAGAATTCCAATATTTTTCCTGTTCATCTCCATAAAATTCTGGATGCTGAATCGTACAATAATCAGCACCACCACAATCAAAAGCAGGGAAAAAACAAGGATAATCCCCATACTGATGCTTGACATGATAGATGCCCCCCCTTTCATAGTGGACCAGTTGACACCCAGCCCTAAACTGTCCGAAAGTTCCGGCATCTCCCTGTTTAACACCACACTGATGTTTTTATCAAATTCAAAACTGTCCTCCCCGGGGGTTAAACGCACTTTATACTGTATACACTCAGCCCCCTTTGCCGTCTCATTGCTGCGAATCATCTCATCAAAACAATTCGCACTGATGTATGCCCCGTAACAGGCTATATTGGACGGCGTGGCAAACAAAGGGTCCTCCACAAATCCCTCCACCACAAAAACATATTCCTCCTCCCCAATGGTGATGTAACACTTATCCCCACATTGGTATCCCTCCGCCACTTTCATGTAATAGGGGAGAAAAATACTCATCTTGGAAAAACTGCGGTTTTTTGTCTCCGGCAGAATTCCAATCTTCCGCTCTTCCTCTAACTTTCTAAACATAAAGGGCATCTCTTTATTTTTTATCTCCCCTTTTTTTCCGTATTTTGCACTCTGGAGATAAATGCAGGAAGATTCTTCATATTCTGCCACTTCCTCCTGGGATCTTAAGATTTCCGAAAGTTTCTCCCCCCCGCCGTTTGTTATATAAACAAAATCTGCCGAATGTGCCTTTTCGTATGCTGCATCCTGTACCATATCCATGCCCATAAATACGGATATACTGGAATACAAAAGCATCGCCCCAAGGGAAATCAGTGCAAAGAGCACCATGATATCCCCCTTTTTCTTTTTCATACTGTTCCATGTAATATAAAATAACCCCTGCATATTACCACCCCATTTCCTGCAAAAATGTGCGCAGTTTCTCATGCCGGTTTTTATCCCCCCTGACATACTCCCCCAAAAGCAGTTCCCCGGTAATTATCCCGTCACTTAAGTACAGGATGCGGCTGCCTCTTCTGGCGGAGCGCATGTCATGAGTTACCATCACAATACTCTGTCCCTCTTGGTTTAACCGGGTAAACACATTTAATACATTTTCCGTATTCTGAGAATTTAATGCCCCGGTAGGCTCGTCGGCAAAGAGAATTTCCGGATCATTGATAATACCCCGGACAACTGCCGCCCTCTGCTGTTCCCCTCCCGAAAGCTGGGTGGGAAATTTGTGGAATGCCTGCTCCGAAAGCCCAACGGATAACATCAGGTCTTTCGCTTTTTTAGCCAATGCTTTCCTGTCTTTGTTTACCAAAAGCCCGCAGACCATAATGTTATCCAGCACACTCATGGTATCATTCAGATAATTCTGCTGAAAAACAAATCCGCAGTGAGTTCTTCTGAACACTGCCAGCTTGTCATTTCCCAACTTTGAGATTTCTTCCCCCTTATAGGAGATACTCCCCAAAGTAGGTCTGTCCATACCGGACAAAGCGTAGAGAAGGGTACTTTTCCCGGAACCGGAATTTCCCATAATTACAGTGAAATCCCCCTTTTCTATTTTCAGGTTCAAATTTTTCAGCACATGCTGCTGCAGGGACTCATTGGAAAAGGTCTTACATAAATCTTTTGCTGTTAATATACTGTTCATATTCATTACCTCCTGTCTCCCATTGTAACAGTATGTATTCCTGAAATCTCAACCTGTTTCCTGTATATTTCTTAACTGTTTCTTATCTATACCTTTTTCAGAAACAATTCCACCACAAATCCCTCCTGATTATAGTACTCCATGCCTCCCTGCATCTGCTCCATAAATATCTTTGCCAGATAAAGTCCCAGGCCGGAGCCCTCCTTTCCCTTAGCATTGCTTCCCCGGTAAAATTTCTCCGCAATCCGGGGCAAATCCTCCTCTGGAACACCTTTCCCCTTATCTCTTATTCTGATGCGGATTCCCCCTTCATCCTCCAAAAACTCCACCAGCATCTGTGTGCCTGCATATTTCCATCCATTGTTGATACAGTTGTCTATCACCTGGGAAAGCCGAAGTTTATCCATATAAACCATACATTCCGGGATTTTGGAAACAAAAGAAATCTGTCCGTACTCCTGCAAATCTAAAAACATATCCATCATACAAAGGGAACTCTCCTCCAAGGGTTCCACTTTCAAGGCCACAAGCTCCTCCAACGTGGCGTGGAATAAATTTCCCACCAGCTCATCAATCACTTTCGCCTTGTTGTCGATTATCCTGATTTTCTTTTGTACACCAGGCTGTGTCTCCATGGCAATGGCCACTTCGCAGGCCGCCCGTATGGCTGCCACAGGGGTTTTGATGTCATGGGACAGCTCTGCCATCAATTCCTTTTTGCTCTGGTTGGCGCAGAATTCGCTCTCCCTGGCCCGCTTCAGCTCCTCCCTCATAATATCAAAACTTTCTGTAAAAGCCCCAAAATAATTATGTTTTCTCACAGGAAGGGGAAAATCCAGATTTCCCTTTGCAATCTGCCTGGCAAATTTCTGAAGGTTTAAAAAAGGGCGTATCAGCTGTACATACAAAATTCCCAATAAAAGATATCCCAGGAAAAACTGTAGAAGAAAAATCATAAGAGACTGGATTTTCATATCCCGTTCCAGTTTCTGGTAACGGTTCTCCTCGGGAAAAAATATGATTTTGCCTGCCAGATTTTCATCCTCCATATAGTCAAAAATCAGCGCCTCCCTTTTCTGGGCATGGCACAATTTCACTTCATAATCCCGGTCAGGGACAAACAAAATTTCACAGCGGTACACCTCCTGTATCCACTGCCTGTCCTTCCCCTCTTTTACCGCCCCCTCCGCCAAATGCCTCTGCTCGTTGTAAAACACCATATCCCTTCCAATATCGGTGTCCCTGCCAAAAAAGGCCAATATAGAAAAAAGCAGCACACCCATCACCAGGGTGTAAACTGCCGGTATATATCTAATCTTCATAAATACTCTTTTCCTCCGTCTCCTCACATTTTAACAGGTATCCCGTTCCCCATATGGTTTTAATCAGCTTTGGCTCATTGGGATTTTCCTCCAGCTTTTCCCGGAGTTTTCGGATATGTACATTTAAAGTCCCGTCGCTGTAAAAAGCATCTCCCCATACGGTATCAAAAATTTTCTCCTTTGCCACAATCCTGTTTCTATGTTCATAGAGGCATTTTAGCAGGGCAAACTCTTTTGCCTTCAATGCAACCTCCCTGCCCTTCACCCAGACACTCAACGTCTCCTCACAGAGCAGAAACTCCCCCTGCCCCTCTTTACTGGGCAGAATTTTGTCTGCCTGTCTTTTCTGTTTCTCCATCCTGTTTAAAATCACTTTCACTTTTGCCAGGAGAATACTTAAAGAATAGGGCTTTTTGATGTAATCATCCCCTCCGATGTTTAAGGCGATAAGCACATCGTCATCCCTCTGCCTTGCACTGATAAACAAAATCGGATTATCCCATCTCTTTCGGATTTCCCTGCACAAATCAAAGCCGCTCTCCTTCTTTAGATTAATGTCCAGCAAAAGAATATCCACCTGATGCCGTTCTAAAAAAGAGAGTCCCCTTAAGGCGTTTTCTTCCCAGGCCGCACTCACCCCAAACATCTGAAAATATTCACATGTCATCTCCGCCAAATCAGTCTCATCATCAATAATCAGACAATTATAATGCACCAAATCCCTCCCTTACCCGTCTTTTTCTATCATGTCACTTACATAAATAAAGGAAAACTGCTGTCTGAAGGATTACAAGAAAAGGCATGCCCACCACAAAATACCAGTGCCTTGTCTTATGACGAAACAGATACATGCCAGCCCATGTGCCTACGCTGCCTCCCAGGATACCCACCACAAAAAAAGTCTTTTCCGAAATTCTCCAAGCATGGCGCCTGGCCCTGTTTTTATCAATTCCCATCAGACACAGGCCTGAGAGATTCACAATAACAAGATAAATAAAAGCTGCATACCAAATATTTATCATTTTTTCTACCCCTTTTTCACAACATTTTCACAACGGATTATCTGTATTATAACACTGAATTTGCAGGTATGTAAAGAATCCTAAAATCTCACTTTTCACTGCACTTTCCACATGAAAAAGCCACCCATTTTACTGAGTGGCTTTCTTGGGCACAATGCAATTCGGTTTTATGCTCATGAAATAAAGCAATTATTCTTTATTAGACACAATCGCATTTGCCTTCCTATATCCGTCATTATCTTTCTGGCTCAACTCCATCTCCACCTGGGCCAGTCTCTGTCCAAGCCTCTTTTTTTCCTCCTCATCCCCATTATGTATCTGCTGTTTTAACCTTTTGGCTTCCTCCTTGAGTTTTCTAATTTCCCGGTCCACCTTATCGGTATTGGTGATACATTTTTCCTCCCCTTCGGCCTTGGGTTTTTTAGGATCATCAAAAAATACTGTTCTGTTTCCCTCCTCATCCTTCCCAATCTGATACAGGCCGGTGGCTCTGCCGGACTTCTCACTGCTCACATACGCATCTTCCGGGGCAAAAGCATTCTTCTTTTCCTCCGGTTCCGTCTTTGGCTTTTTTTGCATTTCCTTTCCCTTTTCTTCGTCCCAAGACCTGAAAAGTTCTGGATTTCCCTCAATTCTCATAGACATATCATCATCCTCCTTCGATTATATCCAGACATAAATACTGTCTTACCTCTTATTTCGTCTATTTTCCCCCGCAAATGAATTTATTTGCTGTGGAATGTCATTCGGATGATGCAAATGGTTAAGCAGAATACTTATGGTAAAGGCTCTGTCCTCAGCGGAAACCTTTACTCTTCCTTGATATTTTTCCGCCACCGCCCTGATATTTTTAAGTCCCGTGCCTTCCCGGATACGATTTTCTCCGTCATAACTGTTGGAGACTTCCATAAATATGAAATCCCCCTGATACTTTCCTGTCACATGGATATACCCCTCCCCCTCATTGGCCCTGCCGCATCCACTTACTGCATTGTCCAACACATTGGACAGTATAATACATAAATCAATATCCCGCACCTGGCAGGGATAAGGCAGGAGTAAAGAACACTCCACATCTATCCCCCTGCTCTCCGCCAACCCCAATTTCCTGTTTACTAAAATATCCGCCAGGGGATGATTGGTACAAAAGGAAAAAGAACACTGTGCCGCCAGCTCCTCCATTTCTCCCAAATAGTGACGTGCCTGTTCCACTTTGTTGTGACGCAGCAATTCTCCCAAAACAACCATATGATTTTTTATATCGTGGCGGAAAGATTTTGTCTCCTCCTCATGGACCTTTGCCTCAGCCGCATACTGATACAAATAGCGCTCCTCCTGGGTAAGCAGGGCAAATTCCCGGTTCAGACGAAAATTTTCCTCCATCTTTTTATATCCCAAAAGCACACAGAAAAGACTCGCCATAGCCAAACTCTGCAGCGCCAGCATCTGTCCATGACGTGCGTTTAACACATTTCCCCTGATATCTGTCACAATAGTGTTTCCATAAATTTCTCTCAGGATGTATTCCACCATAAAGAAAATTAAAAACACCGGAAGAGAAAAAAACATCACATACCTGTCATTTTCCCTCTCTACCGGTGAAAAATATTTTAAGATTCCCACATAACAGGCCAGGGATAAAAACAAAGAAAAAAATCCCCCCAGGAGAGAACACAAACTCCCTGCCTTAACAGAACAAAGGGAAAACAAGAAAGGATGTACCATACCGTTTAGAGAACATGCCATGCCGTAACTCAAACGCATAATCACATAAGTCAAAAGTCCGCAGAACACAAGGGACAGGGGCCGAACTCTCTTTTTTAAAAAACGGAGGAAAAAATACACCTGGACACATAAATCGATACCCACTATGATGTAGCCTGAAAAAATATCCGCAAGATACGCCACACTAAACCCTCCCTTCTCGCATATACTGAAATACCGCCTGGGAAAGTTCTTTTTTCCGCAGACGGGACACGGGAACCTGAGACCCTTCAACCATATACGCTGTCATTTCACTGCAGCTTTTCAAATATTTTAAATTTATCACATAACTCCTGTGGCACTTAAAAAAACTCCCGTCTAGTTTTTTCTCCAGATTCTCTATTCTTTCATAAAAATCAATCACCTGGGAGGAAAGTAAATGCAGATAAACTTTCCGGTTCATTACCTCGCAGAACACGATGTCGTCAAAGGGAACCATACGGCTCTCATGCCCTCTTTGAACCAACAAATTTGCGCTCTTCGTCTGTGACATGGACAAGTACAGACGCTCCATTGTCTTTTCAAATTGTTTATCCTCTACGGGCTTTATCAGATAGTCGAAAGCCCACACCTCAAAAGCAGAAAAAACCATCTCTTTCAGCACCGTGATAAAAATAAGAAAACCTTTAAAATTTTCTCTGCGGAGTTTTTTGGCTGTCTCCATCCCATCCATATGGCTCATTTGAATATCAAGGAACAAAATATCCAGAGTTTCTCTGGACACCAAAATCTCCTCCCCGGAAGAAAACAAAAAAATTTCCGTATTCTGATTTTTTCTGCGAAAATAGGAAACTGCCAGTTTTTCTATTTGACTGCGCATAGATGCCTCGTCATCACATATTCCAACCCGTATCAAGCCTGCCTCCTTCTCCCATATGTCCCCTGCCCCTTTACTTCCGTGTCAGCACAACATTCCTGCCACCCAGGATTTTACTTTTTTCTGTATATTTATAAGATTTTCCTGTGAGAAGGCTTCCCCTCTCAAATCACACACCCGGTAAGGCTCCTCCCCCATAAAATCAGGCAAAATCACTTCATCTGCAGACAAAAGCCCCAAAAGGCCTGCTTCTGTAAGGCGGAAAATTCTTTCTCTGCTGTCTTTTTCCCCCACCTGTATCGTGTGAAATCCCATATGTAAAAGATAGCGCTCCACATAATTTATCCATTCGCTGCCCGCTTTTTTGGGAAACAGTAAAATCCCTGCTTTCTGGCCCAATGCCTCCTCCCGCTCTTGTCTGGTTACCATTTTTCCCTTTTCAAAAAAGACTTCATCGGATACGGTTTTTACAATATTTCCATACCCCAAAAGGGTTTCTCCCCTCTTTTCCCAAAGGGTCAGTGTGCCCAACCCCCGGCTCTGCCCCTCCGGGGATACCGCAACCGCCTCCGAAAACCGAAGTTCCACCCTGGCCATCCCGTTTTTGGTTATATGCTCTGCATATTTGTGATCTCCGGTGTTTACATCCATCCGGTATAAAATTTTAGTCACTGCCCCGGTTATCTCTTTTGTCCCGACTTTTATTTTATAGCGCGTGCCAAGCCTCAACTGGTCATCCCACACCCACAAAATATCTGCCTCCACACATTCTGCCGGGGTAAAGATATCCTCCTTCGCCAGAAAATATCCCCTGGCCACATCTAATTCCCGGTCAAGTTCCACAGCGGCAGGCTGTCCCTCTTCTACCTCGTCTACTTCCCGGAAAAAAGAATACAATTTGGAAACCTTTGCCCGTTTCATGGTAGGGTACACAAGAATCTCCTGGCCTTTACAGATTCTTCCTCCCTGTACCTGCCCTAAAAGGACACGTTTTTTTATCTCTTTCCCAGGTATCTGACTGGATTTCACCGTCTTCTGCACCGGCATATAAAACATGTTTTCCGACGTCCCTTCCCCCTGGCCCTTTGTGATGGCCATGAGAAGAGGCTCTCCCTGATACCAGGGCATATGTTCGGATTTTTTTCCAATATTGTCCCCGGCTTTTGCTGCCACCGGTATAATCTGATAGGTACAGCCATGATATTCCTGCATCAGATAAGTAATCTCTTTTGCAATTCCGTTAAAAACCTCCCTGTCAAACTGCACCATATCCATTTTATTTACGGCGAAAATCATTTTCCGGATGCCCATAAAAAAGCAGATTCTGGCGTGTCTCCTTGTCTGGGGCACGATTCCCTTATTTGCAGAAATCATAAGCACTGCCAGGCTGGCGGACCTGGCCGCATACGCCATATTGCCGGTATACTCCTCATGGCCCGGCACATCCGCCATAAGATACGTAGAGATACCCGCTGTAAATCCGCTGTATGAAACCTGAACGGTAATCCCCTGCCTTGCTTCCTGCTCCGATGTCCCTGCCAGCATTGCATAATCCACCGTCCCATCCCTGCGGAGATATATGGGGTTATTCTCTATCTCCCTTCTTTTATCCTCCCCTGCCGCCTCATACAAAATCCTGCCAATCACCGTAGACTTTCCATCGTCCACGCCGCCGCAGCTAATCATCCGAACCACTTTTTCCCCTTCGGATATCCGGGAAGATAAATGAAACAGCAGGGCGTCCCTTTGCCTGGTTTTAGACAGACTCTGCCCTGCTGTTTCCTCATAGCTTTCTTTTTTCTCCATCTCAAAGAAAAGCTCCGGCTCCTCCGGATAAAGTGCCTGTGCTGCCAGCCTCTCTATCCGCTCCTTATCTGCCAAGTCTTTTAATGGCGCAGTATATGCGTCACTGTTGGCATAAATTTCCCGAAATCTGTGTATGGTTTCCGCTTCCAACTGATTGCACCACATTTTTTGTGCCATAACAATTCCTCCCCACAGTATTTCCAGCACAGGGAAAATAGGCAGGCCATACTGCGACTCACCGAATATTCGCTGTACTAGTCCTCTTGAATATTTACAGACGCCTCCCGGACACGGAGGTTCACCTGGTCACTGCCTTTTTTCACCAAATCCGCCAAAAGCTCCCATAGTGCATGAATATGGGAAATCACTACCGCATTTGCCTCTACACTGTGGGGAAGAAGGGTGTGAAGGGAAAAAAGCCGTACTCCCAGAGGCGGTAAAAACACATAATTATTGGTCTTTGTCTCTTCCATATTTGTCTTTATCATCTCATAGGTTATCATACAAAACTCGCTGCCCTGGTATTCACAGAAAAAGGAAGTATAACACTCGTCCACAATCCACACACGGCCTTCCTCCTCCACCGTATATTTCTCTTCATTTCCCTCGGAGGTCTGCACCTCAAGTTTCCAGTGCAGTTTTCCCTCCCTTGTCTCTTTCTGCATCTTCATTAACAACTGGGTCAATTCTTCTGGTTTCATATATGTCTCCTCGTTTTATCAGTCTAAAAACTCAACGGCCCCTGTGTCAATATGATACATTGCCCCACATACTTTCACTCCATTTTCATCTTCTGACTGGGACAGATTCAATTTCTCTTTAATAACGGAAACGCTCTGCTGAACATTGAGACAGCTGGCACGCAGTTCGTCCTTTTCCTCCCCGATAGCTTTGCGGATTTCATCGGTGATAAACTTCACATAACCTTCCGGGTCGCTGCTCATCGCTGCTCCCACGGCTCCGCAGCGGCTATGGCCCAGCACTACTACAAGCTTTGTACCAAGATGGTCTGCCGCATACTCGATGCTGCCAAGCTGATGACGGTCAATAACGTTTCCTGCCACACGGATGACAAAGAGTTCTCCTATGCCTGCCATAAAAATACTTTCCGGTATCACCCTGGAATCTGAACATGTAATCACAACGGCATAGGGAGCCTGACCCTCCTCAAATGTCTGCCTGCGGATTTCAGGTGAAATATTACCTGAATTTGATGCTGCATTCCTATAGTCCTGGTTTCCATTTTTCAACTTTGTAAGTGCCTCTGCTGCAGATAAATTCTCTTTGTGCATTCTTACATCCTCCTTAGATTGTTTTCCCGTCTATTATATCAAGTTATTCTCACAAGAACCAGTCCCTTTTTTAACTTTTAAAATCTTTTTCATGGACTCTGTACAACGTTTTTTCTTTTATGGACAAATCGGCGGTCTCCAATAAATCCGGGCGGAACTTTTTGGTGCGCAGTATGGACTGCTCCCTTCTCCATGCCTGAATTTTTACATGGTCTCCAGACATGAGTACCTGGGGAACTTCTCTTCCCATCCAATCCCTGGGCCTTGAGTACTGGGGATACTCCAAAAGGCCTCCCTCAAAGGATTCCGTCTCCCCGGATTCCTGGTTGGAGAGGACACCGGGCACCATCCGGGAAATGGCATCCACCATCACCATGGCGGGCAGTTCTCCACCGGTTAAAACGTAGTCCCCCACAGATACATAGTCCGTAACAATTTCCTCCAGCACCCGCTCGTCCACCCCTTCATAGTGGCCGCAGAGAAACACAAGTTCTTCCTCCCCTGCCATCTCCTTTGCCATAGCCTGGTGAAAGAGGGGCCCCTGGGGGGTGAGATAAATGGTTCTCGGCCTATGACCGATTTTATCCCTTACCGCCTGATATGCATCGTAAACAGGTTGTGCCTGCATCACCATCCCTGCCCCTCCCCCGTAGGGATAATCGTCTACTTTCAAATGCTTATCCTTTGTATACTCCCGGATATTCACAGCTTCAATAGTTACGATTCCCTGTTTCGCCGCCCTTCCGATAATGCTTGTGGACAAGCCCTGCATCACCATTTCCGGAAATAAAGTAAGAATATAAAATTTCATTTTACCTTCCTCTTTTTCTATTTCTGATTGGCTTCCCTAAGCCCCGGCAGGAGATGGAGCACAATCTTTCCCCCGGAAATATCCACCGCTTTTACACAGTCTTGAATGGCGGGTACCAAAATATCCTGCTCCCCCGCTTTTCTGATGACATAAATGTCATTTGCCGCCGACTGCAGCACCTCCGCCACTTCCCCTAAGGCTTCCCCCTCATCGGACACTGCCAAAAGACCTATGAGATCAGCGATATAATATTCATTTTCCTCTAAGGGAACCGCATTCTCCCTTGTGACAAAGAGTTCCTTCTGCCTTAAGGGTTCCACTTCATTTATATCATTGTACTCTTTGAATTTCAGGATTACCATATTTTTGAAAAATTTTACATTGGTAATATGGAGTACATTTTTTTCTTTTCCTGTATCTAAAAGAATCTCCTTAAGCTGTAAAAAACGCTTCGGGTCATCTGTGGTGGGATATACTTTTACTTCCCCCTTCAGTCCATGGGTGCTTGTAATCACCCCGACTTTTAATAAATCTTCCATGTCATCCTCCTGTTATACCATGAGAGAAAAATAGCGTCCGAAAGGACGCTATATATTACATGATGTCTACAATTACTTTCTTGTCTTCCTTAGAGGCTGCAGCTTTTACCACAGAGCGGATTGCCTTGGCAATGCGGCCCTGTTTGCCGATTACTTTTCCCATGTCAGACTGTGCCACACGAAGTTCCAGTGTGATGGTCCTGTCCGTCTCCGTCTCGGAAACCACGACTTCTTCCGGGTGATCGACTAATGCTTTTGCAATTACTTCCACTAATTCTTTCATCCGTTACACCTCTCTTTATTAACCGTTATTTTTCAATTCCTGCAGATTTGAAAATTCTGTTTACGGTCTCTGTGGGCTGTGCTCCGTTTGCTAACCATTTCTTTGCCAGCTCCTCATTCACATGATACTCGCTGGGGTCTTTGGTAGGGTCGTAAGTACCGATTTCCTCAATAAATCTTCCATCTCTGGGAGACCTGGAATCAGCAACAACGATTCTATAGAAAGGAGCTTTCTTCTGTCCCATTCTTCTTAATCTAATTTTTACTGCCATCTCTTTCACCTCCTGATTTTCATTGTTTTATGTTAAAAAGGCAGATTGAATCTCCCTTTTTTACCGCGCTTACCTCCCATCATACCGGGAATCTGCTTCATCATTTTTCTCGCCTGCTCAAACTGTTTCACCAGGCGGTTTACCTCTGCAATATCCACCCCTGCGCCGTCTGCAATCCTTTTTTTCCGGCTGGGATTTAACAGGGAAGGATTTCTCCGCTCCTCCGGGGTCATGGAATAAATAATGGACTCTGTGCGCTTCATGCCCTTCTCGGCCTGTGCCTCGTCAATCTCCGGCATTTTCATTCCGGAAAGCCCCGGCATCATTCCCATAATGCTTGTAAGGCCCCCCATCTTTTTCATCTGGCCCATGGAACTTAAATAATCCTCAAAATCAAACTCGGCCTTTTTCATTTTCTGCTCTAATTTTCTGGCCTCGTCCTCGTCAATGGCTTCCTGGGCTTTTTCAATCATGGTGAGCACATCCCCCATGCCAAGAATCCTGGAGGCCATACGGTCCGGATAAAACTGCTCCAAATCCGAAAGCTTTTCCCCCATACCGATATACAATATAGGCCTGCCTGTAACCGCCCGGATGGAAAGGGCTGCACCGCCTCTTGTATCGCCGTCAAGTTTGGTCAGAACCACGCCGTCAATACCGATTTTTTCCTGGAAAAGATTTGCCACATTTACGGCATCCTGGCCAGTCATGGAATCCACCACAAGAATAGTCTGGTGAACTTCCACCTGTTCCTTAATGGCTGCAAGCTCCGCCATCATATCCTCGTCTATGTGAAGACGTCCTGCGGTATCTATTATCACCACATTATATCCGTTTTTCTTTGCATGCTCCACCGCCCCTTTGGCAATGTCCACAGGATTTTGCTTATCCCCCATGGAAAAGACTTCCACGCCCTGTTTCTCCCCGTTAATCTTTAACTGGTCAATGGCTGCGGGACGGTACACGTCACAGGCTGCAAGCAAAGGCTTTTTCCCCTTCTGCTTTAACTTTCCTGCAATCTTTGCCGTGGTGGTGGTTTTTCCAGCTCCCTGAAGGCCCGCCATCATAATTACAGTGACTTCGCTCCCCGGCTTAAGGGCAATCTCCGTGGTCTCGGAACCCATGAGGGCAATCATCTCTTCGTTTACGATTTTAATTACCATCTGGCCGGGATTTAACCCGTTCATCACATCCTGCCCGATGGCCCGCTCCTGCACCGTTTTGATAAACTGCTTTACCACTTTGAAGTTGACATCCGCTTCTAACAAGGCCATCTTTACTTCTTTTAAAGCGGCCTTCACATCTTCTTCTGTCAGTCTTCCCTTACTTCTTAAATTTTTGAATACATTCTGCAATTTCTCAGACAGATTTTCAAATGCCATAGGTCAAAGCTCCTCTAAAATCTTCTTGGAAATGAAAGCAATCTCTCTCATCTCCGGCTCAGGTTTAATGGCTGCAATGCTTTCAATCTCTTCTATTTTATCTTTAATAAATAAAAACTTTTCCACCAAATGGAGTTTTTCTTCGTACTCTTCCAGCTTTTTGCTGCAACGGCGAATCAAATCATGGACGCCCTGACGGCTGATTCCCTCCTCTGTGGCAATCTCGCCTAACGACAAATCGGAAAATGCATAGTCCTCAAATATCTTCCTCTGGTGCTCGTTTAAAAGTTCCCCGTAAAAATCATAGAGGTATGCCTGTCTTGCCTTCGTCTCCATACTATCCTCCGCTGACAAGTTTTTCTCCTTGACACCTTTGGTAGAATACCACATATGTCCGGCTGTGTCAAGGCACATTTCTTAAAAATTTCCCGGCAATCCTTTTAAATTCCTGATTTTTCTCTGACTGCCTGGATTTTACTGGCAGGGAGGTGTTTTTTTCCTCATAATAAGAAAATAAACCACCAGAAGCAGCCCCCCTGCCAAAACCCATGCCGCAGGGCTTGCCAGGCAGACCCCCACATAACTTTTCTGTTTTGCGGCAATCACCGCCACAACTCCTCTTCCTGTCAGTTCTGCCACCCCCGCCAACATAGGAAGGAAACCGTAGCCCATGCCCTGGATACCGTTTCGGTACACATTTACCACCATAAGGGGAATAAAGAATACAGCCACGCAAACCAGATAAATATGCACCTGTCCCATGATTTCCGTCACATTTCCGGAGATAAAAAGGTAGGTGAAATAGCGCCCCCCAGCAATGATAAAAATCCCCACCACCACGGAATAGATACATCCCATAATGGAAATAGAGCGGAATCCCTGACGGATTCTTTCCGTCTTTCCCGCCCCTGTATTCTGGGCGCAGTAGGTGGACATGGTGGTTCCCATGGCCACGTATGCCTGGGTTACAATCTGCTCAATTTTATTGGCTGCGGTAAAGGCTGCCACCGCCCCGGAACCTAAGATATTTAACGCCACCTGTACCATCATAGTCCCTATAGCGGTAATGGAATACTGCAGGGCCATGGGCAGACCGATTCGGATTTGTGTGTAAATCAAAAATTTATCCGGCTTTACATCTTCCCTTGACACATGAAGGATAGGAACCTTTTTCACAATATAATAAAAGCAGATAAGGCCGGATGCGCCCTGGGAAATCACAGTAGCCCAGGCCGCCCCGGATACGCCCATATGGAATGCAATAATAAAAACCAAGTCCAATAAAATATTTAACAGTGCGGATAGTATGAGAAAATACAGAGGCACTTTGCTGTTGCCGATAGCCCGAAGCAGGCTTGCCAACAGATTATAAAGCATCTGGGCCACAATTCCCCCGCAGATGATCATAATATAGGTGTATGCGTCTGCAAAAATGTCTTTTGGGGTATGCATAAATTCTAAAATCCATTCCATCCCAAACATAAACACTGCAGTGAGCAGTAAGGTCATGCCCCCGGAAAGCCAAAGGGAGGAACCCACGGATTTTTTTAAGGCATCCATATCCCCCGCCCCGAATTTCTGGGCGGTGATAACGGAAAGTCCCGCCGTCATACCCATAATAAAACCAAAGATTAAAAACATAATCGTTCCCGTACTGCCCACCGCCGCTAAAGCTTCGGTTCCCACAAACTTACCCACGATAATGGTGTCCGCCATACTGTAAAACTGCTGAAATACATTTCCAATAAAAATGGGAAGGGTAAAGTTTAAAATAATTTTTCCTGGTTTCCCCACTGTCATATCCTGCTGCATTGCACTCATTGTTCTCTCTCCTGTTTCTCATAAAAATATTGCAGGCAGGGTCAAACACTGTGGGCCCGCTGTCTTTCTACAGACTGGTTCTCACCTGTTTGGGCTTATACCCCGCCTTCTCCAAGGCTTTCATAATCTGTCTCTTGTGGTCCGTCCCAAAACTCTCCAAAGTAATCCGAAGTTCCACCGCCGCGTTGCGGTTAATGCTTACAAACTGGTTGTGCTCCAGTTTAATTACATTACCCTGCTCCTTTGCAATGGTCTCTGACACTTTGGACAGCTCTCCCGGCTTATCCGGCAAAAGAACGGAAACCGTAAAAATCCGGTCTCTTAAAATCAGTCCCTGCTGCACCACAGAGGACATAGTGATCACGTCCATATTTCCCCCGCTGATAATGGAGACCACGCGCTTGTCCTTAACATTTAAGTGTTTCAAAGCCGCCACGGTTAAAAGACCGGAATTTTCCGCCACCATCTTATGGTTTTCCACCATGTCAAGGAAGGCCACCACCAACTCGTCGTCATTGACGGCAATAATATCATCCAGATTTTTCTTAATATAGGGAAAAATATTTTGTCCGGGAGTCTTTACCGCAGTTCCGTCGGCGATGGTGTTTACCGTGGGAAGGGTGACGACTTTTCCCGCCTCAAAAGAGGCTTTCATACAGCTTGCCCCGGCAGGCTCCACCCCGATCACTTTAATTTTAGGATTTAAAAGTTTTGCCAGGGTGGACACTCCTGTGGCAAGTCCGCCCCCTCCGATTGGCACTAAAATATACTCCACTAAGGGGAGTTCCTTAAAAATCTCCATGGCTATGGTTCCCTGTCCCGTGGCCACTGCCAAATCGTCAAAGGGATGGATAAAGGTATACCCGTTTTTTTCCGCCAGCTCATAGGCATAGGCACATGCCTCGTCGTAGACATCCCCGTAGAGCAAAACCTCTGCCCCGTAACTTTTGGTATGGTTTACTTTAATCAGGGGAGTGGTGGTTGGCATAACAATCACCGCTTTCGCATCGTAACACTGGGCGGCATAGGCTACCCCCTGGGCATGGTTTCCCGCAGAGGCAGTAATGAGCCCCCTGGCCCGCTCTTCCTCAGATAACGTGCTTATTTTATAATAGGCGCCTCTGACTTTGTACGCCCCGGTAAACTGCATATTCTCCGGTTTCAGATACACTTTATTTCCCGTCTGGCTGCTCAAATAATTGCTGTACACCAGTTTTGTCTCCAGGGTAACTTCTTTTACTTTTTCACTTGCCTCTTCAAATTTATCCAATGTCAGCATTATGCTCCCTCCCTGTCTTCTTTTACATCAAACAATGCGTTGACATAATCGTTGGCGTCAAACTTCTGTAAATCATCAATGGTCTCCCCCACTCCGATATATTTCACCGGAATAGAAAGTTCCGACTGGATAGCCACGGCGATACCGCCCTTTGCCGTGCCGTCCATTTTTGTGAGAACAATTCCCGTAAGGTCCGCCACCTCCCCAAACTGCCTGGCCTGGGATAAGGCGTTCTGCCCTGTGGTGCCGTCAAGGACAACAAGCGTTTCCCGGTAAGCCTGGGAAAATTCTTTATCGATAATCCGATTAATCTTTTTTAACTCCTCCATCAGATTTTTCTTATTGTGAAGCCTTCCTGCCGTATCACATAAAAGCACATCCGCCTTTCTGGATTTTGCTGCGGAAATGGCATCATAGATAACAGAAGCGGGGTCCGCCCCCTCCTGGCCTCCAATCATTTCCACGCCTGCACGGTTCGCCCATTCTAAAAGCTGTTCCCCGGCTGCCGCACGAAAAGTGTCCGCCGCCGCAATCACCACTTTTTTTCCCTGGGATTTTAATTTTCCCGCCAGCTTGCCCACGGTGGTGGTCTTTCCCACCCCGTTGACGCCGATAACTAAAACCACGGACAGTTCCTCCTCAAAACGGTAGGCCGCTTCCTCCACCTGCATCTGTTCTTTGATGCTGTCGATTAAAAGCTGTTTACAGTCTGAAGGCTCTTTTATCTTTTTCTCTTTTACCTTTGCCTTTAAAGTTTCAATAATCTGCTCTGTGGCATTGACCCCTAAATCCCCCATGATAAGAATCTCTTCAATTTCCTCGTAAAAGTCCTCATCGATGCTGGAAAATCCGCTGAAAATAGAATCAATGCCGGAGACAATGGTCTCCCTGGTTTTCGTAAGACCCGCCACCAGGCGTCCGAAAAATCCTTTCTTTTCCTCACTCATAAAAACTCCTCCAATCTACTACTTGTCTAAATCCTTTTCAATCAGGTTGACAGACACTAAAGTTGAAACGCCTTTCTCCTGCATGGTAATGCCGTAGAGCCTGTCCGCCGCCCCCATGGTGCCCCTCCTGTGGGTAATCACGATAAACTGGGTATTTTTTGTCAGTTTATGTAAATATTTTGCAAACCTTCCTACATTGGAATCGTCCAGGGCAGCCTCAATCTCATCCAAAAGACAAAAAGGCGAGGGCTTTAAATTCTGAATGGCAAATAAAAGAGCGATGGCTGTCAAAGACTTTTCCCCTCCTGAGAGAAGAATCATATTCTGAAGTTTCTTTCCCGGGGGCTGGGCAATAATCCGTATGCCGCACTCTAAAATATCCTCATCCTCCAAAAGCTCCAGGGTTCCTTTCCCTCCGCCAAAGAGTTCTTTAAAGGCCTTGTCAAACTCCCTTTGGATTTCCGCAAATTTCTCTGCAAACTGTTTGCGCATCCCGGTATCCAGCTCTTCGATAATGCCCACAAGGGTTGCCTCCGCCTCTATCAAATCGTCGTGCTGGCCTTTTAAAAATTCATACCTCTCTGAGATTTCCTTATACTCTTCGATGGCGTTGACATTGACATCCCCCAGGTTTTTAATATCCTCTTTTATCTGGGCTATCATTTTCTTTAGCTTTGCCAAATCTTCGTATTCCTCATTGCGCAGTTCCATCGCTTTATGGAGGGTAAGCTCATACTCCTCCCACATATAATTGGTGTGGTTCTCCTTTGACTCCTGAAGCTTTTCCCGCTGGCTGTTTAAACGGAATATTTCTTTATCCAAGGCATTTATCCTATTTTGAATTTCCTCCCGCTTGTCAAAGAAACCTTTATATTCTGTGGACATCTCCTCCCTGCGCTTTGTCTTTTCCTTTAATTCCCCCTCCAGCTTTGTGTACTCCTCGTCAGAGGCCAGGATAGTTTTTTCTATCTCTAAAATATCCGCCTTTTTCTTTTCGGCATCCTCCCTGGCAGCGAAAACCTCTGCCTCAAGCTCCTTAGCCTGCTTTCTGCACCTTTCGATTTCCCCCGAAACACGCTGTATATTGGTGGCGGCAAACTCTGTTTTCTGACGGATGTTGGCCTCCTCCATAAGCACCTCAGACACGGTTTTATTCACACTGCTCTCAATATAAATCTGCTCGTCTAAGACCTGCTTAAACTGACGGCTTTCCATGTCGATTTCCTGTTCCCGCATCTTGGCCTCTTCCAGTTCTTCCAACGCAAGTTCCTTTTCCTGATTTAAATCCCGCATCTGCCGTTCCAATTCTCCCCGCTCTGCTTTCAGGCCTTTTAAATCCTGCTCCCCCTCATCCTTTAATTCCTTTGCCCGCTGCAAGTTTAACTGGGCCGTATTCTGTAAAATATACTGCTTTTGCAGTTCCTCCTGTATGGTTCTCACATCATCCCCGATAAGAGCCTTTGCAGCTGCAATCTCCTCTTTCCGTTCCCCCAGCTCTTTGAGCTGTTCCTTTAAATTTTCCATCTCCCTGGACAAATCCTCAATCTCCCGGTTTCTTCCCAGAAGATTGCTGTTGTTTTTAAAGGCTCCTCCGGTAAGGGCTCCCCCGGGACGCAAAAGTTCCCCCTCCAGTGTTACAATATTTAAGGACTGGCGGTATTTCCTCTGCAGGGCAAGGGCATTGTCGATATGGTCCACCACTAATACTCTTCCCAATAATTGGGCGGTAATTCCATTATATTTCTCCTGGTTTTCCACCAGCGTGTTGGCAAGCCCAATGACCCCCGTCTCTTTTAAGGCGTCAGGGTTTTTGAAGTTTCCCCTTCCGTCCACAGAGGTTAAGGGCAGAAAGGTTGCCCTTCCCAGACGGTTTTCCTTTAAAAATCCTATCATATTCTTTGCCGTCTGCTCATCCTCCGTAACGATATTTTGGATACTCCCCCCAAGTGCCGTCTCGATGGCTGTCTCGTACTTTTTATCCACTTTTATCAAATCGGAGACAACCCCTAAAAGCCCCTTCTCCCGGTCCTTTTGCTCCATAACTTTGCGGATGCTCACCCCGTAACCATCGTAGCGCTCCGCAATATTTTTTAAGGATTCCAGCCGTGAGGATGTCCTGTGGTACTTGGTGGTATTTTCCTCAAAAGAGCGGTTGGTCTCGGCAAGCTTTTTCTCCCAATCCTTACTTTGCATGGCGAGGGTTTCTTCCTCCCCTTTTAATTTCAGGATTTTTCCATTGATTTCCTCCAGTGCAGCTTCCTGTTCCGCCAGTTTTTCATCCAAATCTGATTCCTGGCTCTTCTTTTGCAAAAGCTGCTGGTTTAACTGAGCTTTTCTGATATTTATCTGCTCCATCAATGTGTCAAACTTCTGCTGCCTTGCCTGAATATCCGCCTTGCGGTTTAAAAGCTCAAGCAGTTCATTTTTCCCATCGGAAATCCCGGTGTTGCACCGGTCAATTTCCTGTTTTAAATCATTTAACTCTCTCTCCGCCTTCTCCCGCCTGGCTGACACCGCTAAGAGCTGCGCATCCAGCTCCTGCTTCTCTCTCTCATATTCTTCCTTCTGCCGTGATTTTTCCCCCTGCTCCCTGTTGAGTGTCTCCATCTGGCTGGTAAAATGTTCGTCGGACATTTCCGCAGCCTTAATCTGCTCCTTTAAGACATTAATCTGGCCTTCTAATTTCCCCTTTAAGACTGTGGAATTTCCCAGATTTTCCCTGGCGGTCTCAATCTCCTGCTCCACTGTCTCAATGGCATTCTGGGTCTTTTCGTACTCCTGTTTCACCTTCTCGAACATGGCTGTGGTCTCTTTCATGTCGCTGTCTGCAATATCATAATTGGAGACCACATCCTTCATTTCTGTGTCAATCCGCTCCACTTCTAAAAGGAACATATTCACATCGAAAGCCTTAAGCTCGTCCTTCTTTTTCAGATACGTCCTAGCCTTTTCCGACTGGCGCTCCAGCGGCCCAACCTGGCGTTCCAATTCCGCTAAGATGTCTTTGACCCGGACTAAGTTTTCCCGCTCCGTCTCCAGTTTCTTCTGGGCTGTGACTTTTCTCCTCTTATACTTTACAATACCTGCCGCCTCGTCAAAAAGCTCCCGGCGCTCCTCCGGCCGGCCACTTAAGATTTTTTCAATCTGGCCCTGGCCGATAATGGAATATCCCTCCTTGCCGATTCCTGTGTCATAGAACAGTTCGTTTACATCTTTTAACCTGCAGGGGCTTCCATTAATCAGATATTCGCTCTCCCCGGAACGGTACACCCGCCTAGCCACCGTGACTTCCTCAAAATCAATATCCAGCCTGTGGTCGGAATTATCCATAGTGATGGCGACATAGGCATAGCTTAGGGGTTTTCTGTTTTCTGTCCCTGAAAAAATAACATCCTGCATACTGGCGCCCCGGAGCTGTTTTGCACTCTGCTCTCCCAAAACCCACCGCACCGCATCGGACACATTGCTCTTCCCGCTTCCGTTGGGCCCCACAATGCCGGTGATTCCGTTGTGGAAATCCAGCACAATTTTGTTTGCAAAGGATTTAAAACCCTGGACTTCTATACTCTTTAAATACATATTGTTTCCCTACATTCCTTTTATTTTTCAGATGTGTTATTAGCCGTCTTTTTTAACTTCAAAAGTGCCTGATAGGCCGCCTCCTGTTCTGCGGCTTTTTTTGTATGTCCACTTCCCTTTCCAATGACTTTCTCTCCGATGCGGGCCGCCACTGTAAATCTTTTGTCATGGTCCGGCCCGCTCTCCCCGGTGAGCTGGTAATTAAGCTGCTCTTCATAATCGGCCTGCACCACTTCCTGCAGGATAGTCTTACTATCATAGAAGAGTTTCTTATTTTCAATATCTGTGAGAATATAGGTCAAAATAAACTCTTTTGCACTAGTAAAACCACCATCCAGATAGATTGCGCCAATCACAGCCTCCAGGGCGTCTGAGAGGATAGATTTCCTGTCTCTTCCCCCTGTCAGCTCCTCTCCCTTTCCAAGGAAAAGAAACTCTTTTAACTTTATGGGGGCCGTACATGAAGCTAAGGTGGGCTCACACACCAGACTTGCCCGGAGCTTTGTCAAATCTCCCTCGGAAAGCTCTGGATAGTTCAGATACAAAAACTCGCTGGAAACAATTTCCAACACTGCGTCCCCCAAAAATTCCAGCCGCTCATTGTCCGAATGTTTTTTTAAATATTTTTCATTGGCATAGGAACTGTGGGTCAGGGCCTGACGTAAAAGCCCCGGATTTTTAAACTGGTAACCGATAATTTCCTGAAATTTGTCTGTTTTTCTCATATTTTCTCAATGAAAGAAGGCGGCCCAAAAGCCAAAGAAATGCAGCTTTTTGGGCACGCCTCTTATCCTCGCTTTCACTATTCTTTTCATTAATTCAAAGCATTCTTAATCTGATCCACTGCATCAGCGACAGTTGCGATCTTCTCTGCGTCTTCATTCTTAATCTCAACGTCAAATTCCTCTTCAATTCCCATAATAATCTGGAAAATGTCTAAGGAATCTGCTCCCAGGTCATCTACAAAAGTAGTGTCCATTGTGATTTCATCTGCGTCTACATTTAAGACCTCTGCGATAATCTGTTTTAGTTTTTCAAATTCCATGCTAGTATCTCCCTTTCTACTCGTCTCCAATAATATTGTTTTTTATCTTTCCGTTAATATCCTGCTCTTTAAAAGTTACGCACTGAATGATGGAATTGGTAACCTCTAGAGCCTTGGCGCTTCCATGGGTCTTTACCACAAGACCTTTCAGCCCCAGTAAAGGTGCGCCGCCATACTCTGATGCATCGAATGTCTTTAGTACAGATTTTAATGCGGGTTTAATCAAAACAGCCCCTGCCTTGCTTCTCAGACTGCTTAGGAGTCCCTTTTTCACCACACGGAAAAATGTACTTCCCAAACCTTCATACAATTTCAGGATCACATTTCCCACAAAAGCTTCACAGACAATCACGTCCGCCTGGCCGTGGGGAATCTCCCTTGCCTCAATGCTGCCGATAAAGTGAATATCTTTGCACTCCTTTAACAGAGGGAATGTCTCTTTCACCAATGCATTTCCCTTCTCTTCCTCCGCACCGATATTTACAATGGCAACCCTTGGCTTTTTAATCCCTAACACGTGCTCCATGTAAATGGAACCCATTCTGGCAAACTGTACCAGATGGCTTGCCCTGGCGTCTACATTCGCCCCGCAGTCCACCAACAGGGACACGCCTTTTTCCGTGGGGATAAGCGGTGCCAAAGGGGGCCTCTCGATTCCTTTAATCCTGCCCACAATCACCTGGCCTCCTACCAGGATCGCTCCTGAGCTTCCCGCTGACACAATAGCGTCCGCCTCATTCTGCTTTACCATATTCATACCAACCACAAGGGATGAATTTTTTTTGCTGCGGATAGCTTTCACCGGCGGCTCTGCGGTCTCAATTACTTCCTCTGCATGGACAACCCTTATCTGGTTTTTCGGATATGTATATTTTTTTAACTCCTCTTCCACCATATCCTGTCTGCCCACGAGAAATACCTGAATATCCTCCCGCATGTTCACTGCGTCCACGGCACCTTTTACGATTTCTCCCGGAGCATTGTCCCCGCCCATGGCGTCCACGGCTACTTTGATTTTCTCCTGCATGTCATTTCCTCCTTGCGCATTGTCACGCATCTAGATTCAATATACTATAAGTCTTTCCATAAGTCAACAACTGGAATTCATGGGAAAAACAGGAATTGATCTGTATTTCCTCTGGATGCCCGTGTACATAAAAAAGACGCATGGAACAGTAATCGTTATCCATGCGCCTCCCGGTTTACAGGGAATTTTAGCCTTCTTTCAGCCGCTTAAATTCCTCTGAAATCATTTTTTTCACATCCTCCTCATGTGCCTTCTTCTGAAATGCCAGGGAAAGCCCTTTTAATTCTTCTTCCTTTGTCATTTTCCTATAACCTGTCTCTGAATTTTTATCCTCTGTATAACGTTCCCTTGTACCGTTCTCATATCCCTGTACAATCCTGTCATAAAGATTTCCGTAGGCCCTGTTCAAATCCTTTGCCTTTTCCATTTCTTCGGCTAATTCCCTGGCATAGCTATTTGCAGATAAGGCATTTGCCATCTGATTTGCCTGCCTTACAATACTTTCCTTATTTCCCCCTTTTTGAATGACTTTGCCCTCCGCGTTTTTTTCACGTATCTGTTCCAGGTATTTTTCCATACCCTCCCGGGAGATGGAAACCTCCACTGCATTATCCCCCGCCGCACGATCTTCCCGGGCAGCTTCCATAATTGTGAGGATATCGGTGTCATCCAGATAAACCTTTCCGTCCTTGGAGGCAGCTATTTTGTCCTCCAAAAGCTGTTTTGCCTTTTCCGCTTTCTCTTTTGTCTTTTCTATCAGCTCTTCCGAATTTTTCTTTCTTTCCTCCCGGAGTTTATCGCTCATATTCAGCATAAAGTCATTTCTGACAAGGCAAATCTGTTGATACTTTCCATTTTCATCTATGTAATCATGCTTAAACACAACCGACCAGCCTATGGCATGCATCGCACTGTCCAGTCTCTTGACAGCTAATTCAGCGCCTTTTATTAATTCCTTCATTTCTTTTTCTGTTTCCGGGTCATTCTGCATTTTTTCCAAAAGCTGTGGATTCACCGTCAGGGTTTTGCTGCTCTTTCCTGGGGAAAATCCATTTCCAATTTTAAACTCTGCGCTTGGAACAAGTTTTGCCAGCTCCCTGGCATACTCTGCCCTGCTCTTTTGTCTGCTTTCTGTTTCCTTCCTTTTTGTACCCTCCGTGACGCTGCTTTCCATCATGCCCTGAGCCCCGTAATTGCTGGTAATCTCCATTGCCATAATTTGTCCTCCTGATTTTATAATTTTTTCCTGCTACACCTTTAAGTCCAAATTGGCACCGGCCCCCCCCTGCCGTTTTGTATTTGTCCTGCCTGCATAATCTTCTTTTTCAGCCTCCATCATTGTCCACATATCTGTATCATTCAAACAAATCATGCCGTCTTTGGAAGCTGCCAGTTTTTCATTTAGAAACTGTTGGGCTTTGTTTGGAGTTAATTTTTCTTTCTTTTCTGCCGCCTTTTCTTTTGTCTTTTCAAGCAGTTTTTCCGAATTTTTCTTCCTTTCTTCCCGGAGCTTATCGCTTAATTTTAACATACCATCGTTTCTGGTCTGCATTCTGCAGTGATATTTTCCGTTCTCATCAATATAACTGTGCTGATACACTATGGTCCAGCCAGTGGCTTTCGCCATGCTTTCTGCCAGTTTAGACATAGACTCAACGCCTCTTATCATGTCTTTCATATCCTTCTCTTTTTCCGGGTCATTCTGCATTTTTTCCAAAAGTCCGGGATGAACCGTAAGTGACTTGCCGTTTCTGGCTGACGAGCAGGCAGTTCCAACCTTAAATTCCACGCTTGGAACAAGTTTTGCCAGTTCTTTCGTATATTTTGCCGTTCTTTTTGTCCTGCTGTTTCCTGTGTTGGAATTTATTTGTGCCCCCGCTGCCTTAGATGTTTCCTTTTTCTCTGCTGCCAGCGATTCTTTTTGCAATGCATATGCATTCTCATATGTATTACTGTAATTGTTTGTAATCTCCATTGCCATAATCTTGTCCTCCTTGATACATTCCTTGAAATCCTTTTCAGTTCCCTAGTATAACGTTCGCCTATAACAATTTAAGCAGTTCAAAATACCAGTTATCCATAATGCTCTCATAGGGAATACGCACTATTTTGTCTCTTAACCCCCTCTCGTAAATACATGCCTCCGCCGCCCCTGCCAGACCCGGAAGTTTATAAAATCCGCCAAAAACAATCCATATTTCCCCCTCCCCATGGTTTTTTTCCAAAAATTCCTCAAAGGCTTCCCGCCTGACATAGACAAACCTGTCATCATAGGAAATCATCCGGCTCAGTTCCCCAGTATCATGGGAAATAATTTCAGCCTTCCCGTCATAATTTCCAATCATAATGTCCCTGCTCTCGTTGCACCGGGCATAAGAATGGGTACGCACTGCCAGAAATGCAGACGCAATCATCAGAAGGGCTGCCCCTGTCAGCCTCCAGGTCAGGTTTATAACAAACTCATTTTTCATAAAACATTTTCAGCTTTCCAAGAAAGGGGATGAGCAGGAAAGATGTCCACAACATCCCCTTGAGAAAAGTCCGCCCTGAAAAAAGCACTTTGCGCAGCAGCATCACAAGCCCGAGGAGCATGTAGGAAAAAATTGCGCACCGCACAAGCTGGGTGGTGTAATATACAGCTGAAAAATCAAAAAGACTACCAAGCTGTGACCAGTCAGGCATGGTTTACCCCTCCTTGTCCGGGGATTTGCCACCCTGCCCCCGGCTTTTCTTAAGTATCTCCTCCAGTTCCTGAATCTGTTCCTCCGTCAGGGAAAAACTCTGCAAAAGCGCTGCCGTTTTGCATTGATATTTGACTTATTCAAAGTATATATCGGTCAATACGCATTAACCATTAATAGCGGTTGACTTTTTTATTTTCTGAAAGCCCTAAACCTTCATCCGTCTTGACCATCCCTTTACTGCAAAAGGCAGGCACAAAACACCTATGAAAACCGAAACAGTAATCAGCAGATAGGGGGACCAGATATATCTCCCCAAAATATGAAATGTATTTGTCCGGAAAATATCCGCCCCGCTTCCTGCCAGGGCAAAGAGCAGCGCCATAACAATACCCATTTCGGCAACCATGCTGCCAAGAAGCTGTGACCCGCCTTCCGCCCATTCATAACGTATCTGATACCCTGAATGATTAAAAATATAAAAAAAGAAGCCCGCCAAAAAATTGGTGAACTTCTCTGTGTTTAAATTCTAAAACTTTGCTGTCAACAGACAAGAGAAAGCAAAACGGGGATATAAATTGCTTATCTCCCTGAAAATTAACGGTTCGCATTTTAAGCTGCGAAGCACATAAATTGAATAATTTTCTTGCTCACTTACATTATATGCAAAAGTCCCGAAAAAAATCAATAAGAATTTTGGTGTTAGTCAAGAAATTGTAAATTATGCTTATTTATTCACCACGGGAATCCACACCTCATACTCTGCATTTTCCGGGTCGGGATTTAAATAAACCTCAATATCCGGCGCATTGCCGTACTCATATCCCGAAGTGGGCAGCCACTCCGTCACAATCCGCCGCTCCAGCTCCTGAATGGACTGGTTGGTCCCCTTCCCCGGAAAAATCGCCCAGGTAGCCCCAAGTACAGTATACTCTTCTAATCCCTCTGAACTTTTTGAAGAAGAAACAGCAATAAAGTATCTCCAGGGTTCCGTATCATTACAGGTAGAAACTCCCAGCACCCCCATAGGAGGCGTGTCCATCATGCCGATTAATTTTTGAAGCGTCCCGTTTACAGAGACTTCCTCCCACTTTGGGGGAATGACGGCAAAGTTTTTCTCAATATCCTTGTGCAGCGGCACAGATACTCCCACAATACGGAAAGCCTCTTTTGTCTCAATTCGGTAATTCATTTCTTCCACTCCTTTGACTGTGATTTTAAACGTGAGAGGAGGAAAGGATTTTACGGATACGCCTTCGCTTTTTACGGCGGAGGGGGTGATTCCATGAACGGACTGAAAAGTCCTGTTAAATGCTGTGGGGGAACTGTAGCCGTACTTTGCTGCTACATCAATAATTTTCATCTCTTTTCCCTGCAAATCCACAGCGGCAAGAGACATTTTTCTCCTGCGGATGTACTCAGACAGGGGAATCCCCGCCATAAAGCTAAACATCCTCTGGAAATGATAAGCGGAACATCAGGCAATTTCCTCCAGATACCCTACGGCTTCATTTAATCTCTCTATCCATTCCATCTTTCTATATCCTCCTGACAATTTTTAGCATATACTGTCTGTTTAAAATTTTCCTCTCATCTCCTGCACAAAAAAGAGAGCATTTCATGGAAAGGCTTTACCCCCGCTTCTTCCCCTCTCTGGGCAGTGCAATCTTTTTGTCTACCACCACCTGTTCCTCCATACAGGAGAAAATCTCTTCCACCTTTTTCTCATCCATCTTTGGGGTAAACAGGCTCACAAGAGGCACAATAATAAGCCCCGCCGCCATGGCGATGGCCCCGGCGTTTATAGGGGACTTAATGTAGGAGAAAAACATATTGGACACGGTAATGCCGATGCCGCAGATAAAACTTGCCCACACTGCCGCCCTGGTAACGCCCCTCCAGTACAATCCATAGAGAAAAGGCGCTAAGAATGCCCCTGCCAGGGCCCCCCAGGAAATTCCCATTAGCTGGGCGATAAACCCTGCAATGGATTTGGGCGGGAAAAGCGCCAAAACTACAGAGCAGACAATGAAAAACACCAAAAGAATCCGCATCCACAGTAACTGTTTCTTTTCGTCCATATTTTTAAATACATTATCCTTTAAAAAGTCCAGTGTCAGGGTGGAACTGGAGGTAAGTACAAGAGAAGATAAGGTGGACATGGAGGCGGAGAGCACAAGGACAATCACAATTCCAACCAAAATGTCCGGCAGTGTGGAGAGCATGGCTGGAATGATGGCATCGTAAATAACGCTTCCGTCCGCCCCACGAATTTTTTCCGTGTCAAAAAGCCGTCCGAATCCTCCCAGAAAATAGCAGCCCCCGGAGACAATCACTGCAAAAAACGTGGAGATAACCGTTCCCGACTGAATGGAACGCTCATCTTTGATGGCATAAAACTTATGTATCATCTGGGGCAGCCCCCAGGTTCCAAGGGAAGTTAAAACAATGACACCCAGAAGGTTTAAAGGGTCCGGCCCGAAAAAAGAGGTGAACGCCCCTTTTTGCCCCATAGTCACTGGGATATCACTTTCAAACTCCGCCAGGGAAGATACCGCATGTAAAAATCCCCCCTGCCCCTTTAGCACGGCAAGAATCACCACAACAATCCCCCCAAGCATTACAATTCCCTGTATAAAATCATTAATCGCCGTGGCCATATAGCCCCCCAGGGTCACATAGACGCAGGTGAGCACCGCCATGGCAATCACACAGGCTTCATAGGGAATGTCAAAAGCCATTCCAAAAAGTCTGGAAAGTCCATTGTATACAGATGCGGTGTAGGGAATTAAGAAAATAAATGAAATTGCAGAGGCGGCAATCCGAAGTGCATTGCTCTGATAACGCTTTCCGAAATAGTCCGGCATGGTGGATGCGGATAAATGATTGCTCATAATCCTGGTACGCCGTCCGAGAACCACCCAAGCCAGCAGGGAACCGATAAAGGCATTGCCGATTCCAATCCATGTGGACGCAAGGCCGTATTTATAACCAAACTGCCCGGCATATCCCACAAACACCACCGCTGAAAAATAGGATGTCCCGTAGGCAAAAGCCGTAAGCCAGGGGCCCACGCTCCTGCCGCCCAAAACAAAGTCATTTACATTTGTGGCATGTCTGCGGGAATAAAGCCCTACGCCAATCATCACAGCAAAAAATACAATCAAAAAAACAAACTTAATGAACACATTTTCCTCCTTATAAAAACCGTTAAAACAGACAAATGCGAAACCCTCTCTCCACAATCCAAAGTCAGGTTTCGCAATGGCCGTATCTTTACAAATTTAATAGTTCACAGGCATTCCCACCCAAGATTTTATCCAAATCTTCTTTTGGAATGGAAAGCCCTCTTAAATGGGACAAAGACTCCTTCTGCCCGCTCCATGGACTGTCCGTGGCAAAAAGCACTCTGTCCGCCCCATGCTTTTTTAAAATCTGAAGGAACAAATCATCCTGGATAAAATCAAAGAGATAGGCCGTATCCAGATACACCTTTTTCCCGGCGATAAGCTCCCCTGCCTCCTCCCACATCTTAAAACCTCCGTAGTGGGCAAGCACCAGCTTTTCAGGGGAAACCTCATCTAAAACCCGGCGAATCATCTTTGGTGTGCACCTTACATGGTGGGGAAAGCCGATATCGATTCCAGTGTGCACAATGGTGATAAGCCCAAGCTCTGAGGCATAATCTAAAATACGCATATATTTCATATCGTCAAAATAAGTACTCTGGTAATCCGGATGCAGTTTTATCCCTTTCAGCCCCAAATCATATATGGTGCGAAGCTCCCTTTTGTAATCCGGGGAATCCGGGTGGATTCCCCCAAAAGAAAAAAGCCTCCGGCTCTTCCCCTGGTATTTCTCATTTAATCTCGCCGCAAAATCATTTATGGTGGCAAACTGCTCCGGCTTTGTCACCACAGGGAGAACCACGGACAAATCCACTCCCGCTTCTTCCATGGATGAAATCAGGCTTACTTCCCTGCCATCGGTAAAAGCCTTCACATTTGCGATACCTTCCAGCTTCTCTATGGTTCTTTTTGCAATTTTATCTGGAAAAATATGGGTGTGAAAATCTACAATCATAAATTTGCCTTCCTTTTAACAGAATATTCTTAAAATATCCTCCTGGCTGTAAAGCTCTACCTCTTTGCTCTTTAAAAGAACGGCAGCCTCATCCCCGTTGGATATCTTACATATGATAGAGGCATCCCCCTCCTTGTTGGAAAGGGCATACATATATTCCACGTTAAGCCCCGCTTTGCAGACGAAACTTAAAATTTCCTGAAGCCTCCCCACCTGATGGGCAAGCCTTACCGCCAGCACATCTGTGAGCATGGCGGAAAAACCCTGTTTCTTTAATGCGGCCTGTCCTGCCACAGGGTCTGATGTGATTAGCCGCAAAAGCCCATACTCGCTGGTGTCAGCCAGGCTTAAAGAAATAATGTTAATCTGTTCCTGTTTCAGCACTTCCAAGACCTGCTCTAAGCGCCCTTCCTGGTTTTCAATAAATACTGACAACTGTTTTATAAACATAGTCTCCTCCATTCCGCTGTTTTATTCCTTCCCAGCAACTTTTTATTCAGACAAGTTTCCGTTTGTCAATCACATGGACGGCTTTTCCCATGCTCCGCTCCAAAGTCTTTGGCTCCACCAGCTTAATTTTAGCCGCAAGGCCAATGGCATTTTGGATGGCATGGGCAACTTTTTTCGTAAGATTTTCCAATCCCCTGATTTCATCGGAAAAGAAGCTTTCATCCACCTCCACCTGAATCTCTAAGGTGTCCAGATTATTCTTCCTGTCCACAATCATCATGTAGTGAGGCGTGGTTCCTCCCAGTTCCAAAAGCGCAGCCTCCACCTGGGACGGGAATACATTTACACCCCGGATAATTAACATATCATCGGAACGCCCTTTAAACCGGCTGATTCTGGCCAAGGTCCTGCCGCACTCGCAGGGGGAATAGTCGATGTTTGTCAAGTCCTTTGTACGGTAGCGCAAAAGAGGAAGCCCTTCTTTTGTCAGGGTGGTAAATACCAGCTCTCCCGTCTCTCCCTTGGGCAATGGCTTTAGCGTCTCCGGGTCTATAATCTCGGGAAGGAAGTGGTCTTCATAGACGTGGAGCCCCTTGTGATATTCACAGTCACAGGCAACGCCAGGCCCCATAACTTCCGAAAGCCCGTAAATGTCAAAGGCATGGATGTGAAGTTTTTCCTCTATCTGTTTCCTCATATTCTCCGTCCAGGGCTCCGCACCGCAGACAGCCGCTTTTAATTTAATCTCCGGTATGCTCCCGGACTCCTCTAACACCTCCGCAATATGGAGAAGGTAGGAGGGGGTGCAGGCAATGGCGGTGACCCCGAAATCTATCATCATAGTGGTAAGTTTTTTCGTATTTCCCGTGGACATGGGCACTACGATTGCCCCCAGTTTTTCCGCTCCCCCGTGGGCCCCTAATCCCCCGGTAAATAATCCGTAACCGTAAGCCACCTGAATAATGTCATCCCTTGAAACACCCGCCTGGGTCAAAGCCCTCGCCACACATTCGCTCCAGATATCAAGATCCCTTCTGGTGTACCCCACCACTGTAGCTTTTCCGGTGGTGCCGGAAGATGCATGGACACGGACAATCTCTGATTTGGGAGCTGCAAACAAACCGAAGGGATAGGTATCCCGCAAATCATTTTTTGTGGTGTAGGGCAGCTTGTGCAGGTCTTCGATTCCCTTGATATCCCCGGGCTCAATTCCCACCTGCTGCATTTTCTTCCGGTAAAATTCCACATTGTGGTACACCCTGTCCACGGTTTTCACCAGACGCTTGCTCTGGAGAAACTCCATCTCGTCCCTGCTCATACACTCCTTGGTTTCGTTCCAAATCATTTTTATGCCCCCTCATATCCTTTTAAAAATGCAGTACAGTTGATTTCCACTGTCTTAGGCGGCACCGTCTTTTCAATAGCGGATAACCATGCCTCTTTGGAGAAATCCATATGCCTTGCAGCCATTCCCAGCACAATAATATTAAAGACCTTGGAGTTTCCCAGTTTTTTGGCCTCCTCCATGGCATTCATTTTAAATACCGTATGGTTTTTTTCCAAATCTTCCACGATATGCTCTGGATAAGCGGCCGCCCCGGTTAAAACAGTGATGGGCTCCATGCGCTGCTCATTTAATATCAATACCCCGTCCTCTTTTAAGAAATGGGCATACCGAAGGGCCTCCAGTTTTTCAAAGGCAATGAGCACATCGGCACATCCCGCCTCCACAATGGGCTCCGCCACCTCTTTTCCGTAGCGCACAAATGTCACCACGCTTCCGCCTCTCTGGGCCATACCGTGAACTTCCGATAATTTCACGTCATACCCTGCATCCCTTGTAATTCCTCCAAGGATACGGCTGGTGAGGAGGGTTCCCTGTCCTCCCACCCCTACAATCATAATATTCTTTGTCATTTCCTTCTCCTTTTCTAATGTAACGCCCCCTCACACAAGGTTCGGCGGCAAGTCGTCGAAAGGCATTCAAAAAATGCTTCGCATTTGCCTTCCTCCTCTACCCTTCCACACGTTCTATGGCGCCAAATTTGCAAAGCTGTTCGCAAAGCCCGCAGCCATTGCACATGGTCTCATCTATTTCTATGGTACCGTCAGGTTTCTTCCGAAGGGCAGGACATCCGGGTTTTAAGCACATGCCGCATTTTTTACACTTGTCTGCAGCCGGTTTGCACTTGTATGGAAATACATTGCCCTTCAACAGCACGCAGGGAGCTTTTGTGATAATCACAGAAACCGCATCCCTTGCCACTTCTTCTTTTATTATGCGCTCTAAGGCTTCCGTGTCAAAAGCGCTTACTTCCGTCACAGATTCAATTCCCATGGCCTTGCAGAGTTTAAATATATTTATGGCGGGGACTGTCTCTCCCTTTAAGGTTTTCCCTGTGGCCGCATGGTCCTGATGCCCTGTCATGCCTGTGGTGGAATTGTCAAGGATAATCACAGTTCCCGTGGCCTGGTTGTACACCATGTTCATCAAGGAATTTACCCCGGTGTGCATAAAAGTGGAATCCCCGATAACTGCCACCCAGTTTTTCACATACTCCTTCCCCTTGGCCTTCTCCATGCCGTGGAGGGTGGAAATACTGGAACCCATACACACGGTGGTGTCAATCACATTTAAGGGGGGCAGGGCTCCTAATGTATAACATCCGATATCCCCGGCAGCATGGATTTTTAACTTACTAAGGACGGAGTATACGCTTCTGTGGGGACATCCCGGACAGAGTATGGGAGGCCTTGCGGGAACTTTTGCAGGCTCTTTGATATGTAAATCTTCTTTTAAAACTTTCTCCCGTATCATATTGGCGGAATACTCTCCCTGAAGAGTAAAAATCTCTTTTCCTTTGGCCTTTATTCCCCAGGATTTTACCTGCTCTTCGATCACAGGCTCCAATTCCTCAAAGATGTAAAGCACGTCCACCTTCGATGCAAATTCTTCGATTAGTTTTCTAGGCAGGGGATGAACCATGCCAAGTTTTAACACGGAAGCATTGGGACAGGCTTCCCTTACATACTGATAGGGAATGCCGCTGGTGATAAAGCCCACGGAGGTATCCCGGTACTCTGCCCTGTTAATGGCAAATTCACAACCGTCCTCTGCCAAAGCCTTCATCCTCTGCTCCACATACACATGGCGCCCGATGGCGTTTGCAGGCATCATCACATATTTTGCCGGGTTTCGCTCATAGGGCTTATCCTCTATTTCCTGTCTCTCCTCTAAAGTTACCACACCCTGGGAATGAGCCAGGCGCGTGGTTGTCCTTAAGATAACCGGAGTGTCATATTTTTCACTGATATCATAGGCAAATTTTACAAAATCCTTCGCCTCCTGGCTGTCGGAGGGCTCTAACACCGGAACAAGGGCGGCCCTTGCCACACATCTTGTATCCTGCTCGTTTTGAGAGCTGTAGAGGCCGGGGTCATCTGCCGCCACCAAAACCAATCCTCCGTTTACCCCGCTGTAGGAAATGGTATACAAAGGATCGCTCGCCACGTTCACACCCACATGCTTCATGGAGGCCATGGCCCGCACGCCGCTTATGGAGGCGCCGATAGCCACCTCAGCGGCCACTTTCTCATTGGGGGACCACTCTGCATAAATCTCGTCATACAAAGCAATATTCTCACTGATTTCCGTGCTGGGGGTTCCGGGATATGCGGCGGAAACTTTCACTCCCGCCTCATAGGCTCCCCTGGCGATTGCCTCATTGCCTAACATTATCTTCTTTTCCAATGGTTTATACTTCCTTTCTCAAATCTTTTACTCTCTGGGCTTTCCCCTCAAAACGTTTCAGGGTGTTTGGGGATTCCAGACGTATCTTTGCATCCAGCCCCAATACAATGCGGAGCTTGTGTTTTATCTTTTTCTCCAATGCCTCAAGCTCCCGGTACACATCCACAGGCTTTACAAGCTCCACCCGGATTTCAAGAATATCTGAATGGTTTTTCCTCGTCACAATAATTTCATAGTGGGGACCGATTTCCTCAATGCCCAAAAGTACTTCCTCAATCTGGCTGGGGAATACGTTTACCCCCCGGATTTTTAGCATATCGTCTGTCCTGCCGCTTAGGTTTTCCATGCGCACCGTGGTTCTGCCGCACTTGCAGGGCTCGTAGATAAGCCTTGTAATATCCTTTGTACGGTAGCGGATTAATGGGAGGGCTTCCTTGTAGATACAGGTGATGACCAGTTCCCCCTTTTCTCCTGGAGGAAGCACTTCACCTGTCTTTGGATTTATAATCTCAGGGATAAAATAGTCTTCATTGATATGCATGCCGCAGAGCTTATCACACTCCCCGGAAACCCCCGGTCCCATAAGCTCGCTCATACCATAATTGGAAGTGACAAGCATATCTTCCCCCCAGAGTTTATGCATTTCCCCCCGCATAGCCTCTGTCAAGAGCTCGCTTCCCACCAAACCGATTTTTACATTCAAATCTTTTTTCGGGTCAAGCCCCATTTCCTTTGCCACCTCCCCTAACCGCAGGGCATAGGAGGGGGTCGCAACCAAAAGGGTGGTGCCGAAATCTTTCATATACATAATCTGTTTTTCAGAATTTCCCGTGGAGGAGGGCACAATGGCCGCCCCCATATTCTCAAGGCCAAAATGAAGCCCTAAGGCCCCGGTAAACATTCCGTATCCAAAACAAATCTGAGCCACATCTTTTTCTGTGGCTCCTCCCATGGCGGCAATGCGGGAGACGCATTCCGTCCACATCTCTAAATCTTTTTCCGTGTACCCCACCACGGTGGGTTTCCCTGTGGTGCCGCTGGAGGCGTGAATCCGCACCAGCTCCTCCTTCGGCACAGCAAAGAGTCCAAAGGGATAATTATCCCGCATATCCTGCTTTGTCACAAAGGGGAGTTTTGATAAATCCTTTAGCGTCTTAATATCCGAAGGCGCAACCCCCGCCTGATCCATTTTTTCCCGGTAAGGCCCTACCTTTTCATATACCCGGTTTACCGTCTCTTTCAGCCGTTTCAACTGTATTTCTTCTATCTCGGCCCTTGACATGGTCTCTTCTTTTGCCCAAATCATTTTGCTCTCTCCTTTTTTGAAATCTCACCCTGCCGCATTACTGGTTAAAGTCCTCCACCACCGGCGGTATCTGGGAGAGCATATTGTCAATATCCTCAAACATGGCGCTTTTGGTGGTTCCCATTTTGCTTGCCGTGTTAATATGCCGGATAACTTCCTGATAGCCGTCTTTGAGATTCTCAAAAAAACTGCACACAGACTGAAGTTCCACCCTGGAGTTGTCAATCACCTGGGAGATATCCGACTGTACCGTCCCTGCGCCCTCCGCAGCCTTTGTAATACTTTCAAAGGTCTCATAGGTCTCATTCACTTTAGAGAGGCTATCCTCCAATGCCTGATGGGAAATGTGAATGCTGTTGTTCAGCTCGTCTGCCCCGTGTTCCACATCCAGGATACTGGAATCCACCATGGCAGCCAGATTTTTAATCTCGTCGGAGAGACTTTTGACTTCCCCCGCCACAACAGAAAATCCCTTTCCCTGCTCCCCTGCCCTTGCAGCTTCTATGGAGGCATTTAAGGAGAGAATATTCGTCTGGTCCGCAATGGACACAATTTTGCTCATGCACCCCTTAATCTCGTGTAAAGACTCCTGGAAAACCTGAAATGTTTTCTGCATTTCAACAAAATAGGACTCTACTAATATGGAACTGTTCTTAAGCTCCTCCACCTCGCCCTGAGCCTTGTCCACAGACTGGGAAATATCTTCTTTTACCGATGCAAATTGACCGGACACGGAATCAATATTGGAAAAAGTCTGCTCAAAATTCTCCAGCGTCCCTTTGAATTTTTCTGATTCCTGCAGCACATTCCCAAAAGATTTGCTGACCATATTCAGTTCCTTTAAGGAATCCACCTCACCCTGCACCAGAGTACCATGGTATTCCTTCAGGCTTTTTATCACATATAACACAGGATACAGACTCTTATCCACTTTTTCTTTTTTCTTAAAATTCATGTTCTCTTCCCCCTTACTCAAATACCACGCAGGTCATGGACTGGTTGACAAACCGATTGTTGTAATGTTCCCCGTATCCCACCAGGCCCGCATGATTTCCAAGGGCGCTCATCTCCCGAAGATATTCTTCCATATAGTGATTCTCGCTAAAAAGCAGATACCGGAACAGACAGTTCACGGAAAACACCGCTGATATTTTGGGGAAGTCGCTGCGAATCATCTGGATGGTGTGTTTTACAATCTGCCTGTAATTTCCCAGTTCCAAAAGAATCAGTACGTCGGAATCGTTTACCTGACGGAAACATTTTAAGGCGTTGCCGCAGACTTCCTGTATGGATATGATACAGATGTCATCCCCGTTTATTTTTCCAAAAGGATTTTTAAATGTCTGGGTCTGTATCTCCTGTTCTGTAATATGTAAGATATCCTGATATACCTTTTTGGCAGGCACTCCGTTTAATTCTCCCAGGATATAGTTGGCCTTGTCCGTCCTTGAGGCAATAAAACGGTATCTCCCCATGGGATGGTAAATATTTTCCTTGTAGGCTTTCACCCGGCCTGAATTATTTTTTACCAGGGCATAGGCCACCGCATCCTCATAAACCCTGCCGTTTGCAGAGACTTTCCCTCCGTCTCCTGTGCCGCCCACCAGTGAAATGCCTCTCTGCTTTAATACACTGTAAACCGTGGTGAGAACACAGGCGTCATTGCCGGCACAAAAATCAATACAGACGGTGTTTGTATTTGAACTGTTGATGTCCCGCACATCTCTTTCCAGACGTTCAATATACTTCACCGGCATAACTGATACTTCTTCCAGCACATTTGCCGCCGCCGTAACACCATCACAAAAGGCTATGACACCTACACCTTTCTCCACTACTTTTGTATCATAGCTCATCCCGATACATCCAATACTTGGCACTCGGGGGTAAAGTTCTTCTAATCTTTTTACATGCGCTTCAAACTGGCTGCTGTTGGATAGCAGCAAAATCAACTGGGGGTTCTTTAATCCCAGAACTGCCTCCTGCAGATTTCCGCTCTGGCTCATCCCAAAAAATTGTCTCAATACATTGCCCTCTCTTATGTGTTATTTTTTTCTTTTAGTTAAATAACATTATACTTCATGAAAAGACAGATGGTCAATGTATTTTTCATTCTGATACAAGGTTTTGCAAATTTTAGGAGTATCTTATGACCACAGGAAGCCTCCCGCCCAGCCTGCACAGCAGTTCGTTGCTGATGCTCCCCCCATATTCCGCAACAGAAGATGCGGACAAATCCCCCTCCCCAATGAGTGTCGCCGTATCTCCCGGCAAAATCCCTTCCGCATCCGTTATATCCACCGCCATCTGGTCCATACAGATATTTCCAATCACAGGCAGCTGATACCCCCTGATTTTTGCCATCCCCTGGCTGCAGGACAAATTTCTGGGATATCCGTCCCCGTATCCAATTGACAATATGGCAATTCTGCTGTCCCGCTGTGCTATAAAATTTCTGCCGTATCCAAAAGCCTCCCCCTTTTTTATCTCACGTATCAGTACCACCCTGGCTTTTAAGGAAAGCACCGGGCGCAAATCTAGTTTTAACAGAGTTTTATCCCCGGGGGAACTTAAGCACCCGTAGAGAGCAACCCCTGCCCTTACATAATCGCAGGAGAGCTGGGGATAATTCAAAAGACCGTAGCTGCTTTGGAGGTGCACTTTGGGGATGACAGCCCCCCGGCTCTTTAATCGGCCAACGCATCGGTAAAACCGGCGGATTTGTAATCTGGTAAAGGATATATCCCTTTTCTCTAAACTGTCAGAGCAGCTTAAATGGGTAAATACCCCTGTCACATTCAGATATTTCATGGAAAAAACCCCCACTGCCCTTTCATGCTCCCTCCAGCCTATTCCCAGCCTGTGCATCCCCGTATCTATTTTCACATGGACTTTCACCTTAACCCTCTGGCTGTTTAAGGCCCTGGCATAGTCATAATCAATAATTGTCTGGGTAAGATTATACTTTTTTAATTCATACGCACGGCAAACATTCGTATATCCAAGAATCAGGATTTCTCCCTGGACGCCCCCTTGCCTTAACTTTATCCCTTCCTCTGCAGTGGCAACGGCAAAGGCAAAAACCCCCAGCTTATTTAAATGCCTGGAAACGGCATATGCCCCATGGCCGTATGCCTCCGCCTTTACCACAGCCATAAGCTCACACCCTTTTGGCATGGCATCTCTCAGTATCTTCACGTTATGCGCAAGGTTTTTCTTGTTCACTTCAATCCATGCCCGTTCTCTCTTCCATGATGTATTTCTCATTTTCAATTCTCCCTTTATCCTATATCCCTAAAATCCGAACCGGCTGGGAAACCACAGTGCAATTATCCGGAATATCCCTATTTACCACTGCACCTGCGCCGATTTTTACATAACTGCCGATTTTTACATCCCCGATAATCACAGCCCCCGCGCCAATCAGACAGTTATCCCCAATCACCGGACCTTTCCCCTTTACCTCCCCAATCGTTACATTCTGATAGATCCAGCAGTTTTCCCCCACCACGGCGTACCTGGAAATAAATATCCCATGGAGCCCGTGGGGAAGGGAAATGTTTTCCCCCAGCAACGCATCCGGGCCGATATATCCCCCATGTTTATGGGCGCTTCTGCTCATAAAAAATGTGAGCAGGTCAAACAAAAGTCCTTTTTTAACTTTTTTCTGCCACCGGTAAAGCCTCCAGAAACCAGCTAAGTCGTTTCCCCTGGAATAATCAATCACCTTTCTTCTAATTCCCATCATACAGACCCGTCAGCCTGTCTAACATTTCCGGGAAAGACAGCCCGATTCCTTTCATCATATTGGGGAAACGGCTGTGGTCCGTAAATCCTGGTATGGTGTTTACCTCGTTAAAAACAATTTCCCCATAAGGAGTGTAAAACATATCCACCCTGGCAAAACCGGAACAACCCAGTATTTTATAAATCCTTGCCGCAGTCTTTTTTATCCGCTCTTCCTCCTCTTCCCCGATTCTTGCCGGCATATGGATTTTGGAGGATTTTAAGGTGTATTTTTCTGTGTAGTCAAAAAATCCTGTAGAAAGTTCTATTTCATCCACTCTTCCAATGGTGAGCACATCTTTACCCATCACGGCGCACCCCACTTCAAAACCGGGGACGGCCTCCTCCGCAATCACCTCATTGTCATATTGGAACGCCGTCTCCACCGCATCCACAAGCCTCTCCATATCTGTCACCCTTGTAATTCCAAAGGAGGAGCCCGCCCGGAGGGGCTTTACAAACAGGGGAAGCGCTAAGTTCTCTTTTATTTTTGTTATCCCTTCTTCCCTGTCAAATCCCTGGAAAGCCACGGATTTGGGAACGGAAATCCCCCCTTGCCTCACAAGCCTGTGAGCCCTTTCCTTATCCATACAAAGGGCTGAGGATAGGGTATTACATCCGATGACAGGGATTCCCGCCATCTCAAACATTCCCTGAATCCTGCCGTCCTCCCCATTTCTTCCGTGCAATACAGGAAATACCATGTCAATTTCTATTACCCCTGTCACCTGGCCGGGATGCCCTTGAAACTCCAAAAACCCCCTCTGAAACGGCCCCTGGGAAAATACTACGGTAGAAATGTTTTTTTCATTCTCCTGCCAGGTATCCTCCGCAATATTTTCTATTGCGCCTGTGTAGTGATACCACTCTCCTTTTCTGGTAATTCCAATTGGGATAATGTGATACTTTTCCCTGTTGATATGGGTAAAAACGGCAGATGCGGACTGAAGCGACACCTGGTATTCTGCGGAATTACCTCCGAAAATTACGGCTATTTTTTTCTTCATCTTGTATACCTCTTTCTTTTCTTGTCAAACACGCCTTTCTATCATGGGTTTCCCACAAAACAAAAAGGTCTCTGTAACTGATAACATAATTTTACCAATTACAGAGACGCTGTTTTTTCGTTTCTTTCAAACATATCCTGTTGATTTTCTGTGGAAATTCTTACGTTTTTCTTACAGGTTTCTTTTCCGTCTTTATCTACCAGAACAGACACTCCACAGCCACTTGTCTTGTTAAAAGATAGCAATACATATTACAGGGAGCCATCGGCGGAGTTCTGTTTGGCCTGCCCATTCTGCCCTGCGTGAAAGCATATCCTGTTTTTGATAAATATTTCAAATAGCTCTCAGGCTTATGGATAAAACAGCCGATATTTTTATCAGATATAAATTATCCCATGACATTTTCTGATTCAGGAGGTAAATAGTATGAAATCTGATATGACACAACTGATTGATTCCATGGAAAACTCTATAAAATTACAGCATCGGGCAAGGGCCAATAAAAGAGCGGAAAAAGCGGCACGTGAAAAAAGAGAATTTCAGGAGAAGTTGATGCGGGCTGCTATGAATGAAGTTGAGATTCAGGGAAAAGCATCCAGAATAAAAGGAAATGATGATGCGGTGCAGAGAGACCAGCTTATGACTATGATGATGGCAGGGTTTTAGGGAATGCTCTTGGCATTCCCTTTTCCATCTTGTTGAAAATATTACCCCTTTCTACTAACTTCTAAGCTCCATCCCTCCTGCCCCCCTTATAAGCAGGCTCTCCGCCAAATCCAGCCGAATTTTTATCTCATTCTCCGGCATTTTACGGTAGATGGCAGCTTTTTTGTTGTCTGTTTCCAGTATTGGACAGTAATATGATTTACTTTCCTCCTTTTCGGTATCAAACAGTGCAAAAAGCAGAAAAGGCATGTCCGTTTCATACATTCGAATCACTTCCAAAGCTTCCTTGGATACCAAAAAGAACGGCTCTGTGATAATATCCGGGAAATACACATCCATTCCGGTTTTCATATCCAAAAGAACAAAACGGGGCAGTTCTTCATACTCATTTCTGTTTAGCTTTCTCACATCCATTTTTCCGTACCAGTTTTGTATCTGGGGCACGGGATTCCCCTTCTGGGAAGTTAAGGTAAAATATTCCATCTCTTCTCTCCTGCTACAATTCATCTCTCATTTACACGGTAAAGTATTTCTCCTTCTCCTCTGTAATCCCCAAAAAAGACAAAGAAATCCTCCGTTTTGCTCAACTGTAAAAATTCTTCCTCCTTTAAAATTTCTTCCAGAAAATCTGCACAAAGTTTATACACTGCCCCATGGCAGTATTCCGCACACAAAAAACGCACCGCCGTCTCCTCGTCTCTGCAAAGCCTGGGATATATACTCTTAAGTTTTTTCATAAGAAAAGAAATATCCCTTTCAAAAAATTCCGGGATACCTTCCGGCACCCACATAAGCTCCACCGCATTCCTTGTCAGCCAGAATCCCTCTCCCAAAAGAACAATCCGATAGGCATATGTCCGCCTTAAAATACTGGTATATAAAGTGCAGATTCCAAGGCTTGCCGCCTTGTTTTCATAGTTTTCTTTCCACATCCTCGCCGTCTTTGTAAAAACCTCTGTCACAGATTTTTTATATCCCTCCCTATGATACTTCTCTTCCAGGCAAAGAATGCTCTTCCTAAAGATTTCCCTGTAAATCTCTTCTGCCTCTTTTAACAATTCTTCTCTCCGTGCAAGAATATAGCCCATACATGCTACCTCCCCTCCACCGTTTCTAAATTCAGCCACTCATCATAAAACATCCTGCCGGTGACCAGACAATAAATCAGCGATATCGGCCACAAAAAGAGAGACACCGCTTTTAAAATTGAGTGCACCAATATCATCCCAATTTCCGTCTTCTCTCCCACTGCAAAAAGACGGATACCCATGATTTTTTTCCCAACGCTGCTTCCCCAGAAAATAAGTTCCACAACAAAGAAATATCCAAAATAACAAAACATCCCATACATTCCTGTCAAGCTGATGCGTATATTCGCCTGTCTTCCCCCGGTAACTATAAATGTATAACCGGCAATCGCCAAAGCCGCAAACATTAAAATAAACATCAGAATCCCCACATCTATAAGCATTGCCAAAATCCTTTTTCCTGCGTACTGCCCCTTTCTGTTTTCCTTTTCCGCAAAATGTATCACCCCCCTTTCTCCCCCAATCCCAAGCGGCCCGTCATAGGGCATTTTAGAGGTAATAAAATAGTAAAATACTGTCAGAAACCAAAGTTTTGCTGCAATTGTTTTGAAAAAGGAATGTTTTAAAATCCAATTATCCTCCAACTCCCCTGCAGATGCAAATCTGCATCCCACCATGTCCCTGCCAGGTGTGTTTCCCCGGGACAGACGGTCAAACAGGAAAGAATAGAAAAAATACGAAGAAAAAGAAATTACAAATTTTATTCCCCTAACCGTCATCCTAGACAGACTCTGTAAATCTGCCCCATGTATCCCCTCTAATATTTCCCAAATCCACCCGATAAGTATTTTACTTAATATGTAACAAATGATAAAATCAATTACTGCCGCCCTAAACGCTTCATTTTCTACCTCCGATTTCCAATCACTTCATCATATATCATTTTATTTGTTACAAGATAATATGATGCTGTTATCACATAAAACAATGATGCAACCGTTCTAACCAATGCATGTTTTATCATCCACTTAGAACTTTTTATTTCCATATCTGGACAAGCCCTAAATCCCACTAACTTTTTCCCCAAAGTTTTCCCTTTAAAAACATAGTCAAAAAATACGGAATATAAAAAGCTTACCAATAAAAATAATATTAAAAACAACATTACCATCACAGAAAAGCTCACATTACTCCGCCAATCAACACCCATCCAAATACGCAATGACTTCCAACAAGAAATTATCAGACAAAATAGCACCATACTCAAAATAAAACCTAATACAAAATCTACTGCTGCTGCCCAAAAACGCTTCATTTACTTCTCCACCTTCCTATCAACTATGATTAAACAAATCAAATGCCCATTTCCACTTTTTAAAAACAGGAAATTCAATTATCGGCTCCGTTTTAGGACTTTTACCGCTATTTCGCTCCGAATATGGTTCCCTGAATAATTTCAATCTGCTTATTCTTTCTTCTCCACATCTATGATATACTGTATCCACACGATATATTTTGTAATAATAGACCATATTTTTCTCTTCTTTTCTGGCAAATACATATTGTGGATAGAAGCTGACAACCTCATCTTCAAATACAGAGAAATTTTTCAATATTCTGATTGCCGTAATCGGCCTGTTTACACTCATAACCATGATATAATTACTAAAATCTACCTGTTTATATAGATCATGGCTCATTCCTGATTGACCATATTCCAGACAATACTCTTCCTCACTGTCTGCTACATAAGCCCAATAATTATAACCTGCTCCTCCATAAACAGCACTTGTTACATCCGCATTTACAGACTCGTCTGCGTTATAATACTCTTTGCCTAAATACTCAAATTGTATCTCTATTGTATTTATGTATATCCATCCCACCAATATCATTATCCCGGCAGAAACCATCGGAAAAATACATGTTGAGAAAAATATGATTGCCGCACCATATCTTGGATTGTCACGTAATAACTTTATTAACCATCTTATATCTTTCAAAATATTCTCCTCCCTCTAACACTTATCTGAATCTTTTAACCATTTCTCAATTCTTCTCCTAGCCTCACTTAAATTAATATCTACGTTTACACCACCACCAAGCACAAAATAAAGGCTCCCTCCAAAACTAAAAATCATATCTCCATTTTCTTCCGTAATATTAAACAGGCTGCCTTCCAAAAACCATCCCTCTTCTTTTATCATATCCAAATCTTGATATGCTTCATATTTATATCCTGCGCTTCCACCCACAAATAATGCATTTGCGCCTGCAGACAACTCTACGCCATTCGTTCCAAAATACTTTCCTTGATTATTTGCAGATACAAATACCTTTCCTCCAGCGTTCCCTCCTACACCCTCTATATTAAAACTGGCATATAAGCCCCAACCAACTTCTACAGCAACATCAACAACATTATCTTTTTTCTTAATAATAGTCCTTTGGCCTATAGAAGGACCTATTTCTGTATGTGGAAAAAGTACGTCCGATGAATTTAAACCAGATTCTGTAGAGTCTTCATTTACAATAGAAAAATTTACATCTTCTCCACCACTCGGAAGCGGCAGATGCGGAAAGAATGAACTTTCTTCGTCTTGAACAAACATCTCAAGTGGGTTTTTCATTTCCTCATCTTCTTGTTGGGTCAGAAAATCTTCAATTAGATTTTTCGGTTTCATGCCATCCATATCCACAAAATTCAACGGCCTATTCCAACAATAAATATTTCTATTTAATGTATATGGAAAACATATTTCTCCCCTCTCTGCATCTTCTGAAGTAAAACGTCCTATTCTTGGTTGAAATTCTCTTGCTTGAGCAAAATATGTACCACTAACATTGTCATAACGATATCCTATATAACCAAAAGGTTGTCTCTTTCCCTGTTCACTATATTGCTTTTTGTACGTACTCTTTTTCCCTGATTGGTACAAATCTTTTCCAAATTCATCATACCCATAAGATTCTCCTTTCGCTGTACCATATAAGACATGCAACGGACTACCCAACTCATCTTGTAAATAATAGGATGGCAGACTATCTTCATCTTCCACAGCTGCTACATTATAATCCCAATAAAACTTTTGTCCTTTTTCTGCAGTTTTTATTCCCAACAAATTATGATATCTTTTTGTCAAGTCCAACCAATATTGTTCATCTACATCTCCTGTTTTCCTACCTGTACGCTGACCCAGTCCGTTATAAAAATACAGAGCTTCTCGTCCAGCACTATCCCACGTGAACTAATTTATCCATTTCATTATACATATATTCTGTCGATTTCCCAAAGTATCTACAACTTCTCGTAATTTTCCGTTTAACGTATAGGCATGTCTGGTTGTATTTCCAAATGCATCCGTTATAGCAGTTACACGACCCAATGCATCATATGTATAGGATAATTTCTGCCCCTCCTTGTTTAAAATTTGGAACAATCGTCCCATTTTGTCATAGAAATAAAATATACAATTTCCTCCACTAAATACTTTTCTGTTAATTCTATCAAGATGATCATATTCATAAGTTATCTCTCTGCCGGATGAATAAATACTTTTTTCCAATCTTCCCCCAGGTTGATAAAGATGCTTAGTTATCCGCCCAACCCCATCTACAACCTTACAGAGTTTTCCCAGTAAATTGTATTCATACTGGATAGTATTTCCCATGATATCAGTTTCTTCAATCAGCTCCCCTGCATCATTGTAACAAAAAGTTTGCTAATTGCCTATTGAGTCAGTTATACTGCTAATTATTCCCCATTTTATCGTAAATTTTTATTGTCTCTCGTCCTTCCTTATTACATTGCTTTTCCGGTAACCCCATTACATCATATTCTATGTTAATTGTTTCTCCATCAAAATCCTGGATCTGTACAGGCTTTCCCTTTTCATTATATGTATAACTTCTAAAATTTCCATCTGGATGAATAATTTTCAATAAATTATTTCTTTCATCATATTCATACTGTATTCGATTTCCTTCTCCATTAACCACTGCCTTAACCCTGTTTAAATTATCATACTCATATCTTACCATCGTTCCATAAGAATTTCTTATACTTAAGATATCTCCTTTTTCATCATGGTCAATGTACAAGCAACTTCTATCCGGAAAAATAATTTGCTCCGGCATTTCCTGCTTTATTACACGGTCGGCGCTATCGTATGTATTCCTTAACCTAACAATTCCCCTTGGGGTAATGACACTTTCTAACTTTCCATTCTCATTATACGTGTATGTATAGACAAATCCACAGGAATTTACAAACTGATACCGCTTCCCATATCTGTACCGCAAACACACTTCCCTGCCTGTGTGGTCACAGACACAAATCAATTTTCCTTCCTCGTTATATGGGATCCTGACCAAAAATATTGCACATCAAATTTTTTCCCAAAGCCCAACGCTGCATTTTCAGAAGTCTCCGCAAAAAAACTTCCCAATTTATCCTTTTATCAAATCCCTGCCTTGACGTAACGGGCATAATCAGCCCCCCTCTTTTACAAAGTGCCTTTTTCTTTTTTTTGCTGGCATCCCCATGCCCTTTTGGAATTTTTAATTTCCCGATTTTACTTCCGCAGATACAAACTAACTTCGCACCATTTACCAAATAATCTTTTCCCATCTTCTGCCCTTCCTCCTTATCCGAAACCTACTGCACCCTAAGTTCCCCCCCTGTAAAGGAAATCCCTTTATCCAAGGTTATACTCGTCCCCTTTTGCTTCAACACAACAGAGGTTGTCCCCGCAGCAATAAGGGAGCCCTTATCGCTGGAAATTGTCACATCCTCCGCCGCTTCCAATACAACAGAATGGGCGCTTATCAAATGTATCCCTTCCTTATCCGTCAGCTCAATCCTTGTTCCCTGATTATTGGTTATCACAATGCTGTTGGGGGTAAACCGGACTTCCTTTTGGTACTTGGTCTTAAGCACCTTAAAATCCGGGTCTTTCCTGTCCGGGCTCTCTGTCTCCACATGGACGGAACTGGTGACAAAAGCCTCCCCTTCCTGTTTTCCCGGAATGGTAAGCCTTACCATATCCCCCGGTTCCGGCATACAGTACCATCCCGTTCCGTCCGGGGTGGAGTAGACAGTGGCATAGGGATAAAAAATATTAATTTCCTGCTGCTTATTTTCATCTGAGAGAATCTCTACCTGCACCTTATCCTCTTTCACTTCTTTTACCATGGCGTCCAAAGAACACCCGGCGGCATTTTTCAGCATATCGCCAGGTACAGCCAGCCCCTTTTCCTGCATTAAATAATACTCATGGATCATTTCTCCTTTGATATATTTTGAGATAATTTTATAAATATAAAATTGTATTCCCTGAAACTCCATATAATCGCCAATCCTATAGTTTTCTCTTACCTGGAAAATAAAAGCCAGACAATCTGACTCGCTGATATCTAAAATTCCATTGCTCTTTTTCCGATAAAAACCAGCGAGGTCTTTCTGCATTTTATAATCCCAATTATTTGAAAAATCAATCTTCTTCCCCCTGGGCAAACCGTAGAACAGGCGTGTTCCACGCATTTTTGATTCCGGCACAAGAAATTTATTTTTCCTGCTGGAAAGCCTTTTAAAAAATTCCCAGTCTGTCTCCGCATACTGTAATACCAATTGTCCTGTTTTATCTTCCAGGGAACTCTCAAAAATAATATCAACCTCGTATTCCCCACAAATCTGCCGGAATATCTCCTTATACGTCATGTTTTGATTTTGAAAAGACCGCATATGTACCTCTCTGTCCAAAAGACAGCTTCCCGTGGTAATTTCCAAAGTCATTTTTTTCTGGTCATTGATTCTTTCTATGGAAAAATCTGTTACCAGACCCCAGAACAAAATTTCCGTATCACCTTTTTCTCCCACTGCCTCAATTTTTTCCCACACATCTCCCCTTAAAATCTTTAGGCATTCTTCCTCTTCATCATCACTGATGTAACCCGTCATTGTCATTTTTCCGTGACAGTTTAATTCCTCTTCTTTCTTTATATCTAAGATTGTAAGAAATGAAATGGGTGCAGCTTTTACATTATATTCCCTCATCTGTATTTTCCTCCGTTCTTATAGTATGCAGCATTTGTAATATCCTGGAACGCCAAATCTGGTAATCCTGAAACAGACAGTAAAATGTACCCATAATCATATCCTTTCCCACTTGAAACAGAAAAAGAATATTGTAGATTCTCTCTCTTGCCGCAAAACTTTTATACTCCATCCAGTATGTTTTTCCTTCATTTCCATCACCATAAAAAACCGTGCGGCGGTCCCCCTGGTTAAGCAGCTCCTTTGCTCTTCTCCCCCAGTCTTCCGGTTCCCTGTCCTCTGCCCCGGATAGTATCTGAAATGTAATCCCTTCATTTCTTCCAGCCCTGGCAAATAAAACCGGCGGACGATTTTTAGACCAAAAAACGTTTTCCGCTTCCTCTTTCTCCATCCTGGAAAAATCCCGGGGAATCTGTATGGAAAATCCCATCTCAAAATCCGTATCTTCCCCCTGGAAAACTTCCTCCTCCATCTCCAAAAGCCTGTTTACCCTGAGAAAAAAACTGTCAAAATCCTCATTACAAATATCTCTCATCTTAATCCCTCCATTCTTTTCCCTGCTTTTTTTATGGTAGAAAATATGTACTTAAAGAGGGGACGCCATTTAAAATTATTCTCCACAGGATACGTTAAGGTAAACAGCATCATACGCTCCTCCAAAGAAAAAACTGCCTTTACATGTTCTTTCTCCAAATCTTCCATCGTTAAGAGAAACCACCCAATGGGAACTCCTGCCTCTTCCCAGAGATATTCCGGGGACGTTTTATATTCTGGAAAAGACTCTTCTGTCAGCTTAAAAACCTGGGATAGCGCATCCCTTACTTCCGCTTCTTTTAACTCTTTCTCAAAAAACTGCACCGTTATCTGAACATCTTCCTGGAAATCCTCCAAAATAATCTCCGGCCTCTCCTCGTAAGGGTATATCTCTTCCTTATTGCGCTCCTCCATCTCCTGAAATCCTTCCGGCAGCTCCATGGAGCATTTCCCATCCCCCCATATCCATAAAACCGTGCTCACAGAATCCTGCACGCATCCTTCCGTATCCTGGGAAAACAGCACTTTCGTATCCCTTCCCCTGCAAAATTTTTTCTCCATTGCCCATCCTTTCCTACTTTTTAAAAGAAATATGAAATTCTTCCACGATACCTTTTCGTTTTTCCCACACTTCCTTCGCCCTTCCCTCTTCCTTCTGAAAGGCTTTTCTCTCCATCTCCCCAGCCGCCTGGATGCGGCTGGTTATTTTATTCAGCCGGTTGATTTTTTCAATGGCAGGGCTTTTCCCCACGCCTCCTGTTTTTATGGTCTCTTTCAAATTTCTCACCCTCCGTTATGAAGTGACTTTTGTCAAGAGGTAAATTAAATTACAACAAACTT